>NZ_VISV01000014.1:0-211112 GCF_007827615.1 Streptomyces sp. CNZ287 | reverse complement strand
ACAGACACGACGTACCAGCTCAGAACCCCGCTCCCCCCGCACTGTCAGACCAGCCGCATACCCTTGGGCGGGCGTGAGGGGAAACGGGGAAACGGTTAAACGGGGAAACGGGGCCCGCGCACACCACACCAACCTGCTGCGTCGATCACGCAGCCCCTACGCCGCCCCCTTGCCGCCCCGGACGACGAGCGAGTCCAGCAGCTCCTGCGTCACCGCGGCGATCTCCTCCACCGCCTTGTCGAACGCCTCGGCGTTGTGCGGCGCGGGGTGGCGGAAGCCGGAGATCTTCCGTACGTACTGCAGCGCCGCGGCCCGCATGTCGTCGTCGGTGACGGTGTCGGCGTACGGGGGGCGCAGGGTCTTGATGCTTCGGCACATATGTACGACGGTACGCCGTACCACTGACATCCGGACGGGGCTGGAAAGGGCGGGGATCTACCAGCTTGTGACCAGCAGGTGGTTCACCGCCAGTGCCACCGCCGCCTGCGCCGTCAGCCAGGTCCGGTGGTCGCGGGCCGGGAGCAGGGCGGCGGCGGGCAGCAGCCAGAGCGTGAACGGCAGCCAGATCCGCTCCGTCTCCGCCTTGCTCAGACCGGAGAGATCCGCCGCCACGAGGCAGGCGAGCCCGGCGACCGCCATGACCGCCACGGCGTACGCCGAGGAGCGCCCGGCGCCGCGCCGGCAGGCGGTCCGTACCGCGCGGCGCGTGCCCGCCACCGCCGCCAGGCCCGCGCTGATCGCCGCGACCGTCAGGTTCGCCCACACCCAGTAGCTGTACGGGCGCTCTCCGCCGAAGCCCTGGTAGTAGCGCTCGTGCAGCAGCGTGTACCCCTCCCACCACCAGAAGCCCGCCGCCGTGAAGGCCACCGCGACCGGCAGCGCGCCCAGCACCACCCACGGCAGCGTCCGCAGCACCCCGGTCCCGCGCCCCCGGCGGGCCGCGCACCACAGCACCGCCGCCATCGGCAGCACCAGCAGCGTCAGCCCGTACGACAGGTACACCGCCCACCCCAGCAGCAGCCCCGCGCCCGTCGCCGCCACCGCGGGCCGCCGCGCGGTCCGCGTCGCCGCGAGCGCCAGCAGCGCGAGGCCCCAGGCGGCCACCGCCGCGAAGTAGCCGTCCGCCGACACCCCGGCCCAGACCGCCCACGGACCCAGCACCAGGAACGGCGCCGCGCGCCGCGTGCGCTCCTCGCCGCCCAGCGTCCGCAGCGCCACCAGCACCGCGACCGCCGCGGACCCGCCCACGGTGATGCAGAAGACCGCCGCCCACGCCCCGCCGCCCAGCCCCGCCCGGTCCAGGCCGACGAAGGTGAGGATCGCGGCGGGCGGGTGCCCGGCGATGTGCGCGGGCCAGTTGTCGGGGGTCTGGATGAGGATGTGGTCGGTGAAGGTGCGTACGGCGTGCCCCAGGTCGGCGAAGCGGGCGACGGTCTCCGGCCGGGCGTATTCGTTCGTCGCCGTCAACTGCCCGGTGACGCCGTCCCGCCAGCCGTCGACCAGTGCCAGGGACCAGATCCACGCCATGGACGCCGCCCACGTGGTGAGGAGCAGCCGGCGCCACGGAAGCCGGTCGGCGAGCGCGGGCCCGTACGCGACGACGGCGGCGGCCACCGCGAGCGCCGCGGGGGTGCCGGGTCCGTAGTGCGGCTCCCAGACGGCGGACAGGGGCGGGAAGTGCACGTGCAGGATGTCGCGGTCGTTGACGGCCCGTCCGACGAGGGCCGCCGTCGTGATCGCCACAGCGGCCAGGCCGGCGGCCAGGAGGTCCCACCGGCGGCCGGCGGCGGGGGCGGACGCCGGTGAGGCGGGGACGACGGTCTCCGCGGCCGGTCCGGGGCCGGTCCCGGTCCCGGTCCCGGTTTCCGTCTCCGTGCCGGCGGCGGGCGGCCCGAGGGGTGAGGAGGTCACGTCGTCACGCTAGGCAGCCGCACCCCGCCCGCGCGGGGAACGCGCGGCGACGTCACGCTTTCGTCAGGAGTCGTTGCGGTGATACGGGCGCATTCGCGGCCTACGGTCGGTCCATGTCCGCCGTACGCCCGCCGGCACCCCGACCCGGCCCTCACTCCGGCCCCGCCGCCGGCCCGGGGGCCGGCCCGCCCCCGCCCGGCCCCTTCCGGCCCGCCTTTTGGCGCAGCCCGCTGCGCGGCCCGTGGTTCACCGCGCTCCTCGGCACGGTCCTCCTCGCCGGCCTGCCCCTGATGCTGCTCACCGGCTTCCTGTCGTACGCCGCCTACAACCCCGACCTCCCCGGCAACGACACCACCCCCGGCAAGGGCCTCCTCGGCTTCTACCTCTTCTCCTGGCCCACGGACCCGCACTGGCTCTACCGCCTCAACCAGGGCGTCCACGTCACCCTCGGCGTCGCCCTCGTCCCCGTCCTGCTCGCGAAGCTCTGGTCCGTCCTGCCGCGGCTCTTCGCCTGGCCGCCGCTGCGCTCCGCCCGGCACGCGCTGGAGCGCGGCTCGACGCTGCTGCTCGTGGGCAGCGCGCTCTTCGAGTTCGCGACCGGCATCCTCAACATGCAGCTCTTCTACGTCTTCCCCGGCTCCTTCTACACCCTCCACTTCTACGGCGCCTGGGTGTTCCTCGGCGCCCTCGCCGTCCACCTCGCCACCCGCGTCGGCAAGCTCCGCCGCGGGCTGCACGACCGGGGCATGGACGAGCTGCGGGCCACGGAACCCGCGCCGCCGACGATCTCGCGGCGCGGCGCCGTGGCGCTGGTGGGCGCCGGGTCGCTGGGCCTGGTCGCGGTCACCGCGGGGCAGAGCATCGGCGGCCCGCTGCGCCGCACCGCGCTCCTCGCCCCGCACGGAGGCGGGAACCCGGGCGAAGGACCGAACGGCTTCCAGATCAACAAGACCGCCGCGGCACTCGGGATCGAGCCGGCCGACATCGGCGAGCGCTGGCGGCTGGTCGTACGCGCCGGGGACGGCCGCCCCGCGGTGCTCACCCGGGCGGAACTGCTGGCGCTGCCGCAGCACACGGCGGCGCTGCCGATCGCGTGCGTGGAGGGCTGGTCGACGGACGACCAACTGTGGCGCGGGGTCCGGCTCGCGGACCTGGCCGCGCTGGCGGGCGCGGGGGAGGGGGACGGGGTGTTCGCGGAGTCGGCGCAGCAGAAGGGGGCGTTCCGCGCGGCGTCGCTCCGGGCCAACCAGGTACGCGATCCGCGGTCGTTGCTGGCGCTCCACGTCAACGGCGCGCCGCTGTCCCGCGATCACGGGTACCCGGCGCGGATCATCGTCCCGGCGAACCCGGGGGTGCACAACACGAAGTGGGTCACGAGGCTGACGTTCGGGGAGCTGCCGTGAGCGCGGGTCGCCCTCCGGGCGGATCCGGGCGGGAGCCGGGGGCGGAGGAGCCGGACGCGCAGGGTGCCGGGCACCCGGGTGCGCGGGATGCCGTGGGGCCGGACGCGCGGGACGTACGGCACGCACATGACGCACATGATGCAGGGGACGCGCCCCATGCACCTGACGCACGTGACCCGGGGGGTGTGCGGGATACGCCGGACACTGAAGAGACTGCGGGGCGGCTGGACGGAGGCGGATCGCGTACGGAACGGGCGCCCGGGTCCGTGGGCCACCGCCTCCGCGCGCTCCTCCGCCGCACGCCCGCCCCCGGGCCCGTACGCCGTCTGCTCGCCCCCGGGCCGCTCCCCACCCTCGCCCTCCTCCTCGCCTCCTTCGCGCTCACCGGCTACGCCGGCGTCCGGCTCTTCGGCAAGGACCCCCTCGGCGTCGCCCTGTGGCTGGCGGGTGCGGCGGTGCTGCACGACCTGGCGCTGCTGCCCCTGTACTCCCTCGCCGACCGAGGGGCCCAACGTGTCCTGGGCCCGCGGCTGGTGAACTACGTGCGCTTCCCCGCCGCCGTCTCCGGGCTGCTGCTCCTCGTCTACTTCCCGCTCATCACCCGCCAGGTGGGCCGCTACGAGACCGTCACCGCGCTGCCCGCCGACGCCTTCCTGCACCGCTGGCTGCTCATCACCGCCGCGCTGTTCGCGGCGTCGGCTCTGGTGCTCGCAGCGCGGCGAACCGTCGCCCGCCCGCGGTCCAGCGGTCCTCCTCCCGCCAGCGGCCCGCCGCCGCGTACCTGAGCAGGGCGGGCAGCCCGACCCGGGCCCAGGGGAAGGCGGCACGCTCGGGGCGGGGCCCCGCGGCGGAGTGAGGGGTGCCGCCCGTGCCGTGGGTGCCGGGGGTGCCGTCCGTGACGTGGACGTGCACGCGCTCGTCCACGTCGTCGTCCGCGGCGACCTCGACGACCAGCCGCCCGCGTGGGCGCAGCAGCGCGGCGGCGCGGGCGAGGAGCGCGGCGGGGTCGCCGCCGATGCCGACGTTGCCGTCGACGAGCAGCGCGGTGCCCCAGCGGCCCTCGCCGGGCAGCGGCTCGAACACCGACCGGCGCAGCGCGGCGGCGCCCCGCGACCGGGCGTGCGCGACGGCCTCGGAGCTGACGTCGACGCCGAGCGCGGGCCGCCCCAGCGCGGCCAGCGCGGCGACGAGGCGGCCGGGCCCGCAGCCGATGTCCAGCACGGGCCCGGTGCACCGCCGCAGCACGGTCACGTCACCCCCGTCGGGCACCCCGCACCACCGCTCCACGTCGAGCGGCAGCAGCCACCCGTCGTGCCGCCTGAGGAAGAGCGGCCCGGCACCGCTGCGCAGGGCACGGGCGTACGGATCGGCGCGGTCCCAGGCGTCGTCGGTGACGTCGAGGCGGGGCGGGGGAGCCGCGGGGTGGGGCAGGGGCCGGCGGGCGCCGGGGCGGGAGGCCGCGGGGCCCGGCGGGGCGGGGTCGGGTGAGTGGCGGGGTGGGGGCGAGGTCATCCGGCGGCTCGGTCGAGTGCCGCACCGTCCGCCGCCGCGGGGTGCACGGCGGCGCCGTCCGGTGCCGCGGCGCCCGGTGCGGTGGCCGCACGGGCCGCGCGGGTCCAGGCGTCCAGGCGGTGGGCCGTGGCGGCGAAGCGGCTGCCCGGGGCGGCGGCTTCGGCGACCGGCGGGACGTCCGCCGGGGTGTCCACGTCGCGGAGCGGCGGCAACTCCCGTACGCGCAGCCCCGCCTCGCGCAGCCGCCGGTGCTGCGCCGCACCCGTGTGCGGCGTCGACATCGGTACGCCCCGCAGCAGTTCCGGGTCCGGCCGCGCCAGCCCCAGCGCCCAGAAGCCGCCGTCCTGCGCCGGGCCGAGGTAGGCGTCGCAGGCCGACCAGGCGTCCCCGGCCAGGGCGGGCGCCAGCAGGGCGGCGGTGAGCTGGGGGGTGTCCATGCCGACGAGCAGCGCGGGGCCCGTACAGCCGCCGAACGCGGCGGCCAGCCGCTCGTCGAGCCCGCCGGCGGCCTGCGGTACGACGGTGAAGCCGGGCGGCAGCCAGTCGCCGGGAGCGCCGTCGAGGACGAGCACGCGGCGCCGGGCGGGCAGGCCCCGTACGACGGCGAGGGTGTCGGCGAGCGCCGCCTCCGCGAGCCGGGCGGCTTCGGCGGGGGTGTAGGCGGGCGTGAGCCGGGTCTTGACCCGGCCGGGGCGCGGCTCCTTCGCGATGACGAGTACGGTGACGCCCCCGCCCCTCACCGCCCGCCCTCCGCACCCCGGCCACCCGCGGCGACACCGCCGCCGGAACGACGTACCGTCCCGCCGGCCCCGGACGCCCGGGTACCGGCGCCGTCGCTCACCGGACGACCGGAACCCGACCGGGATCGCGCCCCGGCACCGGAGCCCGCACCCGGCCCCGCGGCTACGCCCGCGCCCGCGCTTGCGCCGCCACCCGCGCCCTCACCCGGCCCCGCCCCGGCAGCCGTCGTTCCCCCGGTTCCCCCGCCCGCCTCCGGACGCACGCCCGCACCGGCTCCGGCCACCGCCTCCGGTCCGGCCGTGCCCCCGTGGCCTCCCGGCGCGGTCCGCAGGACATCCGGTGCGGACCGCGGGTCGCGCCGCAGGTCGCCCCGGAGGACGCCGCTCATGTCGTGGACCGCCTGCCACGTCCCCCGCCACGTCCCCGTCACCTTCGACTTCCCCGTCCGCGGCGCGTACGGCACCGGCAGCTCCGCGATCCGCCACCCCGCGTCCGCGGCCCGTACCACCGTCTCCAGCGGGTACCCGCTGCGCCGGTCCGTCACCCCGAGATCCAGCAGCGCCGCCCGCCGGGCGGCCCGCATCGGGCCCAGGTCGTGCAGCCGCACCCCCGTGCGGCGGTACAGCATCAGGCCCAGCGCCGCGTTGCCCGCCCGGGCGTGCAGGGGCCACGCCCCGCGCGAGGTAGGGCGGCGGCGGCCGAGGACGAGGTCCGCCGTGCCGGCCGTGATGCGGTCGGTGAGCAGGGGCAGCAGGCCGGGGTCGAGCGAGCCGTCGCAGTCGCAGAAGCAGACCAGTTCGGCCGTGGCCGCCGCGAGGCCCGCCGCGCAGGCGGCGCCGAAGCCGCGCCGCGGCTCGTGCACGACGGTGGCGCCGAGCGCGCGGGCGAGGTCGCCCGAGCCGTCCGTGGAGCCGTTGTCGACCACGATCGCGCGCCAGCCGGCGGGGATCCGGGCCAGCACCCGGGGCAACGCCCCGGCTTCGTCCAGACAGGGGAGTACGACGTCGGTCATGGCCACCACCCTACGAGCGCAAAAGCCGCATAGCGGACGCACGGTTCTTACGAATCACGGACGTCGCCCGCCGCCATCCGTTCGGCCCCCGCCCATCGCCGCCCGCCCGTGCCACGCTGGCACCATGGACCTCGTCCCGCCCGCCAGGATGACCCGGCCGCCGGACGGCCCGGCCCGCGTACTCGTCGTCGACGACGACCCCACCGTCGCCGAGGTCGTCGCCGGCTACCTCGACCGCGCCGGCTACGCCGTCGAGCGCGTCGAGGACGGCCCGCAGGCGCTGGCCGCCGCCGCCTCCGCGCGCCCCGACCTCATCGTGCTCGACCTGATGCTGCCCGGCATGGACGGCCTGGAGGTCTGCGCGAAGCTGCGCGCCGCCGGCCCCGTACCGGTGATCATGCTCACCGCCCGCGGCGACGAGGACGACCGCATCCTCGGCCTCGAAGTCGGCGCCGACGACTACGTCACCAAGCCCTTCAGCCCGCGCGAGCTGGTGCTGCGCGTGGAGTCCGTGCTCCGCCGCAGCCGCGCCGCCCCGCCCCGCGGCGGCGAACTGAGCGGCGCCGGGCTCACCGTGGACCCCGCGGCGCGCCGGGCCGCCAAGCACGGGGCCGAGCTGGCGCTGACCCTGCGGGAGTTCGACCTGCTCGCGCACTTCCTGCGGCACCCGGGGCGGGTGTTCGGGCGGGAGGAGCTGATGCGGGAGGTGTGGGGCTGGGAGTTCGGCGACCTGTCGACGGTGACCGTGCACGTACGGCGGCTGCGCGGCAAGGTCGAGGACGACCCGGCCAGGCCCCGGCTGATCACCACGGTCTGGGGCGTCGGGTACCGCTTCGACACCGCGGTACGGGACGGGGCGTACGACGGCGAGAAGGCCCCGGAGCCCGGCCCCGCCGCCCGCACCGACGCCACCCCCGAAAACGGCACCGACGGGGGCGGCCGCCCGTGAACGACATCCTCCTCATGGCCGCCTTCGCCTTCCTCGGCGCCGCCGTCGCCGGCCTCCTCGGCGCCGTCGCCCTGCGCCTGCTGCGCAACCGCTCCCTCGTCGTCTCCGTCTCCGTCGTCGCCGCGACCGCCGTCACCGCGATGCTGCTGGGCACCCTCGCCGTCGCCCGCGAGATGTTCCTCTCCGGGCACGACCTCACCGTCGTCAGCATCGTCTGCCTCATGGCCGCCGTCGTCTCCCTCGCCACCGCCGTGCTCCTCGGCCGCTGGGTCGTCGCCCGCAGCAACGCGCTGGCCGCCGCGACCCGTTCGTTCGGCCACGCCTTCGACGCGGGCGGCTCCTTCGCGCCCCCCGCGGGCGGCGCGACCGCCGAGCTGGCCGCGCTGAGCCGGGAGCTGGCGGCGACCGCCGAGCGGCTGGCGCAGTCCCGGCAGCGGGAGCGGGCGCTGGACGCCTCCCGGCGCGAGCTGGTCGCGTGGATCTCGCACGATCTGCGGACCCCCCTGGCCGGGCTGCGCGCCATGGCGGAGGCGCTGGAGGACGGCATGGCCGCCGACCCGGGGCGCTACCACCGGCAGATCCGTGCCGAGACCGAGCGCCTCGACGCCATGGTCGGCGACCTCTTCGAACTCTCCCGCATCCACGCGGGCGCCCTCGCGCTCGCGCCCACCCGGATGTCGGTCCACGACCTCGTCGGCGACGCGCTCGCGGGCGCGGATCCGCTCGCGCGCGAGCGGGGCGTACGGCTCGTCGGTGAGCCGCCGGAGCCGGCGGCGGCGGTGCCGGTGGAGGTCGACGGCAAGGAGATGACCCGGGTACTGGGCAACCTCCTCGTCAACGCCATCCGCCGCACCCCCGCGGACGGCACGGTCGCGGTCACCGTCGCGGTGCGGGAGCGGGAGGGCCCGGCGGTCGTCGTCTCGGTCACCGACCAGTGCGGCGGGATCCCGGAGGAGGACCTGGCGCGGGTCTTCGACACGGGGTGGCGGGGCAACCACGCCCGCACTCCGGTGCCGCCCGCGGGCGCCGGGCTGGGCCTCGCGATCGTGCGCGGGATCGTCGAGGCGCACCGCGGGCGGGCGGAGGTGCGCAACGTGCCGGGAGGCTGCCGCTTCGAGGTCACCCTGCCCGCGGCTACCGGCTGACGATCCGCGGTCGCCCGCCCGCGGCCGGCGGCCGGCGCCTCAGGGCGCCGCGCCCAGCGGGGACTTCGCGAACTCCGTCACGCCCTCCGCGAACCCCACCGCCGGCCGCCACCCCAGCTCCGCCCGCAGCCGCGCCGAGTCCGCCGTGATGTGCCGTACGTCCCCCAGCCGGTACTCGCCCGTGATCCGCGGCGCGGGACCGCCGTACGCCGCGGCCAGCGCCGTCGCCAGCTCGCCGACGGTGTGCACGTCCCCGCTGCCCGCGTTGTACGCCGTCAGCGCCCCCGCCGCCGCGCCGTCCCCGTACACCGCCTCCAGCGCCCGGACGTTGGCCTCCGCGACGTCCCGTACGTGGACGAAGTCCCGCCGCTGCGCCCCGTCCTCGTAGACCCGCGGCGCCTCGCCGCGCGCCAGCGCCGAGCGGAAGAAGGAGGCGACGCCCGCGTACGGGGTGTCGCGGGGCATCCCGGGGCCGTAGACATTGTGGTAGCGCAGCGACACCGCACACGCGCCCGTGACCCGCGCCCACACACCCGCGAGGTGCTCCTGCGCCAGCTTCGTCGCCGCGTACACGCTCCGCGGGTCCACGGGCGCGTCCTCCGCCACCAGACCCGGCGCCAACTCCGCGCCGCAGCGCGGGCACCGCGGCTCGAAGCGCCCGCCCGCGAGGTCCGCCGCCGCCCGCGGCCGCGGCCGTACGGGGCCGTGTGCGGCGCAGTCGTAGCGCCCCTCCCCGTACACGACCATCGACCCCGCCAGCACCAGGCGCCGCACTCCCGCGTCGGCCATGGCGGCGAGGAGCACGGCGGTGCCGAGGTCGTTGACGCCGACGTACGCGGGCGCGTCGGCGAAGTCCTCGGTGAGGCCGACCATCGCGGCCTGGTGGCAGACGGCGTCCACGCCGGCGAGGGCCGCCGCGACGGCGTCGCGGTCCCGCACGTCGCCCCGGCGGTACGCGTCGCACGTATGACCGGGCGGCCCTCCGTCCCGGACGTCCAGCACCACCGCCTCGTGCCCCCGCTCGGCGAGGGCGGAGACCACGTGCGATCCGATGAACCCGGCGCCGCCGGTGACGAGTACGCGCATGCCGCGAGCCTAGGGTCGCCGGCGGCGGCGGGCGGCTACTGCCACGCCCACCGTCATACTCCGGTAAGAGCCAGCTCTATCCAGGAATCAAGACAGATATTCCTACTCTTTCGAGCGATTGCTGCCGCTTTGCGCCGAAGCCTAGCTTCGGTGGCATGACGACCTCGCCAGAAGAAACGTCCGCGTCCGTCGAACTCCCCGCCCGGCTCAGCCTCGACACCGCCGCTGCGCGGAACCTCACGACCACCACCAAGACGCCCCCGCAGATGCAGGGGATCTCCTCCCGCTGGCTGCTCAAGGCGCTGCCGTGGACGGAGGTCAAGGGTGGTGCGTACCGGGTGAACCGGCGCCTCACCCACACGCTCGGCGACGGACAGGTCGAGTTCACCTCGGTCGGCGACGAGGTGCGCGTCATCCCGCAGGAGCTGCGCGAGCTGCCGCAGTTGCGCGCGTACGAGGACGAGGAGGTGCTGTCGGCGCTGGCCGACCGGTTCGCGCAGCGGGAGGTCGCGCCGGGGGACGCGGTCGTGTCCGCGGGGTCGGCGGCGGACCAGGTGGTGCTGGTCGCGCACGGGCGGCTGGAGCGGGTCGGCACCGGGAAGTACGGGGACGAGACCGTCCTCGGCGTCCTCGCCGACGGCGACTACATCGGCGGGGAGGTGCTCCTGGAGGCCGACGGGACCTGGCCGTTCACGGTGCGGGCCCAGACCCGCGGTACGGTGCTGGTCCTCGCCCGCTCCGCCCTCGACGATCTGCTGGCGCAGGCGGCGGGGCTGCGCGAGCACCTGGCGGCGTTCGGCTCCCTCCCGCAGCAGCCGCAGAACAGCAAGGGCGAGGCCGAGATCGCGCTGGCCTCCGGCCACCACGGCGAGGCGGAGCTGCCGGGCACGTTCGTCGACTACGAGCTGACGCCCAGGGAGTACGAGCTGGAGGTCGCGCAGACCGTGCTGCGCGTCCACAGCCGCGTCGCCGATCTCTACAACGACCCGATGAACCAGGTCGAGCAGCAACTGAGGCTGACCGTCGAGGCGCTGCGCGAGCGCCAGGAGCACGAGCTGATCAACAACCGCTCGTTCGGCCTGCTGCACAACGCCGACCTCAAGCAGCGCATCCACCCCCGCTCGGGCCCGCCCACGCCCGACGACCTGGACGAGCTGATCTCCCGCCGCCGGCAGACGCACGTGCTGCTGGCGCACCCGCGGGCGATCGCGGCCATCGGCCGGGAGTGGAACAAGCGGGGCATCTACCCGCCGCGCACGGAGTACCTGGGCAGCGAGGTCAACAACTGGCGCGGCATCCCGCTGCTGCCCTGCAACAAGATCCCGGTCACCCAGGAGGGGACCAGCTCGGTCATCGCCATGCGGCTCGGCGAGGCGGACCAGGGTGTGGTGGGGCTGCACCAGACGGGGCTGCCGGACGAGATCCGCCCGGGGATGAACGTCCGGTTCATGGGGATCAGCGACAAGGCGATCATCTCGTATCTGGTGAGCGCCTACTTCTCCGCGGCGGTGCTCGTCCCCGACGCGCTCGGCATCCTGGAGGACGTGCAGATCGGCGCCGGCTGACCGGGACGCGACGGCTACCGGCCGGTCCGGCGGAAAGCGCCGCCCCGGCCGGTAGCCGCCCTCGGGACCACCGCGGCCCGGCTCAGCCCGGCCAGGTCCAGTCCGCCACCTCGGGCAGGTCCGTGCCGTGCTCGCGGATCCAGGCGTGGTGCCGGCCGCGTACGTCCGCCATCCGCTGCCGCACCGCCGCCGCCCGCACCGCCAGGCCGGGGACGCGGTCGACGACGTCCATCACCAGCCGGTAGCGGTCGAGGTCGTTGCGTACGACCATGTCGAAGGGCGTGGTCGTGGTGCCCATCTCCTTGTAGCCGCGGACATGGAACTGGTCGTGTCCCGCGTGCCGGTAGGCCAGCCGGTGGATCAGCCACGGATAGCCGTGGTACGCGAAGATGACCGGGGTGTCGCGGGTGAACACCGAGTCGAACTCCCGGTCCGTCATCCCGTGCGGATGGTCCTCGTGCGGCATCAGCCGGGCGATGTCGACGACGTTGACGACCCGTACCGCCACCTCCGGCAGATGCTCGCGCAGCATCGCCGCCGCGGCCAGCACCTCCAGCGTCGGCACATCGCCGGCGCACGCCAGCACCACGTCCGGCGCCTCGCCGGGGCGTTCGGTGCCGGCCCACTCCCAGATGCCGACGCCGCGCAGGCAGTGCGCGCGGGCCTGCTCCAGCGTCAGCCAGTCGAACGACGGCTGCTTGCCGGCGACGACGACGTTGACGACGTCGCGGGTGCGCAGCACGTGGTCGGCCACGCACAGCAGGGTGTTGGCGTCCGGCGGCAGGTAGACCCGGACGACGCCGGGGCTCTTGTTGAGGATGTGGTCGACGAAGCCGGGGTCCTGGTGGCTGAAGCCGTTGTGGTCCTGCCGCCAGACGTGCGAGGTGAGCAGGTAGTTGAGCCCGGCGACCGGCGCCCGCCAGGGCTCCTCGTGCGCGGTCTGGATCCACTTGATGTGCTGCGCGGCCATGCTCGCGACGATGTGCGCGAACGCCTCGTACGACGAGAACAGCCCGTGCCTGCCGGTGAGGACGTACCCCTCCAGCCAGCCCTGGCACAGGTGCTCGGAGAGCACCTCCATGACCCGGCCGTGCGGCCCGTGGTGCTCGTCGGTCCGCTCCGTCTCCGCCTGCCACGCCCGGTCCGTGACCTCGAACAGCTCCTGGAGCCTGTTGGACGCGGTCTCGTCCGGGCCGAAGACGCGGAAGTCGCGGCGTTCCGCGGTGTCCGCCATCACCTGCCGCAGCATGGCGCCGAGCACCCGGGTCGGCTCGTGCATCCGGCCGCCGGGCCGGTCGACGGCGACGGCGTACGTCTCGGGCCCCGGCAGCGGCAGGGCGCGCAGCAGCCGGCCGCCGTTGGCGTGCGGGTTGGCGCCGAGGCGGCGGTCGCCGTGCGGCACGCAGGCGAGCACCTGCGGGCGCGGCCGGCCGTCGGCGCCGAAGAGCTTCTCCGGTTCGTAACTGCGCAGCCACCGCTCCAGCTCCGCCAGGTGCTCGGGGTTCTCGCGCACGTTGGGCAGCGGCACCTGATGGGAGCGCCAGGTGCCCTCGACGGGGGTGCCGTCGACGTCCTCGGGGCCGGTCCAGCCCTTGGGGGTGCGCAGCACGATCGCCGGCCAGCGGGGGCGCCCGCGCAGCCCGCCGCGGGCGCGGGCGGCCTGCTGGAACTCGGCGATCCGGTCGAGGGCCGTGTCCATCGCGTCGGCCATGTCGCGGTGGACGCGCGCGGGGTCCTCCCCGCTCACGTGCAGCGGTTCGTGCCCGTAGCCGCGCAGCAGCTCGTCCAGCTCGCGTTCCGGGATGCGGGAGAGCACGGTGGGGCCGGCGATCTTGTAGCCGTTGAGGTGCAGGATGGGCAGTACCGCGCCGTCGTACGCGGGGTCGAGGAACTTGTTCGCGTGCCACGACCCGGCGAGCGGCCCGGTCTCCGCCTCGCCGTCGCCGATGACGCAGGCGGCGACGAGCCCGGGGTTGTCGAAGGCGGCGCCGTAGGCGTGCGCGAGGGAGTAGCCCAGCTCGCCGCCCTCGTGGAAGGACCCCGGGATCACGGGCGCGACGTGGCTCGGCGTCCCGCCCGGGAAGGAGAACTGCCGGAAGAGCCGCGCCATCCCGGCGGCGTCGCGCGAGACGTCGGGGTGCGCCTCGCCGTACGAGCCGTCGAGCCACGCGCCGGCGTAGACCGCGGGGCCGCCGTGTCCCGGGCCCCAGACGCAGACGGCGTCGAGGTCGCGGGCGCCGATGACGCGGTTGAGGTGGGTGTAGACGAGGTTGAGGCCCGGGCAGGTGCCCCAGTGGCCGAGCAGCCGCGGCTTGATGTCTTCGGGCGTCAGCGGATCGGTGAGCAGCGGATTGCGGGTGAGGTAGATCTGACCCGCAGCCAGGTAGTTGAGGGCGCGCCAGTGGGCGTCGAGGTCGGCCAGCTCCTGCTTCTTCATCGTCGTCCCATCGACGAAGGGGGCGGTAGGCGGTACGGCCAAGTCTTACGGCCCGGGGGCGCGCCCACCACCCGACGGCGCGCGACGCGCGCCCGCCCGCCCCGGACGGCCCCGCTATCACCCGGATGGCGGGCACGGCTCGCACGGAACGGGGGGCACAGGTGGGACAGACTGCCACGTATGTGGACGGCGAACCCGGGGACCGGTGATCAGATGGCCGTGTCGGTGTCGGTCGTGCTGCTGCTCTTGGTGCTGGCCGTGGTGTTTCTGCGCAGCGGTTCGCTGAAGACCTCGCACGCGGTGGTCTGCGTGCTCCTCGGCTTCTATCTCTCCGGCACCACCGTGGCCCCCACGATCCAGTCCGGTCTGGAGGCCACGGCGAACGTGGTGAGCAGCATCCGGCCGTGAATGTGGCCGCGCCGGGAACTATTCGGTACTGCCTTGTACGTTGAACCCCCGGGGGATGACCTTGGTGGGTGCCTGATCGGAATCAAGCGCGCACGCTGTGTGCACGTACATTTGCGCGTGCACCTAGCCGCCAACACAGCTATGATCCCCGACAGTTGACACTGGCAACCACCTTGGAGATGCACTGTGGCCCACGCATACAACGGCATTGCGGCCAGAGATCTTCACGGCGCCGCCTGGCAGAAGAGCCGGCACAGCAACTCGCAGGGTTCCTGTGTGGAGTTCGCCAGGCTTCCCGGCGGCGAGATAGCCGTTCGCAATTCCAGATTTCCCGAAGGACCCGCCCTCGTCTACACCCGTGCCGAGGTAGAGGCGATGCTGCTGGGCGTCAAGGACGGAGAGTTCGACCATCTCATAGTTGACTGACACCCCCCTATTCCCGGCCGCACCGCCCGCTTCCGTCATCGGCGGCGTGACACCGCGGCCGGCCGTCATCCGGATCCAGGCTGAGATATCGCCCACGTAGGCGTTGCTCGCGGCACGTCCGTCGATCCGCACAGAATGCGATCGCTTCCTTTCCGTCCGCGAACGGTCCAGGAGTGTGAATCACACCCGGTATCCGGGGCACGGCGAACATCCGCCGCCGCGCGGCGGTTCCGTCTCCGGTACGCCCGTAGGTCCGCCCGATCCTCCGCGGGGCCCGCCGCGCCGCAGCGCGCCGCTTCCCTCGTACCCGGGCGCCCGGGAGCGGGCAGGGGGCGGCGGATCCGGGGCGGGTGCGGGTGTGTGCCGTACGGGGAGTTCGACTGCGGCAGGGCTGCCGGGCCGGGCTGCGGGCCGTCAGCCCGCCGCCGGCGGCGGCAGGTGGAACACGGCCCACACGACCTTGCCGCGCAGCGGGCCGTCCAGCGGGTGCCAGCCCCAGCCGTCGCTGAAGGAGTCGACCAGATAGAGCCCGCGCCCCGACTCGGCGCCCACATCGGCCACCCCGGCCACCGGACTGGCGGTGCTCGGGTCGCGTACGGCGCACACCAGCCGGGACGCCCAGCGCATCAGGTGCAGCCGCACCGCCGGGTCCTGTCCTTCGCGGCCGGTCAGGGCGTGCCGGAGCGCGTTGGTGACCAGTTCGGAGACGACCAGGGCGACGTCGTCGCTGAGGTCGGTCAGCTCCCAGTGCCGCAACGTGGTGTGCGTAAAGGCGCGCGCGCCGCTCACTGACTCGTGGCTGCCGGATATCGCACAGGAGGCCGCACCGTCGACGGCGCCGGAGTCCAGCGAGGGCAGCCCTCGCCATAGGGGGGCGAGCACGGCTGCTGCTTCGGTCCCCATGCGCGGCACTCCCCAGTCGCGTGCGTGTCTGTCGTCACCGTGCGGATGCCCATGCTTCCGAATGACTTTGGCAGATGCAAGGGCAGATGCACGTGCACGCGCGAGGAATGTCTAGCAACTTACCGGTTCATGGGCATTGCCCGGCAAGATTTTCTCGGTTGGGTAACCGTTCGAGCACGCAATGATACGGAGTGGTGGCAGTATGGGCCGGTGGCGCCGGGGGCGCGCTTGTAGTGCCATGTCGTTTGTAAGTGCCATGTCGCCGAGGTGGGTGGAGGGCTCCGATGGCCGTGGACGGATCAAGCGGATCGGTCGTGCGCCGTATCCTGCTGGGCTCCCAGCTCAGACGGTTGCGGGAAGAACAGGGGATCTCGCGCGACGCCGCCGGATACGCGATCAGGGCCTCGGAATCCAAGATCAGCCGGATGGAGCTGGGCCGGGTGAGTTTCAAGAGCCGAGACGTGGAGGACTTGCTCACGCTGTACGGCGTGACCGATCAGACCGAGCGCGACGCCCTCGTCGGCCTCGTCAGCGAGGCGAACACCGCCGGGTGGTGGCACAGCTACAGCGACGTCCTGCCGGGCTGGTTCCCCACCTATGTGGGACTGGAGTCGGCCGCCGCCGGTATCGACGTGTACGAGGTCCAGTTCGTACACGGCCTGCTGCAGACCGAGGACTACGCGCACGCCGTCGTCACCGCCGGGCTGCCCATCTCGCCCGCCGAGGCGGACAAGCGCGTCGGCGCCCGGCTGGAGCGGCAGAAGCGGCTGTACGCCGAGCACCCCGCCCAGCTCAGGGCGGTGCTCGACGAGGCCGCGCTCAGCCGCCCGTACGGCGGCCGGCAGGTGATGCGCAAGCAGTTGCAGCACCTGCTCGACGCCTCCGAGATGCCGAACGTGTCGCTGCGGATCATCCCGCTGGCGCAGCACGGCCACACCCCCGACTCCGGCGCCTTCACGATCCTGAGCTTCCCGGAGAAGGACCTCTCCGACGTCGTGTACGTGGAGCATCTGACGAGCGCCCTCTACCTGGACAAGCCGGAGGACGTCGCGACCTACACGAAGGCCATGGACCTGCTGCGCGTCGCCGCCCAAGACGAGTCGGAATCAAGGGAGTTGCTGCACAGGCTCATCCGGGAGGTGTAGCGGGGGCGCTTTCGCGCACCAGTACGATGGCGGGTCAGCGGTCACAGCCGTGCCCGCCGTCCGCTGTGCGCAGGGGGGTGCAGCCTCGCTCATGTCTCTCTTCTCCGACCTGGCACTGCAGTACATCGACGGCAAGTGGTGCCCCGGCGCCGGCTCGTGGGACGTCATCGACCTCGACCCGTACACCGGCGAGCAGCTCGCGGCCGTCACCGTCGCGACCGCCGCCGAGGTGGATGCCGCATACCGCGCGGCGGAGCGGGCGCAGCGGCCCTGGGCGGAGCGCTCGCCGTACGAGCGGCGGCTGGTCTTCGAACGCGCGCTGCGGCTGGTGGAGGAGCGCGAGGAGGAGATCACCCGCGCGATCGTGGCGGAGCTGGGCGGCACCCGGCTGAAGGCCGCGTTCGAGATCGCCCTCACGAGGGACGTGCTGCGCGAGTCCGTGTCGTACGCGCTGCGCGCCGAGGGCCGGGTGCTGCCGTCGCCGACGCCCGGCAAGGAGAACCGCGTCTACCGGCTGCCCGTGGGCGTCGTCGGCGTCATCGGCTCGTACGACTTCCCGCTCTTCCTGGCCGCGAAGTCCGTGGCGCCCGCGCTCGCGCTCGGCAACGCCGTGGTGCTCAAGCCGCACGACTACTCGCCCGTCGTCGGCGGCACGCTGCTCGCGTGGCTGCTCCAGGACGCCGGGCTGCCGCCCGGGCTGCTGAACGTCGTCATCACCGACACCTCCGAGATCGGCGACGCCTTCCTCGAGCACCCGGTGCCGCGCGTGCTCTCCTTCACCGGCTCCACCGAGACCGGCCGGCACGTCGCGGGCGTCGCCGCCCGGCACTTCAAGCGCACGGTGCTGGAGATGAGCGGCAACTCGGCCCTCGTCGTGCTCGACGACGCCGACGTCGACTACGCGGTGGACGCCGCCGTCTTCAGCCGCTTCGCCCACCAGGGACAGGTCTGCATGGCGGCCAACCGGGTGCTGGTGGACCGGGCGGTGCTGCCGGAGTTCGCGGCGAAGTTCGTCGCCAAGGCCGCCGCGCTGAAGACCGGCGACCCGTCGGACCCCGCGACCCAGCTCGGCCCGCTCATCGGCGCCCGCGAGGCCGCCGACCTCGCCGCCCGGGTCGACGCGGCGCTCGCCGCCGGCGCCACCGCGCTGCTGCGCGGGCGCACGGAGGGCACGCTCGTGGAGCCCACGGTGCTCACCGGGCTGCCGGCGGACAGCGAGCTTCTGCGGCGGGAGTTCTACGGTCCCGTCGCGTTCCTGCTGCCGTTCACGGGCGAGGACGAGGCGGTACGGATCGTCAACGACACCCCGTTCGGGCTGAGCGGCGCGGTGCACACCCGGGACCTGGAGCGGGGCGTACGGCTGGCGGGGCGGATCGACTCGGGGATGGTGCACGTCAACGACGGCACGATCCACGACGAGCCGCTGGTGCCGTTCGGCGGCGAGAAGTGCTCGGGGCTGGGGCGGCTGAACGGCGAGTCGACGGTCGACGCCTTCACCACGCTGAAGTGGATCTCCGTACAGCACGGCCGGACGCCGTTTCCCTTCTGAGCGGCGGCCTCCTGCGCGCGGTCGTCGCCCGTTCGGCGGCGCCCAGCTCGCCCACCCGGTCGGGGGCCCGGAGCATGGCGGTGACGGTACCCCTTCCGTACCCCCTCCGGATCTCAGGACTCACGAACAGGAGCCCACCGCATGACCGCTCCCACCACCGCCCGGACCGCCCGCGACCTCATGCATGAGGGCTGCGAGTGCATCGACTCGACCGAATCCGTCGCCACCGCCGCCGCGAAGATGCGCTCCATGGATGTCGGCTGCCTGCCGGTGTGCGGCCAGGACGGCAAGATCGCCGGCATGATCACCGACCGCGACATCGTCGTGGAGTGCGTCGCTCAGGGCCGCGACATCACGACCTGCATGACCGGTGAGCTGGCGGAGGGCCGCCCGGTGTACGTCGAGGCCGGCGCCCCGGTCGACGAGGTGCTGCGCGCGATGGAGCAGCACCAGGTGCGCCGCCTCCCGGTCATCGAGAACCACCAGCTCGTCGGCATGATCAGCGAGGCGGACCTGAGCAGGGCCCTGTCGGACGAGCAGATGGCGGCCTTCTGCCGCAGCGTGTACGCGGGCGGCCACCACTGACCCGTACCACCACAGGACCGGCGCAGGGCCGGGCTCCCGCGCGGGGAGCCCGGCCCTTCGTCGTGCGCCCCGCGGCGCGTCCGGCCCTCGTGCCGCTCTTCGCGCGGGGCCCCCTCACCGTGCTAGTCAAGGTTGACTAGGCTGGGAGGCCACACTTCTCCGCGGAAGGCAAGGGGTCCATTTGTCCGCGACTCGCCTCCTGGTCCTGGGGGCCGTCCGCCGGCACGGCCGGGCGCACGGCTACCAGGTCCGGGCCGACCTGGAGTACTGGGGCGCCCATGAGTGGTCCAACGTCAAGCCGGGCTCGATCTACCACGCGCTCAAGCAGATGGCCAAACAGGGGCTGCTGATCGCCCACGAGGTGGCGCCCAGCACGGCCGGCGGCCCGCCGCGCACCGAGTACGAGATGACGGCCGAGGGCGACTCCGAGTACTTCCGCCTGCTGCGCGAGGCGCTGCGCCGGCATGACGAGAAGATCGACTTCCTCACGGCGGGCGTCGGCTTCCTCGTCGACCTGCCGCGCGCCGAGGCCATTTCGCTGCTCAAGGAGCGCGTCGCGGCGATGGAGGAGTGGCGCGGCGCGGTGCTCCGGCACTACTCGCCCCAGGACGGCGAGGACTACGGCCACATCGGCGAGATCATGCGGCTCTGGCTGCACACCGCCGAGGCGGGCGCCGAGTGGACCCGCGCCCTCATCGCGCGGCTGGAGGGCGGCGCGTACGTGATGGCCGGCGAGGGCGATCCGTGGGCCGGGGTGGCGACGAGCCCGGAGGGGCCCGCCGCCCGGGACCCCCATTAATCAAGTTTGACTAATGGTCGGACGGTGGGTACCTTCGCCTCGGTGGTCAAACTTGACTACCCGAGGAGCGGAGGAGGCGTATGACGGCGATCCTCGCCGAAGGACTGCGCAAGACCTACGGGAAGAAGGGCGCCGCCAAGGCGGCGCTCGCGGGCCTGGACCTCGCGGTCCCCGCGGGCACGGTGCACGCCGTGCTCGGCCCGAACGGCGCGGGCAAGACCACGGCCGTACGGATCCTGGCCACCCTGCTGCGCCCCGACGGCGGCACCGTGCGCGTCGCGGGACACGACCCCGTACGGGAGCCGGACGAGGTCCGCTACCGCATCGGGCTGCTCGGCCAGCACGCCGCCGTCGACGAGGTGCTCAGCGGCCGGCAGAACCTGGAGCTGTTCGGCCGGCTCTACCACCTCGGCCGGGCCGGCGCCCGGCGGCGGGCGGCGGAGCTGCTGGCGCGCTTCGGCCTCGACGGCACCGGGGACAAGCCGGTCGGGCAGTACAGCGGCGGCATGCGGCGCCGGCTCGACCTGGCCGCGAGCCTCCTCATGCGGCCGCAGGTGCTCTTCCTGGACGAGCCGACCACGGGCCTCGACCCCCGCGGCCGTACGGAGGTGTGGCAGGCGGTCCGCTCGCTCGTCGGCGACGGCACCACCGTGCTGCTCACCACCCAGTACCTGGAGGAGGCCGACCAGCTCGCCGACCGGGTCTCGGTCGTGGACCACGGCAGGGCCGTCGCCGAGGGCACGGCCGACGAGCTGAAGGCCCGGCTCGGCGGGGACCGTATCGACGTCGTCGTACGGGACGCGGACCGGCTCACCGCCGCCGCGGCCGTCATCGGCATGGCCGCCCGCGCCGAGGAGGACGACATCGAGGTCGACGCGGACGCCCGGCGGATCAGCGCACCGGTCGCCGACCGCATGGCGGCGCTGGCCGAGACCGTCCGGGGGCTCGGCGCGGCCGGCGTGGCGGCGGAGGACGTGTCGCTCCGCCGGCCGACGCTGGACGAGGTGTTCCTCCACCTCACCGGCCGCAGACCGGAGCAGGACCGTAAGCCGGACAAGGACCGGGACCGGGCGGACGGCGGCGCCGCCGGCCCGGCGGGCACCGTAGCGGAAGGGAGAACCGTATGACCGCCACCACCCCCCTCGCCGTCCCGCCGCCCGCCCGCACCGCGGGCGCGCGGCTGAAGTGGGCGGTCGCGGACGGGCTGACGATGACCGGCCGCGGCCTCGCGCACTGGGCCCGCCGGCCGGCCCTGGTCGCGGTGAACCTGGCCTTTCCGGTGATGATGCTGGTGGTCTTCACCTACCTGCTCGGCGGCGGCATGGCCGTCGGCGGCGGTGGCAGCTACCGCGAGTACCTGGTGCCCGGCATGTTCGCCCTCTCCATGTCCTTCGGGCTGGAGGCCACGATGGTCTCCCTCACCTCCGACCTCGGCAAGGGCGTTGTCGACCGCTTCCGGACCATGCCGATGGCCCCGTCCGCGGTCCTCGTCGGCCGCGCGCTCACCGACATGGCCGAGTCCGCCGCCGGCCTTGCCGTGATGGCCGGCGCGGGGCTCGCGGTCGGCTGGCGCTGGCACGGTACGTGGGCGGAGGCGCTGGCCGCGTTCGGGCTGCTGCTGCTCCTGCGGTTCGCGATGCTGTGGGCCGGGATCTTCCTCGGTCTGGTGGCGGGCAAGCCGGAGATGGTGCAGGCCGTGCAGATCCTGGTGTGGCCGGTGGCGTTCCTGTCCAGCGCGTTCACCTCGCCGGAGACGATGCCGGGCTGGCTGGGCGCCGTCGCGGAGTGGAACCCGATGTCGGCGACGGCGGGCGCGATCCGCGAGCTGTTCGGCAACCCCGGCTGGACCGGCGACTCGTGGGCGGCGCAGCACCCGGTGCTGCTGGCGGTGGTGTGGCCGCTGGTGCTGCTCGCGGTCTTCTTCCCGCTGGCGGTGCGGAGGTACCGGGGCCTGGGGCGCTGAGGGCGCGTACGAGCGGGTGGCGGGCGGTGCCCGCGGGCGTGGGCGACGGCGCTCTCGACGCGGGTGGCGCCCCCGCTGCACACCAGTGGCGCCTCGTTCGTACGACTTGATCCGATGTGCCGCCGTGCCTCCGTACCCTTCCGACCCCCCGGGGGCGTTCTTCATGCGGCCGACTTATGCTCGCGGGCGTAAACCTTTCGGCACGTCCGCGGGGGGTGATGGTCCAGTGGGTCAGGAGCCCGAACCGGATAACGGTGAAGAGAAGCCGCAGTCCGACGAGGCACACAGCGCGTTCACGCCGCCCTTCGGCGTGCCCCTCCCCCCGCCGCCTGAAGACGGGCAGACGACCTCGGAGTTCGCCCTGCCGGCGGGCGTCGGCGAGCACGCGGCCGAGGACCACGGCAACGGCCACTCCGGCTTCCGGCCCCCGCGCGGCGGCCCCGCGGCCGCCGCCGGGGTCGCCCCGCCACCCCCACCCGCTACGGGTCCTCTGTCACGATCCACGCCGTGGCAGGACCGGATGCGTGTCATGCTCCGTACGCCCATGACGGAACGCCCCACGCCCGAGCGGACGCTGTCGCCCACCGAGGAGACCGCGCTGCCGGTCCCGCGCGTACTCGACCTCACCCTGCGCATCGGCGAACTGCTGCTCGCCGGCGGCGAGGGCGCGGAGGACGTCGAGGCCGCGATGTTCGCCATCGCCCACGCCTTCGGCCTGGACCGCTGCGAGCCGACGGTCACGTTCACCCTTCTGACGGTCACGTACCAGCCCTCCCTGGTCGACGATCCGGTGACGCTCAGCCGCACGGTGCGCCGCCGCGGCACGGACTACAACCGGCTCTCCGCCGTCTACCGCCTCGTCGACGCCATCGTGGACGAGGAGGCCGCCGTCAGCCTGGAGGAGGCGTACCGCGGCCTCGCCGAGATCCGGCGCAACCGGCACCCGTACTCCAAGTGGGCCCTCACCGTCGCCAGCGGCGGCCTGTCGGGCGCGGCGGCGACGCTCGTGGGCGGCGGGCCGCTGGTGTTCTGCGCGGCGGCGATCGGCGCCATGCTCGGCGACCGGCTCGCGTGGCTGGCGGCGGGGCGCGGGCTGCCGGAGTTCTACCAGTTCGTGGCCGCCGCGATGGCCCCCGCGGCGGTCGGCGTCACGCTCAACATCGCCGCCGTCGAGGCCCAGTCCTCCGCCGTCATCACCGGCGGTCTCTTCGCGCTGATCCCCGGGCGGGCCCTGGTCGCGGCCGTCCAGGACGGGCTGACCGGCTACTACATCACCGCCTCCGCCCGCCTGCTCGAAGTCCTCTACCTCGTCGTCGGCATCGTCGTCGGGGTCCTGATCGTGCTCTACGTGGGCGTCCAGCTCGGCGCCGAGCTGAGCCCGGACGCCGCGCTGCACCGCCAGGAACGGCCGATCGTCTCGCTGCTCGCGGCGATGCTGCTGACGCTGGCCTTCGCGGTCCTGCTCCAGCAGGAGCGTTCCACCGTGATCGTCGTGACCCTCAACGGGGGCGTCGCCTGGCTGATCTACGCGGTCATCGCCCACCAGGCGAACAAGTCGGCGGTGCTGGCCACCGCGCTGGCCGCGGGCCTCGTCGGGCTCTTCGGCCAGCTCCTCTCGCGCTACCGGTTCATCTCCGCGCTGCCGTACGTCACGGCCGCCATCGGCCCGCTGCTGCCGGGCAGCGCCACGTACTTCGGCCTGCTGGGCTTCGCCCAGGACAACCTGAACGCGGGCGCGCGCTCGCTGCTGACCGCCGCCGCGCTGGCGCTGGCGATCGCGATCGGGGTGAACCTGGGCGGCGAGATGGCCCGCCTCTTCATGAAACGCCCGGGCGAGAAAACGGCCCCCGCCCGCCGAGGCGTCAAACGCACCAGAGGCTTCTGACCCACCAGCCCTGGCGAGGCGTTCGCGCCGGCACCTCCCGCGCCGTACCCCGCACAGGCCCCCCGCCGGACCACGCCGCCGGCCTCCTCGCGGAAGCCGGCGGCGTGGGACCTACGTCAGTGGCCCGTCAGTGGTGGCCGCCCGAGGCTTCCAGGCGCTTCTTGGACGCCTCGATCTCCGCCTCCGCGTCCTGGCGGCCCACCCAGCTCGCGCCCTCCACGGACTTGCCGGGCTCCAGGTCCTTGTACACCTCGAAGAAGTGCTGGATCTCCAGCCGGTCGAACTCCGACACGTGGTGGATGTCCCGCAGGTGCTCCACCCGCGGATCGTGCGCCGGCACGCACAGCACCTTGTCGTCGCCGCCGGCCTCGTCGGTCATGCGGAACATGCCGATCGTGCGGCACGCGATGAGGCATCCGGGGAACGTCGGCTCGTCCAGAAGGACCAGCGCGTCCAGCGGGTCGCCGTCCTCTCCGAGCGTGCCTTCGATGAAGCCGTAGTCTGCCGGGTAGCTGGTCGAGGTGAAGAGCCGCCTGTCCAGGCGGATCCGGCCCGTCTCGTGATCGACTTCGTACTTGTTCCGCGAACCCTTCGGGATCTCGATGGTGACGTCGAACTCCACGGGTGGCTCTCCTTCAAGATCAGCATGGTTCAGATGATTAAGTGTCCCCCACGCAGCGGGGTGGTGGCGAAAGGGGCTGGTCCCTGGTGAGGGTCAGGGTCGCGGTGGCACGGCGGAAGGCCGCCCGCTGGGTACGGCACTGGACCCGGCGGTGGGAAGCGCAGCCCCTGCACACCCGGCGTACGGTGCGGCTGGTGGCCGCGTCCGGCGCGCTGGGCGGCGTCCTCGCCGCCGGCATGATCGCCGCGGCGGGGCCCTGGGACTCGGGTCAGCGTACGGCGGAGAAGCAGACGGCCGCGCGCGCGGATGCCGCCGGAGGCCGTACAGGTGACGCGGATCACGGCTCCTCCGACGGCGTACCGGGCAAGGGCGCCCCCGGAGACGGCCTGCAGGGCGCCGGCGCGGGCGCTCCGCGGGTGCTGACCCCGCTCGGCCCGCAGGACGGCACGAGGCCGGTCGCCGCCCCCCGGCCGACCGGCGCCGGGCTCGCCAAGGAACTGGCGCCGCTGCTGAAGGACCCCGC
This sequence comes from Streptomyces sp. CNZ287, assembly GCF_007827615.1. Classification (NCBI taxonomy): domain Bacteria; kingdom Bacillati; phylum Actinomycetota; class Actinomycetes; order Kitasatosporales; family Streptomycetaceae; genus Streptomyces; species Streptomyces sp. CNZ287. The sequence continues at coordinate 186,543 of NZ_VISV01000014.1, read as the reverse complement.
GCTCGGCTCGCCGACCACCGCGGCCGTGTGGGACGTGACCACGGGCCGCGAACTGTACGGCGCGCACGAGACCACCGGCGTCGTCCCCGCCTCCACGGTCAAGCTGGCCACCGGCGCCGCCGCCCTCGCCGCCCTCGGCCCCGACCACCGCATCCCGACCGCCTCGCTCGCCGAGGGCGGCGAGGTCTTCCTCGTCGGCGGCGGCGACCCCACGCTGTCCGCGAAGCGGCTGAAGGGGCTGGCGCGGGACACGGCGCGGAAGCTGAAGAAGGACGGCGTGCGGAAGGTGGCCGTACGGTACGACGCCACCGCGTACGCCGGAGACGTCCTGCACGAGATCGGGCCGAACGAGAACATCGCCCCCGTCACCCCGCTCATGGTGAACGAGGCCCGGCTCGACGACTCCTGGCACGGCCCGGCGCCCCGCGGCACGGATCCGGCACGGGACGCGGCGGACGCCTTCGCCGGGGAACTGCGCGAGGCGGGCGTACGGGTCGCGGGCGAGCCGCGGGCCGAACGGGTGCCGGAGAAGGCGGGCGAGCTGGCGGCGACGTACTCGGCGCCGCTGGCGGAGCTGACCGAGCGGATGCTGACGTACAGCGACAACGACCTCGGGGAGGCGCTGGCCCGGCAGACGGCGATCGCGGCGGGACGGGACGCGAGCTTCGCGGGGTCGGGGAAGGCGGTCGCGGGGCAGTTGAAGAAGCTGGGGCTGCCGGTGCGCGGGGCGCGGTTCGCCGACGGCAGCGGCATCAGCCGCGACAACCGGGTCTCGGCGGACCTGCTGGCCCGGCTGCTGGTCACGGCGGCGGACCCGGACCGCCCGGAGCTGCGGTCGCTGCTGACGGGGCTGCCGGTGGCGGGGTTCAACGGCACGCTGCGGGACCGGTACGGGGACGCCGGCGCGGACGGCTCGGACGCCGGGGACACGGCGGCGGCGCGGGGCGTGGTGCGGGCGAAGACGGGGACGCTGACGGGGGTCAACTCGCTGGCGGGGACGGTGGTGGACGCGGACGGGCGGCTGCTGGCGTTCGCGTTCTTCACGATGGGCGCGACGGACCGCACGGGGGCGGGGGACGCGCTGGACCGGATGGCGGCGGCGGTGGCGAGCTGCGGCTGCCGCTGAGGACGGGCGGCTTCGCGTGCGAACCTCCGGGGACTCCCGAACCTTCTGGAACCCCCGGGGGGCCCTGCGAATCCTCCGAATCCTCCGGACCCGCCGGGACCCCCTGAACCCCTGAACCCCTGAACCCCGGGGGACCCCCTGAACCCTCCGCCGCCCCGAACTCCCCCGGAGCCCCCGAAATCCCCCGAACCTCCAGAATCACTCGAACCTCCCGCACCTCCCCGAACCACCCCGTGTCCCAGCCGTGTTGCAACTTCTCATCCGGTTATCCACAGGTCTGTGGATGAGGGCTGCGGGAGTTGCGGCGGATATGGCAGCATCCGAGGCATGTGATCGCGCGGGGCTGGCCAGAGCCCCGTGACGGGCCCGCCGGAAGGAGGGGCCCGCGGACCACGATCGGGGGAGTGGGGGAGACGCATGCGCGGAATCGGGGAGGCGGCGGGAGCGCGCCGGCGCAGGAGCATCGTCCTGGCTTTGACCGGCCTGCTGGCGCTGTTCGTGCCGCTGACAGGGCCGGCCGCCGAGGCGGAGCCGAAGCCGACGGTCGAGGAGGTGCACGCCCGCGTGCAGCGGCTGTACCGCGAGGCGGAGGCCGCCACCGACGCGTACAACGACGCGGAGGAGAAAGCGAAGAAGCAGCGCAAGGAGGTCGAGCGGCTCGACGAGGCCGTGGCCGACGCGAGCGAGCGGCTGGCCGGGCTGAAGGACGAGGCGGGCGCGCTGGCCCGGGCGCAGTATCGCGGCGGCGGGGTGCCGATGGAGGCGCAGTTGCTGCTCAGCGACGATCCGGAGGAGTTCGTCGACGACCTGCGGCTGGCCCGCAAGGGGCAGCACGCGCAGCGGCGGCTGATCACCGAGGTGACCGGCACGCAGCAGCGGCTGGACGGCTATGCGAAGAAGGCCGCCGGGACGTACGAGCGGCTGGAGCGCAGCCGCGAGGCCAAGGCCGGGGCGAAGGAGCGGATAGAGGAGCGCCTCGCCGAGGCGAAGGAGCTGGAGAAGAAGCTCAAGGCCGAGGAGCGGGAGCGGCTGCGCCGGCTGGAGCGGCAGCGTGCCCGCGAGGCGCAGGCGCGCTGGCTGGACTCCGGGATCCTCGACGAGATCGACGCCGAGGCGACGCCCGCCGGCCGGAAGGCCATCGCGTACGCCACGGACCAGCTCGGCAAGGACTACGTGTGGGGCGCGGAGGGGCCGGACACGTTCGACTGCTCGGGGCTGACGATGCGCGCCTGGGAGGCGGCGGGGGTAAGGATCCCGCGGACCTCGCAGACCCAGTTGGCGGGGCTGGCGCGGATCGACGTGAGCGAGATGCGCCCGGGCGACCTGATCATTTATCACTCTGACGCCAGCCACGTCGGCATATATGTCGGTGACGGCGCGATCGTGCACGCGCCGCGGCCCGGCCGGCAGGTGACCGTCGCGGGCGCGGGCAGCATGCCGATCAAGGCAGTGGTGCGTCCCGACGCGTGATCTGCGTCATGTGACCGACCTGACGGATTCGGACCGGGAGGGCCCGGCGCGACCCCTCCGAGCAGGGCAAAGGACCGGGGGAGCGGCCGTCTTCCAGGCCGCGTCGCCCGTTCCTGCCGGCGGGTGATCACGCTAGGGTCCCTCCTTGGCGGTTTTGCCGGAGGAACGGCACGAGCCGCCGCCCACGGCCGCGAGCGCGCTCGCGCCCGGCCGTCACCCTCGGGGGGAGGGAAGGAAGAGCGATGCCCGTACCCGGGCGTTCCCCGGCCTCCGGATCGTCCGGCGGAACTGACCAGTCCGCCGCAGGTGCCGGGGTGGCCGAGACGCAGGCCGCGACGCGGCGACGGCACCCGCTGCCGTCGGCCGCGCACGCGCCGTCGCCGCAGCCGCACGCGCCGTTGCCGGCGCAGCGCTCGGGCCACGGCCCGGTGCCCGGGCAGCCGCACGCGCGCCAGCGGGCGGTGCCGGAGGCGCTGACGCTGCTGCTGATAGAGGCGGAGCCGGGCAGCGGTCCCGGCATCGCGCGGCTGCTGGAGCAGGCGGGCGCCGGGCGCCACGGCGAGCGGATCCGGGTGCGTACGGCGCGCAACCTCACGGAGGCGGAGCGGCTGCTCGGCCCCGACGTGCACTGCATCCTGCTGGACCTCAGCGTGACCGGCGAGGCGGCCGCCGCGGACGACGGCGAACCGGCCGAGGAGGGCGACGAGCTGGGGGCGCTGCGCGAGGTGCTGGCCATGGCGCCGCTGCACGCGGTGCTGACGCTCACCGACGAGGACGACGTCGAGCTGGCCGCCGAGGCCGTCCGCGTCGGCGCGCAGGACTACCTCTTCCGCGGCGAGCTGGACGGCCGGGTGCTCGGCCGGGCCATCCGGTACGCGGTGGAGCGCAAGCGCGCCGACCTGGCGCAGAGCCGGCTGACGGCCTCGCGGCTGCGGGCGCAGGAGAACGCCCGGCTGGAGCGCGGGCTGCTGCCCACGCCGCTGCTCGCCGGCTCCGGCCTCGGCTTCGCCGCCTGCTACCGCCCCGGCCTGCCGCCGCCCGCCGCCGGCGCCACCCCCACCCGCGCACTGCTCGGCGGCGACTTCTACGACGCGGTGCGCACCCCCGACGGCGCGGTGCACGCCATGATCGGCGACGTCTGCGGCCACGGCCCGGACGAGGCCGCGCTCGGCGTGGAACTGCGCATCGCCTGGCGGGCGCTGACGTTCGCCGGCCTGGTCGGCGACGAGCTGCTGGCCACGCTCCAGCAGGTGCTGGAGAACGAGCGGGCGGACGACGAGATATTCGCCACGATGTGCACCGTCGACGTCTCCCCGGATGCCCGCCGCGCCGGCCTCTACCTGGCGGGCCACCCGGCGCCGCTGGTCGCCGTCCCGGGCGGCCGGCCGCGGCTGATGCCGCAGGAGCTGGGCGGCCCGGCGCTCGGCCTGCTGCCGCGCGCCCGCTGGCCGCGTCAGCAGGTGGAGCTGGGCGGGGCCTGGAGCCTGATGCTCTACACCGACGGCCTCATCGAGGGCCGTACGGGTCCTGGCCGCGGCCGGCTGGGCCAGGACGGCATGCTCGCGCTGGTCGGCAGGCTGCTGGACCAGGGCCTGGCCGGCGACGATCTGCTGCACGGCGCGGTCACCGAGGCGCGGGCGCTCAACGGCGGCGACCTCACCGACGACGTGGCGGTGCTGCTACTGGATCGGCCCCCGGGCCCTTGCGGACCCGGGGACCGGATGCCGTGAGCGCGGACGCGCGGGTCAGCGCCCGTTGAACGGGCCGTAGGGCCCGTCGGAGCTGCTGCCCCCGCGTCGCCGCCCGCCGCCGACCTGCTTGAGCGCGGGCCGCACGTCCACCATGAAGACGATGGCCGCGATCAGCGCGATGATCGGCAGGAACGACATGATCGGGAAGATGACCATCACGGCGAAGCCGACGCCGAGGATGATCAGCCAGAACTGCTTGGTGTTCTTGTCGGCGGCGCGGTACGCGTCCTCGCGGGCCAGGGCCGCCAGGATCAGGGCCGCCCCGGCGAACACCGTCAAGGCCAGGCTGAGCAGCCCGAGCAACGAGTAGAAGCCAGAGATGAGCACGCGGTCCACCGCCTATTAGTCCGACTCAGTGTTCAGGGATCCGGCGCAGACACCGTACCCGGATAACGCCCCGGGCACGCGAGGGGTGCCCGGGGCGCGAAGCTCAGGAGTCCGCCTTGGGGGTGTTCTTCTTGGCGGCGGACTTCTTCGCGGTGCCGTTGGCGCCGGCCCGGGGGGCGCGCTTGCGGGGGGCGGCCTTCTTCGCGGCGGGCTTGCCGGCGGCGGGAGCGTCGTCAGCGGCGACGTCCTCGTCGGCACCCTTGTCGGCGACGCCCTCCCCGGCGGCGGTCTTCTCGCCACCGGGCCGGATGATCTCGGTGGTCACCTGCACCGCGTCGGCGGTCTCGCCGCGCCACTCCGCGACGGCACCGCGACCGCGCTCGGCCAGCTCGTCGTAGGTCTCGCGGGCCTTCACCGCGTACTCGGCGGCGCGACCGACGCCCTGAAGGGCGAGGTCCTGCGCCGTCTCGCGCAGCTTCTTGATGTCGGTGTCCAGGTCGCCGAGCCGCTCGGCGACCTTCGCCTGCGCCTCCTTGGCCTGCTTCGACACCCGCTCCTGCACCTCACGCGGGTCGGTCTCGCGCACCGCGGACAGCCGCTCGGGCGCCTCGGCCCGCAGCCGCTCCACCAGCGCGGGCACCTCACGCAGCTTCTCCAGCGCCAGATCGGCGGTACCCGCGACGGCGTAGAGGGGCGTGGGGTCGCTGAGCGTCTTGCGTACGTCGTCGGTCATGGTCATGGTTTTCTCCTCCGGTCACTGGCGGGCCTCGCGTCGCCCTCACCCCGCCCGCCACCCGGCCGCGGGGCATCCCCTTCCCTCTGTCCCTCCTCCACGCCGCCGCCCGCGTCCTCGCGCGCGTTCTCCTTGCGGAAGGAGTCGTAGATCTGCAGCAGCACCTGCTTCTGCCGCTCGCTGATCGCGGGATCGGTGAGTATCGCGGTGTGCACCGCCATCCCGTCGGCCCCGTCACCCCGGCGCTCGTCCAGAATCCCCGCCTGCACATACAGCGTCTCGGCGGAGATCCGCAGCGCCTTCGCGAGCTGCTGCAGAATCTCGGCGCTGGGCTTGCGCAGCCCGCGTTCGATCTGACTGAGGTACGGATTCGACACCCCGGCGGCATCGGCAAGCTGCCGCAGACTGAGCCGCGCACTGCGCCGCTGCTCCCGCAGGAACTCCCCGAGATTGCCGACGTGTATCGAACCCATACGTCGATGCTGCCGCACCCGTGCTAACTATTGCAAGCACTTTGCTTGCAAGTGTGTCGCACACCACATATCGCGACACTATCGCGAGTCCCGCGATCGCGGCGACCGCGGCCGCGCGGTCTCACATCCGGGATCTCAGCACGTCGACCTCGCAGCCCGGTGCGAACGGGTCGAAGCCGTGCTCGACCAGCCAGCGAACCCCCAGCAGGCTGCGCAGCGACCACCATGCGCGGATCGCGTCGATGTCGACGTCGGTGCCGTAGCCGGCGAGGAGGTCGTCGAGGTTTTCCTCGTGCCCGAGCGTCAGGGTGGCGAGGTCGAACAGGGCACTGCCCCGGCCCGCCTCGGACCAGTCGATGATGCCCGTGACCTCGTCTCCGTCGACGAAGACGTGCTCGATCTGCAGGTCGCCGTGCGCGAACACCGGAGCCCACGGCCGGAGCGCGGTCTCGGCGACCTGGCGGTTGCGGCCGACCAGGTCGGCGGGGAGGATGCCGTTCTTCACGAGCAGGTCGCACTCCCGGTCGAGTTCCGCCGCCCACTCGCCGGGACCCCGGCGGCGCCGGCCGGGCCAGGGCGGCAGCGGTGCCTCGTGCAACCGCCGCACGGCGGCACCCGCCGCGGCCCACGCCGCCGGCGACGCGGTACGTGACGCGCGCGTACGGACTCCGCCGCCGGGCCGGTGCGTACCGGCTCGTCCGGCGCGCCCGGGCGCCCGTCCGCCTCGAAGACGAGACCCGCCTCCGCCGCCCGGGGGAGGCGGACACCTCCGGCGGTGGACGTACGGGGGCGGGTGAGGGCCGAGCCTGGTGTTCCTGCCGAGGGAGGGACATCCGGTGGAAGGCTGGGACCGAGTCGGCCGGTGGTCGGGATACGGGGCGGCGCTGGCCGGAGGCGTTCACGGGGCGGGCCGGGGACGGCCCCCGTACCGTGGCGTGCCGGTCCTCCGGCGTCGCCGCCGCCGTCGGCCTGGTGTGGCTGTACTGGGCCGCGGGCGGCACCGCGGGCGTGGCGCACCCGGGCGAACGAAGCACGGACGGGTACCTGCTGACCGGCCTGAGCGCGTTCTGGGCGCTCGCCGGGGCCGCCGCCGTCCGGTCGCTCGCCCGGACGCGTCCGGCCCCCGTACCCCGCCCGCTCCTGCTCGGACTCGGCTGGCTCGGTTCCGGTTCGCTCTTCGCGTGGAGCGGCTGGAAGCTGCCCCTCACGGTGTACGTGGCACTCGCCCGCCCCGCGGACGTCACCCTGCCCGAGAGCCCCGCCGTCGCCGCCGCGCTGCATCTCGCCGCGGCCATCGCGGGGCTCGGCATGCTGAGGATGCTCGTCAGCCCTGCGCGAAGGTGTACGTCGTCCAGTCGGCGAACACGTCGTAGCCGAGGCGCTGGTACAGGGCGTTGCTGGTCGGGTTGGTCGCGTCGGTGAAGAGCGCCACCTCCGTGGCGCCCGCGGTGAGCGCCGCGCGGGTCACCGCCGCCGTCACCGCGGCCGCGTAGCCGTGGCCGCGGTGGGCGGACGGGGTGTAGACCGGGTCGACCTGGGCGAGCCCGGCGACGGCCGGGTTGACGCCGGCCGTGGAGACGGGGGTGCCGTCCGGGGTCTCCCAGAAGGTGTAGTGCTTGTCGGCGTAGCGGGTGGTCGGCCAGGTGGCGGCGTCGATGGTGACGTCCTCGCGGACGTCGGCCGCGAAGCCGCGGCAGAAGTCCATGAGTTGCTCGTGGTCCGCCTCGCCCGCGGCCCGTGCCCGCCCCGCCGGCGCGGGATCCGGCGGCGTGAGCGTACGGAGGCGGCGCAGCCGGAGGCGGACGGCGGGGGACGGGGTGGCGCCCGTGTGCCGCTGCCAGGCCGCCGCGAAGGCCGTGGTGGTGTCGTGGTCGCCGCCGACGCCGGGCGGGGTGTGGCCGAGGGCCGCGAGGTGCGCGGCGAGGGAGTCGGTCTCTGCCGGGGTGAGCGGGGTGAGGCCGAGGCTGCGGCCCGGCAGTTGGTGGCAGGCGCCGGCCACCGACCCCGCCCGGGACAGCCGGCCGAGCAGCAGGCGCCCGCCGCCGTACGGGCCCGTGCCGCGCGCTTTCAGCCGGGCCGCCCAGGTCAGCGCCATGATGTGCGGTACGGGCCGGTCGCGCAGGAACTCCCCCGCTTCGGCCAGGAATTCGTCGAGGTCTTCGGTGAGGTGCCAGCCGTCCGCGCGCATGCCACATGATCCCCCGCGGCCCCGGCGTGCGGAAGTCCGTGATCAGCGTGCGGACGCCCGTGGTCAGTCCCGGCGGCGTCCGTTGATCAGCGCCTCGATGCCGTCGAGCACACGCTCCAGGCCGAACGCGAACTCGTCGTAGTCCGAGGGGTTCTGCGGCGCCTCCGCGTCCCCCTCGTCGAAGGCGCCGCCCTCCACCGCCGTACGCAGATGGGGCAGGTGGCCGGCGTCGGAGACGCGGAGCAGGAACCGGCTGTACTCGTTCATCAGCCGCTCCACGTCGGGGCTGCCGCCCATCGCCAGGGCGATCGTCACCTCCGCGCGCACCTGGTTGCTCACCAGCAGCGCCGTGGCCACCTTCTCGAACTCCGTGAGCGGGGTGTCGCGCAGGATGTAGAGGGCCTGGTCGAGCGCCGCGAGCTGGTTCGGCGTGACCGGCGGGCCTCCGCTCGGTACGTGCGCCACGGCCCACGGGTGCGCGAACATCGCCTTGCCGACGGCCTGGTACCAGTGCCGCAGCCCCGCCCGCCAGTCGCCCTCGGCCTCCGCCGGCAGCGGCGGCGGCGGGCCGAAGGCCCCGTCGACCATCAGCGTGACCAGCTCGTCCTTCGTGGCCACATACCGGTACAGCGCCATCGTCGAGACGCCCAGCTCCTTGGCCACCCGCCCCATCGACGCGGCCTCCAGCCCCTCCGCGTCCGCGACCGCGACCGCCGCCGCGACGATCCCGTCGAGCGTCAGCCCCCGCTTCGGTCCTTTCTGCGGCCGCGGCCGCAGGCCCCACGCGGCCTCGACGCTGGCGGGAACGGCTCCGGCGTCGCGCTTGTCCTCGCCGCGCCGGCCTTCGCCCGCGGCGTCCATGGCGTCCATCTGCTCAGTTTACGCCATACGCAGTTCCGTGTATGTTCTACGCAGTAGTGTGTAAGGCATACGCAGAAGTGGCTCTACGGAGCTTCTACGGAGAAAGGGGGGAGCTGTGCCCCAGCCCACCCGCCCCGCCGTCGAGGCCGCCGGCCTCACCAAGGCGTACGGCGGCACGAAGGTGCTCGACGGTGTCGGCCTGACCGTCGGGCCCGGCACGGTCTTCGCCCTCCTCGGGCCCAACGGCGCAGGGAAGACCACCACGGTCCGTATCCTCGCGACGCTGCTGCGCGCCGACGCGGGCACGGCGAGCGTCGCCGGGTTCGACGTGGTCGCGGAGCGCGCGCAGGTCCGCCGGGCCATCAGCCTCACCGGGCAGTACGCCGCGCTGGACGAGGAGCTGACCGGCGCCGAGAACCTCCGCATGGTCGCCCGCCTCGCCGGCCTGTCCCGCCCCGCCGCCGCCCGCCGCGTCCGCACGTACTCGGGAGGCATGCGCCGCCGTCTCGACCTCGCGGCGGGCCTGGTCGGCGACCCCTCGGTGATCTTCCTCGACGAGCCGACCACGGGCCTCGACCCCCGCAGCCGCCAGGCCGTCTGGGACGAGGTGCGCCGCCTCGCCGACGCGGGCGTCACGGTCTTCCTCACCACGTCGACTCGATGCCGGGCTGGCTCCACGGCTTCGCCGAGCACCAGCCGCTGACACCGGTGATCGAGTCACTGCGGAAACTGCTGCTGGGCCAGCCGGCGGGCAGCAGCCCGTGGGAGGCCCTGGCGTGGTGCGCGGCGCTGACGGTGGGGTCGATGGCGGCGGCGGGGGTGCTGTTCAGGAGGCGGGTGAGGTAAGGGGGCGTACGGAAGGGGCCGATGGCCGACGAGGGGTGAGCCGCGCACCGCAGCGGGAACGGAGAGCCCCGGCACCCCCCACGGCCGACCCCGGCGCGGGCCTCACACCCCGCCGAAGAGCTCCAGCAGCTCCGTCCTGCCGGCCACCCGCGCGGTCGCGACCGCCGAGGGGGACCCGGCCTGCGGGTCCGCCCCGTGCCGCAGCAGCACCCGCACGACGTCGTCCGCCCCGGCCCGCACCGCCGCGGCCAGCGGCGTGGCGCCGGCGGCCCCGACCTGATCCGCGTCGGCCCCCCGCTGCAACAGCGCGGCGACGGTCCTGGGGTGCCCGTTGACCGCGGCGAGCATGACGAGGGTGTTCCCGTCGTCGTCCCGCAGCCCGGCCGGCACTCCGGCGTCCACATAGGCGGCCAGTGTGTCGGTCTGCCCCTGCCGGGCCAGCTCGAAAGCCTTGGTGGCCAGCTCGAACACGGCGGGGTCGTGCGCGGGCTCGTCGACTCCACTCATGCCGTCACCCTACGATGCGGAAGGCGTTCCGCCGGTATTGGCCGCGCCCCGCGGGCGGGGTGTGGCCAGCCATCGCACCAGCTGGTGCTCGATCTCGCCGGCACCGGCCACGGTGGGCAACAGCAGTGAGTCCGCCGCACGGTCGAGCGCGGCGTTGATCACCTTGGCCGCCTCGGCGGTCGACGTCTCACCCCGCTCCGTCGAGTACGCCTGCCGGATCACATCCGTGTACACCGACTGGATCCGCTTGAACGCGAGATACCGGGGCAGGTCGGCCTCGATACCTGCGGCGGCCCCGGGCCGGGACTCCTCCGCCACGTCGGCCCAGCGGGCGATGACCTCGCCCTCCTGGCGGGCCGGATAGCGCATCAGATGCAGGTGGGTGGCCAGGTCGTACAGCGGGTCGCCGATCAGGGCCAGCTCCCAGTCGATGGCCCAGAGGGCGTCGTGCTCGTCGACGATGAGGTTCGCGCGGTGCACGTCCCCGTGCAGCAGCCCGAAGGGGCGCGGGGTCATGCCCCGGAGCCGGGCCTCCAGGGAGGAGGGGGTGGCGGGGGCGGACCCCGGGTGGATGCTCAGGCTGTGGAAGAGCGCGTCGAAGTGCGGCAGGGAGTGCTCGACCACGTCGGTGAAGGTGAACCGGACGAGATCCCGGGCGAACTCCGCGCTCCCGCGCTCCGCCGGCAGCGGCGCGTGCAGCGCGAGCAGCGCGGGATCGCAGGGATCGACGGCCAGCAGCTCCCGGAAGAGCCGGATGATCTGGCCGACGAACGCGGCGGGCACTTCCTCCCCGGGCGGCGCGACCTCGGCCAGGGTGCACCCTTCGATGAAGCCCTGGACGGTGAGGGAGTCGATGTGTCCGACCGCGGGAATGTGGGAGACGCGCCCGGCCAGCGTGGCGAGCAGCTCGTCCTCGGACCCGAAGCACCGACGGTCGAACCACAACAACCCGGGCCGGGGATCCCGCAACTTCACCCACCCGGCCGACTGCCCGAACAACCCGGAAGCAGCGCCCAGCCGGACCGCGAACGTCTCGTGGTGGTATCCGGGCAGCGGCCCCACGACCTGCTCCGCCACGGCGAAGATGGTCTGAAAAGGGGATGCTTGGGAGGCCGGCATCGGTCGGAAGTCCTCGACAGTGGCGTGGTGGGTGGTGTGGCAGTGATCAGGGAAGGTTACTCGTCTGCGACCTGCACGGCCCCCTCGACGCTACTGAGAGCCAGTTAATTGTCTGGGGGGCGGACCGCGGCCGGGGCAGCACCGGATATCGCGTCGAGAATCTCCTTCATCGAGTGGACGATGAGCCGTACTCCCGCCTGCTCCAACGCCTCGGCCTTGTGCGGCGCACGGGCGTAGCCGACGAAGTTCACGCCTGCGGTCTCGGCGGCCTTCCAGTCCGAGGGCGAGTCCCCGATCATGAGGCACTCACCGGGCATGGCTCCCGTCGACTCCAGCGCGCGCCACAGGCAGTCCGGGTCGGGCTTGAGCCGGATCGGGTCCGCCCGGCGGCCGTGGACGTGGGGCGAGAAGCAGGGGGCGAGCCCGTGCCGGTCCAGGTAGACGCGGATGGCGGCGGCCGAGTTGTTCGACGTGATGGCCAGTGCCCGGCCCTGCCCGTCCAACTCCTCGATCAGCGCGTGGGCATCCGGGGTGCTGGTGGCGTGACGCGCGGCCTTCTGCTCCTCCTGCGTGAGCAATTGTTCTGCGGTAGGTATCACTTCGTGGTCCGGCGCCACCTGGAGGGCGGCCGACAGTATGCCGAGCGGGTCGTTCGGCCGGTACATGCCCGGTCCCAACAGGCGGGGTGCCCAGTGGTCCAGCAGATCCAGGAGCTGCCCGGCAATGAGGCCGGCGGGGTGCGCGGAGAACAGCCGGCAGATCGGCCCGTCGAAGTCGAAGAACACGCACTTCGCCGAGTCGAGCGCCGCTGCGAGGGGAGTTGCGTTCATCCCACCCCTCGGGCGGGGACCGGGCCGGTGGAAATGCCGCAAGGGGGCTCCATCCCGTACGCGTCGTGGGTGCCGTGACGTTTCTCCGAGTCGGCAATGACCCGATCCCCACGCCGAGGGACCAGGGTTCGGACAGCACCGTACAACGGCCGGTCATTTTCAGGCAGTCGACGCTTGGGAGGTGAAGAGGTACGGCTTGGCGATCGTCTCCCACATCGACGCGAACCACGTTCGGGAGTGCTCGACGAAGTCCACGTCTCTCTTGCCGCGGCTGTCGGAGCCCGCGGAGTAGCGGAACAGGTGGGAGTTGAGGCCGAGGACGTCGTAGATGTCCATGTGGTCCTCGCTGAACGGGGCGGGGACGCTGTTGCGGACGACCTCGTAGAAGCCGGTGAGGGCTTCGGTGCCGTTGAGGACGTAGAGCTTCGTGGTCGGGGTGAGGGGCACGCCACGGACTTCGACGGAGAGTTCCTGTACGAGGCCGCGTTCGCCGAGGTACTGCATGCCGTGCGCGAAGGCGCGCGTGTGCAGTTCGATGAGGCGGTTGAGGCGCTGGAGGGGGCGGGGGTCCGCCGGGTCGTCGATCAGGAAGGGGAGGGCCAGGTGGGCCTCCGGGCTGGGGACCATGATGCGGCAGGTGACCGAGCGGGGGGCGACGCGGCCGGCCCTGATGGCCATCAGGGTGGGCGCAATCGCGCTGTTGAGGGTCTCGGTGGTCAGACCGAAGACGTCGAGGGTGACGTCGGTGGCCTGAAACGCCACGTCGAGCCGCTCTGCCAGTTCCACGTCCGCGGTGAGCGACGAGGCCCCTTCGCGGTGGTTCGCGGGCTCCGCCACCGTCGGGGGTGAGCCCCTGCCGACGTCCGCGAGGCGGTGTTCGCTCTTGAGGAGGGCGAGGGCCTTGCGGACCACGCCGCGTTCGACGTCGAACTCGTCCATCAGGGCTTTCTGCGTCGGCAGGCTGTCGCCCGGGCGGAGTTCGCCGGAGTCGATGCGTGCGCGCAGTGCGTCGGCGACGCGGTCGCGTTCGGCCCGGGCGCTGGTTGCCGAAGGTTGGTCCCTGCTCACCTCGCCAACCTTACAACTTCCGGCCAACCGGCGGGGGTTGTCTCCAAAATGTTTTGAGTTGGTTACCAACTGGGCACAAGTTAAGCAGAGTTGGTCACCAACTCTGCGACCCTGGCGGCAACTGAGAGAAGTTGGCAGTGATGGTCGTCGCCCGGGGCTCGCGCTCTCCCGCTGTCCGAAGGCGCATGGGGGGAGGGGGGACCGCTGCGTACGCAGAAGGGAGGGACCCACCATGCCGGTCGGAATCACTCTGGCCATGTCCGCGCTGCTCGTCGGCTTCGAGCGCTTCGTCGAATGGCGCTTCGGCGCGGTGGGAGCGATCGGGCTCACCACCCTGCTCGTGGGGCTCAAGGCGCAGAACGTCACGTGCATGACCATCGGCGGCCTCGCGCTCGCCGTGCTGCTGCTCCAGTCCGCCGAGCCCGGCCGCGCCGCGGCCGGGCAGTGAGGCAGAAGAAATCTAGAACATGTCGGGACACCACGGTCGGCGCGAGGTGCGCAGCAGGGCGTCCGCCCGTGCGGCGGCGCCCGGGCGCTCCTCGTCGACCACGCCCAGGGCGGCGAGCCGTACCGCGGACTCGTCGCCCAGGCTGAGCCGCGCGAGCTCCGCCACGCTCAGGGCGAGGTCGGCGGGCCGGTCCGTGGGTACGCAGCCGGTGCCGCCCGGGCCACCGGCGTCCAGCAGGAAGCGGCCGCCGGCCAGGCCGGCCGGGTCGTGCACGTCGAGCACCAGAGAGCCGGAGGCCGCGTATGCGCGGGCCTCCAGAAGTCGCGGGACGTCCAGTGGCCGCAGCCACAGGTAGTCCGCGTGCGTGGTCACCCGGGCCGCCCGAGGGTCACCTAGGTGGAGGGGGAGGAGATCGTCGGGCGCCCGGTGGCCCGTATGGATCGTCGTGATCCAGTCGAAGGAGACCAGATAGCGCCAGAGCGCCCGCTCCGCGGCCGGGGTGACGGCGAACAGGTCGGTCACGGTCAGCTCGTCGTCGGAGAGCTTGCCGGGCCAGTCACCCCACTTGGTGCGGTACGTGACGATGCCCTCCGGCTCCCCCGCCGCCGAGCGGTACGCCGCGTAGAAGGGCTCGTGCCACGGCTCGTCGACGCTGTACCGGGCCGCACCGGTGTGCGCCTGCCACCGGGTGGCGCTCCGGTTCACCGCGCCCGGGACCAGCCGGCGGAAACGGTCGTGCAGCGCCGGGGCGATCGCCGTCAGCTCGGCGGCGTCGAGGAGTTCGACCGTGCCGCCGTCGTCCGGGCCCGCGTAGCGCGGGTCGAGCTGGGCGCGCGGGGTGGTCACGTCGTAGTCGGTCGTCCAGGCGGCAGGGCCGAAGCCGTAGCGGCCGTAGATCGGGTACTCCGCGGCGATCAGGCTGGCGACCACGTCGCCGCGCTCCTTCGCCGCCTCCATGTCCTCCCGCAGCATCCGGCTGAGCAGCCCGCGTCTGCGGTGCGTCGGCGAGACCGTGACGGCGGACACCGCGCACGAGGACACCGCGGCCCCGCCCGGGACGGTCAGTTCCTGATCGAAGCTGCGGTACGTGCCGACCCAGCGTCTGCCGTCGTACGCGCCCCGCGTGCGGGAGAGGTCGCGCGTCTTCAGGAACAGCTCCACGTCCGCCTCGGTGACCGAGGGGGGCCGCATGAAGCCGGTCTGCATGGCGCGCATCCAGCCGGCCACGTCGCCTTCGGTGAGCGTGCGGATCTCGGTGCCGTCGTTCATGACCGCACCCCGCTCGCGGGGTGCACAGCTCTGCCGGAGGAATCGATCATCTGCCCACGCTAAGCGCCGTGCGTCAGAACGTCGCGCGAATTTCCCCCACCTGCTCCCCGCCGCCCAGCAGCGGCGCCGCCCCGATCCTGGCCAGCACGGGGGACCGTACGCCCAGCAGCGCAAGGCCCCGCGCCAGCACGGGACCGACGGCACGCAGCGCCCCGTCGTCGACCTTGAACGCCAGCGCCCGGCCGTCCGGCAGCGCCACCGCCTGCACGCCCTCCGCGCCGACCTTCGCCAGCGCCCCCGGTACCCCGCGCATCAGCCAGGTGTCCCACCGCCGGGTGCCCGCGACGTACTCCGGATGCGCCCGCATCGCGTCCGCCACCCGCCGCTCCGGCGTGCCCTCCGCGGCCAGCACCAGCCGCCGGAAGCCGCGCGCCAGCGCCGTCAGCGACAGCGACATCAGCGGCGCGCCGCAGCCGTCGACGCCGACGTGCCGCACCTCCTCGCCCGCCGTCTCCTCCACCACCTGCCGCACCAGCCGCTGCAGCGGGTGCTCGGCGGCGAGGTACGACGCCCGCGGCCAGCCGTTCGCGACGCACGCCGCGAGCATCGCGGCGTGCTTGCCCGAGCAGTTCATGGCCACCCGGTCCCGCCGCCCGCCGGCGGCCAGGTACGCCTCCCGCTCCTCCGGGTCCAGCGGCAGGTCGGGCGGGGTCCGCAGGTCGTCCTCCGACAGCCCGGTCCCGGCGAGCATCTTGCGTACGAGATCCAGGTGGAACCGTTCGCCCGAGTGGCTGGCCGCGGCCAGCGCCAGCCGCTCGCCCGCGAGCGGCCCCGCGTCCGTACGCGCCCCCGCCCGCAGCACCGCCACCGCCTGGAACGGCTTGTTCGACGACCGCGGGAACACCTGCCCGGTCACGTTCCCCCAGGCCCGCTCCACCTCGCCGTCCGGGTCCAGCAGCACCAGCGACCCCCGGTGCCGCCCCTCGGCGAAGCCGGAGCGCATCACCTCCGCCAGTACGGGCGCGGCGCCGGCGTACGCGCCCTCCTCGGTGGCCGCGGGACCGGGGACCGGCGGCGGGTGTATCCAGGTGTCGTCGTGCATGCGCGGGCGCCCTCCGTGCCGGGACGGCCTCGGGGTCTCCGCTCCGTCGCTCGGTCAGAACTCAGGACAGCAGGTCGTCGACCTGCGCCTCCCCTTCACGATAGCGGCGGGCGATCTCGGCGCAGCACTCGTCCGCGGTCCGCTGCAGCCGCTGCCGGCGGCGGGAGATCCGGGCCTCGTAGCCGGCCAGCCGGGCGAGGCCCCGGTGCAGTTCCTCGTCCGTACGGGCCGAGAGGTCGGAGAGTGCGACTTCGGCGAGCATCTCCTCCGCCAGCTCCCGGTACTCCTCGCGCAGCGGCGTGCCCAGGGTGACGTGCCGGGCCGAGGCGGGGCGTGGCGAGGGGCCGTCGGTGAGGATCTCGGGGAGCCGGTCGAGCACCGGCGAGTGCGGGCTCGCGCGGCGGCCCAGCTCGGCGCGGAGGATGTCGATCCGGCCGTGCAGCAGGCGGCGTACGTAGCTGAGGTCAGCCTCCTCCTGCTGGGCGGAGCGGCGCAGCCGGCGCAGCTCGGGCAGGCCCAGGGAGTCGAGCGGCGCGGGCGGAGTGGCGGGCCCCGCGGCGGCGAGCACGGCGGTGGCGCCGCCCCCCGCGGGCGCGGTCGCCGCGGCCCGCGCGGCCTGGGACGCCTGCGCGGGACCGCCGTCCGGGGCGCGCGGCCCCGGCGGGCGGGGCGGGCGGTCGGCGGGCGGGCTGCTGCGCGCGGTCGGTACGGGCGGCGTGGGCCGCCCGGCTCCGGGAGAGCTCATGCGAGTGTCAGTCCCCTTCGTCCGAAGATGCCGCGTCGGCGTGGCGACCTTCCGGACACCGTAGGCAATCGTGCCATTGCGCACGGTCGAATCGCAGGGAGACTGCGCCCGTTCGGCCCCGCGCACGTTGCGGCGCCCGGGGGCACGGCGGCGCACGTGGCGCCCTGGGGATAATGCGATGTATGCGAGCGGTGGTGCAGCGGGTGGACGGCGCGCGGGTCGAGGCCGGTGGCGAGACGGTCGGCGAGGTGATCGGCGAAGGGCTGTGCGTACTCGTGGGCGTCACCCACGACGACACTCCCGCGAAGGCGGCGCAACTGGCCCGCAAGCTGTGGACGCTGCGGGTGCTGGACGACGAGAAGTCCTGCTCGGACGTGTCGGCGCCGCTGCTCGTGATCAGCCAGTTCACCCTCTACGGCGACCCCCGCAAGGGCCGCAGGCCGACCTGGCAGGCGGCGGCGCCGGGGGAGGTCGCGGAGCCGCTGGTCGAGGAGGTCGTGGCGCGGCTGCGGGCGCTGGGCGCGCAGGTGGAGACGGGGGCGTTCGGCGCGAAGATGCGGGTGACGCTGACGAACGACGGCCCGTTCACGGTGCTGGTCGAGGTCTGAGCCGTACGGGCCGGAGGCGGGCGAGCGCAGCCGTACGGAGCAAGGCGTACGCACGCGCGGCGCACGGGTGTACGTATCGTGCGGGGCACGGGGGGGCGTACGCGACATCCGAGGCGCACGGGAGCACGCCCCCGCGCGCGGGGCGCCGCCGCCCCGCGGGCTCAGGGCTCGACGACCGTCTCCTGCGCCGCCGCCGTCTCGTCCGCCAGCAGCGCCGCGTCCGCCGGAACGTTCCGTTTCACCAGCGCGAGCGCGATCGGCCCCAGCTCGTGGTGGCGCACCGAGGTCGTGACGAAGCCCAGCTTGCGCCCCTCCTCCTCGGCCGCCAGCCGGATCGTCGCCCCGTGCGGCGGCAGCGTCACCTCGCTGCCGTCCAGGTGCAGGAAGACCAGGCGGCGCGGCGGCCGGCCCAGGTTCTGCACCCGCGCGACCGTCTCCTGCCCCCGGTAGCACCCCTTCTCCAGGTGCACGGCGGTGCCTATCCAGCCCACCTCGTGCGGGATCGTGCGGTGGTCGGTCTCCAGGCCGAGCCGCGGCCGGTGCGCCGCCACCCGCAGCGCCTCGTACGCCAGCACCCCGGCGGGCGGGCCCGCGGCGGCGGCGAAGTCCGCCAGCGAGGCGCGCGGCAGGAAGAGGTCGCGCCCGTACGCCGTCTCGCGGACGGTCACACCCTCGGGCGCCTCCGTGATCGAGCCGGCCGGCAGATGGACGACGGCGAGGTCGTCCGTACGGTCCGCGATGTCCACCCGGTAGAAGAACTTCATGCTCTCCAGGTACGCGATGAGGTCCTTCTGCGTGTCCGGCTCGACGTGCGCCCACGTCGTCTCGCCGTCGTCGACGAGGTACAGCGCGTGCTCGATGTGCCCGTGGGCGGACAGCACCAGTGCCTCGGTGGCGTGCCCCGGCGCGAGCGCCTCCACGTGCTGCGTCAGCAGCAGGTGCAGCCAGCTCAGCCGGTCCTGGCCGGAGACCGAGACGATGCCGCGGTGGGAGAGGTCGACGAAGCCCTCGCCGGCGTCCAGCGCGCGCTGCTCCCGGAAGAGATCGCCGTAGTGCGCGGCGACGCCCTCGTCGGGAGCCTCGGCGGCGACCGCCCCGGGCAGGGAGAGGAGGGGAGAAGGCGCGTTCATGCTTCAAGAGTACGTCCGGGTGGCCACCCGCGGTCACGGGCCGGATTCGGCCGCGTTCGGGGCGTCCCGGCGCCGCGGAGCCTCAGGTGCCCCGGGGTTCCGGGCGTCTCAGGGGCGGGACGGGGCGGCGGCGTCGGTCGCGCCCGCCTCGGTGCAGGTCGCGCAGCGGCCGAGGATCGCGAAGTGCTGCACGTCGCTCTCGAAGCCGAACCGCTGCCGCAGCGTCTCCGCGAACGGCTCCGCCACCGCGTTCTCCGCCTCGATCACCCGGTCGCAGACGCGGCAGACGAGGTGCAGGTGGTGGTGGCGGTCGGCGATGTGGTACGTCGGCGGGCCGTGGTTGAGGTGCGCGTGGCTGACGAGGCCCAGCTCCTCCAGCAGCTCCAGCGTGCGGTAGACCGTGGAGATGTTCACGCCGGCGGCGGTCTTGCGGACCTCGCTGAGGATGCCGTCGGGCGTCGCGTGCTCCAGGGAGTCGACGGCCTCCAGCACGAGCTGCCGCTGCGGCGTCAGGCGGTAGCCGCGCTCGCGCAGGTCGCGCTTCCAGTCGGTGGTCTCCACGGCACAAGTGTATGAGCGTCGCGGCGGAACCCCGGCCGGTTGCCGGAAAGCGCCCCCCGCCGGGCCCCGCGCGGAGCCGGGGGTCAGCGGAAGAAGGCGATCCCGTCGTCCGGGAGGTCCTTCAGGTCCTTCGCCCACTCCCGCGGGTTCACGACCTTCTTGAGCTGGGCCGACATGTACGGGCGCAGCCCCACCTCCGGGGTGGCCTTCTCGCCGACCCACATCAGGTCGCCGTTCACGTACCCGTACAGCCGCTTGCCGCCCGCGTACGGCGGGGAGGCCGCGCTGCGCGCGACCGCGTCCGTGGCCAGGTCGAGCTGGGGCTTGCCCTCGGCCAGCTCGCCGTACCAGACCTCGGCGACGCCCTGGTCGCGCACCATGACGACGTCGAGCTGCCGGTCCGGCCGGATCCGCCAGTAGCCGGACTCGCTCTCCAGCGGGCGCACCTTCTCGCCGTCCTCGTCGAGCACCCAGGTGTACGACGTGTACGCCAGGAAGTCCCGGCCGTCGTGGCCGAAGCGCACCTCCTGGCCGAAGTTGCACTTCTCGCTGCCGGGGAAGTCGAAGACGCCCGCACCCTGCCAGTCGCCCAGCAGGAACGCCAGCGGGACCAAGTCCTTGTGCAGGTCGGAGGGGATTTCGATCGGCATCGTCAGCGCTGGCCCTGGTACAGCTTCTTCACGACCAGGCCGGCGAAGGCGAGTGTGCCCACGCAGACCAGCGCGAGCAGGATGTCGAAGGTGACGACAAGCACGGGGGCGCTCCGTAACGGTGAGGGACGTACCGCCAGCGAGTCTAACCGCCGGTCCCGGCACCGGCCCGGCGGGCGCCGGGCGCGGGTGCCGGACGGGGTGCCGGGCGGGGTCAGCCGAGGAGCTGGTGCTGGAGGACGAGGGTCTGCTGGAACGGGACCAGCTCCGCCTCCCCGGGCGCCTCGACGGTGACGAGGCCCACGGTGTCGCCGGCGACGACGTACGCCTGCCGGACGTGCTCCTTGCCGCGCGGCTTCGCCTCGTCGTACACGTACAGCTCGATCTCCGGCAACTGGTCCTTGTCCGACCAGCGCTCGTCGACCGCCACCTCGGGGGCGCCGGTGAGGTCCCGGGCGGTGGAGATGCCGCCGGCGAGCTGCTCGTCGTAGAAGTGCGCGGCGAGGGAGGCCGTGTTGAACTGCAGCAGGTAGATCCGGGCGCGGGTGCCGTCGGGCATGGTCCAGCCGGTGGCGGCGATGTGGCGCACGGCGTCGTCGGTGAGCGCCTGCCGCAGCTCCTCGCGCTCCCCCTTGGCGTAGACGGAGGTGAAGTCGGCGGGCGCCAGCCAGCCGTCCTCGGTCTTCAGCCCGTCGTCGTCCTCGGCGCCCGCGGGGGCGGGCAGCAGCAGGTCGCGGAGGTCGGCGTGGTGGATCTCGCCGGCGTTGGCGGGTGCGAACGGGGGCGGCTTGCCCTCGGGCAGCGGGGGCAGCTCCAGCTCGGGGTAGTCCCAGCGGCCGTCGCTCTCGGTGGCCAGTCCCGGCAGGTCGCCGCGCTCGGCGCCGGTGACGGCGTACGCGGAGCCGAACGCGGCGCCGGCCAGCAGCAGGACGGCGGCGCCCCAGCGCAGGGCGGGGCGCAGCCACCGGCGGGGCGGCCTGGGCGGCGCGGGCGGCGGGGGATGCGGCAGGACCTGGCCCTGGACCTGGCCCTGGTACGGGGACGGGGGCTGCTGGGCGTACGCGGGGGCGGGCGCGGCGGGTTCGGGCGCGGCGGGTTCGGGCGCGGGCTGCGCGTACTGCGGCTGCTGGTGCGGCGGTTGCCCGTACTGCGGCTGGGACGGGGCCTGCTGGGCCTGCGGCTGCTGCTGGGGCTGCTGCGGCGGGGCCGCGTGGGACGGCAGCGGGGTGGGGTCCGGGTGCCGGGGGTCCGGGTCGTAGCCGCTCATATGGACTTCCCCGGGGCGTCGATGTGGTCGAGCTGCTTCTCCAGGAGCTGCACCGCCCGCTTGCCGTGCCCGGCGGGGCCGTACGCCGTGACCGTGACCAGCATCTCGCCCTTGGCCGCCGAGCAGGTCATCATCTTCACCGCGTCGCCCTCCGCGCTGAGGGCGGTCTCGGGCACCAGGAAGCACGCGGCGCTCTTGTGCCCGTCGACCTTCGGCCCCTCCTCGAAGAGGTCCATCGTCCGCGTCAGCTCCTCCTGTACGGCCGCGAGCCCCGCCGCCCTGCCCTCGCCCGACAGCTCGGCGAGCTGCACCTCGACGACGAGGTCGGACTCGTCGGCCGCGTAGGACCGCATGGCCATCCCCTTCAGTTCGAGGTCGTCCAGCGCGTCGAGCTGCAACCGCCGCTGGTCGGGCGGCAGTCCGCGCGCGCTCTGCTCGTAGACGGCCTCCGCCTGCTTGGCGGTGAGGACGGTGTCGTTGCCGAACTCGTCGATGTCCGGGCCCGGGTGGTAGCCCGTCGGCATCGGCAGCAGCGCGTCGCCGATCGGGCCGCCGGGGGGCGCGGCCACGCCCGGGTCCTTGGCGGCGTCGCCCTCCAGACCGCGCTCCTCGGGCTTCTGCCACACGTCGGTGCCGCCGGCGCCGCGGTCGGCGCCCTGGACCTTCAGCGCGGTGACGACGACCCCGGTGGCCGCCGCCCCGGCGACGAGCACCGCGGCCAGCACGGCGGGCACGAGCCGCCGCCGCCCGGACCGCGGGGCGGCCGGCGGGGGCGGAGCGGGCGCGCCGGCCGGCGGCGGGACGGATGCGGGGTAGTGGCCGGTCACAGGCGCTCCAACTGGCGTTCGGCGAGCTTCTTCAGATCCTTCTGCTCCAGCGGGGAGCTTTCGATCTGGTAGATCTCCATCACGATGTCGCCGCGGCGCGCAATGGCCATGCCCTGGTAGAGCGGCGGCACCCCGGCCTCCTGGAACGGCTCCTCGGGGAAGTAGGCCATGCCGTCCGCGGAGCCCTTCAGCGACACGGCTGGCACCCGGCCGCCGGGACCGAGGGAGGAGTACAACTGCTGGTTCTCCAGGTAGTCCACGGAGCCCGCGGTGGCGTCGTTGCGGAACTGGTAGAGGTTGATCATGACGACGGACTCGGTGTCCCCCTCGTTGCGCCACGCGGTGAACGCGGTCCGCCGCAGCCCGTTCTCCAGCATGAACGTGAGCACTTCCTCGGGCGCACCCGTGTCGGCCGCCACCTCGTACGGCGCGAGCCAGCCCCGGCCCTCGCCGCCGATGTCGATCTCGGCGTCGACCGTCCCGTCCGGCCGGGAGACGAGCAGCTCGCGCAGGTCGCCGTCCGTCTTCACCCGGCGGTCCTGCGCGGCGGACAGCGGCTCCGCCTCGCCGGCGGGCAGCGGCTTGTCGGGGTGGGCGAGGCCCGGCTGGTTGAGCGGGGGGAGCGGGGTCGGGGGGTTGCCGGCCTGCTCGAAGTAGCCGTAGGCGACGCCGCCGAGGGCGCCCGCGAGCACGGCGGCGGCCAGCAGCAGCGCGGTGCGCTTTCCGCGGCGGCGCGCCCTGCCGCCCGCCTCCGGCGCCGGTCCGGCTGCCGCGGCCGTGCTGCCGTACGTCCCCTGTGCCGTGCTCCCGTACGCTCCCTGCGCCGGGCTCCCGAACGTCCCGTACGACGAGGCCCCCGGGGGCCGGGTGTCGGGTCTGATCGGCGTGAGCCTGGTCGTCGGCGGGTCGTCGGCCGCCTGCGGGCCGCTCGTTCCGTCGGGAAAGGTCACAAGCGCCCCCTGCTCCGGTCCATACCTGTACAGCGCGCGGTGCCGCGAGAATGTCACCCTCGCGGCACTCCCTACAGTTGGCGCATGGCCAAGAAGCTTGTGATCAAGGTGACCGCGGGTACGGATGCGCCGGAGCGCTGCTCCCAGGCGTTCACGGTGGCGGCCGTCGCCGCCGCCAGCGGGGTGGAGGTGTCGCTCTGGCTGACCGGCGAGTCCGCCTGGTTCGCGCTGCCCGGGCGGGCCGCGGAGTTCGAGCTGCCGCACGCCGCGCCGCTGCCGGAGCTGATCGACGGGGTGCTGGCGAGCGGGCGGATCACGCTGTGCACGCAGTGCGCCGCGCGCCGCGGGATCGAGGAGAAGGACGTGCTGGAGGGCGTGCGGATCGCGGGGGCGCAGGTCTTCGTCAGCGAGGCGATGGCGGACGGCAGCCAGGCCCTCGTCTACTGAGTCACTTCTCGTCCCACCACTTGTCGCCCTTCTCCCGCCGGTTGCCGATGATCACCGCCACCGGCACGAGGGCCGCCGCGGCCACGCACATGGCGATCGCGGCGGGTGCGGAGAAGGGGGCGACGACGGCGCCGCCGAGGACGAAGAGCAGCACCGCGGTGCCCATCAGCAGGAGGTACCGCCTCCGGCGCCGCGGCTGACTCCGCGGCGCGCGGGGGTCCGTCTGGACGCCGGAACGGCGGAAGCCCCGCATACCTCCACGGTACGCCGGGGAGGCGGTGCGGGGCTTCGCGCGACCGCGCGGTCTCAGACCGCGATCGCGACCTCCGAGAGGCCGCCCTGCCGGGCGACCACGGTGCGGTCGGCGGTGGCGCCGGGCACCAGGGCGCGTACGGTCCAGGTGCCCTCCGCGGCGTAGAACCGGAACTGGCCGGTGGCCGAGGTCGGCACCTCGGCGGTGAACTCGCCGGAGGCGTCCAGCAGCCGCACGTAACCGGTGACGGGCTCGCCGTCGCGGGTCACGGAGCCCTGGATGGTGGTCTCGCCGGCCTTGACGCTGGCGGCGTCGGGGCCGCCTGCCTTGGCTCCGCACATGAAGGGTGGTGTCCTTTCTCGGGGTGTGACCGGGCGGTCAGCGTCAGTCGTTGGCGCCCAGCTCGATCGGCACGCCGACGAGCGAGCCGTACTCGGTCCAGGAGCCGTCGTAGTTCTTGACGTTCTCCTGGCCCAGCAGCTCGTGCAGCACGAACCAGGTGTGCGCCGAGCGCTCGCCGATGCGGCAGTAGGCGATGGTGTCCTTGGACAGGTCCACGCCCTCGCCCTCGTACAGCTCCTTCAGCTCCTCGTCCGACCTGAAGGTGCCGTCGTCGTTGGCCGACTTCGACCACGGGATGTTCCGCGCGGAGGGCACGTGCCCGGGCCGCTGCGACTGCTCCTGCGGCAGGTGCGCCGGGGCCAGCAGCTTGCCGGAGAACTCGTCGGGGGAGCGGACGTCGACGAGGTTGAGGGTGCCGATCGCGGCCACGACGTCGTCGCGGAAGGCGCGGATGGCGGTGTCCTGCGGCTTGGCCCTGTACGCGGTCGCCGCGCGCTGCGGCACCTCGGCGACCAGGTCGCGGGAGTCCAGCTCCCACTTCTTGCGGCCGCCGTCGAGGAGCTTGACGTCCTCGTGGCCGTAGAGCTTGAAGTACCAGTAGGCGTACGCGGCGAACCAGTTGTTGTTGCCGCCGTAGAGGACGACCGTGTCGTCGTTGGCGATGCCGCGCTCGGACAGCAGCTTCTCGAATCCGGCCTGGTCGACGAAGTCGCGGCGCACCGGGTCCTGGAGGTCGGTCTTCCAGTCGATGCGGACGGCGTTCTTGATGTGGTTCTTGTCGTACGCGGCGGTGTCCTCGTCGACCTCGACGAGGACGACCTTCGGGTTGTCGAGGTTGGCCTCGACCCAGTCGGCGTCCACCAGGACGTCACTGCGGCGACTCATCTGCTTCTCTCCTCCGGAGCGCTGAGACAGGGGTACGGGCGGGTGTGCCGCCGGCGCGCGCAGCAGGCAGGGCGGAGCGCCGGGGGCGGAGTATGGGGACAGCCGGGCGGGCGGTGCGGGGAGGCACGGACCCGGCTGGGGGCGGGAGCTGCGGACCCGGACCCCGGTCAGGCGGTGCGACAGAGCATGGCGGCGACGCGGCACAGGTCGACGGCGCGCCGCTGGGTCAGGTGATCTGCCTGTCCCCGGGGGCGGGGACCGCTCATCGAGCACAGCATGCGGTCGATCGTACGGAGGGACGTGCGCATGTGTCACCGTTGTGTCGGATAATGAGACGGCTTCGTCCGGGATGCGGGACGAAGGGTGGGGCGGCGGGGTCGCGCGGCCGGGCGGACGGGGGGTGGCGGGGGCGGGGTTTCTGCGGTATGGACGCGAGGGTCTCAGCTTACGGACGGCGGCGGGTCTCCGCGGCGTACGGCGGCCGTGTCGGTGCCGTGGACCGGCGGGCGGGGGCGGTGCGCCCGCTCACTTCCCGGCCGAGCGCTCGTCGCCCAGTTCCACGTCCGTGCCGCTGCCCGTGACGACGATGCCGTCCTTCCGCACCTCGACGTCCGTCAGGCGTATACCGGGCGGCAGGTCGTTGATCGTCCAGTTGTAGTTCATGTGGTCGCGGACGTAGTCCTCCAGACCCGGTACACCCCCGAGGTTGTCGACCCCGGTCGCGCGCAGCCGGATCGTGTCGCCGTCGACCACGCTCACCTTGCCGAGCAGCGACTCCTCCAGCCGCTGCCCGAGGAAGGACGTGCCGACCGTCGCCTTCACCTTGTTCTCGCCGGCCGCGCCCTTCCCGCCGTACGAGACCTTCACCACCGGCAGCGCCGCCGAGATGTCCTCGTACCTGATCGTCACCTTGCCGTCGGCCTTGTCCGCCGTCGCCCGGTCCCAGTCGTCGCCCGAGATCCGCACCCCCTCCAACTCGCCGCGCACGCCGTCCAGGCGCAGCGCGCGGCCGCCGCTGCCGGTGGCGTCGATGCCGTCGATCCGTACGTCCACGGCCTCGAACTCACGCGACATCAACTGGGTGAGGAAGGGGAACCCCTTGATGTCGATCTCGGGCCGCTGGGAGAACCCGTACTCCTTCTCGATGCGCTCGGCCGCGTCCGACTCGGCCATCTTCAGCGCCACGCGGTCGGCGGCGAGCGTGAGCAGGCCGAGCACGACCAGCACCACCGCTGTGATCTTCAACGCGCGCATCGGTTCTCCGCCCCCCGGTCGGTCGTGCCTGAGAGCTTAGACAGGTGTACGGCTCCGTACCCGCAGGTTGGCGGGAGCGGCGGCCTGCGGCCGGGGCTCAGTCAGAGCACGGGTCAGACCCGCCTGCGGAGTCACCACGGACATCATCACTGTCAGAGCAGGGCCAGGCCGAGCAGGTGGACCGCGGGCACCGAGAGCGTGAGGGGCAGGGAGACCCCGGCCGTCATGTGCACGAACCGCGAGGGGTAGTCGTAGCTGGCCACCCGGACGGCGATGAGCACGCACACCCCGGCCGCCAGCCCCAGCAGCCCGCCGGCCGCGCCCATGTCGGTGCCGAGCCCCGCCGCGAGCCCGCCCGCCCCGGCCGCGGCGACCGCGGCGACGGGCGAGGCGTTCGGCGGCAGCGGCACCGCGCGGCCCATCGTCCCGGCGGCCACCGCGACGGCGCCGACGACGACGGCGTGCCGCTCGGCGGCGAGGTAGCCGGAGGCGAGGACGGCGAGGGTGGCGGCGGCGAGGGCGACGTTGAGTGCGGTGAGGCGCTCCTTGGGCGCGGTGGTGCTGCGCAGTTGGACGAGGCAGATGAGGAGGAACCAGCCGCCGAGGGAGCCGAGCGCGGCGATCGTGGCGTCGTCCTCGTCGACGGCGAGGACGGCGCCGGTCGCGGTGAGCCCGGCGGCCGCGGCCAGGGCGATGCCCTCGCGGGCGGGCCACATGCCGTTGAGCCGGAACCAGCCGGCGGCGGTGACGCCCTGGAGCAGCGCCACGGCGACGGCGAGGCCGGGCCGCACGTCGAGCGCGGCGGCGACGGCGAGGAGGGCGGCGAGCACGGCGGTGAGCGCGGCGGGCTGCGGCCCGGGCGCTATGAGGACGGAGGTGCCCTCCTCGCGGAGCACCTCGGCGGGGGGCTTGGGGCGGCGGAGGGTGGGGGCGCCGTAGAGGGTGCCGGTCTCGGGGCCGCCGGGGCCGGGGAAGCCGGCCGCGGGGGCGTCCGGGCGGCCGTGGGCGCCGGCGGCGGGGACATCGGGGTGGACGTCGCCGGGGTGGCCGTTCACGGCGGCGGGGTGGCCGCCTGCGCTGCCGTGGGCCCCCTGCGGGGTGCCGGGGTGGCCCGCGGGTCCGGGGTGGCCCGTGCCGCCGCGGTCCCAGCCGTCGGGCCACTGGGCGCCGGCACCGCCCGGGGGCTCGTGTCCGGTGACCGGCGGGAGGTAGGCGGTCTGCTCGGCGGCCGCTCCGGCGCCGGTCCCGCCGTAGCCGGGAGGGCCGTCGTCCGTCACCGGGGGCAGGTACGCCGTCTCCTCGACCGCCCCCGGCCCCTGCGGCGCCGGCGCGCCGGCGCCGTCGCTCCCGGCCGGGGACGGATAGCCCGCACCCGCGGCGCCGCCGGGGGCGTACGCCTGCGGGTGCCCGCCCGGCCCCGTACCCCCGCCGAGCGAACCGCCGCCGTACGGCGCTGCGGACCCACCGGGCCGCCCCTGGCCGCCCCCTCCGAACGGCGCCGCGTGCCTGCCGGCCTGCGCCGCGTCCGCGTGGCCCGTACCACCGCTGTACCCCGGGCCGCCGGTCTGCCCCGCGGCCTGCCCCCCTGCCGGGGAGCCGTGCCTGCCGCCGTACGAGCCGTCGCCGTGTCCCGCGCCGCCGGACCGTCCCGCGCCCGCGGCGTCCTGGCCGCCGCCGTACGGCACTCCGTGACCGCCGTCGCTCCCGCCGGGCCGGCCGCCGCCCCCGTACGAACCCGCGTAGCCGCCCTCGTAGGGGCCCGCGTCCGTCACCGGGGGCAGGTACGACGTCTGCTGGGCCGCCGCCGACTCCTCGTGCAGGGCCATCCCCAACTGCGTCTCCGGGCCCGCGTAGCCGTCGTCGCCCTGGCCCGCCGCCGGCGGGAACTGCGTGTGCCCGCCCGGGGCGCCTGCCTCGGCGCCCTCGCGCGGTTCCTCGTACGGGGCCCAGCCCGCGGGCGCCGGCGGGGCCGCCGACCACGGCGTGGGGTCGTGTCTCTGGTCGCTCATCGTGCGCCTAGCCTCCCGCGAACGGGGGCAGGACCTCAACCGTCCCCCCGTCCGCCAGCGCCACCCCCGCGTGGTCGCGCTTGCCGACCGCCCGTCCGTCCACCAGGAACGAGCAGCGCGCCAGCACCCGGGTCAGCTCCTCCCCGTGCCGCGCACCGGCCGCGGCCAGCGCTTCGGCCAGCGTGTCCGCCGCGTAGGGCTCCTCCGCGGTGCCCGCCGCGGCCTTGGCCGCGGCCCAGTACCGGATGGTGCCGTTCGCCGCCATGGCGTCCCGTCCTTCCCCGTCCGCCGACTTCCGACCCCCATCATGCCCCTGGCGAAATTCTCGTCGCCCCGGGCAACCTACGACGTACGCTGCGGACGTGCTCGTCCGAATCCTCCGCGCTCACCTGCGCCCCTACCGCCGGGACCTCGGCTGGATCGTCGCGCTGCAGCTCGTCGCGACGGTGACGACGCTCTATCTCCCCACGCTCAACGCCGACATCATCGACCACGGCGTCATCCCCGGCGACAACGGCTACATCCTGCGCACCGGCGGCTGGATGATCGTCTTCAGCGTGGTGCAGTTCTGCGCGGCCGGCGGCGCCGTGTTCCTCGGCGCCCGTACGGCCACCGCCCTCGGCCGGGACATGCGCGCCTCGGTCTTCGACCGGGTGCAGTCCTTCTCCGCCCGCGAGATGGCCCGCTTCGGCGCCCCGTCGCTCATCACGCGCACCACGAACGACGTGCAGCAGATCCAGATGCTCGCCCTGATGACGTTCACGATGATGGTCGCGGCGCCGATCATGTGCGTCGGCGGCATCGTCATGGCGCTCAACCAGGACGTGCCGCTGACGTCCCTGCTGCTCGTCGTCGTGCCCGCGGTCGGCGTCGTCGTGGCCCTGATCGTGCGCCGCATGCGCCCGCTCTTCCGCAGCATGCAGAAGCGCATCGACGAGGTGAACCGGATCATGCGCGAGCAGATCACCGGCATCCGCGTCATCCGCGCCTTCGTCCGCGACGGGCACGAGCAGCGCCGCTTCGGCACGGCGAACGCCGACCTGAGGGACGTGGGCGTACGGGCCGGGCGGCTGCTGGCGCTGCTGTTCCCCACCCCGATGCTCGCGGTGAACCTGTCGAGCGTCGCCGTCGTCTGGTTCGCGGCCGGGCGCATCGAGAGCGGTGCCATGGACGTCGGGGCGCTCACGGCGTTCCTGTCCTACCTCATGTACATCCTCAGCAGCGTGATGATGGCCACCTTCATGTTCATGATGATCCCGCGCGCGGAGGTCTGCGCCGAGCGGATCCAGGAGGTGCTGGACACCGAGTCGTCCGTCGTCCCGCCCGCCGCCCCGGTGCCCGCGGCGGCCGAGCCGCGCGAGCGCGGCCGGCTCGACCTCCGCGGCGTCGGGTTTCGCTATCCGGGGGCCGAGGAGCCGGTGCTGAAGGACGTCGACCTGGAGGCCCGGCCGGGGCGTACGACGGCGGTCATCGGCAGCACCGGCAGCGGCAAGTCGACGCTGCTGGCGCTCGTGCCGCGGCTCTTCGACGCCACCGGGGGCAGCGTCGAGGTGGGCGGCGTGGACGTACGGGACCTGGATCCGGCGGCGCTGGCGCTGGCCATCGGCTACGTACCGCAGAAGCCGTACCTCTTCAGCGGCACCGTCGCCTCGAACCTCCGCTACGGCAAGCCCGACGCCACCGACGACGAGCTGTGGGACGCGCTGCGCACCGCGCAGGCCGCGGACTTCGTCCGGGAGATGGACGGCGGCCTCGACGCGGCGGTCGCGCAGGGCGGCTCGAACGTCTCGGGCGGCCAGCGGCAGCGCCTCGCGATCGCCCGCGCGCTGGTGCACCGCCCCGACATCTACCTCTTCGACGACTCCTTCTCCGCCCTCGACTACGCCACTGACGCCGCCCTGCGCGCGGCCCTCGCGCGCCGGCTCGGGGACGCGACGGTCGTGATCGTCGCCCAGCGGGTCGCGACGATCCGGGACGCGGACCGGATAGTGGTCCTGGACGCGGGCCGGGTGGCGGGCGCGGGGACGCACACGGAGCTGATGGCGGCGAACGAGACGTACCGCGAGATCGTGCTCTCCCAGCTCACCGAGGAAGAAGCGGCGGCATGAGCGCGCCGCAGAAGGAGGCCGCGGCATGAGCGCGCCGGCGAAGGAACCCGAGAAACGGCAGCCGTCGCCGCCCGGCCCGCGCCCCGGCGGCGGCGGGCTCATGCGCATGTTCAGCGGCCCGCCCGTCGAGCGCTCCCTCGACTTCCGCGGCTCCGCCGTCCGCCTCCTGCGCACCCTGCGCCCCGACCGCACGCTGATCCGCGTCATCCTCGTCCTCGGCGCCGCCGGCGTCGCGCTCACGGTCGCGGGCCCGAAGCTCCTCGGCCACGCCACCGACCTCGTCGTCGCCGGCGTCTACGGCGACCGCGTCGACACCGGCTCCGCCCGCGCCAGCGACGGCATCGACTTCGACGCGGTCGGCCGGACGCTGCTGTGGGCGGCCCTGGTGTACGCCGCCGCGTGGGGCCTCGGGCTCGCCCAGGCGCGGCTGACGGCCGTGGTCGTGCAGCGGGCGGTCTTCCGGCTGCGCGAGGAGGTGGAGGCGAAGCTGTCGCGGCTGCCGCTGTCGTACTTCGACCGCCACCAGCGGGGCGAGATCCTCTCCCGTACGACCAACGACATCGACAACGTCGGGCAGTCGCTGCAGCAGACCATGAGCCAGATCGTGACGTCGCTGCTGACGATCGCGGGGGTGCTGGCGGTGATGTTCTGGATCTCGCCGCTGCTGGCGCTGGTCGCGCTGGTGACCGTGCCGCTGTCGATCACGGTGGCGACGCGGGTCGGCAAGCGGGCGCAGCCGCAGTTCGTGGCGCAGTGGGCGTCCACGGGCAAGCTGAACGCGCACATCGAGGAGATGTACACCGGGCACTCGCTGGTGCAGGTCTTCGGCCGCCGGGAGGAGGCGGCGGAGACGTTCCGGAAGGAGAACGACGAGCTGTTCCGGGCGGGCTACCGGGCGCAGTTCATCTCCGGGCTCATCCAGCCGGCGATGATGTGCATAGGCAACCTCAACTACGTGCTCGTCGCCGTCGTCGGCGGCCTGCGGGTCGCCTCGGGGGCGCTGTCGATCGGCGACGTGCAGGCGTTCGTGCAGTACTCGCGGCAGTTCAGCCAGCCGCTGGGGCAGATCGCGTCGATGGCGAACCTGGTGCAGTCAGGTGTCGCGTCGGCGGAGCGGGTCTTCGAGCTGCTGGACGCGGACGAGCAGGAGCCGGACGCCGCCACCCCGGCCCGCCCGGCGGAGCCGGTGCGGGGGGAGGTGGCGTTCGAGGGCGTCTCCTTCTCGTACGACCCGGAGAAACCGCTGATCGAGGACCTGTCGCTGACGGTCCGCCCGGGCCAGACGGTGGCGATCGTCGGCCCGACGGGGGCGGGGAAGACGACGCTGGTGAACCTGCTGATGCGGTTCTACGAGGTGGCCGGGGGCCGGATCCTGCTCGACGGCGTGGACGTGGCGGAGATGAGCCGCGAGGAGCTGCGGGCGCAGATCGGGATGGTGCTCCAGGACACGTGGCTGTTCGGCGGCACGATCGCGGAGAACATCGCCTACGGGGCGCCGGCGGGCACACCGCACGAGAAGATCGTCGCCGCCGCGAAGGCCACCCACGTGGACCGCTTCGTCCGCACCCTCCCCGACGGCTACGACACGGTGATCGACGAGGAGGGCACGGGCGTCTCGGCGGGCGAGAAGCAGCTCGTCACCATCGCCCGCGCGTTCCTCGCGGAACCGGCGATCCTGGTCCTGGACGAGGCGACGAGCTCGGTGGACACCCGCACGGAGGTCCTGATCCAGCACGCGATGGCGGAACTCCGCACGGGCCGCACGAGCTTCGTGATCGCCCACCGCCTCTCCACGATCCGCGACGCGGACGTGATCCTGGTGATGGAGTCGGGCACGATCGTGGAACAGGGCACACACGAGGAACTCCTGGCATCGGAAGGCGCCTACGCCCGCCTGTACCAGGCCCAGTTCGCGGAGCCGGCAGCAGAAACGATCTAGGCGCCCCGCGAGGGCCGCCGGCCGGCCGCCTCGGCCGCCCACGCGGCGATCCGCTCCAGCAAGTCCTCGCTCGCCGCGTTCTCCGCGTGGGCGAAGTCCTCCTCCAGCCACAGCTCCGCCGTGCCCGGAGCCGCCGCGGCGGCCAGGGCCTCGGGGTGGTCCAGGGGGAAGTAGCCGTCCCGGGTGCCGTGGACGATCAGCAGCGGGGCCGGGGCGATCCGGGGGACCGCGGCCGTGGGGGAGAGGGGTACGGGATTCCAGCGGCGGTGGTGGATGCGGGTCTTCAGCGCGAGGCGGGAGACCGCGCGGCCCGTACGGCGCTCCACTATCCAGTGCAGCCGCCGCATCGGCGCCGTGCCGCGGTAGTACCAGCGGGCCGGGGCGCTGACGGACACCACGGCGTCCGCGTACGGGACCGTGCCCGCGGGGATCGCCCCGGCGCCGAGGGCGTCGGCGCCGAGCGCCACCGAGCCTTCCGCACCCGAGCCGAGCGCCACCGGGCCGTCCGGACCCGCGCCGTGCGTCGCCGGGCCCCGGGCGCCCCCGCCGGCTCCCGCGGCGGCGTTTCCGTACGCCCCCGTGCGCCCCTCGCGCTCCCATTCGTCACCCCGCGCCTCCGGGCGATACAGCGCGCCGTGGCGCAGCACCACCGAGCCGCCCATCGAGAACCCCACCGTCGCCACCCGGGCGTGCCCCAGCGCCCTGGCCCACGCCACCGCCGCCGCCAGGTCCAGCACCTCCCGGTCCCCGACCGTCGACCGCCCGCCGGACCCGCCGTGGCCCCGGAACGAGAACGTCACCACCCCCGCACGCTGCGCGAACACCGCCGCCGCCCGGCGGATCGCCGGCCGCTCCAGCGCGCCCGTGAAACCGTGCGCCACCACGATCGCCGGGGCGCCGGCGCCGGGGCCCGGGGCGTACGCCGCCTCGATCGGCACCCCGTCCGCCGCCCGCAGCAGCGCCGTACGGGAAACGGGGGGCACGGGTGCGGCCGAACCGGGTGCGGCGTCTCGTCGGCCGGACGAGGCAGCGGAGGTGGAGCTCATGTGGGCTATTCTGACCTGTGAAGGATCCGGGCAAGGTTGCCCCCGGGTCCTTTCGTGCTTTCATGCCACCTTCTGAGGAGGCCGACCACATGGGCAAACGCAGAGGCAGAGCCGAGACCGAGACGACAGCGACCGGCGTCCCCCACCGGGAGGTGCGCCCGTGAGCTCCCTGCTGCTTCTGACCAACGCCCTGCAGCCCTCCGCCGAGGTGCTCCCCGCGCTCGGGCTGCTCCTCCACAACGTGCGCGTGGCCCCCGCCGAGGGCCCCGCCCTGATCGACACCCCCGGCGCCGACGTCATCCTCGTCGACGGCCGCCGCGACCTGCCGCAGGTGCGCAGCCTGTGCCAGTTGCTGCGGTCCACGGGCCCCGGCTGTCCGCTGATCCTCGTCGTGACGGAGGGCGGGCTCGCCGCCGTCACCGCCGAGTGGGGCGTGGACGACGTACTGCTGGACACCGCGGGTCCCGCCGAGGTGGAGGCGCGGCTGCGGCTCGCGCTGGGCCGGCAGCAACTGCCCGCCGACGAGAGCCCCACCGAGATCCGCAACGGCGATCTGACGGTGGACGAGGCCACGTACAGCGCGAAGCTGAAGGGGCGGGTGCTGGACCTGACCTTCAAGGAGTTCGAGCTGCTGAAGTACCTGGCGCAGCATCCGGGGCGGGTGTTCACCCGGGCCCAGTTGCTCCAGGAGGTCTGGGGCTACGACTACTTCGGCGGCACCCGCACCGTCGACGTCCACGTGCGGCGGCTGCGGGCGAAGCTCGGTCCCGAGCACGAGTCGCTGATCGGCACCGTGCGGAACGTGGGATACCGCTTCGTGGTGCCGGAGAAGGGCGAGAAGAAGCCGGAGAACAGGGCCGAGAAGCAGGAGCAGAAGGGCGCCGCGCAGGAGGCGAGGCACCGCGCGTAGGTAAGCCCCCATGCGCTGGCCGGGGCATCACAGAGGCGGGGTAGTGCGGGGAGTCATCACGCGTAGACTTGCGCCGTGGCCAAGGTGACGCGGGACGACGTGGCGCGGCTGGCGGGGACCTCGACCGCGGTCGTGAGCTACGTCATCAACAACGGACCCCGGCCGGTCGCCCCGGCCACCCGGGAGCGGGTGCTCGCCGCGATAAAGGAGCTGGGCTACCGCCCGGACCGCGTGGCGCAGGCCATGGCCTCGCGGCGTACGGACCTCATCGGCATGATCGTGCCGGACGCGCGGCAGCCGTTCTTCGGCGAGATGGCGCACGCGGTGGAGCAGGCGGCGTCCGAGCGCGGCAAGATGGTGCTCGTCGGCAACTCCGACTATCTCGACGACCGCGAGGTCCACTATCTGCGCGCCTTCCTTGGGATGCGCGTCTCCGGCCTGATCCTCGTCAGCCAGGGCCCGAGCGCGGCCGCGGCGGCGGAGATCGACGCGTGGGACGCGCGGGTGGTGCTCATGCACGAGCGCCGGGACCAGCCGGACGACCTCGTCGTCGTCACCGACGACGTCGGCGGCGCGCGGCTGGCGACGAGCCATCTGCTGGAGCACGGCCACGCGTACGTGGCCTGCCTCGGCGGCGTCGAGACGACCCCGACGACGGGCGACCCGGTCACCGACCACGTGGAGGGCTGGCGCATCGCGATGCGCGCGGCGGGCCGCTCGACAGAGGGCCGGCTCTTCCAGTCCCCGTACAACCGCTACGACGCCTACCAGGTCGGCCTCAAGCTCCTCTCCGGACCCGACCGCCCCCCGGCCATCTTCTGCGCCACCGACGACCAGGCCATCGGCCTCCTCCGCGCAGCCCGCGAACTCCGCATCGACGTCCCCGGCGAGCTCGCCGTGGCGGCCTTCGACAACGTCAAGGAGGCGGGCCTCACGGACCCGCCCCTGACGACGGTCGCCTCGGACCGCCCGGCGATGGCCCGCGCGGCGGTGGACCTGGTCCTGGACGAGACCCCGCTGGCCACGCGCCGCGAACGCCTGAAGCAGTTCCCGTCGCACCTCGTGGTCCGCCGCTCCTGCGGCTGCCCGTAGCGGGGGCGGGGCGTCAGCCCCGGTCCGGCGGCAGCCGGAGCCGCACCCACACGCACTTCCCGATGCCGTTGGCCCGCCGATAGGTACCCCAGTCGTCCGCAAGCGCGTCCACGAGCGCCAGCCCGCGCCCGCTCTCGTCGTCCTCGCCCGCGATGCGGGGGTGGGGCAGGTCGTCGTTGGCGTCGGCGACTTCCAGCCGTAGTGCCTCCGCCCGCAGGGCGAACCGGGTGCCGATTTCTCGCCCGGGGGGCACCTTGCCGTGCCGCACGGCGTTGGTGACCAGTTCGGAGAGCAGCAGCACGGCCGTATCGGCCACGTCCTGATCCA
Organism: Streptomyces sp. CNZ287; assembly: GCF_007827615.1. Lineage (NCBI taxonomy): Bacteria > Bacillati > Actinomycetota > Actinomycetes > Kitasatosporales > Streptomycetaceae > Streptomyces > Streptomyces sp. CNZ287. Next base: position 151,075 of record NZ_VISV01000014.1, on the reverse strand, counting down.
CGCCCCACAGCCCCAACTGGGCTCTCAGAGCGGTCCGGGCACGGCCCACGCTTTTGACGTGCCGCGGAAAGCGTCGGCTGGCTTCGCGTTGCTGGCCTGCCGTGAGTGCAGGGAGCGACGGATCCATGAGCAAACCCCCTTGTCCACGCGGGTGTTCGGCAGGTGGGAACGTGCCCACTCTGCTGGCGAAGCACAAGGATGCTCTTGCACTTGCTCGAACAGCAATCGTTCCTTTGGAACTCGTTCCATGATCTTTGCGAGGAGGGTAATCTCCTCCTGTCGTTGAGTAAGCAGATGGGGGCACCACATGACCGGAGCGCGGCCCACCGTGCGCCGTCGACGTCTGGCCGCCGTCCTCCTGGCGCTCCGGGAGGCGGCCGGTATTTCGCCGGAGGAGGCAGCGGAGCGGATCGGTTGCCATCGGACGAAGATCAACCGGATAGAGAACGCGCGGTTGGGAATCTCTCTGGGCGAGTTGCGCGACCTGCTGACCTTCTACGGTGTGGAAGACGGCGACTACGTCGAGCAGTTGGTGGCCCTGGCCCGACGCGGAAGAGAACCGGGCTGGCTGCAGCAACTGGGCACGGCCTTGCCCTCGTACGCCGACTACATCGACTATGAGCGAACCGCTGACTACATCCGCTCCTTCGAGCCGCTGCTGATCACCGGCCTGCTGCAAACCCCGGACTACGCCCGGGCGCTTGTGGAGGGCAGCAACGCGATGCTCAGCCGGGAGCGCGTGGACGAGTTGGTCGGCATCCGAATGGAACGACAGAGGGTGCTGGAGGGCAACGATCCACCGCGGGTGTGTGTGATCCAGGGGGAGGCCGCGCTGCTGACGTGCGTCGGCGGTACGAAGGTGATGCGCGCACAGCTCGACCGGCTGCTGGCGGTGGGGGAGCATCCGAGCGTCGAGTTGCAGGTTGTCCCGCACCGCGCGGGCGCGCATGCTGGGCTCATGGGGGCTTTCGTGCTGTTCAGCTTCCCCACGCCTGCCTATTCCGATGTTGTGTGCGTGGAGCACAAGACAGGCACGCTCTACCTGGAGACCGCGGAAGAGATCGATACGTATACGCTCACGTTCGACTCGCTGCGGTCCACGGCTCTGGCTCCGGCCGAGAGCCGTGATCTGATCGCTCGTTTGAGAACGACGTTGGACTAGTCGCCCGGAGAGGGGCTTATGCGGTCACTGGAGCACGGCAGCGTTGCGTGGCGCCGGTCCAGCTACAGCGGTGAGTCCGGCAACTGCGTCGAGATACGTCGAGGCGCGGCCGCGGTCAGCGTCCGGGACAGCAAGGACCCCGGGAGCGGCGTCCTCGCTGTCAGCGCTGCCGCGTGGGCCGACTTCGTTGCAGCTGTCAGACGCGGGGAGTTCCCGCAGACGTAGCGCTCAGTCCGGATGGGCAGCCGCCGGGGGCGGTCTGTACGACCTCACCGGGTCGGCCCAGCCGCCGAGGCGGCGGCTCAGGCCGAAGCGCCTGGGGAGCCACCAGCGCCTTCGTACGTGGCCGTCCGTGGCGGGCGACCACTGCGGGCCCGACAGGTCCTCCACGCCCCACCACGTTTTGACCGCCTTCCGCCCGTGGAGCTTCAGCAGCGGCCATCGCGGTATGTGCAGGCCGACGTAGACCATGTTCACGTCGTCTCCGCACTTGGTCGTGTAGAAGCACCGGTGCCCGTCCGTGTAGCTCGACCCCAGCCCGCAGTCGAGTCCCATGGTGCCGCCGAGCCAGGTGAGGGCCAGCTTTCCGTCCGCGGGGATCGACGGTACGAGCACCGGGTTGTACCAGACCTCGCGGTTGAGGCCGCGCGTGAGCGAGGTGCGCGCCGTCTGGGCGACCACGACGTTGGTTGCCGGGCCCCGGCCCACGTTCATGAGCCACCACTTCGGTTCGGCGTCGTCCGTCTGCGCGCTCTCCCACATGAACTGCAGGACGGGCATGTGGGAGCGGCGGTCGGTCATGTAGGCGAGGATGAACGAGCCGAGCGATACCAGAACGGCGAACGCGGAGATGATCAGTGCCAGCACGGCACCTCCCCCTCGGGGCTGGCGTGCTGTCCGGATCCGGTGAGGAGCAACGCGGCGCCACGACGGCCACCGTAGTACCGCCGCGCCTCCGGCCCCACCCCTCGCCTTTATATCGGGCAAACGCGGTTTTACTCCGCTTCTTACCCACGTCTCAGACGCCTCTCAGAATCCGCGGGGATCGTCGAGGGCATGACGGAGCAGACATACCGCACCAGCACCCAGCCCGCCTTCGCAGCCGGCCGTGACGGGGTCCTGCCCGCCGACCGGGCCGGCGCGGGCCACCCTCAGACCTTCGCCGGCGCGCACGGCGGCGGGTACGCCGGGTTCGGCGCCCCGCCGCCGCCCCCCGCCGGGCCGCCACGGCGCGGGCGGGCCAGGGGGCCCCTGGGGCTGCTCGCCGCCGCCGCGCTGGTCGCCGCCATCGTCGGGGGCGGCAGCGCCGCCCTCGTCGGGGAGCTGACCGATTCGTCCGGTACGAGCACCAGCGCCTCCAGCCCTGCCAGCGGCACCCAGGTCTCCTCCGGGAACAGCGGCTCCGTCGCCGGCGTCGCCGCCGCCGTCAGCCCCAGCGTCGTGGAGATCAAGTCCTCCTCGACCGCCGGGCAGTCGACGGGGTCCGGGGTGATCGTCACCGAGAGCGGCGAGATCCTCACCAACAACCACGTCGTCTCCGGCGCCGAGCAGGTCCAGGTCACCTTCAGCGACGGCTCCACCGCCGCCGCCGACGTCGTCGGCACCGACCCCGACCTCGACATGGCCCTCATCAAGGTGCAGGGCAAGAGCGGCCTCAAGCCCGCCACCCTCGGCGACTCCGACTCCCTGAAGGTCGGCGACGAGGTCGTCGCCATCGGCTCCCCCGAGGGCCTGAGCGGCAGCGTCACCAGCGGCATCGTCTCCGCGCTCGACCGCGACGTGACCGTCGAGAAGGAGGAGGGCGGGCAGCCGCAGCGCGGCGAGCAGTGGCCGTTCGGCTTCGGCGGCGGCCAGTACAACGGGCGGCTCGGGCCGGAGACGACCACGTACCAGGCCATCCAGACCGACGCCTCGCTCAACCACGGCAACTCCGGCGGCGCACTCATCGACATGCAGGGCCGGATCGTCGGCATCAACTCGGCCATGTACACGCCGCCGGACGACTCCTCCGCGGGCAGCGTCGGCCTCGGCTTCGCCATCCCCATCAACGATGTGAAGCACATCCTCGGCGACCTCAGGAACAATTGAGGCCGTGACCGAGCAGCAGCAGCGCATCCTGATCGTCGACGACGAGCCGGCCGTACGCGAGGCGCTGGAGCGCAGCCTCGCCTTCGAGGGCTACGGAACCGAACTCGCCGTCGACGGTCTCGACGCCCTCGACAAGGCCGCCTCGTACCGGCCGGACCTCGTCGTCCTCGACGTCCTCATGCCCCGCATGGACGGCCTGACCGCCGCCCGCAGGCTCCGGGCCGGCGGCGACCGGGTACCCATCCTCATGCTCACCGCCCGCGACACCGTCGGCGACCGCGTGACGGGCCTCGACGCGGGCGCCGACGACTACCTCGTCAAGCCGTTCGAGCTGGACGAGCTCTTCGCCCGCATCCGCGCGCTGCTGCGCCGCCGCGCGTACGCCGAGGGCGGCGAGCCGGCCGACACCGCCGAGGCGCTGGAGTTCGGCGACCTGCGGATGGACCTCGCCGCCCGCGAGGTCACCCGCGGCGGCCGGCCGGTGGAGCTGACCCGCACCGAGTTCACGCTGCTGGAGCTCTTCCTCAACCACCCGCGGCAGGTGCTCACGCGCGAGCAGATCCTCAAGGCCGTCTGGGGCTTCGACTTCGAGCCGTCCTCCAACTCCCTCGACGTGTACGTCATGTACCTGCGCCGCAAGACCGAGGCCGGCGGCGCCCCCCGGCTGGTGCACACGGTCCGCGGCGTCGGCTACGTCCTGCGCGCCCCGGAGGGCGACGCGAGGAGCGGCGGCAGGGGCGCCGCCAGGTGACGTCCCGCTTCGGCCGCCTGCCCCTGCGCTCGCGGCTGGCTCTGCTCACCGCTGCGGCGATGGCGGTGGCGATCGCGGCGGCGGCGGTCTCCTGCTGGCTGATCACCCGCGACCAGCTCATGAACGAGTTCAACCGTTCGCTGCGGCAGGCCGAGGTGCCGAACACCCTGCCCCGGATCGTCCGCACCGGCTGCCTCGACGAACGCCCCCCGGGCTCGCCGGAGGACCTGAACACGGACCGGACGACCGCCCAGATCGTGCTCCCGGATGGCAGGGCCTGCCTGCTCCAGGGCGAGCACACGATCCCCGTCACCGAGACGGAGCAGGCGGTCGCCGCCCAGGGCGGCGCGCAGCGTACCGAAATCATGCACGACGTGACCTCGGACGGCACCGAGTGGCGGGTCCGCACCATCGGCGGCGCCCTCACACTGAACGACGAGCCGGCCGCCATCTCCTTCGCCCGCCCCCTCAGCGAGGTCACCGACCCCCTCAACACCCTCGCCCTCGTCCTCGCCCTCGTCGCCGGCTGCGGCGTCCTCGGTGCCGGGGCGATCGGGCTCGGCGTCGCCCGCGCGGGCCTGCGCCCCGTGGAGCGGCTGACGCATACCGTCGAGCACATCGCCCGCACCGAGGACCTCGCCGTCGAGATCCCCGTCGAGGGCGACGACGAGATCGCCCGGCTGTCCCGGTCGTTCAACGCCATGACCGCCGCCCTCGCCACCTCCCAGGAGCGGCAGCAGCAGCTCATCGCCGACGCCGGGCACGAGCTGCGGACGCCGCTGACCTCGCTGCGTACGAACATCGAACTGCTCGCCCGCAGCGAGGAGTCAGGACGCGAGCTGCCGCCGCGGCAGCGCAGGGAGCTGCTGGAGTCCGTCACCGCGCAGATGACCGAGCTGGCCGCGCTCATCGGCGACCTCCAGGAGCTGTCCCGGCCCGACGCGGCGCCGGACAAGGCCCAACTGGCGGTCGTCGCGCTGGACGAGATCGCCGAGCGGGCGGTGCGGCGGGTGCGGCTGCGGGCGCCCGAGGTGCGGATCGACGCGGAGCTGGCGCCCTGGTTCGTACGGGCCGAGCCCGCGGCGCTGGAGCGGGCCGTGGTCAATCTGCTGGACAACGCGGTGAAGTTCTCGCCGCCCGGCAGCCGGGTCGAGGTCGGGCTCGGCGGCGACGGGCTGCTGCGGGTGCGCGACCACGGGCCCGGTATCCCGGAGGCGGAGCTGCCGCACGTCTTCGAGCGGTTCTGGCGCTCGCCGTCGGCGCGCGGCCGGCCGGGCAGCGGGCTGGGGCTGTCGATCGTGGCCCGTACGGTGCAGCAGGCCGGCGGCACCGTGGCGCTGCGCCGGGCGGCCGGCGGCGGGACGGAGGCGCTGCTGCGGCTGCCGGGGGCGCCGGAGCCGCCGCCGGGGTCCTTGTCCGCGATCCGGGGGCGCGGGCCCCACCGGCCGGCGTAGCGCGGGACGGCGCGGGGGCCGGCGGGCGCTGGGCCGTTCGGCCCAGCGCGCCCGAAGCGGCGCAAACGGCCGCGGGCCCCGTACGGGCGGGGGCAATCGGAATCGAAGGACATGCCTCCTTCGGGTGACGGTACCTCGCGCCGCTGACGGACTGGGGTATCTCTGACGTTCCAGACGCCCGCACGCCCCACGCCCCCGCCGAGGAGAAACCCCCATGACCGTCCGGCCCCTCGCCGCCGTCCTGGCCGCCACCGCCACCGCCGTGCTGTTGCCGCTGACCGCCGCCGCCACCGCTTCCGCCGAGCGCCCGCTGCCCGAGCCGTTCGACGCCACGCACCTGCGGCTGACGACGAAGTACGTCAGCGACCGCGCCAAGGGCGGCTTCACGTATCTGGACTGCGACCCCGCCGGGGGCTCGCACCCCGCGGCGGAGTCGGCCTGCACGGACCTGGCGAAGGTCGACGGGCGGTTCGAGGACCTGTCCGACAAGGAGGGCGCGTGCACGATGCAGTACGAGCCCGTGGAGCTGCACGCCACCGGCACGTGGCGCGGCAAGCCCGTCGAGTACGTCTCCGAGGTCTTCCCCAACCCCTGCACGGCGGACCTCGCAACCGGCGGCAACGTCTTCAACTTCTAGCCGTCCCGGCCACCACCGCGGTGGGCGCGAGCGTCCTACGGCTTGCGTCCCACCGCGCCGTACGCGTCGATCGGCTTCGCCGCGCCCACCTTCGCGGCCGGCCGCCAGATGCCGGGCCATCGTGACGATGCCCGGATAGACCTCCGCGACGGCGTCGCCCGCGGCACGGTGGGGTCGACCGCCGGTTCTGCCGCGTCCTCGTTGCTCATCGTGCCCGTCCTGCCGGGAGAGGGCTGCGCCGGAAGGGCCCGTACCGCCGGGGAGCCGGGGCGGGACGCGCCGGGGGGCCATCACAGCAGAAGGGGGTGAGCGGCGCAGGCCGGTTCCGGCCGCCTCGCCGCTCACCCCCCCCGGGGTCTCCCCGGCCGGCTACTGCTGCCCGATCACCGTGATCCGGTCGGCGGCCGGCGGTGCCAGCGGCTTGTCCGCGCTGGAGTTCGCCGTCAGGTAGCTCTCAAGGGCGGCCAGGTCGTCCCCGCCGACCAGCGTGTCCGTGCCGTCGGCCAGGGTGGGGAAGCCGTCGCCGCCGCCGGCGAGGAAGGAGTTGACGGCGACCCGGTACGTGGCAGCCGGGTCGAGCGGCTGCCCGTCGAGCCGGACCGAGTCGGCGACGACGCGGTCGGCGCCGGACTCCGTGAGGTCCAGCGTGTACGTCAGCCCCGCGGACGGCTGCAGGATCTTCGGCGCCGCCTCGTTGGCGCCGCTGACCTGCTCGCGGAGCACCTGGAGGAGCTGCTCCCCGGTGAGGCCGGTCAGGTTCACGGTGTTCGAGAACGGCTGGACGGTGAAGCCCTCCCCGTACGTGACGACCCCGTCGCCCTCGTCGCCGGCCGACGCGTACGTGATGCCCGCGCGGATGCCGCCCGGGTTCATGAACGCCACCCGGGTGCTCTCGTCGAGCGTCCTGGCGTGGGCGAGCTGCGCGTCGGCGATGAGGTCGCCGAGCGGGGACTCGGTGCCCTCGCGCGGGATGTCGCCGGAGACGTAGCCGACGGGCTTGGCGGCGATCGGCGCGGCGAGCTCGTTCCACTCCTCGACCAGCGAGGTCATGTCCGGCGCCCGGCGCTGCTCGCGGTCGACCACGTGGTTCTCGGCGTCCGGCAGCTTGGTCGCGGTGCGCACGATGTCGCCGGTGCGGCGGTCGTACGTCAGCGTGGTGTCGGTGTAGAGCCGGCCGAAGGACGACGCGGAGGTGACGCTGCGCGCGTTGCCCTCCGGGTCGGGGATGGTGCAGGCGTACGGCTGGTGGGTGTGCCCGGTGACGAAGGCGTCGACGCTCGCCGTGGTGCCCTTGGCGATCTCGGCGACGGGACCGGAGATCCCGGCGCCGGGGCCCGGGGTGTCGCAGTCGTAGTTGTACGCGCCGCCCGCCGAGGCCGCGGGGTACCCGCCCTCGTGGACGAGGGCGACGATGGACTCCACGCCCTGGCGCCGCAGTTGCTTCGCGTACGTGTCGATCGTCTCGATCTCGTCGTGGAACTTCAGCCCCTTGACGCCCTCCGCGGAGACGATGTCGGGGGTGGCCTCCAGCGTCACGCCGATGAAGCCGATCTTCACGCCCTCCTTCTTCCAGACGTACACCGGGTCGAGGGCCGGCTTGCCGGTTTTCTCGTCGGTGACGTTGGCGGCGAGGTAGGGGAAGTCCGCGCCCCCGTAGGTGCGGCCCTCCCGGTAGCCGCCGTCCTCGGGGTGGTTGCCGCCGTCCTGGAGGCGCCGCAGCTCGGCGATGCCCTCGTCGAACTCGTGGTTGCCGACGCCGGCGACGTCGAGGCCGAGGCCGTTCATGGCCTCGACGGTGGGCTCGTCGTGGAAGAGGCCGGAGACCAGCGGGCTGGCGCCGACGAGGTCGCCCGCGGCGGCGGTGACGGAGTAGCGGTTGCCCTCGCGGGCGTCGCGCAGGGAGGTGGCGAGGTAGGCGACGCCGCCTGCCTTGACGGTCTTCTTCGAGCCGTCCGGCTGGAGTTCCGCGACCTCTCCCGACGAGCCCTGCGGGGGTTCGAGGTTGCCGTGGAAGTCGTTGAAGGACAGCAGTTGGACGTCGACGGTACGGCCGCGGTCCTGCTTCTCCGCGCTGTCCGCGCCCGCGGGCTGCGCGGCGGCGAAAAGGCTGCCGGCCACCGCCAGCGCGGCGGCACCGGCCGCGGCCCGGCGCCCCCTTCGTGTCGTACGGAACCTGTCTGACGGCTCTGTTCTCCCAGACCTCACTGCGAACGCCCCCTCGGCGCGACGTGGAACACCGCTCGGCAGCTTAAGGTCGACGCGCGTAGCGCGTCTCCAACAAGGACTGAACTCTTCCCCAAGCTTCTCCGGCGTTCCGCCGGCCTTAGGCTTTCTCCATGACGGAGTCCGGTAAGACCGACACGGGGAAGCCGCGCGGCAGGCGCATCGAGGTGCTCGACGAGCTCACGCCCTCCCAGTCCCACGCCGTGCTCGGCATCATCGACGCCGCCGCCGCGACCGACGGCCGGGAGGCCGTCTCCGAGCAGGGCCGGCTCACCCTGCGCAGAGGCCACCGCGAGGGCGTCAAGCACCTCCTCCTCTACGACGGCACGGAGCCGGCGGGCTACGCGCAGCTTGAGGAGACCGACCCCGTCGAGCCGCCCGCCGCCGAACTCGTCGTCCACCCCGGCCACCGCCGCCGCGGTCACGGCCGCGCGCTGGGCCGCGCGCTGCTCACCGAGTCGGGGCAGCGGATGCGGCTGTGGGCGCACGGCGGCCACCCCGCCGCCAGGCACCTGGCGCAACTGCTCGGCCTCACGCTCTTCCGCGAGCTGCGCCAGTTGCGGATGCCGCTCGACGGGTACGCGGGGGAGGACGCGCCCGAGCCGCGGCTGCCCGCGGGGGTCACGGTGCGTACGTTCCGGCCCGGCGAGGACGACGCGGAGTGGCTGGCCCTCAACGCCGCCGCCTTCGCCCACCACCCCGAGCAGGGCTCGCTCACGCGGGCCGACCTGGACGACCGGATGGCGGAGCCGTGGTTCGACCCGCGCGGCTTCTTCCTCGCCGAGCGCGGCGGGAAGCTCGTCGGCTTCCACTGGACGAAGGTGCACAGTGCGGAGCACCTGGGCGAGGTGTACGTGCTGGGGGTGCACCCCGACGCACAGGGCGGCGGGCTCGGCAAGGCGCTGACGACGATCGGGCTGCGCCATCTGGCGTACGACCGCAGCATGCCCACGGGCATGCTGTACGTCGACGCCGACAACACCCCCGCGGTCGTGGTCTACGAGGGCATGGGCTTCAGCACCCACGAGACGGATCTCATGTACCGCACGGAGGGCTGACCAGGGCGGGCGGGCCGTACCGCGCACCGAGGGTTAGCCGCGTCGTTACCCTCGGTTCAACCTCAATTGCGAGCATCGACGGATGCAGCGCTCCGCCGCGAACCTGTCCGCCGTGCCGGGTCAGGCCCGGACACGGGAGAATAGGGGCATGGACGACAGCTCGCCCCTCGTCACGCAGCCCGCGCAGCCGGCCCAGCCGTCGGTGGGCTCGATCGCCGCCCGCCGCCCGCACGCGGTGGCCCCCGCCGCGCAGCGCGCGGCCCAGCAGATCGACCCGGACATCGACGCCGACGCCGACGACTACGACGGGCAGGAGGCGGACGAGGAACTGCCCCAGGGCCGCTTCCTGGACCGCGAGCGAAGCTGGCTGGCGTTCAACGAGCGGGTGCTGGAACTGGCCGAGGACCCGGCGACCCCGCTGCTGGAGCGGGCGAACTTCCTGGCGATCTTCGCCAGCAACCTGGACGAGTTCTTCATGGTGCGCGTCGCCGGCCTCAAGCGCCGCATCGCCACCGGCGTCGCCACCCGCTCCGCCTCCGGGCTCCAGCCGCGCGAGGTGCTGGACCTGATCTGGAACCGCTCGCGCGAGCTGATGGCGCGGCACGCGGCCTGCTTCCAGCAGGACGTGCAGCCGGCGCTGGCCGACGAGGGCATCGCCCTGGTCCGCTGGGCCGACCTGGGCGAGAAGGAGCAGGCCCGGCTCTTCACCCTCTTCCGGCAGCAGATTTACCCGGTGCTGACGCCGCTTGCGGTCGACCCGGCGCACCCGTTCCCGTACATATCGGGACTGTCCCTGAACCTCGCGGTCGTCGTCCGCAACCCCGTCAGCGGCCACCGGCACTTCGCCCGCGTCAAGGTGCCGCCGCTGCTGCCGCGGTTCCTGGAGACCGCCTCGGTCGGCGGCGCGCAGCGGTTCGTGCCGCTGGAGGACGTCATCGCGGCCCACCTCGAAGACCTCTTCCCGGGCATGGAGGTCCTCGCCCACCACACCTTCCGGGTCACGCGCAACGAGGACCTGGAGGTCGAGGAGGACGACGCGGAGAACCTGCTGAAGGCGCTGGAGAAGGAGCTGATGCGGCGCCGCTTCGGGCCGCCGGTGCGGCTCGAGGTGGAGGAGTCCATCGACCCGTACGTGCTGGACCTGCTCGTCCGGGAGCTGAAGATCTCCGAGGCCGAGGTCTATCCGCTGCCGGGGCCGCTCGACCTCACCGGGCTCTTCGGCATCGCCGCGCAGGACCGGCCGGAGCTGAAGTACCCGAAGTTCGTCGCGGGCACGCACCGCGACCTCGCCGAGGTCGAGTCGGCGTCCGCGCCGGACGTCTTCGCGGCGCTGCGCGAGCGCGACGTGCTGCTGCATCACCCGTACGACTCCTTCTCCACCTCCGTCCAGGCGTTCCTGGAGCAGGCGGCGGCGGACCCGGACGTGCTGGCCATCAAGCAGACGCTGTACCGCACGTCGGGCGACTCGCCGATCGTCGACGCCCTCATCGACGCGGCGGAGAGCGGCAAGCAGGTGCTGGTGCTGGTGGAGCTGAAGGCGCGCTTCGACGAGCAGGCGAACATCAAGTGGGCGCGGAAGCTGGAGGAGGCGGGCTGCCACGTCGTGTACGGGCTCGTCGGGCTGAAGACGCACTGCAAGCTGTCGCTGGTCGTACGGCAGGAGGGCGAGACCCTGCGCCGCTACAGCCACGTCGGCACCGGCAACTACCACCCGAAGACCGCGCGGCTCTACGAGGACCTGGGCCTGCTCACCGCCGACCCGCAGGTGGGCGCGGACCTCTCCGACCTCTTCAACCGGCTCTCGGGCTACTCGCGGCGGGAGAACTACCGGCGGCTGCTGGTCGCGCCGACGTCGGTGCGCGAGGGCCTGGTCCACCGGATCCACCGCGAGATCACGCACCACCGGGCCGGGCAGCCCGCGTACGTCCGCATCAAGGTCAACTCGATCGTCGACGAGGCGGTCATCGACGCCTGCTACCGGGCGTCGGCGGCGGGCGTGCCGGTCGACATCTGGGTGCGCGGCATCTGCGCCGTGCGGCCGGGGGTGCCGGGGCTCTCGGAGAACATCCGGGTCCGCAGCGTCCTGGGCCGGTTCCTGGAGCACTCCCGGGTCTTCGTCTTCGGCAACGGGGGCGAGCCGGAGGTGTGGTTCGGCAGCGCGGACATGATGCACCGCAACCTCGACCGGCGCATCGAGGCGCTGGTCCGGGTCGCGGACCCGGCGCACCGCGAGGCGCTGAACCGGCTGCTGGAGACGGGCATGTCGGACACGGTCGACTCCTGGCGTCTGGACTCCAACGGCGACTGGACGCGCAACGCGGTGGACGACGCGGGGAACCGGCTGGCGAACGTCCAGGAAATGCTCATCGACGCCCGGAGGCGCCGGCGTGTCATCGCGGCATGAGACATCCCTGACGGCCACGGCGGCGCCCGGCGGCGGCACGCTCGCGGCGGGCGAGGTGCTGGCCCGGTACCTGAGCACGCAGGCCACCGAGCTGCTCCGCGGCCTGCGGGACCTCCCGGCGCAGGAGGCGGGCGCCGGGGCGGGCGCGGCGGCGGTCGCGGGCGCGGTCCACGGCGCGGCCTTCCGTATCGCCGACACGCTGGGCAGCTTCGGCCCCTTACTGGACCCGGAGTGGGCGGAGCGCCTGGAGGGCGAGCTGTACTGGCTGGGCACGACGGTGCTGCGCGAGCACGTGTACGCGGCGCGCCGGGACCGGCTGGTGACGGCGCTGCGGCGGCTGTCGGGCGAGGAGGACGCGGCCGACTCCGCGGCCGGCGCGGTGGACCGGGGCCGGGCCGTGGACGCCGCGGCCCGCGGTGCGGCGGGCGGCGACGCGGATACCGGCAAGGCCGCCGAGGGCAGCGCGCCCGCGGGTCCGGGCGCGGGTGCACGGGATACGCGGGGCACGGCGCCCGCGTCGGCGGGTCATGCCGGGTCCGGCGACACGCCACCGGGAGCGGCGGAACGGCCGGACCGGATCGCGGACCCGGCCGGTACGGCCCGCGCCGCCGGCGTGGTGCCGGGGGCGCGGCCCGGGAGCGGCGGCGTGACGCGGGGTGGACCCGACGATCTCGACCGGGGGACCGTCACCGGCGACGCAGGCACCGCAGCCGCCGCCGCGGCGCGGCGGCCGGGCGGCGCGCTCGCGGGCGCGGCCCGCGGCGGGCGGTCCCGGGACGGGGTCGGGCGACATGCCTCCGAGACCTCCCCTTCGGCCGGTTCCGCCTCCGGCGTCTCCACGTCCGCGGCCGGTGATCCTTCCTCCGCCGGTTCCGCATCGCGCGCTTCGGGCTCCTCCGGCTCCGGTTCCGGGTGGACGGCTGCCGACGGCGGGCGCCGTACCGGGGTGGCCACCACCGCCATGCCCGCGGCAGGCGCCCCGCGGAGCGTGGGGGCGGCGCGGGCCGGGGCGCTGCTGGAGCGGCGGCTGGGGCTGGCACGGAGCCGGGCGCACTCCGAGGCGCTGGACGCGCTGACGTCCGCCCGGTACCACGCGCTGGCCGACGCCGTCGCCCTGCTCGTCTCCGACGCCCCGTTCACCGGCGCTGCCCGGCGGCCCGCCGCCGCACTGCCCGAGTACCACGACGAGCTGCGCCGCGTCCTGGCCGCCGCCGTCGCCGCGCTGCCGCTGGCCCGCGCCGGCCGCCCGTACAACGCCGCCGCCCTCGCCCGCGGGCTCGCCGCCCCCCGCGCGCCCGCCGTCGACGACCGCGACGACGCCCCCTGGCGGCACGTGCACGCCCTCGTCCGCCGCGCCCGGCATGCCGCGGAGATCCTCGCGGCGTGCCCGCCCGGCACCGTCCCCGTACGGACCGGGGGCCCGCCGCTGCCCGCGGCCGGCGCCGCGCTCGACCGCGACCGCGAGGCCGTCGAGGCCGCCGCCGCGGCCGCGGCCGCCGCGGCGACGCCGCGGATCGCCCCCGCCACCGCCTACGCCCTCGGCGTACTCCACGCCGACCAGCGCCACGAGGTGGAAGCCGCGCGCTACACCTTCGGCCGGCTCTGGCAGACGAGAGGGGAGCAGGAGTGAAGGATCACCCGGCCCACCCGGCCCCACCGATCCGCGCCGCGGGCTGCGTCCTGTGGCGTACCGCACCCGGCGTCCCCGGCGGGCTGGAGATCGCTCTCGTCCACCGTCCCAAGTACGACGACTGGTCCCACCCCAAGGGCAAGCTCAAGCAGGGCGAGGAGCCCCTGGCCGCCGCGGTCCGCGAGGTGGCCGAGGAGACCGGCATGGCCTGCGAGCCCGGCGCCCCGCTGCCCACGACCCGCTACCGGGTGGCGGACGGCCGCCCCAAGGAGATCCGCTACTGGGCCGCCCGGGCGGCCGCGGGCACGTTCGTCCCCAGCCGCGAGGTGGACCGCGTCGTCTGGCTGCCACCGGCCGCGGCCCGCCACCGGCTGACCCAGGGCCACGACCGCGCCCTCGTCGACGCTCTCCTGGCGACCCTGCCCTCCGAGGCGGCCTGAGGGACCCCGACCGGCCCCGGGCGCTACCGCGCCGCGTACTGCCCGGCGAACTCGCCCGTCGGCGCGATCGGCGTGATCACGTCGATGAGGATCCCGTTCGGGTCCGCGACGATGAAGTGCCGCTGCCCGAAGTCCTCGCTGCGCAGCTCCAGTTCCGGCCGCAGCCCCTCGCGGACGACGAGCCGCTCCCACTCCGCGTCCACGTCCGCGACCTCGAAGTTGAGCAGCAGCCCCCGCGCGGACGCCCGGTGGCCCTCGGGGACCGTGGGGTGCTCCGGGTCGAGGAGGGCCAGCTCGTACGCCGGGTCGCCGGGGCGGCGCAGGCTCACGTACCAGTCCGCCTCGAAGGTGACCTCGAAGCCCATCAGCCGGACGTAGAAGTCCCGGGACTCGGTCAGCCGGCTCGTGCCGATCACCGGATAGAAACTGGTCAGCTCCATGGCCGACTCCTTTCGCGTACCATCGGTATGCCAAAACCGTAGTTCGCATACCATCGGTACGTCAAACGGGAGGTGCGCATGACCGCGCGCGGCGGAGTCAGGGCGGAGCAGCGGGCGCAGACCAGACGGGCGCTGCTGCGCGAGAGCCGGCGCCTCTTCGCGGGCCGCGGCTACGGGGCCGTGGGGCTGGCCGAGATCGTGCGCGCGTCCGGCGTGACGAAGGGCGCGCTGTACCACCACTTCGACGGCAAGGCGGACCTCTTCCGCGCCGTCCTGGAGGAGGTGCAGCAGGAGGTCGGCAGGCGGGTCGCGGCGGCCGCCGGGCGGCACCCGGACCCCTGGGACCAACTGACCGCCGGCTGCCGCGAGTTCCTCACCGCCAGCACCGACCCCGAGCTGCAGCGGATCATGCTCGTGGACGGGCCCGCGGTGCTGGGGTGGAGCGAGTGGCGGGCGATGGACGAGGCGGCGTCGGCGCGGCACCTGACGGAGGCGCTGACGGAGCTGGTCGCGGCGGGGGTGGTGGCACGGCAGCCGGTGGCGCCGCTGGCGCACCTGCTGTCGGGGGCGATGAACGAGGCGGCGCTCTGGCTGGCCGCCGACGCCGGTCCCGACGATCTCGCCGCCACCTGGGCGGCGCTGGCGCGGATGATGGACGCGCTCCGTACTACTCCGGGCGCTCCGGCTGCTCCGGGCGCTCCGGGCGCGTCAGGTGCGTGAACGCCTCCAGGTTGCGCGTCGACTCCCCGCGGCTCGTACGCCACGCGTACTCCTTGCGGATCGCCGTCGCGAACCCCAGCTCCAGCAGCCTGTTGAAGCTGCCGTCCGCCGTCTCCAGCACCGTGCCCAGCACCCGGTCCAGCTCCTTTGGCGTCACCGCGGCCAGCGGCAGCCGCCCGACGAGGTAGATGTCGCCGAGCCGGTCGACCGCGAAACCCACCCCGTACAGCCGGGTGTTGCGCTCCAGCAGCCAGCGGTGGACGCCGGCCTCGTTCTCGTCGGGGTGGCGGATCACGAAGGCGTTCACCGACAGGGAGTGCCTGCCGACGATGAGCTGGCAGGTGGTCGAGAGCTTCCGGGTGCCGGGCAGGGAGACGACGTACGTGCCCGGGGCGGGCGACTCGTACGCGATCCCGGCCTCGCGGAGGGTGTCCTCGACGACCTTGCCCGCGGCGGCCGTGTCCGTGCTCGCTGCCCTGCCGTCCGTGCTCGCTGCCTCAGTCATGCGGCGATGGTAGGCGAGGTGCTACGGCGTGGGAGTACCCGGCGATCGCCGCCGCGTACACGTCGGCCGTCGCGCGGGCGGCGGCGTCCCAGCCGAAGCCCGCCGCGTGCCCGGCCGCCGCGGCACCCATCCGGCCGGCCAGCACCGCATCGGCGGCGAGCCGCCCCAGCGCGTCGGCGAAGTCCGCCGGGTCGTGGCCGTCGACCAGCAGTCCCGTGACGCCGTCGCGCACCGCGACCGGCAGCCCGCCGACCGCCGCCGCCACCACCGGCGTCCCGCACGCCTGCGCCTCCAGCGCGACCAGCCCGAACGACTCGCTGTACGACGGCATCACCAGCACCGACGCCGCCCGGAACCAGCGGGCCAGCGCCTGCTGCGCCACCGGCGGCGTGAACCGTACGACGTCGGAGATCCCCAGCTTCGCCGCCAGCTTCTGCAGCGCCGCCGGCCTGGCGAGACCGGTCCCGCTCGGCCCGCCCACCACCGGCACCACCAGCCGCTCGCGCAGCGCAGGATCCCGCTCCAGGAGCAGCGCCACGGCGCGCAGCAGCACGTCGGGGGCCTTGAGCGGCTGTATGCGGCCGGCGAACAGCGGCACGAAGGCGTCCTGCGGCAGCCCGAGCGCGGCGCGGGCCCGGGCGCGGGAGCCGGCGGGTCCTTCAGGACCCCCGGGGCGGAAGACGTCGAGGTTCACGCCGGGGCGCACGATGGCGACGCGGGCGGGGTCGGCGTCGTAGTGGCGGACGAGGTCGTGGGCCTCGTCGTCGGTGTTGGCGATGAGCCGGTCCGCGGCCCGTACGACCTGGCTCTCGCCGATCACGCGGGCGGGCGGCTCGGCGCTGTCGCCGGTGGCGAGGGCGGCGTTCTTCACCTTGGCCATGGTGTGCATCGCGTGCACGAGCGGCACGCCCCAGCGCTCGGCGGCGAGCCAGCCGACCTGGCCGGAGAGCCAGTAGTGGGAGTGCACGAGGTCGTAGTAGCCGGGGCGGTGACCGGCCTCGGCCTGCATCACGCCGTGCGTGAACGCGCAGAGCTGCGCGGGCAGATCCTCCTTGGCGAGCCCCTCGTACGGGCCGGCGGCCACGTGCCGTACGAGCACCCCGGGCGCCAGCTCGACGGCCGGCGGGAGGCCGGCGGAGGCGGCACGGGTGAAGACCTCGACCTCGACGCCTATCTCGGCGAGGCGGCGGGCGAGTTCGACGATGTAGACGTTCATGCCCCCGGCGTCGCCGGTACCCGGCTGATGGAGGGGGGAGGTGTGCACGGAGAGCATGGCGACGCGACGCGGCCGCCGGTGCCGCGCGAGCGCGCGGAGCCGGGACAGGTGGTGGCTCACGGCTGCTGTTTCCTCCTCGGAATCGCCGTCCTCCCCGCCGTCCTGGGAGGAACACCGGCGGCGGGCGGCTTCATTCCCCGGGGGACGGTTCCCCCCCCCCCGGGGCCACGCCCGGAGGGGGCGGGGACGGGCTAGGCCGTCCAGCCCCGCGGGGCCACCGCCGCCCAGGGGACCGTCAGCTCGCCCTGGCGCCAGCGGCCCGGCCCGTCGGTCAGCGGCCAGTCCGCCGACAGGGCGCTCGCCGTACGGATCCAGCGCTGCCGGGCGCCCAGGGGTGCGTACGGGGCCGCGGCCGACCAGGCGCGGTCGACGTCGCGGAGGAACGCGTGCACCGGCTCGCCCGGGACGTTGCGGTGGATCAGCGCCTTCGGCAGCCGCTCCGCCAGGTCCGAGGGCGAGGGGAGGGTCGCCAGGTGGGCGGCGAAGGTGACGGTACGGGGGCCCTCCGGGCCCAGAGCCACCCACACGTGCCGCCGGCCCGCCTCGTCGCAGGTCCCCTCCACCAGCAGCCCGTCCGCGCCGAGCCGCGCCGTGAGCCGCGCCCACGCCGCCGGAACCTCCTCCTCGCCGTACTGCCGCAGCACGTTGGCCGCCCGGATCAGCGCCGGGCGGGCACCGCCGGGCAGCGGGACCTCGAAGCCGCCGCGCAGGAACGTCAGCCCCTCGCGGGCGTACGGACGGGCGGCGGCCACGCGCTCCGGATCGATCTCCACACCCGCGACCTCGGCCCGCGGGCACGCCGCGCGGAGCCGGGCCAGCAGTTCGACGGCGGTCCAGGGGGCGGCACCGTATCCGAGGTCGACGGCGACGGCCCGGCCCTCGGCGCGCGCCGTACGGCGCAGGGCGGCGCCGTGGGCGGCGGCGATCCAGCGGTCCATGCGGCGCAGCCGGTTGGGATGGGTCGTCCCCCGCGTCACGGACCCGACGGGCCGCGCGCCCCGCCCGGGAGGCGCGGCCCGCCAGGACCGCTCCGGGGACACCATGCCTCCAGCCTACGAGCCCCCGACCGCGCCGCGGCGCGTCAGCGTGGGACCCGGACCCCCGCCGCGCGTAGCTCCGCGATCAGTTCCCTGCGGTGCGGGGTGCGGAGTTGCACCGCCTCGCCCGACCGCAGGTGGACGTCCACGCAGCCCTGCACCGGCCAGGTCCCCGGCTGGTCCACCGCGCCCAGCAGCGCCCTGCGCCCCCCGGCGCCGCCTCCCCGGGACGCGCAAGCAGCTCCCGCATCAGCAGCCGGTTGCGCGCGACGATCTCCGCCGGGCCCGCCGAGCCGCTACCCCGCGGGCGCGGGCCCATCCTGCGCCTCGTCCACGAACACCGACCGGCCCGCGATCACCGCCACCAGCCCCGCCAGCTCCCCGGCCTGCAGCGGGTTCAGGCTCGTGCCGACGACCAGCAGCCCGAGGCCGCCCCCGGCCGGTGTGGCCAGCGCCCCCGCGAGGCCCACCTGCACGGGGTCCTCGCCGGCGCCCTCGACGCCCGCCACCGCCGCCCGCGGCAGCGCCGGCTGCGCGACGAAGCCGAACCCCATCCCCATGTCCGTCGCGTACGCCTCCGTGTACGCCGGCGCCGCGCGGTAGTGCTCCGCGAACACCGACGTCATCAGCTCGCCCAGGTCCAGGTCCGACGGGTTCTCGGGCACCTCCACCACACCCGCGAACACTAGCCACGCCGCCTGCTCCCCGCTGCTCGGCAGCGGCGCCGTGACGATGCCGTTCATCAGCACCCCGTCCGCGTACAGCACGTCGTGCCACGCCAGCAGCGCGTCGGTGAACTGCTCCCGCCGCTCTGCCGCCGTCCGCGGGTACGTCAGCCGCACCAGCTCCGCGCAGCGGGCGCGGGTCGCCGCGCGGTCGCCGCCGTCGGCCATCAGGTCGAACCAGTCGGCCGGGGCGTACAACCGGATCCTGCCGGGGGTCAGCGTGCCCATGGCGCCACCGTCTCCCTGTTGGTCAGCGGGCCGAAGTCCCAGGTGAGGAGGTTCCCGGCGGTCTCGATCGTGTCCTTCGAGCCCTCGGCGGTGAAGGCGTTGCCGGTCCAGGTGGTGAAGTACTGCCCGGTGCGCATGCCGAACTCGCGCACGCTCATGCTGTACGAGGCCCCGCGCGCGAGCTGGAAGTAGCCCTGCGGCAGCTCCATCGCCGGCAGCCGGCCGCCGAGCTGGGCGACCATCCGGGTCGGCTGGTTGCTCGCCCGCGCGGCGGACAGGATCTCGTCGCCGAAGCGGGCGCCGAGCTTGCCGAGGCCGAAGCCGACGGCGTCCATGATGACGTCCTTGGTGGTGAGCGCCTTGAGGAAGCTGCCGGTGGTGCCGACCGCGGAGAGGTAGTGCGCGACGAGCGCGACGCCCGCGAGCGCGAGCGAGGCGGCGCCGAGGAACTGCAGCCCGGGGACGAGCGCGAGGAGTCCGGTGACGGTGCTGAGCAGGCCGGCGATGTCGCCGAGCGTCTTGAAGAGCGGCGCCAGCTCCGCGAGCGTGCCCATCGGGTCCATCACGGCCTGGCCGATGGCTTCCAGCGCCCCGCCGACCGCGTCGCCCAGCTTGTCCCAGAAGCCGGGCTCGTTGGGGGCGATGTCGAGGGCCCGCTGCAGCCGGTCGGCGGCGTCTCGGCCGTCCTGCTCGTAGTCGTCCTGGAGGCTGCGCGCCCGGCGGCGTACGTCGGCGAGGGGATCCTCCTCCGGCCCGGACCCCCCGGACCCCGACCTCGGCCGGGAGCCCGAACCCCCGTCGTCCTCCTCGTCCTTCTTCTCCTCTTCCTTCGCCGCCGCCGCGTCCGCCGCCCGCTTCAGCTCCGCGGCCTCGTCCTCCAGCCGCGCCGCCGCCCGCTGCCGGCGGTCGATGTTCTCGGCCCAGTCGGTGAGGACCGTACGGGCCGTGGAGAAGGCGCTGTACGCGTCCTGCACCTTGGGGCGGAAGTCGTCGGCCAGCAGCGCCCGGAAGGCGTCCGCGGCCTTGCCGCGCCAGTCGCCCTCGCCGGCCCCTTCCAGGACCCGGCATATCTCGCCCAGGGCGTCGGAGGTACGGCGGACGGTGGCCGCCGTGTCCTTGGCCGTCTCGTAGTCGCCGGGGCAGGGCACGAAGCCCAGCGTGGGGTAGTCCGCGGCGGTGGGCGCGCTCACTGCTGCGCCGCCTCGGAGAGCGCGGCGGCCAGGTCCTTGTCGAGGTCGGCGAAGCCCTTCTCGATCTGGTCGAGCGCCTCCACCGCTCCCTTGGCGAACTTACGCAACTGGCCGAACCCGTACGACCATTCGTCGCCGAACTCGTCCATGCGCCGCTCCAGCGCGCTCGCCCCCATGGCCCTGGCGTCCACGTCCGCCATCGCGCGGGCCGGCTTGTCCAGGACTTCCCCGATGTGGGCCAGGTTGTGGCGGACGCGTGTGAGCATCTCGTTGTCGATGTACAGGTCGGACACGGACGTTCCCCTCGGACCGGAAAGGTGGGCTTTTCCGAGGGGCTGACGCTACCCGTGTGACGCGTGGGGCTGCTACAGCGGTCTGGCGGACGATTCCCCGACGGCGTTTCCGGCCGGGCCTCCGACCGCTCCGGTGGCCGGATCCGCCCCCGGCGCCCCGCCGTTGGCGGGCTGGGCCCCCGGCTTCCCCGCGGGATCGCCCCCCGGCTTCCCCGCCTGCTTCCCCGCCTGCTTCCCCACCGGTTCCACCGCCGGGTCCTCCGTCGGCAGCCCGCGCATCAGCAGCCCGTACCCCGCCGCCGCCACCGTGCCCACCACCGCGCACCCCGCCCACAGCCACTCCGCCCCGGCCGCGTCGATGACCCACCCGCCCAGCAGCGGCGCGGCCAGCGACGCGACGGCCCAGGACGTGGTGTACATGCCCTGGTAACGCCCGCGGCCGTGGACGGGGGAGAGGCGGACGACGATGCTGGTCTGCGTCGGGGCGTTGACGATCTCGCCGAGCGTCCAGACGCAGACGACGAGCGCGTACACCGCGACGGACCCGGCGAAGACGTTGAGCCCGAACCCGTACCCCGCCAGCAGCGAGGAGACGATCAGCAGCATCCGCGGGTCGCGGTGCTCGATGAACCGGGTCACGGGTATCTGCATGACGACGATCAGCACGCCGTTCACGGCGATGGCGAGCCCGAAGTCCGAGCTGGAGAAGCCCTGGTCACCCATCGCCACCGGCAGCGAGACGTACGCCTGCATGAAGACGAGCGCGATCAGGAACGACAGTCCCACGACCCCCATGAACCGCCCGTCGCGCACCACCGTGCCCAGGCTGACGGGGTCCGCCGCCTCGCCCGCGGCGCCCGCGGGGCGCTCCGGCCGGGACTCCGGGAGCTTGACGAAGACGAGGATCGCGCAGACGAGCGTCAGGGCGCCCTCGATGAGGAAGCCGGCCCGGTAGCTGTACTCGGCGATGAAGCCGGCGCCGGCGGAGGAGATCGCGAAGCCCAGGTTGATCGCCCAGTAGTTGAGCGAGAAGGCCCGCACCCGGTCCGCGGGCGGGACGATGTCCGCCATCATCGCCTGCACCGCGGGCCGGGAGGCGTTGGACGCCATGCCCACGGCGAAGGCGACGGCGGGGATGGCCACGGGGTGGCTGGTGAAGCCGAGGACGGCGACGGTCACGGCGGTCGAGGACTGCGCGAGCATCAGCGTGGGGCGGCGCCCGAGGCGGTCGGCGAGCACGCCGCCGCCGAGCGAGGAGATCACGCCGCCGAGCCCGTACAGCGCGGCGACCAGACCGGCGTACGAGGCGGAGTGGCCGCGCTCCTGCGTGAGGTAGAGCGCCATGAAGGTGGCGACGAAGCCGCCGAGCCTGTTGACGAGCGTGGACGTCCACAGCCACCAGAACTCGCGCGGCAGTCCCGAGACGGTCTCGCGCGCGGCACGTCCGATGCGGGTGACGGACACGGCGGGACCCCCGGATGTAAGTGGCGTGATGGGTAAGGGGATGTTACGAAGCGGGGTCTCCGTTGCGCCACCGAATTGACGGCTGCCGTCAATCCGGGGCCGCGGGGGAGGGGGTGGGGCACTCGATTAGGCTCGGAGCCATGGCCGACGCACCGTACAAGCTGATCCTCCTCCGCCACGGAGAGAGCGACTGGAACGCCAAGAACCTGTTCACCGGCTGGGTGGACGTGAACCTCACCGACAAGGGCGAGAAGGAGGCGGTGCGCGGCGGGGAGCTGCTGCGCGAGGCCGGCTGGCTGCCGGACGTCGTCCACACGTCGCTGCTCAAGCGCGCCATCAGGACCGCGAACATGTCGCTGGCCGCCTGCGACCGGCACTGGATCCCGGTCGCCCGCTCCTGGCGGCTCAACGAGCGGCACTACGGCGCGCTCCAGGGCAAGGACAAGGCGCAGACGCTCGCCGAGTTCGGCGAGGAGCAGTTCATGACCTGGCGCCGCTCGTACGACACGCCCCCGCCGCCGATCTCCGACGACAGCGAGTTCTCGCAGGCGCACGACGCGCGCTACGCGCACATCCCCAGCGAGCTGCGGCCCAGGACCGAGTGCCTGAAGGACGTGCTGGAGCGGGCCCTGCCGTACTGGTACGACAGCATCGTGCCGGACCTCCAGGCCGGCCGGACGGTGCTCGTCGCGGCGCACGGCAACAGCCTGCGGGCGCTGGTCAAGCACCTCGACGGCATTTCCGACGAGGAGATCCCGGGCCTGAACATCCCCACCGGCATCCCGCTGGCGTACGAGCTGGACGCCGACCTCCGCCCGGTCGGCAGCGGCGGCAGGTACCTCGACCCGGAGGCGGCGGCCTCGGCCATCAAGGCGGTCGCGAACCAGGGCAAGAAGTAGCGGCGCGCCCCGGGGCGCACGTACACCGCAGCCCCTGCCCGGCGTCGTCAGGGCAGAGGCTGCGGGCGTCTCGTCGCAGGCGTCGTCCGGCGGCTCAGCCGCAGCTCCCGCCGCAGTTGCACGACCCGCCCGACTGGCACCCGCAGGAGCAGCCGGGGCCGCAGGAGCAGGAGCTGAGCTTCGGCAGCGGGGTCATCTTCGGGCGCATCCGCGGCGGCCGTGCCGTGGCGCGCGGGTCGGCACGGGTGCGGGAGGTGAACTCTTCCGGCATGCGGACCTCCTAGCAGGGTGTTCCCTTCCACCAGGAGGCTGCCCCGGCGGCCGGGGCGCACATGCGGGCGCGCGGATGCATCTGCGACCGTCGTACGGCCGTACGCCCCGGAGGCCGCGCCCGGCGCGCGATCCGCCTCCGAGCGCGCCCGGCGCGCGCGGGGCCGTGCCCCCCGCGCTCCGGTGGCTACGCCCCTACGCCCCTACGCTCCTTCGACCGGTGCCGCGCTCAGTTCGTCGGCGTGCTCGCCGGTCACCAGGTAGACCACCCGTCCGGAGCAGGCCACGGCGTGATCGGCGAAGCGCTCGTAGTAGCGGCCGATCAGCGTCACGTCCACAGCGGTCTCGATGCCGTGCTTCCAGCGGTCGTCCATCAGGTGCTGGAAGATCTTGCGGTGCAGGTAGTCCATCCGGTCGTCGTCCTGCTCCAGCTCCAGCGCCAGGTCGACGTTCTTGGTGGTGACGACCTCCGCGGTCTTCGCCATCAGCCGCTGCGCGAGCTGCCCCATCTCCAGGACGGTGGCGTGGAGGTCGTCGGGGATGCAGCGGCCGGGGTAGCGCAGCCGGGCGAGCTTGGCGACGTGCTTGGCCAGGTCGCCCGCCCGCTCCAGGTCGGCGCTCATCCGCAGCGACGTCACCACGATGCGCAGGTCCGTGGCCACCGGCTGCTGCCGGGCGAGGAGCTGGATGGCCCGCGTCTCCAGCTCGCGCTGCAGGTCGTCCACCTTCTCGTCGCCCGCGATCACGCTCTCGGCGAGCTGCAGGTCGGCGTCGAGCAGGGCTGCCGTGGCACGGCCCATGGCGGAGCCGACCAGCCGGGCCATGTCGACCAGTCCCTCGCCGATCGAATCGAGCTCCTCGTGGTAAGAGTCGCGCATCCCAGTGTCCCGTCCATCCTCTTTGCCGATTTATGCAGCATCCACCATGCAGGGGACGATGCGCCACTTAGTGAATCGAGACCGACCTGAGAGTGAACTCTTGGCGACCAGTGTTCGAGCCGGCACCCGGATGGCTGTGGAAGGGGTGCACGACGTGCCTAACCTGGAGTCATGGACGTGAACGCGGCGGTCGCCGCGGCGGCAGCGATCGCCGGGCTGTGCACCGGCGTGATCGCCGTGCTCGCGTTCCGCTGGAGCGAGCGTGAGCAGGCCAGGCCCACGCGCACCTCGCTGCACACGGACGCGGTGCTGCCGCCCGGTGTGGACACCGTCCTGTCGGTCCTGCGCTCCTCCGCCGTCGTGCTCGACGAGGACGACGCCGTCGTCAAGGCCAGCTCCGCGGCGTACGCCCTGGGACTGGTCCGCGGCGGCCGGCTGGCCGTGGAGCCGATGCTGGCCATGGCCCGCGACACGCGGCGCGACGGCGAGATACGGCAGGTGGAGCTGGACCTGCCCCGGCGCAGCGGCCGCGGCGAGGCGCTGGCGGTCTCCGCCCGCGTCGCCCCGCTCGGCTCCCGGCTCGTCCTGCTGCTCGTCGAGGACATGACGGAGGCCCGGCGCATCGAGGCCGTCCGCCGCGACTTCGTCGCGAACGTGAGCCACGAGCTGAAGACCCCGGTCGGCGCGCTGTCCCTGCTCTCCGAGGCGGTCATGGACGCCGCCGACGACCCCGAGGCCGTGGAGCGGTTCGCCGGCCGGATGCAGGGCGAGGCGACCCGGCTGACCAGCCTCGTGCAGGAGCTGATCGACCTCTCCCGGGTGCAGAACGACGACCCGCTGGAGGACGCCGAGCCGGTACGGGTCGACGAGCTGGTCGGCGAGGCCATCGAGCGGTGCCGGCAGCAGGCCGGCGCCAAGCAGATAACCATCGCCACCGGCGGCACGGCCGGGCTCCACGTCTGGGGCAACCGCGGCCAGCTCGCCGCGGCCCTGGGCAACCTGGTGGAGAACGCCGTGAACTACAGCCCGGCCCGTACCAGGGTCGGCATCGCGGCCCGCCGGCTGCCCGCCCAGGGCGGCGACCTGATCGAGATCGCGGTCACCGACCAGGGCATCGGCATCTCCGAGAAGGACCGCGAGCGGGTCTTCGAGCGCTTCTACCGGGTCGATCCTGCGCGCTCGCGGGCCACCGGCGGGACCGGACTGGGTCTCGCCATCGTCAAGCACGTGGCAGCCTCGCACGGCGGGGAGGTCACGGTATGGAGCGCTGAGGGCCAGGGCTCCACGTTCACCCTGCGGCTACCCGAAGCCGCACGTCCGAAGAGCGGCCGGCCCGACACCGGCCGCAGCGGCGCTCTCATCGGCCCGGAGGACCTCGACGGCGAGGTCCGGCTCCGGTTCGACGGGACCGACGCGCCAGACACAGCTCCGGAGGTCATTCCGTGACCCGCGTGCCCACCCCCCGGCGCGGCCCCACCCCCCGCCGCCCCGCCCCTCCCACTTCGTGCTGTCCGTCCCCCTCGGAGGTCAGAGCGTGACCCGGGTTCTCGTCGTCGAGGACGAAGAATCGTTCAGCGACGCACTGTCGTACATGCTCCGCAAGGAGGGCTTCGAGGTAGCCGTGGCCACCACGGGCCCCGAGGCGCTCGACGACTTCGACCGCAACGGCGCCGACCTGGTGCTGCTTGACCTCATGCTGCCGGGCCTGCCCGGCACCGAGGTGTGCCGCCAGTTGCGCGGCAGGTCCAACGTCCCGGTCATCATGGTGACCGCCAAGGACAGCGAGATCGACAAGGTCGTCGGCCTGGAGATAGGAGCCGACGACTACGTGACCAAACCCTTCTCCTCCCGGGAACTGGTCGCCCGGATCCGCGCGGTCCTGCGCCGCCGCGGCGAACCGGAGGAGGCGGAACCGGCGGCCCTGGAGGTCGGCCCGGTCCGGATGGACGTCGACCGGCACGTGGTGACGGTCGCCGGCGACAAGGTCGATCTGCCGCTGAAGGAGTTCGACCTGCTGGAGATGCTGCTGCGCAACGCCGGCCGGGTGCTGACCCGGATGCAGCTCATCGACCGGGTCTGGGGCGCCGACTACGTCGGCGACACCAAGACACTTGACGTCCACGTCAAGCGGCTGCGCGCGAAGATCGAGCCCGATCCGGGCGCCCCGCGGTATCTGGTGACGGTCCGCGGCCTGGGCTACAAGTTCGAGCCGTAGGCGGGCCGGTGCGGCGGGTGCGTGTGCGTCCGCCGTACGGAACGGAAGGGGCACCCGGCCCCGGCGCGCGGCAGCGCCGGGGCGCCGGGGCGTAGCCGCACTGCCGCGCGCCCGGGGCGTACCGCCTACTGCTCGGTGACCGGGCTCTCCGAGGACGTCGCGCCTTCGGTGGCGTCCGTGCCCTCCACGGCGTTCTCCGTGGCATCCGCGTCCGGCGAGGCGCCGTCGGTGGCGTCCGCGCCCGCGGCGCCGCCCTCCGCGCCCTCGGTGGCGTCTGTGCCCGTACCCGCGTCCTCGCCGGGCTCGGCGTCCGGGGAGGACGTCCCTGTCTCCACCGGGGTCGGCGTCGGGGTCGCGGCCCAGGGCGCGTACTCGCCGTCGTCCGCGACGATGAAGGCGGCGAGGCGTACCTCGCCCTCCCGGCTGAACTCGAAGGCGAGCTTCTTCGTCGCGCCGTGCCCGGCGTCGTGCCCGTCGGGCAGCACCGCCGACGCGTGGCCCTCGCCGCCCAGCATCACCGAGCCACCCGCCGGCACCACCACGCCGCCCCGGCCGTTCGCACCGGACAGCTCCAGCTCCTGGCCCCCGTCCGCGAGCGTCAGCCGCTCCAGCGTCTGGTCCCGGTCGCCATTGTTGAAGATCCGGGCGGAGACGGCGGCGGGGCCGTCGGCCTCGTCCGCCGGGGTGATGACCACCGCGTTCTGGATCTTGATGCTGCCCGCGGTGACCCGCGCGTTGTCGGGGTTGATCTTCAGGGTCTCGGCGTTGTTGCCCGCCCCGCACGCGGTGAGGGCGGCGAGCGAGAGAGCGAGGGCGGTCGCGGCGAGCGTGCCGCGTCGAATGCTGCTGCTGCTCACGGCGGCGGCATCTCCTTGGACGTGAGGGCCGGTTCGGCTCGGGTGCGGTGACGGTGGTGCTGGGGGGAACAGTACCGACCCCCTTCTGGGGGCACGGACCCGACCCGCCCTCTCACGTCCCGGCGCCCCTTCGCTCACCTCCTGCGTACGGCCGTGCTAATGCCCGGCAATATCCGCGGGGGAAGGGTGGTGGGAAGAAGGAGCGGAACACCGGCGGAGGGAGAGCGGGGATATCGATCACAGCCCGCGTGATCAATTCAGGGAATCCGGCCGGATTCGATCGTGATCGGCCGAACGGAGCAGTACGACTTCACCGGCCGACTCCGACAAATCGGGACGATCGTCGCCCTGTCGAGCCTTCCGGCGGCAGGTAACCTTCGTGTTTCGGGTTTCCGGCAGGAGCGGTCCGACCTGCGGAAACCGTGATTCCGGCGCCGGGCGAAGCACGTTCCAGGGTCGATTGTCAAGCCCCGAGACGGGCCCTGACCTGCGAAAACGCCATTCAGAAGCGGCCTGTGCCGTGTTACCCTGGATAGCCACGGAAGGGGTACCTGTCACATGACGTTCAAGGTTGGCGACACCGTGGTCTATCCCCATCACGGGGCCGCGCTGATCGAGGCCATCGAAACTCGCCAGATCAAAGGTGTGGACAAGACCTACTTGGTGCTGAAAGTCGCGCAGGGCGACTTGACGGTGCGCGTGCCGGCGGACAATGCCGAGTTCGTCGGGGTACGCGATGTGGTTGGCCAGGAAGGGTTGGAGCGGGTCTTCGAGGTGCTGCGTGCACCGTATGCGGAAGAGCCCACCAACTGGTCCCGGCGGTACAAGGCGAACCTGGAGAAGCTCGCTTCGGGTGACGTGATCAAGGTCGCGGAGGTCGTCCGGGATCTCTGGCGCCGGGAGCGCGAGCGCGGTCTCTCCGCCGGAGAGAAGCGGATGCTCGCCAAGGCCCGTCAGATCCTGGTGAGCGAGCTGGCGCTGTGTGAGAGCACGAACGAGGACAAGGCGGAAGCACTGCTCGACGAGGTGCTGGCGTCCTGAACGGCGCCTGACCGCGCCTCACGTCACGTCGGAGGTGCCCCATGGGCGCCGTGGCCGTGACGGCTGCGGCATCGCCCGGTTTCCGGGTGCCGCCGCGGCTGCCCGGTGAGGTGGGGTCACGGCTCTGTTCGGCGTCGGCTCGCCGGTGCCGCCGTCTCGGCATCGGTACGGATCCGGGCTGTCCGGTTCCGGCCGTCGGCGTTCGTCGGTCGCGTGTGTCGCCACACACGCGCATTCCGCCGATCCGCCGAACCCCGGTGCCGATCCGGGTGCCGCTGCCGTCGGCGGAGTGCAGGCGCTGCCCGGCCACGTCCTCCGTGGTCCGTCCGTTTGTCCCCGCTCGTCCTTTCATGTCCGTCCGACGGCTGAAAGCGTGCCGGGTTTCAGGGGGGCAGCCGTAGGCTCCCGCGCCGCGCGTGCGTATGCTCGCGTGCGGCGCGCCGGGCCGACGGCTGTCCCGCTTTCTGTGGACAACCGTGCCGGGCCCGGGTAGCTGCTGCGACCATGTGCGTCACGGAAGGGGGTCGTCAGCGAGCTCCGCGGTGGGGGCACGAAGCACGTGCCCGGCACGCTTTTGGCCATACCCATGTCGTCCGAGGACACAAACCTGAACACCGCAATGTCTCCCTCAGGCACGTCCGACTCGCCCGCCGCGTCCGTACGGACCCGGCCCGGCCACTCGGACCCGTCAGGTCCGTACAGATGCGCCGCGGTGATCCCCGCCGCAGGCCGCGGAGTACGGCTCGGCCCGGGCGCGCCCAAGGCCCTGCGCGCCCTCGGCGGTACGCCGATGCTCGTGCACGCCGTCCGCGCCCTGTCCCGCGCCCGTGCGGTGTCCCTCGTGGTCGTCGTAGGCCCGCCCGGTGAGGCGGCGCAGGTGCGCACCCTGCTCGACGACCACCTGGAGCACCTCGACTCGACCGAGATCGTCGTCGTCCCCGGCGGTGACACCCGCCAGGACTCCGTACGCCTCGGGCTGGCCGCGCTCCCCGACGACGTCGACGTCGTGCTCGTGCACGACGCCGCCCGCCCGCTGGTCCCGGTGGACACCGTGGAGGCCGTCGCCGCCGCGGTACGGGCCGGGGCGCCCGCCGTCGTACCTGCGCTGCCCGTCACCGATACCGTCAAGCAGGTCGTGCCCGGCGGCGAGCCGGGCCGTCCGGAGCCGGTCGTCGCCACCCCCGAGCGGGCCGCGCTGCGCGCCGTGCAGACCCCGCAGGGCTTCGACCGCCGGGTGCTCACCGAGGCCCACGAGAAGGTGCCCGCCGCCGGCGAGGGCGCCACGGACGACGCGGGCATGGTCGAGCGGCTGGGCGTCGAGGTCGTGCTCGTACCCGGGCACGAGGAGGCGTTCAAGGTGACGCGGCCGCTGGACATGGTGCTGGCCGAGGCCGTGCTGGCGCGCAGGAGGGCGACGGATGCCTTCTGACGCGAGCGGTCACGCTGCTGAGGCCGGTGCGGCCGGTCCGTACGGCGTGCTGCCGCGCATCGGCGTCGGCACCGACGTGCACGCCTTCGCGGAGGGGCGCGAGCTGTGGTGCGCCGGCCTGCTCTGGGAGGGCGAGAGCCACGGCCTCGACGGCCACTCCGACGGTGACGTCGCCGCGCACGCCGCCTGCGACGCGCTCTTCTCCGCCGCCGGCCTCGGCGACCTCGGCGCGCACTTCGGCACCGACCGTCCGGAGTGGTCCGGCGCCGCGGGCGTCGCGCTGCTGGGCGAGGCGGCCCGTATCGTGCGCGCCTCCGGCTTCCACGTCGGCAACGTCGCGATCCAGGTGATCGGCGTCCGGCCGAAGATCGGCAAGCGGCGGGCCGAGGCCCAGGAGGCGCTGTCGGCCGCGGCCGGGGCGCCGGTGTCCGTCTCCGGCACGACGACCGACGGCCTCGGGCTCACCGGCCGCGGCGAGGGCCTGGCGGCGATCGCCACCGCGCTCCTCCTGCCGCCGGCCGGGTGACGGACGTTCCGCGCTGCCGCGCGGAACGTCCGCGGCGGGTTGGTTGTTGGGTACTCAGGTAGTGCCATACGTGCGTGAAACCCGAGGAGCCCCACCGTGTCAGTCGCCCTCCCCGCCAGCCTCAAGCAGGTCCTCGACGGCCAGGTCTTCATCACCGTCGCCACCGTGCAGCCCGACGGCGCCCCGCAGGCGTCGCCCGTCTGGGTGAAGCGGGACGGCGACGACCTGCTCTTCTCCACCACCGCCGAGCGCGTCAAGGCCCGTAACCTGAGCCGCGATCCGCGCGTCAGCGTCGTCGTGATCGACCCGGCGGCCCCGTACAACTACGCCCAGGTGCGCGGCACGGCCAGCGTCACCACGGAGGGCGGCCGTGAGCTGATCGACGAGCTGTCGGTGAAGTACACGGGCAAGGACTACGACACCTTCAGCGGCGGCCGCGCCGGGGAGGGTACGAGGGTGGTCGTGCGCGTCACCCCGGAGAAGATCTCGGGCCAGGGAAACCTGCACTGAGCGACGCCGCCCGCGGCGTGGGGCGGCGGGCCGCCCCACGCCCGGCCGTCGGTGCCGCGGCCTACCCTGGGGCGGGTGTGCGGGCAGGCAGGGGGAGGCCGGGGGAGGGGCGTTCGGGGCGTCGTGCGGGAGACCGCCCCGGGGCGGCCTCCGGGGCGTCTATACACGGGCTGCGGCCCTCGGGGCGTCCCGGCCCTACTACCCTTGAGGGGTGACCATTCGCCTGTACGACACCAGCGCCCGGCAGATCCGTGACTTCACCCCGATCGTCCCGGGTTGCGTCTCGATCTACCTGTGCGGCGCCACCGTGCAGGCCGCCCCGCACATCGGCCACATCCGGTCGGGGCTCGACTTCGACATCCTGCGCCGGTGGCTGCTCCACCGCGGCTACGACGTGACGTTCATCCGCAACGTCACCGACATCGACGACAAGATCATCTCCAAGTCCGCGGACCAGGGCCGCCCCTGGTGGGCCATCGGATACGAGAACGAGCGCGCCTTCAACGACGGCTACGAGGCGCTCGGCTGCCTCCCGCCCACGTACGAGCCGCGGGCCACCGGGCACGTGCCCGAGATGATCGAGATGATGCGCGCGCTCATCGACTCCGGTCACGCCTACACCGCCGACGGCAACGTGTACTTCGACGTGCGCTCGTACCCCGGCTACCTCGCCCTTTCCAACCAGGAGCTGGACAACCTCCGCCAGCCCGAGGGCGAGGGCGAGACCGGCAAGCGCGACCAGCGGGACTTCGCCATGTGGAAGGCCGCCAAGCCCGGCGAGCCGTCCTGGGAGACCCCCTGGGGCCGCGGCCGGCCCGGCTGGCACCTGGAGTGCTCGGCGATGGCCCACAAGTACCTGGGCTCCCGCTTCGACATCCACGGCGGCGGCATCGACCTCGTCTTCCCGCACCACGAGAACGAGATCGCGCAGTCCAAGACCTTCGGCGACGAGTTCGCCGACTACTGGCTGCACAACGCCTGGGTGACCATGAGCGGCGAGAAGATGAGCAAGTCGCTCGGCAACTCGGTGCTCATCTCCGAGATGGTCAAGCGCTGGCGCCCCATCGTCCTGCGCTACTACCTGGGCACCCCGCACTACCGCTCCACCATCGAGTACAGCGAGGAGGCCCTGCGCGAGGCCGAGTCGGCGTTCGCGCGCATCGAGGGCTTCGTGCAGCGCGTGGTGGAGAAGGCGGGTGGGCCCGTCGCGCCCGCCGCCGACGTGCCGCCCGCGTTCGCCGAGGCGATGGACGACGACCTCGGGGTGCCGCAGGCCCTCGCCGTCGTGCACACCACCGTCCGGCAGGGCAACGCCGCCCTGTCCGCCGACGACAAGGAAGCCGCCGTCGCCCGCCTCGCCGAGGTGCGCGCCATGCTGGGCGTGCTCGGTCTCGACCCGCTCGACCCGCAGTGGACGGGGGCCGGTGACGCCGGCCGCGGCGCGGATCTGCACGGGGCCGTCGACACGCTCGTCCGGCTGGTGCTGGAGCAGCGCGAGGCGGCACGGGCACGCAAGGACTACGCCGCCGCGGACGCCATCCGCGACCAGCTCCAGCAGTCGGGCCTCGCCATCGAGGACACCCCGGACGGGCCGCGCTGGACGCTCTGCTGACCGGCGGAGCAGGGCGCACGAGCCCGGTGGTGCCGCCCGGCGGGCCGGGCGGCACACTCATGACGTAGAGAACGACGATCGCAGAAGCAGGTGGAAGCCCCATGGCCGGGAACAGTCAGCGCCGAGGCCGCAGAACGGCGAGCAAGAAGGGCGCGACCAAGGGCAGCGGCGGCAAGGGCCGCCGCTCCCTCCAGGGCAAGGGCCCCACGCCGCCCGCCGAGCAGCGTCCCGGGCACGCCAAGCAGCGTGCCGCCAACGCGCGCTCGAAGAGGGCCGTCGCCGCCCGTCCGGCCGCGAGGCGCCGGGGCGGGAAGGGCAGCAGCGAGCTGGTCGTCGGGCGCAACTCGGTGTACGAGGCGCTGCGTGACGGCGTGCCCGCCACCACGCTCTACGTCCAGCAGTACGTCGACAGCGACGACCGGGTGCGCGCCGCCCTCCAGCTCGCCGGCGACCGCGGCGACGTCCACCTCATGGAGGCGCCGCGCCCCGAGCTGGACCGGATGACGGACGGCCTGAACCACCAGGGCCTGGTGCTCCAGGTCCCGCCCTACGAGTACGCCCACCCCGAGGACCTCCTCGACGCCGCCGCCGAGGACGCCGAGGACCTGCTGACCGTCGCCCTCGACGGGGTGACCGACCCGCGCAACCTCGGCGCCGTGGTCCGCTCCGTCTCCGCCTTCGGCGGCCACGGCGTCGTCATCCCGGAGCGCCGGGCGGCGGGCATGACCGCGGGCGCGTGGAAGTCCTCCGCGGGCACGGCGGCGCGCACCCCGGTGGCGCGGGCGACGAACCTGACGCGCGCGCTGGAGGCGTACCAGAAGGCCGGCGTGATGGTCGTCGGGCTCGCCGCCGACGGCGAGGTCGAGCTGCCGGACCTGGACCTGCTGGACGGCCCGGTGTGCATCGTGGTCGGCAGCGAGGGCAAGGGCCTGTCGCGGCTGGTGGGGGAGACGTGCGACGTGCGGGTGCGGATCCCGATGCCCGGCGGCGCGGAGTCGCTGAACGCGGGCGTCGCGGCCGGTGTGGTGCTGTACGAGGCGGCGCGCCGGAGGGCGTGACCGCCGTACGGGACGGCGTGCGGCGAATCGGAACGAGCCCCTGCGAACGGTGTGTTTGACCGGCCTCCGACACAAAAGGGTTCTGTCAGGCAGTGTCTTCGTGGCGCGTCACTCGGTTAGTGGAGCGTGGACACCAGAACACCGCCCACCCCCACGGGTGGTAGCGCCCAGGAGCCCGAGGACACCGGCCGGCTGACGATGGTGCGGGTGCCGAGCGCGCCCACCCGGATCAACGTCGACAACCCCAGTTTCCGGGTCCGGCTCGGGCCCTCGTCCCGCCGCACGCTCGCCGCGGCGGGCGCGCCGCTGTACGGGGGCGGCGGGTACGAGCCCGCCCTCGTCGGCGCGGGCGTGGGCGCCGGGGCGGTGGGCGCCGGGACCGTCGGCGCCGGCGGGGCCGGGCGGCGGCGGGTGCCCGTGGTGTGGACCGGGCGCGTGGACGACACCGCCGCCGGGCGGCTGCTCCAGGCCATCCCCCGGGGCGACGCGGGACCGTACCCCGCGGGCGGCGCCGACGCGGCGCCGACGCAGTTCCTGCCCCGCTACGACGGCGTCACGCAGGTGCTCCCGCCCATGGACGACGCCACCCACCGGCTGCCCCGCATCGACGCCTCCGGCATGCCGCCGGGGGCGGCCGCCGACGCGACGCAGGTGCTCCCGCGCATCCCGGCGCCCTCCGGCCCGTACGCGACCGGCCACCCCGGGGCGTACGGCCCCGGGGACGGCCCGTACGACGACGGGCAGGGCGACTACGACGCGCCGTACGACCTCGACGCCGGGCCGGGCGGAGCCGGAGCCGGGCCCGGGGACGGCCGCCGCACCCAGCGCCACGGCGCCGACCCCGTGCGGCACGCCTACTACCCCGGGCGCCGGATGAACCTCGGCGTCGTCCTGCTGCCCCTGCGCATCGTCCTCGGCCTCGTCTCCCTCTACGCCGGCATGGGCAAGCTCAGCGACCCGCTCTTCTTCGACGGCGGCGAGCACGGCTCGATGCGGAGCTGGCTGGAGCGGATGGACCCGTGGTTCATCGCCAGGCCGCTCTACGACTTCGGGCTCGCGCACCCCGTCGGCACCGGGCTGACGGTGGCGTTCCTGCAGATCATCGTCGGGGTGCTGACGATCTGCGGGCTGTGGCAGCGGCTCGCGGCGGCCATCGGCGGGCTGCTCGCGCTCGGGCTGCTGGTGACGGTGGCGTGGCAGACGTCCTCCGCGTACGACGCGACGGACGCCCTCTTCCTCGCCGCCTGGTCCCCGCTCGTGATCGCGGGCGCACCCGTGTACTCCCTCGACGCCCGGCTCGCGGGCGAGGCGTGGCGGACGCTGGGGCCGCGCTCGGAGCTGTGGGAGCTGCGCCGCCGGGTGCTGCGCCGCGGGACGGTGCTGGCCACGGTGATCGTCGGGCTCGCGCTGCTGGTCGGGTCGATGCTGGGGGCGGCGGTGCGGTCGTCGAGCACGGTACGGGTACCGGGTCCCGATGAGCCGCCGGTCAACCACCTGCCGGGCACCCCGCTGCCCGCCACGCCGGGCGGCAAGGCCCGGGGCGGCGACGCGGGTTCCGCGACCCCGTCGCGGGACGGCTCCGCGGAGCCGGGCGGCGAGGCGTCCTCCCCCGGTGCGGCGGGCGAGCCGGGTACGGAGGAGGCGGGCCCGGCGACGGAGTCGGGCAGCGTTCCCCCGGAGCAGCGGCAGCCGGCGGCGCCCCCGGCGTCGCAGCAGGCGCCGCCCCCGTCCGCCGAGAACCCGGCGCCGCCGCCCTCCCGCACGGGTTCCGGCGCGGACTCCGGCACCGCCCCGGCGCCGGGCGCGGGCGCGCCGGAGTCGGGCGCCGACGGCGAGGGGAGCACGGGCGGCGGCGGCTCGCCGGGCGGCGGGTCGACGGGCGGCGGCGGTGAGGAGAAGCCGAAGGGCCTGGTCGGCGGACTGCTGGGCTAGCCGCGGACGTACGGGCCGGGGCCCCTCCGTATCGCGGAGGGGCCCCGGCCCGGTCCGTACCGCCGCGGCCCCCGCACCTATCCCCGGCGCAGTTCCCTCGCCGCCTCCGTCAGGTCCTTCGCCGTGTCGATGGCCCGCCAGTACGCCCCCTGCGGCAGCGGGAAGCCCGCCAGCCGGCGCTCCCGCGCCAGCCGCGGGAAGGTCGTGCGCTCGTGGTCGCCGCGCTCCGGCAGCAGGTCGCCGAAGGCGGCGGAGAAGACGTACACCCCCGCGTTGATGAGATACGGCGACGGCGGCGCCTCGATGAAGTCGATGACGTGCCCGAACTGGTCCGTCTCCACCGCGCCCCACGGCATGTGCGGCCGCGCCAGCGCCAGCGTGGCGTCCGCGCCCCGCTCCTGGTGGAACGCGGCCATCGCGGCCAGCGAGAACCGGGTCCAGATGTCGCCGTTCGTCGCGTACCACGGCTCGTCGGGCCGCGGCAGCGACTCCGCCGCGAACTTCAGCCCGCCGCCCCGCCCCAGCGGCTCCTTCTCGACCACGCAGGTCACCTTCAGCGGCAGCTCCGAGGCGTCCAGCCAGTCCATCAGCACCTCGGCGAGATGCCCGCAGGACACCACCGCGTCGGTGACGCCCTCGGCCGCCAGCCACGCCAGTTGGTGCCCGATGATGGGCACGCCGGTGCCGGGGATCTCGACCATCGGCTTGGGGCGGTCGTCGGTGTACGGACGAAGCCGTGACCCCTGCCCCCCGGCAAGGACCACGGCTTGAGTGGGTAGTGCTGCGGCTGCGGTCATACCCCGCACCCTAACCGGCCGGTAGCAAGGCCCCGCGGGTGCGGGGCCCTCTGCTCCGGGCCGGTGGCGGACGCCCTACTGGGCCGCGACGACCCCCGACGCGAACGCGGTGTCGCACACGGGGCGCGAGAACGACTGCGCGCGGGCGACGCCGTACTTGGCGACCGCCGCCTCGCCCAGCGCGCGGGCGAGGCCGGCGCAGTGCCGCGCGAGCGACGGCCGGGCGTGCACCTCGCGCTGCAACTGCGTGAGCGCGGCATCCGGGTCCTTCTCCTGCAACTCGGCGATCAGCCGCTCCCGTAGCACCTCCTGCGGGGCGCGGGCGCCGGACCTGGCGGTGGCGCTCTCCGCGGAGGCGCTGAGCATCCGGGCGTCGGTCGAGGGCGACGCCCAGGGGACGGTGGCGACCGCGAGCGTACCCGACAGCACGAGTACGACGGGGAGGACGAATGCGATGGTTCTGCCGATACGGCGGGCTGCCTG
Organism: Streptomyces sp. CNZ287; assembly: GCF_007827615.1. Classification (NCBI taxonomy): domain Bacteria; kingdom Bacillati; phylum Actinomycetota; class Actinomycetes; order Kitasatosporales; family Streptomycetaceae; genus Streptomyces; species Streptomyces sp. CNZ287. Next base: position 114,843 of record NZ_VISV01000014.1, on the reverse strand, counting down.
TTTCACGAGGGCGATCGTAGCGACCGGTAGTGATGTGGCGACAATGAGTCACCCTAACGGGCGCGGTTGGACGGGGAATTCGAATTCCGTGTTGACGCGGACGTCGAACGAAGTGGCGGACTTTCCGACGTACTTGCCGTTATGCGCGCGGTATCCGGCGGCCGGAAACGTGCAACGGCGCCGCAGCCTTGAGAGGCTGCGGCGCCGTCCCGTGGGAACTGCCCGGCGGCGGCGCTCAGTCAGTCGCTGAGGCGCTCGCCGGTGGAGGTGGAGAACACGTGCGTCTCGCCGGAGCGCGGGACGATGTGGAGCGTGGAGCCCTTCTCCGGCACGGCGCGGCCGGAGACGCGGACGACCAGGTCCTTGTCCTCGCCGCCGACGTTCGCGGAACCGTAGACGTAGGCGTCGGCGCCCAGCTCCTCGACGACGTTCACCGTGACCGGCAGACCGGCGGGGGCGCCGTCCTTCTCCTTCGACAGGGTCTTGTCCGCGGGCGTGTCGCCGTTGGCGATGTCGAAGTGCTCGGGACGGACGCCGACGGTGACCGTGCGGTCGCCCTTGTCGGAGGCGGCGGACAGGGCCTCGCGGCTGACGGGCACGACGCTGTTGCCGAACTTGACGCCGCCGTCGGTGATCGGCACCTCGACGAGGTTCATCGCGGGGGAGCCGATGAAGCCGGCGACGAACAGGTTCTCCGGCTTGTCGTACATCTCCCGCGGCGTGGCGACCTGCTGGAGCAGGCCGTCCTTGAGCACCGCGACCCGGTCGCCCATGGTCATGGCCTCGACCTGGTCGTGGGTGACGTACACGGTGGTGACGCCGAGGCGGCGCTGCAGGCCGGCGATCTGCGTACGGGTCTGGACGCGGAGCTTGGCGTCGAGGTTCGACAGCGGCTCGTCCATGAGGAACACCTGCGGCTCGCGGACGATCGCGCGGCCCATCGCGACACGCTGCCGCTGACCACCGGAGAGCGCCTTCGGCTTGCGGCCGAGGTACTCGGTGAGGTCGAGGATCTTGGCGGCGTCCTCGACCTTCTGCCGGATCTCGGTCTTCGGCACGCCGGCGATCTTGAGCGCGAAGCCCATGTTGTCGGCGACGGTCATATGCGGGTAGAGCGCGTAGTTCTGGAACACCATGGCGATGTCCCGGTCCTTCGGGGGCAGGTGGGTGACGTCGCGGTCGCCGATGTGGATGGTGCCGGAGTTCACGTCCTCCAGGCCCGCGAGCATCCGCAGGGAGGTGGACTTGCCGCAGCCGGACGGGCCGACCAGGACGAGGAACTCGCCGTCCGCGATGGAGATCTCCAGCTCGCTGACCGCGGGCTTTTCCGAGCCCGGGTAGACCCGGGTGGCCTTGTCGAACGAAACCGTTGCCATGGTGTTTCCCTTCACCGGCAGGAACGTGCCGGACGATCCGAGTAAAGGATGTGGTCCAGTCCACTGAGTGAACCTTGGCGCTGACCGTACCTGCCGGTCAGGCCCCTTGTCACCACCTGGAAGGTCCCGAAAGCGCATCACCGCGCCACGCGGCGCCCCGGTTACACTTCACGGGCGCGCCTCCTTAGCTCAGCCGGTCAGAGCAACGCTCTTGTAAAGCGTAGGTCGTCGGTTCGAATCCGACAGGGGGCTCCAGAGGGGACCTGACCTGCACGTGTCCGCTCGTCTGCCCGCGGCGAAATGGGGAGGCGGCGGCACCGTCCCGCGTGCGACTCTGGTACGCCGATGAGTTCCGGCGTGCCCGCCGGTCTGTCTTGGTGGAACGACCGAGACATCCAGTCCGCGGCCCCCGGCTGCGAGGTGACTGTGATCAGGAACCCCAGCGAGGAGCTGTCATGCGAGTGGCGATAGCGAAACGTTTCTCCGCAGACGAAGCGGCGGAAGGCCGGACGCCGACCGTGGTGCGGCTGCTGGTGCTGGCGACGTTCGTGGTGATCCTCAACGAGACCATCATGATCAACGCGATCCCGCGGCTGATGGAGTCCATGGACGTCACCGAGCAGGCGGCGCAGTGGGTGTCCACCGCGTTCATGCTCACCATGGCCACCGTGATCCCCGTCACGGGCTGGTTCCTCCAGCGGGTCACCACCCGGCGCGCGTACGCCGTCGCCATGAGCACGTTCCTCGCCGGCACCGTCGTGTCGGCCGTCGCCCCGACCTTCGCCGTGCTGCTGGCCGGCCGGATCGTGCAGGCCGCCGGGACCGCCGTGATGATGCCGCTGCTCATGACCACCCTGATGGCGGTGGTGCCCTCGGAGCACCTCGGCAAGGTGATGGGCCACGTCACCCTGGCGATGTCCACCGCCCCCGCGCTGGGCCCGACCGTGTCCGGGGTGATCCTCCAGGCCGGCTCGTGGCGGCTGCTGTTCGTCGTGGTGCTGCCGATCGCCGCGCTGGTGACCGTCTTCGGGCTGCGCAAGCTGGAGAACATCGGCGAGCCGCAGGTCAGCTCCATCGACTGGGTCAGCGTCGGAGTGGCGACCCTCGGCTTCGGCGGCCTGGTGTACGGGCTGAGCCTCATCGGCGAGCACGACCGCAGGAGCACCGGCATCGGCATCGCCGTGGCCGGCCTCGTGGCCGTCGGCCTCTTCGCCTTCCGCCAGCTCCGGCTCCAGCGCAAGGGCACCCCGCTGATGGACCTGCGGACCCTGCGGTACGGGGCCTTCACCCGGTCGCTCGCCGTCATGTCCGTCGGCTTCCTGGCGATGATGGGGTCGATGATCCTGCTCCCCCTGTACCTGCAGAACGTCCGCGGCCTCAGCCCGCTGGAGACCGGCCTGCTGGTCATGCCGGGCGGTCTGGCGATGGGTCTGCTGGGCCCGACGGTGGGCAAGGTGTTCGACCGCTTCGGCAGCCGCGGTCTGGTGGTGCCGGGCTCGGCCGGCATCGCGGCGGCCCTCTTCGGCTACAGCCAGATCTCCATGACGACGCCGTACGGGCTCATCCTCGCGCTGCACGTGATCCTCATGATCAGCCTGGCGGCGACCTTCACCCCGGTCTTCACCCTCGGCATGGGCGCGCTGCCCCCGCACCTCTACTCCTACGGCAGCTCCATCCTCGGCACCCTCCAGCAGGTCGCGGCGGCCTTCGGGACGGCGCTGGTCGTGACGGTGATGTCGTCCCGCGCCACGAGCCTGGTGGACGCCGGCATGGCCCCGGTCCCCGCCCAGGTCAGCGGCATGAAGCTGGCCTTCGGCGTGGCGGCGGCCCTGGCTGTGGCGATGATCGCCCTGGCCGCGACCCTCCCGCGCCGGGTGGAGACCCCGTCCGAGGACGACGCCGCCCCCGGCACCGAGCCGGAGAAGGCCCCCGCCCCGGACGACCGGGTCCCCGCCTGACGAGCACCCCGCCTGCGCCGGCCGGCGACAAGGTCCGTCGGCCGGCGCAGGCGTGCTCTGCCCGGCGGGTGGGGAGTTCCCGTCCTGGGGAGGGGCGGGAACCCGGCAGGGGCGCCGGTGCGTCGCTCTTCTTGCGGGACGTGACGTACCCGGGGATGGGGTGGTTGGGGTGGATCCGGTTTCTGTGGGGTTACTCGTGGCGCTCGCCGGTGGGGCCGGCGGCGAGATGGGGCGGGACGCCTGGGCGGGGCTCGTACGGTTGGTGCGGATGCCGTTCCGGCGCGACGGCGGGGACGACGCCGGGGGCAGTTCCGCGGAGGCGGAGCTGACGCGGCTCGCCGAGGAGCCGGCGGACGAGGCGCGCGCGCAGGCGCTGAGTACGGCGCTGGCCGTACGGGCCGCGCTGGACGGGGAGTTCCGGGCCGCGCTGCAGACCTGGCACGAGGAACTGCCGCCGCTGCCGGGAGACGGCGCCGACTCGGTGAGCAACAGCGTCAGCGGCCAGGTCTGGTACGGCCCCGTCGTCCAGGGGCGCGACTTCCACGCAGCGGACGGCATTCACATCCAGTCGGGCACCCCGCCACCGGACGCTCCACAGCGGTAGCAGTACGAGTCGGACGATCTGCGGCCCGCCCGACAGCGGCGCCAGGACCGGGCGGACACGGCGACAACCAGATGGCGTCCCACCGCTGATCAACTGCTGACCGCCCGCGTCCGTCGTTCCCGTACGCGCTACGCCTCGCAGATCTCCGGCGCGCGCTCCTTGATCCCCAGCAGGTCGAAGTAGTTCTGCCCGAGCGCGATCCGCCGGAACGCCTCGTCGCCCATCGCCTTGTTGATCCGGCTGGTCACCTCCAGCTCCTCCTTGTAGACCCCGAAGCTCTTGTCCCGCGACGCGACGAAGTCCGTCCCCGGGATCGCCTGCTCCGGATACGCGTCGAAGAGCGCGGCGTACTTCGCCCGCACCCCCGGCTTGCCGAAGTACATGTCCTCCAGCACCCGCCAGCTCAGGTCGAGCGTGAGGTTCGGGTGGCGCTCCAGGAGCCGCGCCATGAGGGCGACGTGCTCGTCCGGGTCCATGGCCGACAGCTCCTTGGAGAGCCCCATGTGCGCCCAGACGATCTTGTTGTGCGGATAGAGCCGCAGCACGCGCTCCATCAGGTGCAGATACCGCGTCGGGTCCCGGTCGTTGCCGAGGTCGGAGTGGATGGTGATCGGCATGTCGCGGCGGCGCAGCTCGGCCATGAACGGCGCCCAGCCGGTGATGTCCGCCTCGTCCGCGGGCTCGTGCTTGTTGGGCAGCAGGGCCTGCTTGATGAGGTTGACCTCGCCCATCCACTGGAACATCCCCGGGAACTCCCTGTCGAGCTGCCGCATCCCGCCCACGACGGTCTCCGGGTGGGCGAGGTCCGGGTACGTCATGGACAGGGCCAGGTCGACGTCCTCCTGCTTGTGCTCGACGACGTTCTCGGCGTTGACGAAGTCGTTCTTGATGCTGGGGAGCACGGGCGTGCCGGGGCAGTCCAGGTAGTAGGTGCAGGGGGAGTCCACCGGCAGCTTCTGCCCGATGCCGAAGACGCCGGCGTGCCGTACGCCGGTGCGCTTGAGGTAGCCGACCACCTCGCGGAACGGGACGGCCTCGCCGCCGAAGGGCCGGAAGTGCAGGTGCCCGTCGACGACCGAGGTGTACGGCTGGGTGCGGCGGTCGAAGCAGTCCTCCCCGGCCGCGGAGGCGGCGGACCCGGCGGTGGGCCCGAGGACGACGACGGCGGCGAGCCAGGTCGTGGCGGTGACGGCGGTCCTGCGACTCACGTACGGCACGCGGATCCCCTTCGGCGGTGGAGCGGGTGGAGCGACGACGAAGGGATTGTGTGATCACCGGGAGGTGAGCGGGAGCCCGCCCCGCCGCGCGGCGGGGCGGATGACCGAAACGGGCTACGACCGCGGGGCGCGCGGTGCGCGTGGGGCGTACGTACGGGGCCGTGCCGTACGTACGCGCGGGGCCGCGGGCGGCAGGGGCGCGGAGCGCGCGCGGGCCGTACGGTACGCGGTCCCGCGCCTCACGTACGGCACCCGCAACCGGCCCGCCCGCGCCCCGCCGCCCTCCTCACGCGCGCGCCGCCGCGTCCGCCAGGACCCGCCCCGCGCCCCGCGCGGCCTGAAGCGCCTCCTCGTGCACCCGCGCGGCCTCCTCGCGCAGCGCCTCCATGCCGGGGGTGCTGGCCGCCAGCGTCAACTCGCGCTCGATCACGGTGAGATCGGCCTGCCACAGGTCGACCAGGACCCGCCGCAGATACGGGGTCGAGTGGTCCCAGCCCGCCCGGGGCGCGCCCGGCTGGTAGCCGCCGCCCTTGCTGGTGACCAGCACGGTGGGCTTCTCCTTGAGCACGGGGGTGGTGGGCCCGGCGGCGTTGATGACCAGGTCGGCCCAGACCTTGAAGTGCTGGGAGACGCCGTAGTTGTAGAGCGGGACGGCGAGCAGGACGGCGTCGGCGCGGTCCAGCTCCGCGGCGAGCGCGGCGGCCAGCTCCATGGCCTGGAGCTGCGCGGGGGTGCGCTCGGGGGCGGGGGTGAAGCCGGCGGTGGTCGCCAGCGCCCAGGCGTCGGCGGGGAGCGGGGCGGTGCCGAGGTGGCGGCGCTCCACCGGGGTGCCGGGGTGGGTGCGGGCCCATTCGGCCTGGACGGTGTCGGCTATCTCGGCCGAGGCGGAGGAGCCGGGGAGGATGCTGGCGTCGATGCGGAAGAGCTTCATAGGGGTTCGTCTCCGTATGCAGGGGGTTGCGCGTGTTGCGCCGGACTCGCGAACCAGCATAAGCGGACTTTACCCCGGTTATATTCCTGACGATACGGTGGCGACCGTGGACGGTGACCTGATCCCCCTGGGGCGACCCCGCGCGGAGCGCGCGGACGCGGCACGAAACCGCAGGCTGCTGCTGGATACGGCCCGCCGGATGATCGCCGAGGAGGGCGCCGAGAACGTGACGATGGACGGCCTCGCGGAGCGGGCCGGGGTGGGGAAGGGCACGGTCTACCGCCGCTTCCGTACGCGGGCGGGGATCTTCGTCGCGCTCCTGGACGAGGAGGAACGCGGCTTCCAGCAGCGCGTGCTCTCCGGCCCGCCGCCGCTGGGCCCGGGGGGCGATCCGGTGGACCGGCTGATCGCGTACGGCCAGGGCCGCATCACGTTCCTGATCGACCACCACGCGGTGGCGCGCGCGGCGCTGGGCAAGAACCGGCCCGTACCGGTGGCGCTGCCGGGGCTGACGCAGGTACACATCCGCCTGCTGCTGGAACAGTCAGGCGTGGCCGCGGACCACCTCGACGCCCTGACCTTGCAACTCACCGGGGCATTGGAGGGCCCGGTGCTGCTCTACGTCGCGACGCCCGCCCCGGAGGAGGGGGAGGCCACGCGCTACCTCGGGGCGCTGGCGGAGGGCTGGAAAGTCCTGGTCACGCGGGTCTGCCGCCCCTGGGCGGAGCCGACCCGCAGCGGCCCGGCCGGTCAGTAGCTGAGGGTGAGGTCGATGTCGATCTCGTACGGGAGCGAGAGCTTCAGCCGGTCCGTGTGAATTCCCGTGAGCATGTAGTTCCGGGTGGCATCGTCCAACTGGTAAACGTGCACGACTGCTTGCTCGCGCTTTCTCTCGACCCGCCAGAAGTGCTGAATGCCCGCCTTCGCGTACTTCAGCGGCTTGGTCTCCCGGTCCCGGTCGACGGATTCGGGCGAGACGACCTCGACGGCGAGGAGCACGTCCTGGGCCTGGAAACTGGTCTGCGCAAGTGTCGTCGCCGCGTCCTCCGGACCACGACGAGGTCGGGCTCGGGCCGCTGCTGCCGGCTGATCACGACCGTCATCTCGCGTAGCACCGCCAGGTCGTCCGGGACTGTACGCAGGAGACTGTTCTCCAGCATGCGAATGGTCACGCTGTGGAAAATGGTCTGCGGCGTCGTGAAAACGAGGCTCCCGTCGATCAGCTCCGTGTGCGGAGGCAGGTCGGGGAGCGTGTCCAGGTCGTCGGCCGTATAGCCGCCGGAAGGCGGCATCGGCCATGCCGGGGTCGTGTGCACCGGCTTCTTCGGTGCCACGCTCATATCAGGTGCTCCCATACGACGGATCCTCGCTCGTACGACCAGCGTATTCATCGGGAACGCGGATCTCGCCCCTCGAACGAGTGACCCACCTTCGCTGCCTTGACGCCGAAGGGGGCGCCGGTCCCGCCGACCGGCGCCCCCGTGCCGGGCCGCCCCCCTCGGGCCCCCGTGCCCGGCTGTCCCCTCCGGCCGCCCCCTCGGGCCGGCGGGGCTGTCAGATGCCGCGGGACGTCAGGATGCGGTCGGCCGCGTTCACCGAGTCGACCAGGGGGTGCAGGGCCACCGCCCGGAGGGCCTTCGCGCGGCTGCCCGTGTCCGCCGCCGCGATCGTGGCGCGCTCCACGTCCTTCAGCGTCAGCATGAGGCCCAACTGGTCCGCCGCCGCCGGGCGCGTCGGGAACGGGTGGGCGCCCTGGGCGTCCACGCGGCAGGGGACCTCGATGACCGCCTCCGCGTCCAGACCCGGGATCGTGGTGCGGTTGGGGACGTTGAGGATCAGGGTGGCGTGCTCGTCGCGGGAGATGGCGCGCATCAGGGCCAGCGCGACCCGGTCGTAGCCGCCGCCGTCGAGGTCGCACGTGTCGCGCTGCCAGCCGCCGGTGCTCTCCCGGCTCTCCGCCATGTACGTCGCCTCGCGCTCCTTGCGCGTGCGCTCCCACACCGCCGCCGCCTCGCCCGGGTCGGCGGCCGCCGCGGCGTAGAACGCCGCCTGCTGCTCGCGCAGGAACTCGCCGCGGGTCGCGGGCGCGTCGCGCAGGGCGGCGATGGCCTCGCGGTTGAAGTAGTAGTAGTGCAGGTACTCGTTGGGCAGCGAGCCCAGCGCCTGCAGCCACTCGGCGCCGAAGAGCTTGCCCTCCTCGAAGGACTCCAGCGTGGCCGGGTCGGCGAGCAGCGCCGGGAGGCGGTCCTCGCCGTCGACGAGGATGCGGCGCAGCCAGCCGAGGTGGTTGAGGCCCACGTAGTCGAGCTCGGTGCGATCCGGGTCGACGCCCAGGGCGCGGGCGGCGCGGCGGGCCATGCCGACGGGGGAGTCGCAGATGCCGATGACGCGGTCGCCGAGGAGGCGCTGCATGGCCTCGGTGACCATGCCCGCGGGGTTGGTGAAGTTGATGACCCAGGCGTTCGGGGCGACGGCCGCGACCCGCTCGGCGATGTGCATGGCGGCGGGTACGGAGCGCAGCCCGTACAGGACGCCGCCGGCGCCGACGGTCTCCTGGCCGAGCAACCCCTCGGTGAGCGCGGCGCGTTCGTCACGGCTGCGGCCCTCAAGGCCGCCGGCGCGGATGGCGGAGAAGACGAAGTCCGTGTCGCGCAGGGCGTCGTCGAGATCGGTGGTGGTACGGACCGCCGGCGGCCGGGCGCCTCTGGCCTCCCCGTCCGCCGCGTGCTGCGCGAGGACGGCGCCGATGGCTTCCAGGCGCCGCGGCTCCGTGTCGTACAGGACGAACTCGGTGCACCGCCCCGACTCGTCACCGCTGTCTTCGAGCAGGGCCCGGAACACCAGCGGCACGCGGAACCCGCCACCGCCCAGCACTGTCAGCCTCATCCGATTACTCCTTGGGTGCAGATCACGGGCTTGCACCGAGACGGGATGTATGCCCGCGGTCGGGTGCCGCCATCTCTTGCGTGTCGCGTTGTCAGTGGGGATGCGTAGGTTGTCGTCATGTCACGGTTCCGGCTTGGTCCGACGCGTGCGCAGGAGGTGCTGCTCACCGAGCACTGCCGGCATGCGCGATCCGTCTGGAACCTGGCCGTGGAGCAGCACTCCTGGTGGACGCCCCGGAGGGGACCGGCGCCCGGATTCGCGGCGCAGGCACGGCAGTTGACCGAGGCGGGGGCAGCGAGTCCGTGGCTGGCGGCCGGGTCGCAGATGGTGCAGCAGCAGGCGCTGCGGGACTTCGCGCAGGCGATGACCGACTCCTTCGCCGGTACGCATGGCAGGCCGACCTGGCGCAAGGCAGGGGTGCACCAGGGGTTTCGGATCGTCGCGGTCCAGCCCCGGGACGTGCGCAGACTGTCGCGCAGGGTGGGCGCGGTGCGGGTCCCGGAGAATCGCGAGAGCCAAGCGACCTTCGCCTGCCGCCGATGCGGGCATCGCGGCCATGCCGACGTCAACGCCGCGGTCAACATCCGTCATGCCGCGGTCGACACCGGCACAGCCGCCGGGCGGGCGGTGGTGCTGCGCGGGGAGGGTACTACCCGGGGAGCCGGGCCTGTGAGCCGCGAACCTCAACGCGATCTCCTCCTTTCCGGGTGAGACGAGCGGCGATCCACGCCGGCCGGGGTGATGGACGTCAAACCGTGACTACCTCCACACCGGCCTCACCGAAGGCGGCGAGGGTCACCGGGTCCGATGACGTGTTCGTGATGAGCATGTGCACGTCCTCGGGGCCGCAGATGCGGACGAGCCCCGAGTCGCCGGGGAACTTGCCCGCACTGGCGAGGAGCACCACCTGCCGGGACGCCTTGATCATGGCGCGCTTGACCGGGACCTCGACGTGGGTGCTGTCCAGCACGCTGCCGTCGGGGAGGATGCCGCTGGCGCCGAGGAAGAGGCGGCCGACGTAGAGCTCACGGAGGTTGGACTCGGTGAGTACGCCGACGACCGAGCGGTAGTTCCGCCGGACCTCGCCGCCGAGCAGGATCAGGGTGACCGCGTGGTCGTCGCGGAGTTCCTCGTAGACCGCGAGATTGCTGGTGACGATCGTCACAGGGCGGCCGCGCAGCCGCTGGGCCAGGGCCAGCGTGGTGGTGCCGATGTCGAGTAGCACCACGTCGCCGTCCTCGATCAGCTCGGCGGCGCGGGCGGCGACCGCCTCCCGGCCGCCGGGGTCGTCGTCCGCGACCTCGGCGAAGGGTCTCTCGTCGTCCGCGCGGGCCGCCACGGCGCCGCCGTAGACCCGGGTGAGGCGGCCGGCGCGGCCCAGTTCGGTGAGGTCGCGGCGGGCCGTGGCCTCGCTGACGCCGAGCCGCTTGGCGATGTCCCGTACGGGCAGCACGCCCTCGTCGCCGAGGATGCTGAGCAGCTTCTCGTGGCGCGTCTCTCGCAGCATGGACCGCAATGTACTCCACGTGAGCGAGTTTGCGCGAGTGTGAGTGACCTCTTGCAAATTCCGTCGCGGCGGTGCAAGGTGTCGCTCAATGTGAACCACGAGCAGGAAGGACACGCCGTTGAGCACACCCTCGGCGGTCCGCACAGCGATCGACCCGCTGGCGGGCACACGCGCTCCCGGCGATCCTGAGCACGACGTTCTCCTCACCGGCACCGTGTTCATGGACATCGTCTTCACCGGACTCGAAGGCGCGCCCGTGCGCGGCAGCGAGAACTGGGCCCGCGGCATGGGCTCGAGCCCGGGCGGCATCGCGAACATGGCCACCGCGCTCGCCCGCCTCGGGCTGCGCACCACGCTCAGCGCGAGCTTCGGCACCGACCTCTACGGCGACTACTGCTGGGAGAGCCTCTCCGAGAGCGAAGGCGTCGACCTCAGCCCGTCGCGGCGGCTGGCCGGCTGGCACTCGCCGGTCACGGTCTCCATGGCGTACGAGGGCGAGCGCACCATGGTGACGCACGAGCACCCCGCGCCGCCCCCCGTCTGCGCCACGCTCCCGCGCGCCCGCTCCGTCGTGGCCTCGCTGGAGGCGGGCCGGGACGAGGAGTGGGTACGGCAGGCGCACGCGCAGGGCTCCCGCGTCTTCTCCGACGTCGGCTGGGACGAGACCGGCCGCTGGGACCTCAACGCGCTGACCGGGCTCCGCTACAGCCACGCCTTCCTGCCCAACGCCGCCGAGGCGATGCAGTACACCCGCACCGAATCCCCGGAGCAGGCGGTACGCGCGCTCGCCGAGCTGGTGCCGATCGCCGTGGTGACCAAGGGCCCCGACGGCGCCGTCGCCGTCGACGGCGTCAGCGGCGAGACCGCCGACGTCCCCGGCCTCCTCGTGGACGCCCTCGACCCCACCGGTGCCGGCGACGTGTTCGTCGCCGGCTTCATGACCGGAACACTGGCGGGCTGGCCGCTCGCCGACCGGCTCGCCTTCGCCAACCTCACCGCCGCGCTGTCCGTACAGCACTTCGGCGGCTCGCTCTCCGCGCCCGACTGGACGGAGGTGGCCGCGTGGTGGATCGAGGCCGCCGCCCGTGCCAAGGCGGGCGACGCGGACGCCGCCGAGGTGGCCCGGCGGTACGACTTCCTGGACGGCCTGGTCCCGGCCCTGGCGCGGCAGCGGCCGCGCCGGCGGGCCATCCCGACCATCGGCTTCCGGGACGAGTAGAACGAAGGAGTTCTGATGGGATTGCGCAACAAGGGCGGCGGTAGACGGCGGACCAAGGCACTCGTGCCCGCCGCGCTCGCCGCGGGACTTGCCGTGATAGCCGCCGGCTGCGTGCCCGGCACCGACGGCTCCGGCGCCGTCGATGGCGGGGGCGCCGGCGGCGCGGGCGGCGTACCGGACCCGGCGAAGGCGGGGAACGTGACGCTGACCGTATGGGACCAGGAGGTCCGCGGCGGCACCAACGCCGAGCTGGAGCAGCTCAACAAGGAGTTCCAGGAGAAGTACCCGAACGTCAAGATCAAGCGGGTCTCCCGGAGCTTCGACGACCTCAAGACGACGCTGAAGCTCGCCCTGTCGGGCAACAAGCCGCCGGACATCGTCCAGGCCAACCAGGGCTACCCCGACATGGTCGCCTTCGTGCAGGCCGGGCTCCTCATGCCGCTCGACAACTACGCGGGCGTCTACGACTGGAACACGCGCTATCCCAACACCCTGCTGAACCTCAACCGGGTCTCCGCCGACGGCAAGCAGTTCGGCACCGGCAGGCTCTACGGCATCTCCCAGACCGGCGAGTTCATCGGCGTCTACTACAACAAGGAGAAGCTGGCCGACGCGGGCATCGAGCCGCCGAAGACCTGGAAGGAGTTCACGGACAGCCTCGCCACCCTCAAGGACGAGGGCGAACTGCCCATCCAGTTCGGCAACCTCGACCAGTGGCCCGCCATCCACAACTTCGGCGTGCTCCATGACCAGCACGGCGCCGCCGAGGCGCGCGACACCGTCCTCGGCCGCGGTGACGGCTTCGACAACGCGTACACGAAGGACGCCGCCGCCGAACTCGCCGACTGGATCGACAAGGGCTACCTGCCCAAGGACGCCAACGGCCGCGGCTACGACGACTCCTACAAGCAGTTCGCCGACGGCGAGGGCGGCTACCTGATCGCCGGCACCTGGCTGCAGGCCGACCTGAAGAAGCCCATGGGCGACAATCTCGGCGTCATGGCGCCGCCGCCCGCCAGCGAGGGCGGCAACCCGACCACCACCGGCGGCCAGGGCCTGTCGTGGTCCGTCACGTCCAAGTCCGCGCACCCCGACGTCGCCGCCGCGTACCTCGACTTCATCACCGACGAGCACGCCGCGGACGTCATGACGGAGAACGGCGTCCTGCCGGCCGTACCCGGCAAGGCGGCCGACGAAGTCGACCCCGACAGCCCCGACGGCCAGATGATCGCCGCCTGGAAGCGGCTCAACGCCGACGACGCTCTCGTCCCGTACCTGGACTACTCGACGCCGACGTTCTACGACACCGTCTCCGCGGGACTCCAGGACCTCATCGCCGGCAAGACGTCGCCCGACGGCTTCGCGAAGAAGCTCCAGGACGACTACGGGCCGTTCATGGAGAAGCAGCGCGGCGACGGCGCCGGCTCCGAGCCTGCGGGGTCGTGATGAAGTCCCTCACCGCCGGCTACGGCCGCCGCGCGCCGGGCGAACCACGCGCGGTCGGATACCTGTACGTCCTGCCCGCGCTCGTCATCTACGCGCTCTTCCTGCTCGTCCCCTTCGGGCAGTCCGTCTGGCTGTCGTTCCTCCACTGGGACGGCCTCACCCGGGCCACCTCCGCCGGGTTCTCCAATTACTCCGACATATTCACCGACCCGTCGCTGCGCGCCCCCTTCGGGCACGCACTCGTGCTGCTGATCTTCTACTCGCTGCTCCCTGTCTGCATCGGCCTGCTGCTCGCGGCCGCCATGTCGCGCATACGCATACGCGGCATGACGTTCTTCCGCACCGTGCTGTTCCTGCCGCAGGTGCTGGCGATGGTCGTCGTCGGCGTCGCGTGGCAGTCCATCCTCGCGCCCGACGGGCTCCTCAACGACGTCCTGCGCGCCGTGGGCCTGGACTCCCTGGCCCGGCCCTGGCTCGGCGACTACGACTGGGCGCTGCCCGCCGTCGGCATCGTCGGCACCTGGGTCATGACCGGTCTCTGTCTCGTCCTCTTCCTCGCGGGTGCCCAGCGCATCCCCAAGGAGCTGTACGAGGCCGCACGGCTGGACGGCGCGGGCGCGTTCCGCGAGTTCTTCGCCGTCACGCTGCCGGCGCTGCGCGCCGAGATAGCCGTCGCGCTGACCCTGACGATCGTCGCCGGACTGCGCAACTTCGACCTCATCTACGTCATGACGAGCGGCGGGCCCGGCGAGGCCACCTCCGTACCGGCGTACGAGGTCTACCACCGCGCCTTCGAGCTGAACCAGGTCGGTTCCGCCGCCGCCGTGGGCGTCGCGCTCACCGTGCTGATCTTCACCCTGACCGTCACGGTCTCCCGGCTCGTCGAAGGGCGGCGCTCATGAGCACCAAGATCGAACGCACCTTCACGTACGGCATCCTGTCGATCTTCGCCGTCATCTCCCTGACGCCCGTCATCGGCATCCTGTCGACCGCGTTCGGCGAGAAGGGCTCGCTCAACACCGGCTTCTCGCTGCCCGAGTCCGGCCTGAGCTGGAGCAACTTCTCCGACGCCTGGAGCCAGGGCAACTTCGGCAAGTACCTCGGAAACTCGATCCTGGTGGCCGTGGTCGTGGTCACCGTCGCGACCGTCCTGTCGATCCTGGCCGCGTACGCCTTCGGGGTGATGCGCTTCCCCGGCTCCAACGTCCTCTTCTACGTGTTCGTCATCGGCCTCACGCTGCCGCAGGAAGCGCTGGTCGTACCGCTCTACTTCGACCTGCGGCACTACGAGATCACCGACACGTACTGGGCGCTGATCCTGCCGCAGACCGCGCAGTCCCTCGCGTTCGGCGTGTTCTGGATGCGGACCTACTTCCGCAACAGCGCACAATCCGTCATGGAAGCGGCCCGCGTCGACGGCGCGAACAGCTTCACGACGCTGTGGCGGATCCTCGTCCCCATGGGGCGGCCGGCGATCACCACCATGATCGTCATCACCTTCATGTGGACCTGGAACGAGTTCCTCATGGCGCTGGTCATGATCAGTGAAGAAGGACTGCGCACCGTACCGCTGGGACTGGCCTTCTTCCAGGGACAGCAGACCTCCGACACCTCGCTGCTCGCCGCCGCGGCCGTGCTCATCGCACTGCCCGTCGTGGTCGTCTACATAGCGCTGCAGCGGCGGTTCATCGAGGGAATGCTCACCGGAGCAGTGAAGGAGTAAGAGAGTTGGGAGTGGCAGTGCCGAAGCCGAAGCCGTACGACGTGGTGACCATGGGGCGCGTCGGAGTGGACATCTATCCGCTCCAGACCGGCGTCGGCCTCGCGGAGGTCAGCACCTTCGGCAAATACCTCGGCGGGAGCGCCACCAACGTCGCCGTCGCCGCCGCCCGCTACGGGCACGGCGCGGCGGTGATCACGAAGACGGGCGCCGACCCCTTCGGCACCTTCATCCGCGACGCGCTGCGCGGATACGGGGTCGGCACCGACTTCGTCGGCACCTCACCGGCACTGCCCACACCCGTCACGTTCTGCGAGATCTTCCCGCCGGACGACTTCCCGCTCTACTTCTACCGCTACCCCAAGGCACCGGACCTGGACCTCGCGGTGGACGAGCTGGACATGGACGCCGTACGGGCCGCCCGCGTCTTCTGGATGACCGGCACCGGACTGAGCGAAGAACCCTCCAGGACCGCGACGCTCGCGGCGCTCGAAGCCCGGGGCCGGACGGCACACACCGTCTTCGACCTCGACTGGCGCCCCATGTTCTGGCCCGAGGGGGCGGGCGCGTCCGCAGACGGACTCGCCCGCGGGCTGTACCGGCAGGCGCTGGCCCACGCCACGGTCGCCGTCGGCAACCTGGAGGAGTGCGCGGTCGCGACGGGGGAGCGGGAACCGCGCGCCGCCGCGCGGGCCCTGCTGGCGACGGGCGTCGAACTCGCCGTCGTCAAACAGGGCCCCCGCGGCGTCCTCGCCGTCCACCGCGACGGCGCGGAAGCGGAAGTACCCCCCGTGCCCGTCGAGGTCGTCAACGGCCTCGGCGCCGGCGACGCCTTCGGCGGCGCCCTCATCCACGGCATGCTGGAAGGCTGGCAACTGGACCGCACCATCGCCTTCGCCAACGCCGCCGGAGCCCACGTGGCGGGTGAACTCGCGTGCTCCGACGCGATGCCCACGGCGGCACAGGTGGAGGCCAGGCTGCGCGCGGCGGAGACCCGGGCGTGACCCCACCCCGCCCCCCACGCCCCCCGCCTCCCCGACGCACCCGCCCCAGGGCAGGCAGCCCCAGTGACAGCACGCGCACGCAGCGTACGCGGCGTTCACGGTCGAGCAGTGCGACGATCGAAGTCCGCACCGCAGCCACGACCGCACCCACGCGCGTACGCGCCCACTCCCCGGAGACCCAGGCATGACCGTTGACAAGACCGGCGACCTCACCGCCACCCGCGTCCACCACCCCGAGGCCATCGCCGCCGCGGCAGCGGCCCGCCGCCCCGCGGCCTCGCCCCTCGGCGACGGCGACCCGGGCCGGGCCATGATCATCGCCGCCGACCACCCCGCACGCGGCGCCAACGCCGTCGGCGGCGACGCCCACGCCATGGCCGACCGCGGGCTCCTCCTCGAACGGCTCTGCCTCGCCCTCGAACGCCCCGGCGTCACCGGCGTCCTCGCCACCGCCGACATCCTCGAAGACCTCCTCCTCCTCGGCGTCCTCGACGGCAAGTCCGTCTTCGGCTCCATGAACCGGGGCGGCCTCGCCGGCTCCTCCTTCGAGATAGACGACCGCTTCACCGGCTACGACGCGGAGACCATCGCCGCCATGGGCTTCGACGGCGGCAAGATGCTCACCCGCATCGCCCTCGACGACCCCGCCACCGCGGCCACCCTCGAATCCAGCGCCCGCGCCGTCGACGCCCTCGCCGACCGGCGGCTCATCGCCATGGTCGAGCCCTTCCTCTCCCGCTGGCAGGACGGCCGCGTACGCAACGACCTCTCCCCCGACGCCGTCGTCACCTCCGTCTCGATCGCCTCGGGACTCGGCCGGCGCAGCGCCTACACCTGGCTCAAGCTGCCCGTCGTCCCCGACATGGAGCGCGTCGTCGCCGCCACCACCCTGCCCGTGCTCCTCCTCGGCGGCGACACCGGCGGCGCCGAAGGACAGCGCGCCGTCTTCGACGCCTGGCGCGGCGCGCTGCGGCTGCCCGGCGTGCAGGGGCTCGTCGTGGGCCGCTCGCTGCTCTACCCCGCCGACGGCGACGTCAGCGGGGCCGTCGACCGGGCGGTGAGCCTGCTGTGACCCACACCGACGAGACCGACGACAGGCTGTACGTCCCCGGCGGCGCCGCCGCCTCCGGCCCGTACCGCACCGCCATCACCCCCACGACCGCCGGCTGGGGCTACTCCGGCCTGCGCATCCTCGAACTCGCCCCCGGCCGGAGCCACACCCTCGCCACCGGCGACGCCGAGCACCTCGTCCTCCCCCTGGCCGGCGGCTGCACCGTCGAAGCCGACGGCACGCGCCTCGACCTCACCGGCCGCGCCGGCGTCTTCGGCGACCCCACCGACTTCGCCTACGTCCCCCGCGACACCGACGTCCGCATCAGCAGCCCCGGCGGCGGCCGCTTCGCGCTCCCCTCCGCCCGCTGCGAACGGCGCCTGCCCGTACGCTACGGGCCGGCCGCCGGCGTACCCGTCGAACTCCGCGGCGCCGGCACCTGCAGCCGCCAGGTCCACAACTACTGCCTCCCCCAGACCTTCGACGCCGACCGGCTCCTCGTCTGCGAGGTCCTCACCCCCGGCGGCAACTGGTCCTCCTACCCGCCGCACAAGCACGACGAGGCGCGCCCCGGCGAGGAGAGCGAGCTGGAGGAGATCTACTACTTCGAGGTCGCCGAAGGCCCCCACGGCGGCCCCGGCATGGCCTACCAGCGCGTCTACGGCACCGCGGACCGCCCGCTGGACGTGCTCGCCGAGGTACGCAGCGGCGACACCGTGCTCATCCCGCACGGCTGGCACGGCCCCTCCATGGCCGTCCCCGGCTACGACCTCTACTACCTGAACGTCATGGCCGGCCCCGGTGCCGAACGGGCCTGGCTCATCTGCGACGACCCGGCACACGGCTGGATCCGCAGCACCTGGGACGACCAGGACACCGACCCGAGGCTGCCGTTCGGAGGAGGGACGCGATGAGCGACGCGACGACCACGGAGCACATGGAGACCGTCAGGCTCACCACCGCCCAGGCGCTGGTGCGCTTCCTGGCCAACCAGTACAGCGAACGCGACGGCGTCGAACGCCGGCTCATCCCCGGCATGTGGGGCATCTTCGGCCACGGCAACGTCGCCGGCGTCGGCCAGGCGCTGCTCCAGGCCGCCCGTACCGGAGAAGCGGACCTCCCGTACCACCTGGCGCGGAACGAGCAGGCCATGGTCCACTCGGCCACCGCGTACGCCAAGATGGCGGGCCGCCTCCAGACCTACGCCTGCACCTCCTCCATCGGCCCCGGCGCCACCAACATGGTCACCGGTGCCGCCCTCGCCACCACCAACCGCCTGCCGGTCCTCCTCCTCCCCGGCGACGTCTTCGCCACCCGCGCCGCCGACCCCGTGCTCCAGCAACTCGAGGACCCGCGCAACGGCGACGTGACCGTCAACGACGCGCTCCGCCCCGTCTCCGCCTACTTCGACCGCGTCGACCGGCCCGAGCAGCTCATCCCCGCCGCACTCGCCGCGATGCGGGTGCTCACCGACCCCGCCGAGACCGGCGCGGTCACCCTCGCGCTGCCGCAGGACGTGCAGGCCGAGGCGTACGACTGGCCCGTGGCGTTCCTGCGCCGCCGCGTCTGGCACGTGCCCCGCCCCGCACCCGAACCCGCGGCGCTGGCCCGCGCCGTCGCGCTGCTCCGCGGCGCCCGCCGGCCGCTGCTCGTCGCCGGCGGCGGCGCGGTGTACTCCGAGGCGTGGGAGGAACTGCGGGCCTTCGCGCTCCGCACCGGCATCCCCGTCGCCGACACCCACGCCGGCAAGGGCGCCGTGCCCTGGGACCACCCCTGCGCCGTCGGCGCGCTCGGCTCCACCGGCACCGCCGCCGCCAACGCGCTGGCCGCCGAGGCCGACGTGGTCCTCGGCGTCGGCACCCGCTACAGCGACTTCACCACCGCGAGCCGCACCGTCTTCGCCCGCCCCGACGTGGCGTTCGTCAACCTCAACGTCGCCCGCCTCGACGCCGTCAAGCACGCCGCCGAGCCGCTGGTCGCGGACGCCCGCGCGGGCCTCGAAGCGCTCGACGCCGCACTCGCCGACTGGCAGGCCGACGACGCCCACCGGGCGCGCGTACGCGAACTCGCCGACGCCTGGCGCCGCACCACCGACGCCGTCTACCACCCCGAGCGCGGCCACGGCACGCCGCCCGCGCAGACGGAGATCCTCGGCGCCGTCAACGACCTGGCCGGCGACGGCGACGTCGTCATCAACGCCGCCGGCTCCATGCCCGGCGACCTCCAGGCCCTCTGGCGGGCCCGGGACCCGAAGGCGTACCACGTCGAATACGCCTACTCCACCATGGGCTACGAGATCGCCGCGGGACTCGGCGTGAAGCTCGCCGCCCCCGAGCGCGAGGTCGTCGTCCTCGTCGGCGACGGCTCGTACCTGATGCTCTCCCAGGAGATCGTCACGGCGGTCTCCGAGGGGCTGAAGCTGATCGTCGTCCTCGTCGACAACGGCGGCTTCGCGTCCATCGGCGCGCTGTCGGAGTCGCTCGGCTCGCAGCGCTTCGGCACCCGGTACGCGGGACGCAACCCCGACACCGGCGAGCTGGACGGCGGGCCGCTGCCGGTGGACCTGGCGGCGAACGCGGCGAGCCTCGGCGCGGACGTGCTGCGGGCGACGACGGTGGCGGAGTTCCGGGACGCCTTCGTCCGGGCCAAGGAGGCGGAGCGCACCACGGTGGTGCACGTCGTCACCGACCTGACCGGGCCCAACCCGCCGAGTTCCGCGTGGTGGGACGTGCCGGTCAGCGAGGTCTCCGAGCTGGAGTCCACGCGCAAGGCGTACGAGGAGTACCGCGACGGCAAGCGCGCCCAACGCCCGTACCTCTGACAGCTCAGCAACCCCCGTACTTCCCCGGCAAGTTAAGCGAGACCCTCATGCACACGATCGAGCACTGGATCGCCGGCGGCGCCGCCGCGTCCGTTTCGGCTGCCTCCCGCACCGCCCCCGTCTACGACCCCGCTACCGGCCGCGAGCAGGCCCGCGTCCTGCTCGCCGAGGCCGCCGACGTCGACGCCGCGGTGAACGCCGCCGCCAAGGCGTACGACACCTGGCGCGACAGCTCGCTCTCCCAGCGGATGCGCGTCATGTTCGCCTTCCGCGAGCTGCTGGTCCGGCACGAGGACGAGCTGGCCCGCGTCATCTCCGCCCAGCACGGCAAGATCATCTCCGACGCCCGCGGCGAGATCGTCCGCGGCCGGGAGGTCGTCGAGTACGCCTGCGGGATAGCCGACGCCCTCAAGGGCGGCTACTCCGACCAGTACTCGCGCGGCGTCGACGTCCTCTCCTTCCGTGAGCCGCTGGGCGTCTGCGCGGGCATCACCCCGTTCAACTTCCCCGCGATGGTGCCCCTGTGGATGCACCCCATCGCCATCGCCACCGGCAACACCTTCGTGCTCAAGCCCAGCGAGCGCGACCCGTCCGCCTCCAACCTGATCGCCCGGCTCTACGCGGACGCCGGGCTGCCCGACGGCGTCTTCAACGTCGTCCACGGCGACAAGACCGCCGTCGACGCCCTCCTCGACCACCCCGGCATCGCCGCCGTCTCCTTCGTCGGCTCCACGCCCATCGCCACGTACGTGCACGAGCGCGGCACCGCCGCGGGCAAGCGCGTCCAGGCGCTCGGCGGCGCGAAGAACCACGCCGTCGTGCTGCCGGACGCGGACCTGGAGTACGCCTCCGACCAGCTCGTCGCCGCCGCCTACGGCTCCGCGGGCGAGCGCTGCATGGCGATCTCCGTCGCCGTCGCGGTCGGGGACGCGGCGGATCCGCTGGTCGAGGTGCTGGAGCGGAAGGCGCGCGCGGTGCGCGTCGGCCCCGGCGACGACCCGGCCAGCGAGATGGGCCCGCTCGTCACCCGCGCCGCACAGGAGCGCGTCAGCGGGGCCGTCGCCTCGGCGGCGGCGCAGGGCGCGACGGTCGTGGTCGACGGCCGGGACCTGAAGGTCGCCGGGCACGAGGAGGGGTTCTTCACCGGACCGACGCTGCTGGACCACGTCAGCGCGGCGATGGACGCGTACCGCACGGAGATCTTCGGCCCGGTGCTCGCGGTGATCCGCGTCGCCACCCTGGACGAGGCGATCGCGCTCATCAACGCCAACCCGTACGGCAACGGCACCGCGCTCTTCACCGGCGACGGCGGCGCGGCCCGGCGCTTCCAGCGCGGGGTGCACGTCGGGATGGTCGGCATCAACGTGCCGGTGCCGGTGCCGATGGCCGCGTACTCCTTCGGCGGCTGGAAGGACTCGCTCATCGGCGACAGCCCCGTGCACGGCCCGGAGGGCGTGCGCTTCTACACCCGCCCGAAGGTCGTCACGACCCGCTGGCCGGCAGGCGGCAACCCGGCGGCCCGCGGCGCGGCGTTCGCGTTCCCGACCGCCAACTGACCCGCCCCGCAGCCCGTTACGAGCCACGACCACCGAGAGGCCGCACCCTCATGACGAACGCACCCGGAGCCCCGCGCCCCGCCGCCGGCAACCTGTGCCTGGGCTCCGCCCCCTGCTCCTGGGGGGTCTGGTTCCCCGAGGAGGAGCACCAGGTCCCGTACACCCGCTTCCTCGACGAGCTGGCCGGGACCGGCTACAAGTGGCTGGAGCTGGGCCCGTACGGCTACCTGCCCACCGACCCGCAGCGCCTCGCCGGCGAACTCGCCGAGCGCGGCCTCCAGGTCTCCGGCGGCACGATCTTCGGCGCCCTGCACCGCCCCGCCGAGTGGGACGAGACGCTGGCCGACGTCCGCCGCGTCGCCGAGCTGACCGCCGCCACCGGCGCCCACCACCTCGTGCTCATCCCGCCGCTGTACCGCGACGAGAAGACCGGTGACTTCACCGAGCCGCCGGAGCTGACGGCCGCGCAGTGGACGGCGCTCGGCAAGGCCGCCGACGACCTGGGCAGGATCCTCCTGGACGACTACGACGTCCGCCTGGTCGTCCACCCGCACGCCGACAGCCACATCCAGACGCAGCCGGAGATCGAGCGCTTCCTGAACGCCACCGACTCCCGCTACGCCAACCTCTGCCTGGACACCGGCCACGTCGCGTACGGCGGTGGCGACAACCTCGACCTCATCCGCCGCTACGCCGAGCGCATCGGCTACGTCCACATCAAGCAGATGGACCCGGTGATCATCGAGCAGGTCCGGGCCGAGAACCTGTCGTTCAGCGAGGCGGTCAGCCGCGGCGTGGCCGTGGAGCCGCCCGCGGGCGTGCCGAACCCGGGGGACATCGTCGAGGCGCTGTCGGGGCTGGACGCGGAGCTGTTCGTGGTCGTCGAGCAGGACCTGTGGCCGTGCGAGCCCGACGTGCCGCTGCCGATCGCGGTCCGGACCCGCGACTACCTGGCGGGTGTCGGCCTGAGCGGCACGCGCCGCCCCCGCTGAAAAGGCCCGCTGAGAACCAGTACCGAGGAGCAAGAAGTCATGACCGTACGCATCGGAGTCGTCGGCACCGGCGCCATCGGCCGCGAGCACATCGAGCGCATCAGCCGCGTCATCAGCGGTGCCCGCGTGAGCGCCGTCGCCGACATCGACGCGGCGCTGGCGGAGAAGGCGGCGGCGGAGGCGGGCGGTGCGCGGGTCGCCGACGCCGCCGACATCGCGGGCTCGCTGATCGCCGCGGACGACGTGGACGCGGTGCTGGTGTCGTCCTGGCACGCCGCGCACGCCGAGCACGTGCTGGCCGCGATCGCCGCGGGCAAGCCGGTGCTCTGCGAGAAGCCGCTGGCGACCACGGCGGAGGACGCGCTGCGCGTGCTGGCCGCGGAGGAGGCGTTCGGGCGGCGGCTGGTGCAGGTCGGGTTCATGCGCCGCTACGACCCGGGCTACCGGGAGCTGAAGCGCGTCATCGCCGACGGCGGCATCGGCCGGCCGCTGATGATGCACTGCGCGCACCGCAACCGGTCGGCGCCCGAGCGGTACACGACCGAGATGGCGGCGCAGGACACGGGCGTGCACGAGATCGACGCGGCCCGCTGGCTGCTGGACGACGAGATCGTGTCGGCGCAGGTCATCCTGGGGCGCGCCACGGAGCGCCGGTTCCCGCACCTGCGGGACCCGCAGTTCATGCTCTTCGAGACGGCCGGCGGGGTCCGTATCGACCTGGAGGTCTTCGTCAACTGCCAGTACGGGTACGACATCCAGTGCGAGACGGTCGGCGAGACGGGCCTGATCCGGCTGCCGGACCCGGCGCGCGCCCAGGTGCGTGCGGCGGCGCGGGTGGGCACGGAGATCGACCAGGAGTGGGGCGGGCGCTTCGCGGAGGCGTTCGACGTGGAGGTGCAGGCGTGGGTCGACTCGGTGGCCGCGGGCGCGGCCACGGGCCCGAGCGCCTGGGACGGTTACGCCGCCACGGCGGTCGCGGCGGCGACGGTCGAGGCGCAGCGGACGGGCGCGGTGGTGGACGTGGACCTCGTGGAGCGCCCGGCGTTCTACGCCTGACGGATACGCCCGCCCGGTTCTCCGGGCCGGGGCACCGTCCCCGGCCCGCCGCGCTTCCCGCGGCCCCGGCCCCACCGCGGGGGGAGGGGCCGGGCCGTGGGAACCCCTTCTCCGTTCGGCACGTCTCCTTGGGGCAGCAGGTGTGTCCAAAGGGGGATACGGATGTCACTGGGGGAGCCGCCGCTGCTGAGCCGCCCGCCGTGGGTGGGCGTGACGACGACGCTGGGGCAGATGGCGTACGCGCTGGGGGCGTTGCCCGCGGCGTTGATGGCGCTGATGATCCCGCTCTTCCGCGGCGAGAGGGAGTACTGCGGGCCGCCGGACCACACGGGCCCGTGCGACCGCATCCAGGAGATGAGCGCCGCCTCGGCGGCGGGGCTGGGCCTGGGGGTGCTGACGCTGCTGGTGGCGGGCGCGGTCGCGCAGTCGGTGGGGCGGCGGCTGGCGGAGACGGGGCGGGAGCGGCGGGGGGTGGCGCTGGTGCTGGGGATGCTGGCGGTGCCGGCGGTGACGTACGCGATGCTGGCGTACGGGTACACGACGGCCTGACGGCGGCGGCCTGCGGGGTGACTCCCGGCCGCGTACGCCCACCGCGTAGGGCGGGAAGGCGGTCGATGCCCGCCGTCAGGCGTCGTCGCCGGCGAGGACGTCGTCCGCGTCCACGATCCGGTACGCGTACCCCTGCTCGGCGAGGAACCGCTGCCGGTGGGCGGCGAAGTCCTGGTCGATGGTGTCGCGGGCGACGAGCGAGTAGAACCGTGCCTCGTGCCCGTCTTCCTTGGGCCGCAGCACGCGGCCGAGCCGCTGCGCCTCCTCCTGCCGGGAGCCGAAGGTGCCGGAGACCTGGATGGCGACCGTCGCCTCCGGCAGGTCGACGGAGAAGTTCGCGACTTTCGACACCACGAGGACGCTTATCTCGCCGCTGCGGAAGGCGTCGAAGAGCTTCTCCCGCCGGGCGTTGGTCGTCTCGCCCTTGATGACGGGCGCGTCGAGGTGCTCGCCCAGCTCGTCGAGCTGGTCGATGTACTGGCCGATGACGAGCGTCTGTTCGCCCGTGTGCCGGGCGACGAGCGCTTCGGCGATCTTGCGCTTGGTGTCGGTCGTGGCGCAGAAGCGGTACTTCTCCTCGGCCTCCGCGGTGGCGTAGGCGAGCCGTTCGGCGTCGGTGAGGTTCACCCGCACCTCGACGCAGTCGGCGGGCGCGATGTAGCCCTGCGCCTCGATCTCCTTCCACGGGGCGTCGAAGCGCTTGGGGCCGATGAGCGAGAAGACGTCGGACTCGCGGCCGTCCTCGCGTACGAGCGTGGCCGTGAGCCCGAGCCGGCGGCGGGCCTGGAGGTCGGCGGTGAACTTGAAGACGGGCGCGGGCAGCAGGTGCACCTCGTCGTAGACGATGAGGCCCCAGTCGCGGGAGTCGAAGAGCTCCAGGTGCGGGTAGACGCCTTTGCGGCGGGTGGTCAGCACCTGGTACGTGGCGATCGTGACGGGCCGGATCTCCTTGCGGGCGCCGCTGTACTCGCCGATCTCGTGCTCGGTGAGCGACGTGCGGCGCAGCAGTTCGCTCTTCCACTGCCGGGCGGCGACGGTGTTCGTGACGAGGATCAGCGTGGTGGCCTGCGCCTCGGCCATGGCCCCGGCGCCGACGAGGGTCTTGCCGGCCCCGCAGGGCAGCACGACGACGCCGGAGCCGCCGTGCCAGAAGCCCTCGACGGCCTGTTTCTGGTACGGGCGCAGCCCCCAGCCCTCCTCGACCAGCGCGATGGGGTGGGCTTCCCCGTCCACGTACCCCGCGAGGTCCTCGGCGGGCCAGCCGAGCTTCAGCAGCGCCTGCTTGATCTGCCCGCGCTCGGAGGGGTGGACGGCGACGGTGTCGTCGTCGAGCCGGGCGCCGACCAGGGGCTGGATCCGCTTGGACCGCAGGATCTCCTCCAGCACCGGCCGGTCGGTGGTGGACAGCACGAGGCCGTGGGCGGGGTCCTTGGTGAGGGTCAGCCGCCCGTAGCGCGCCATGGTCTCGGCGATGTCGACGAGGAGCGCGTGCGGCACGGGGTAGCGGGAGTAGGTGACGAGGGCGTCGACGACCTGCTCGGCGTCGTGTCCCGCGGCGCGCGCGTTCCACAGGCCGAGGGGGGTGACGCGGTAGGTGTGGATGTGCTCGGGGGCGCGCTCCAGCTCGGCGAAGGGCGCGATGGCGCGCCGGCACTCCCCCGCCAGCTCGTGGTCCACTTCCAGCAGGAGCGTCTTGTCCGACTGCACGATCAGGCAGGACATGCGGACCTCCTCCCACTGCTGCCGCTGCTGCCGCGCCCGGTCCGGGGACCCCCGGGGCCCGGGGGATACGCGGGAAACAGGGAAGTCTACCTCGCGGCGGCGACACCGTGCGGCGCGCGCCGGCGGCCTGTGCCACGGGCCACGGGCGGCCGGACGGGCGGGGGGCCGGGCCTCAGCTCATGGCCTTCTTCACCAGTTCGGTGACGGTCTTCTCGTGGGCGGGCGTCAGGTCGGTAAGGGCGAAGGAGGTGGGCCACATGGTGCCGTCGTCGAGGTGGGCGGCGTCGTTGAAGCCGAGGGTGAGGTAGCGCGAGCCGAACTTCTCCGCGGCCTGCACGAAGCAGACGATCTTTCCGCCCTTGCCGTTCCTGGCGCCGGCGGCGTACGCGGGCATCCCGTACCAGAGCCGCGGCGACAGATCGGGAGCCGCTTCGGTGATGAGGGTGTGCAGCCTCCCGGCGAGGACCCGGTCGGACTCGGGCATCTCGGCGATCTTCTCCAGCAGCTCTGCCACCGGGTCGGCCCTGGGGCCGCCGCGCCTGGTCTTCCTGATCTCCTTGGCGCGCTCCTTCATGGCCGCGATCTCCGCCTCGGTGAAGCCTTCGCCGGACTCGCCGCCGTCGGCCGTGGCTGCCTTCTTCGCGTCCGCCATAGCAGTACCTTTCTCGGGTCCGACTGGTCCTGATCTCAGCCTACGGAGAATCGGCGGCGACGCCTCCTCCGTGACCGGCCACGCGGACGACCGCCGGGACGACGTCGAAGGAGGCCGGCCGTGGCACGCAGCCGCCGTCTGATTCCGACCCCCCGAGCGGGTCTGCGATGCGGCTGGAGCCGTGGGGCGGGAACACGCTCTTCTTCCTGGACCGGCACCCCCTGCGCGGACCGGGGACGAGGATGCACGGGCTGCCGGTGGACTACCTGGTCGCGGTCCGCAACGGGATGATGCTGACGAAGCTGGCGCGGATCGCGGTACGGGAGTACGGGGCGGTGCGTGGCCCGGACGGGGTGGGGCGCCGTCCGGGCGTGGCGGGTGCCGGGCCGGCGGGCGTCAGGCGGGGGTGACCGGTTCCTGGAGTTCGGTGACCCAGTCGGCGTGGGACTCGGGGACTTCGAGGTACAGCTCGCGGGCGTAGCCGGTGGAGCGGTAGCCGTTCTCGTCGATCCAGGCGCCGAGGGCCTGGACGGTCGGCAGCACGGCGTCCATGTCGCCGTGGTGGACGACGGTGGCCGCGGTGCCGAGCGGCGGGAGGTCGGTGACCGTGAAGTCGTACGCCGGCGAGGGCTCGACGCCGACCTGGAGCCCCGCGTGGACGGTGAGGGTGCCGTCGGGCGCGTCCTCGTACCAGGCGACGCCGGGGCCCGTGACCGTGACCCCCGCGGCGTCGAGGCGGCGGCACAGCTCGTCGTAGAGCGGCTGGATCACCGGACCGATGTCGGCGGGCTCGAAGCTCGCGGCGCTGCCGCTCAGCTCGGCGACCCGGACGGCGGGGACGGACTTCAGGACGACGTCGGTGGCGGACATGCGGCCCTCGCTCTCGATCGTACGGAGCCGCGCCTCCACCCCGGCGAGCCGCCGTACCGCGTCCGCG
Source organism: Streptomyces sp. CNZ287 (assembly GCF_007827615.1). Classification (NCBI taxonomy): domain Bacteria; kingdom Bacillati; phylum Actinomycetota; class Actinomycetes; order Kitasatosporales; family Streptomycetaceae; genus Streptomyces; species Streptomyces sp. CNZ287. The sequence continues at coordinate 87,639 of NZ_VISV01000014.1, read as the reverse complement.
GCGGCGGTCTCCAGCTCCGCGCGGCGCAGCCGCAGCATGCCGCGCAGCTCCTCGGCGGTCGGCTTCTCGTCCAGTATCGAACCGATCTGGCCGAGGCTGAAGCCGAGGTCCCTGAGCGCGACGACGCGGTTGAGGCGGCTGAGCTGGGCGGCCTCGTAGCTGCGGTAGCCGCTGTGCGGGTCGACGCGGGCGGGGCGCAGCAGGCCGAGGGCGTCGTAGTGGCGCAGCATGCGGACCGAGACGCGGCCGTGGCGGGCGAACTCTCCGATGGTGAACATGACGTACTCCAGTGGAGGGGCTGACACGGTGTGAGGGTCAAGGCACGCCCGGGTGCTGCCGCGCGGTGCTTCAGGTGGGATCGTCGGCGAGTTCCGCGGCGCCGGTGATGCGGTGGAGGGGGTAGCTGCGTACCTCGTCGGCGGTGTGGTCGTACGCGGTGACGTAGCCGCCTTCGACGCGGACGGGGGCGATGACGCGCTGGCTGGCGGCGCCGTCGGCGTTGACGTAGCCGATCCAGACGGCGGCGTTGCCGAGGACGGCGGCCTGGAGGACGGCGAGGGTCTCGGCGGAGGGGGTGCGGGGGAGGCCGCCGGGGGCTTGCGTCTGGGGTGCGTCCGGGGCCCGCGGGGTTTCCGCGGCCCGGGGGTCCTGCGGGGTCTGGGGGGCGCGGAGGGGGGCGGTGGCGGCGCGGTCTCCGGCCCGTACGGCGCGGACGGCCGCCGCGAGGAGGGCGGTGTCCGGGGCGGGCGGGCCGTCGGGGACGGGCGCGGGCGGCGTACGGGGCGGGGTGCGGTGGGCGGCGGCGCGGGCGACGAGGACGGCGCCGTCGGGCGACTCGGCGGCGGGGGCGTAGCCCATCTCGCGGAGCCGGGCCAGCAGCACGTCGGGCGGGGTGGGGGAGACGAGGACGGTGGGCGCGAGGTGGCGCAGCCGCAGTTCCGCGGCGCGCCGGTCGGCGACGATCTCGGCGAGGAGCGCGTCGTCGTCGCAGCGCAGATACGCGCCGGCGGCGCCGATCCGCAGCCGGCCGTGCTTGCGGGCGACGTCGTCGATGAGGTAGCTGAGCGGCTGCGGCACGGGGGTGCGGGAGTGGGCGGTGAGGAAGTCGTGCAGCTCGGCGGCGGACCGCCCGGCGTCGAGGGCGCGGCGTACGGAGCTCTGCGTGAAGCGGTAGACGGTGGCGCCGCCCTTGGACTCGACCTCGGCGAGCACGCCGAGCACGGCGGCGAGTTCGCGCTTGAGGGGGCCGGGGGCGATGGCGGTGAGGTCCGCCTGGAGGAGCACGTGGTCGACGGGCGGGGGGAGGAGCGGCGCGAGCGCGCGGGCGGCCCGGAGGGCGGCGGCGCGGGCTTCCGCGGGGGTGGCGGGGGCGGGGTGCCGCGGGGCTTCGGTGGGGAGTCCGGCGGCGGGCGTGGCGCCGGCGGCGGGCGTGGCGCCGGTGGCGGGTGTGGCGGGGGCGTCGGTGCTGGTGGCGAGGGGTGGAGCGGGGTGATTGTCGGAGGGGCGGCCTACCCTTGGGCGGGTGCGTGGGGGAGGTGGGGGTGCGGCGTCGGCGGTGTCCGCTTCCGGTGCGGCCGGCGGTGGGCCCTCCTCTTCCGGGGGGCTCAGCAGGGCGCGGCCGTGGGTGGCCAGGGCGCCGCGGCCCGTGACGCCCAGGAGTTCGGCCTCCTCCAGCGTCCAGCGGGCCAGCCGCGTGCGCAGGTCCTCCTCCTCGCCCTCCGCCGCGCCTCCGCCGCGCGGGGGGCGTTCCCAGCGGAGGCGGGCCACCACAGAGTCCGGCGTCGCCGCCGTGCCCTCCGGGAGCCCCGCGAGCAGCCCCAGCACCGCGCGGCGCACCTCCGGTGCCGCGCCGCGGTCCAGGCCCTCGCCGAGTGCCGAGAGCGCCCGGCCCTTGCCGTCCCGGCCGCCGACCAGCCCCGGCGTCCGCGTCGCCGCCAGCCACGCCGCCGCCAGCTCCGCCCACCGCTCGGCCGCCGGCAGCGCCTGCCACTCGTCGTACGCCGGCGTCGGCGCGTACCGCTCGTCGGTCTCCCCGTCCGAGGCCAGCAGCCCGGCCCCGTAGGCCAGTTCCACCCAGAACGCCGCCTGCGGCTCCGCGACGTCCAGCGCTGTCGCCGTCCGCTTCAGGTCCCGTACGGCCAGGCCGCCGGCCCGCAGCACCGGCGGGCTCGCCGTCGCCCACTGGCCGAGCAGTTCCTCGACCGTCTCGACGGCTACCGCCGCCTGCCCGGCTGCCGTCGCGTCGACGACCCGCATCCCGTACGTCCCGGCCGCCACCGGCTCCGGCGGCACCGCCGCCACGCTGCGGTGCGCCCGCCCGTCGCACAGGTGCAGCGCCACCTCGCGCGGTAGCAGCACGCTGCCCGGCGCGGTCGGCAGCAGCAGCCCCCGGTCCAGCAGCCACCGCACGTGTGCGGGCGGCTGCGCCGACACCGTGCCGTACGGCGGGCCCCACGTCAGCCGCCCCAGTACCGTCACGGCCTCCGGCGGCGCCTGGTCCAGCAGGTCCGCCATCCGCCGGGGGTCGGAGAAGAGCGCGGTCAGCGACTCCGCGGCCGAGACGGGGTCGTGTGTCGCCGGCAGTCCCGCGTTCGCCAGTACCTGCTGTAGTCGCCCCGGCGACATCCCCGTCGCCACCTCCGCGGCGGCGGGCCCCAGGCCGGTGGCCGACCCGGACGCCTGCGGCGTCAGCAGCTCCCGCGCCGTACGCACCAGCCGCAGCCGCTGTTCGTCCCCCCACACCAGCGCCTGCGCCCGCAGTTCGGCGACGGCGCGCGGCAGCGCGGCCACGGTGTCGTGCTCGTCGCCCATCAGCCCGGCCAGCACGTCGTACGGGCACGGGTCGGGCGCGACCGCGAGCGCCTGGGCGGTCTGCTGCGTGAACCGGTCGAGCCGTTCCAGCGCGCGGACGACGGAGGCGCGGGTGCCGGCGCGGGTGGCGAGCTGGGTCAGGTCGCCCGGTACGGGGGTGAGCAGATCGGGCCGGGCGCGGAGCAGCCCGGCCAGCGCGGTGTCCGGTCGGCCGCGGAGCTCCTCGGCGAGGGTCCGGGCGGGGTTGCCGGTCGTCATCCGCTCCACAGTAGTCCTCGCCGGACGTACGGCACCGGACGGAGCCGGCGTTGGCGGTGCGCGGCACCGCCTCCGGCGGGAGGCGGCGACCGTACGGCGGGGGTCGGACGGGCCCTAGAAGGTCGGGTCCGCGCCCATCGTGTCCAGCACCGGCGGTGCCGGTTCGATCGGCTTCGGCATCACCGCCGCCTCCGAGTGGCCGCCGCAGCCGTACGCGAGCGAGACCACGTGGCCGTCCGCCGGGGAGAACTCGTTCGCGCACACGCCGAAGGCGCGGCGCAGCGAGCCCGCGATCGGCATGAGGAAGCCGCAGCTCACGCAGGACGCGGGCGCGGCCTGCGCCATCGGCGTCTTGGGGCCGTACTCGTCCTCCCAGCGGTCCGCGGCGGTGTGCAGCCCGTAGCGGGAGAGCACCCGGTGGCGGGTCATGCCGAGTTCGTCGGCGAGGGCGCCGATCTCCGCACGCCGCGGTACGCCGCCGGGCGGCGCCGCCGCGGCGACCGGGCGTGCCTCCATCCCGGCGCCTTCCGCGCCCTCCGCGGCGGCCTCGCCGGCCACGGCCCGCTCCTCGGCCTCGGCCGGCTCCAGCTCCTCGTCGCCCACCGCGAGGCCCGGCTCCAGCCGCAGGTCCTGGTCCTCCGTCGGCAGCAGGTCGCCGGGGCCCAGGTCGCCGGGGCGCAGCCGCTCATGCCACGGCACCCACTCCGGCGCCAGCAGCGCGTCAGGGCCCGGCAGCAGCACCGTTTCGTCAAGCGTGACCGTCCGCGCGCGGGACGCCCTCGCAACGGTCACCGCCCAGCGCCAGCCGCGGTAGCCGGGCAGCCGGCACTCGAAGAGGTGGGTCACCACACGCGTGTCGTCGGCGGTGACGCCGATGTGCTCGCCGACCTGCTCCGCGCCCGCGGCCTCCTCGGCCGCCGCACGGGCGAGGTCGACGGCGTCGGCGCACTGCTGGTCGGGGGTGACGCGGCTGCGCACCGCGGCACCGCGCACGGCGGTCGTCTTGGCGGGGCTGTTCGCAGGGCTCATCTGGCTCACAGTCTTTCGGTACGGACGGCCGGTCGGGCGGGGGAGCCGAGGGAGCGGACAGGGGGCCGCGTCAACGCTCGTATCCTCACGACACACAGAGGCGCGTCGTTCACCCTACCTGGCGCGCGCCGGGTCCGTACGCCCACCGGCCGCCATGGGCCCCCGCCGCGCCCCTGCGCCCCCGGCCGGCCTGCCCCGTGCCCCGTACGGACCACCCGCGGCACCCCGGATGACCGCATGCGCCCCCGCCGGGTTCTCGCCCTACGGTCCCGCATGCGGGCACTATGGCGAGGTGGTCGAAGACCGGACGGCTCCCGTGGCCGGCCCGCTGCAGCAGGCGGGCCGGGCGGTCGGCCGTGCCGTGCGGCGGCCGGTGGTCGGCGCGGGGCGGCGGATCCGGCGGGCCACGGACGCGCAGGGAGCGGGGGAGTCGGGCCTCGGGCGGCTGATGGAGCTGCACATGGTCAACGCCGCCGGGGACATGATGATCACCATCGCGCTGGCGTCGACGGTGTTCTTCTCCGTGCCCACGGACGAGGCCCGCGGCCGGGTCGCGCTCTACCTGGCCATCACGATGGCGCCCTTCGCCGTGCTCGCCCCCGTCGTCGGCCCGCTGCTGGACCGCATCCCGCACGGCCGCCGCGCCGCGATGGCCGGCACGATGCTGGCGCGGCTGCTGCTGGCGCTGGTGCTGTCGGGGGCGGTGAAGACCGGTGACCTGAGCCTCTATCCGGCGGCCCTCGGGGTGCTGGTGTGCTCCAAGTCGTACGGGGTGGTGCGCTCGGCCGTCGTGCCGCGGCTGCTGCCGCGGCGCATCTCGCTGGTGAAGGCAAACAGCCGGGTGACGCTCGCCGGGCTGCTCGCCACCGGCATCGCCGCACCGGTCGGCGGGCTGCTGCACTTCATCGGCCCCGGCTTCCCGCTCTACGGGGCGATGGTCATCTTCGGCTTCGGCGTCTTCCTGGCGTTCCGGATGCCGCACGCGGTGGACTCGGCGCGCGGCGAGGGCAAGGCGCGGTTGGCGTCGGGCGAGGAGGGCCGGCTGCGGACGCCGCAGAAGCCGGGGCTGCGCTCCGTGGGACCCTCGGTGCTGCACGCGCTCCAGGCCAACTCCGCGCTGCGGGTGCTGTCGGGGCTGATGACGCTCTTCCTGGCCTTCCTCCTGCGCGACAACCCGCCCGGCGGGCTGCGCCCGGAGCTGGCGCTCGGCATGGCGGCGGTCGCCGCCGGCACGGGCAACGCGCTGGGCTCGGTCATCGGCTCCTGGCTGCGCTCGCGCGGACCGGAGAAGCTGATCGCCCTGCTGCTCACCCTCGCCCTGACGACGACGGTGCTGGCGGCGGTCTTCTACTCGCTGCCGCTGCTGATCTGCGTCGCGGCGATGGCGGGGTTCGCGCAGTCGCTGGCGAAGCTGTCGCTGGACGCGCTGATCCAGCGGGACGTACCGGAGTATGTGCGCACGTCGGCGTTCGCGCGCTCCGAGACGGTGATCCAGTTGTCGTGGGTCGCGGGCGGCGCGATCGGCATCCTGCTGCCGCTGAACGGGGTCGGCGGCATGGCCGCGGGCGCGGCCGTCGTCGCGGTCGGGCTTGCGGCGACCGTACGAGGGCTGCTCACCGCGGCCCGGCACGGCACGCCGCACCCGCGCGTGGCCTGACCGGGGCCGGCAGGTAGCCTGCCCGCATGACCAAAGCGCCCGCCACCACCGTGTTCTCCCGTGCCCGCGGCCTCCGCAGCCGCCGCGGCGCGGTGGCTCTCGGTGCCGTCGTCGTCTCCGCCTTCGCCCTGTCCGCGTGCGAGAAGCCGACGCCGGTGGCGCAGATCACGGTGGACGACCGGACGGCGAGCGCGGAGGCGCAGTGCTACGACGACGGCAAGGACATCTCCAACGAGGAGCTGGAGTCCTGCATCTCGGAGCGCGCGGAGAAGTCGATCACGGTGGACAGCGGCGACCGGGTCAGGATCGGCGTGGAGCCGGAGATCGCGGACAACGGGTGGGTGCTCTTCGTGGACGGCCGGCCGGTGACGTCGCAGCCGAGCAAGCACACGTATGTGACGTACAGCGGGGACCAGTTCTTCGAGGCGCAGTCCCAGCCGGGGCAGCCGCCGGTGCAGAGCGACAAGGCGAAGGTCGGGATCGTGGAGATCGACGACGAGGGCAACTACAAGGGCGCGTGGAGCTTCGACCTGAAGCGGAAGCAGTACTGACGGCCGGGCGGCGGTGATGCCCGGCGGCGGCGCGGGGGAGCCCGGCGGCGGACGTGTTCTGTCGGCGGGGCGGCCTACCCTTGGGCGGGTGCGTGGGAGTGGTGCGGTGCCGGGCGGAGACGCGGTGTCCGGTGCGCGGGTGCTGGTGGTGGTCGCCGTTGCCGCCGAGGCCGAGGCCGTCGAGCGGGGCGGGCGGGGGTACGACGTCGTGATCGGCGGCGTGGGGCCCGCTGCCGCCGCCGCGGGGGCCGCCGGCGCGCTGGCCGCGGCGCCCGTTCCGTACGACCTCGTCATCGCCGCCGGGATCGGCGGCGGCTTCGCGGGCGTCGCCCCCGTGGGCGGGGTGGTCGTGGCGGACGAGATCGTGGCCGCCGACCTGGGTGCGGAGACACCGGACGGGTTCGTGCCCGTCACCGAGCTGGGCTTCGGTGCCGTCGCCCACCGGCCGCCGCCGGCCGCGGCGCGGGCCGCGGCGGAGGCGGCCGGCGCGGTGCTGGGTACGGTGCTGACCGTGTCCACCGTCACCGGCTCCGCCGGGCGCGCCGCCGAGCTGCGCCGCCGCCATCCGCGCGCCGCGGCCGAGGCGATGGAGGGCTTCGGCGTCGCCGAGGCCGCCACCCGGCACGGCGTCCCGGTCCTGGAGATCCGCGCGGTGTCCAACGCCGTGGGCCCCCGCGACCGCGCCGCCTGGCGCATCCCGGAGGCGCTGAACGCCCTCACGGCCGCCTTCGCGGCCCTCCCCGCCTTCGGTGAACTCCCGGACGTCGCCGCCGTGCCCGACCTCGCGGCCCGGCCCGACCTCGCCGAGGGCGACGCACCGGCCGCCGACGTGGCCCCCGCCGATCCCGCCGCCGGCCCGGCCGCCCACCCCGCTCGACCCGACGGAGAGGAGCCCCGATGACCTCGCCGGGCACCCCGAGCGACCAGCCGCTCCGGATCGCCTACTCCCCCTGCCCCAACGACACCTTCGTCTTCCACGCCTGGGCCCACGGCCTCGTCCCCGGCGCCCCGCCCCTCGACGTCACCTTCGCCGACATCCACCTCACCAACGGCATGGCCGAGCGCGGCGAGTCCGACGTCCTCAAGGTCTCCTACGCCGTCCTCCCCTACGTCCTCGACCGCTACGCCCTCCTGCCCTGCGGCGGCGCCCTCGGCCGGGCCTGCGGGCCCCTGGTGCTCACCGCCGGCGCGCAGCGCCCCGCCGACCTCGCCGGCCGCACCGTCGCCGTGCCCAGCGAGCGGTCGACGGCCTACCTGCTCTTCCGGCTCTGGGCCGCGGCGGAAGTGCCGGGCGGGGTCGGCGAGGTCGTCGTCATGCCGTTCCACGAGATCATGCCCGCCGTCCGCGACGGCAAGGTCGACGCCGGGCTCGTGATTCACGAGGCCCGCTTCACCTATCAGGGTTACGGCCTCCACCGCCTCGCCGACATGGGCGAGCACTGGGAGGCCACCACCGGCCTGCCCATCCCCCTCGGCGCCATCGTCGCCCGCCGCGCCCTCGGCGCGGACACGCTGCACGCGCTCGCCGCCGCCGCCCGCACCTCGGTGCGGATGGCGTGGGAGGACCCGGAGGCGTCGCGGGCGTACGTGCGGGAGCACGCGCAGGAGCTGGACCCCGCGGTGGCGGACCAGCACATCGGCCTGTACGTCAACGAGTTCACCGCCGACCTCGGCGAGGACGGCTATGCGGCCGTGCGCGGTCTGCTCACCCGGGCGGCGGCGGAGGGCCTGGTGCCGCCCGTCGCCCCGGACGCGCTGGCGTTCCCGTAGCAGCCGCTACGGGCCGAAGGCGCCGGCGCGTCCGTCCCCGCCGCCCCCTCAGACGTCCAGCTGATCGGCGACGGCCCGGAGCATCCCGGCGATCTTGCGGCCGTGTGCCTTGTCCGGGTACCGGCCGCGTTCGAGCTGCTGCGTCACGCTCTCCAGCAGCGTCGTCAGATCCTGCACGATCGACGCCAGCTCGTCCGGCTTGCGCCGCTGCGCGGCCGCGACCGACGGGGTGGGGTCCAGCAGCGTCACGGACAGCGCCTGGTCGCCGCGCTGCCCGGCCACCACGCCGAACTCGACGCGCTGACCCGGCCGGAGCGTCTCCACCCCGTCCGGCAGCACCGACGAGTGCACGAAGACGTCACCGCCGTCGTCGCGGGAGAGGAAGCCGAAGCCCTTCTCGCTGTTGAACCACTTGACTTTGCCGGTAGGCACGTGTCGTCGCCCTGTCTTCGTTTTCGTACTCGCTGCCGTGAAAGAGCAGGAGAGCGGGTCCAGTGACCCGCCACCTCAAGGCTAATGGTCCCCCGCCCGGTGACAAGATGTCGCCGGGTGCTTCCTCAGCGCACAATCCGGCCTCCGGGCGCGCCGCCTACCCTGGTTGCGTGAACACCGGAACCTCCCGCCCCGGGGATCTCCTCGTCCGCGCCGGGGCGATCGTCTTCCTCGTCGGCGCACTCGGCACCTTCGTCACTTTCGTCCCGTTCTTCATCGGAACGGACCCGCTGCCGACGGCCGCGTATCTCGTGTCGATGCTGATGGGCGTCGGCTTCGGGCTCGCGCTTGCCGGGCTCTTCCGCTCCGCGTCGGCGTCCCGGCGCGAGGCCCGGCAGGCGGCGCCGTAGCGCGGACCCTGCCGCGGAGCCGCGGCGGCGCAGACATCCGGCGGACGGCGCAGAGGCGGGCGGCCCCTCGCGTACGGGCGCCTCAGCCGCCCGCCGCCCCCGCCCGGTGCTCCGCCAGCCACCCCGGGAACGCCGTCAGGTCCGGCAGCACGACATCCGCCCCCGCCGCCCGCAGCTCCGCCGCCGGGCACGGCCCCGTGGCCACCGCCACCGACAGCACCCGCGCCGCCCGCGCCCCCGCGACGTCGCCGACGTGGTCGCCGACGTACGCCGACGCCCCGTACTCGGTGAGCGCCTCCGCCTTCGCGTCCGCCCACAGCCCGCCGACCACCGCGTCCGGGGCCAGGCCCAGGTGGTCGATGTGCAGCTTCGCCAGCGGCCGGCTCTTGGCGGTGACCACGAGCGCCCGGCCGCCCGCCGCCTGCACCGCCGCGATCGCCGCGGCGGCGCCGGGCAGGGCTGCGGTGGGGGTTATGCCGTGGTCGGGGTAGAGGGCGCGGTAGCGGTCGCCGAGGGCGGCCACGCGGTCGGCGGGGAACCAGTTCGCCAGCTCGCTCTCCACCGGCGGGCCGAGGCGGGAGGTCACGAGGTCGGTGTCGACGTACACGCCGGTCTCGGCGACGATCGCCTCGTACACCGCCTTGATCCCCGGCCGGGAGTCGATGAGGGTCATGTCCAGGTCGAAGCCGACCGTGAAAGACGGCGGCGGGGAATGAGTACGCACCCCTCGATTCTGCCTGCCGCCGATTCCGTCAGGACAGGAGGATGGCCCGCGGCCGTTCGCCGGGGGACGCGCCCACGGTCGCGGCGCTCTCCCCGGGGCCCACGCCCGCAGGCGTCCCCTCCGTTCCGTACGCGCGGACCTACTTCCGCAGCCGCCGGCGCGCCCGCCACAGCAGGAAGAGCGTCGAGGCGACCGCCGCCAACCGGACCAGCGTGGGCAGCATGTCCGAGAACTCCTGCCCCAGGGTCCCCTCCTTCAGCGGCTCGCCCCACCGCTCCTGAGCCCGCCCCCACAGCCACACCAGCCCGGCGGCCCCCACCGTGCCCGGCACCCCGAGCGCGGCCCACTTCTTCTCCGTCATCGACAGCCGCCGCGAGGTGTACACCAGGGCCCAGCCGACGACCGACGCCATCCACTGGTCGAGCGCGGCGCCGCCCAGCAGCGCGCCCATCGCCAGCACCTCCATCAGCCCGGCGCTGCGCAGGAGTTCGCGGGTGGCCGTGGAGCGGCGGCTCGGGGACGAGGGTTCCTCGTCCTCGTACGCCTCCTCTTCCCCGGCCTCCGCGGCCTCCCGCCGGGCCTGCTTGGCCTTGGCGGCGCGGGCCGCGCGCGCGGCGTTCGCCTCCCTGGCGGCCTTCGCGGCGCGGGCGGCCCGGCCCATGGCGCCGGTGCCGCCGCCCTTCTGCGCGCCCTTCTCCTCCTCGTCGCCGTCCTGCTGGTCCGGCCGCTGGAAGAGCTCCGGGAGTTCGATGCCGCCGGTGAACCCCGGCACGTTGTCGGCGCCGCTGCCGGCGCCGGGCATCGGTCCTGCGAACGGCGCGGGCTCCACGCGCCACCAGTCGGGATCGGCGTGCGTGGGGTCGAGTTCGTCCTCGCCCGCGAGGTGCGGCGGGGCCGCGGCGGTGGGCGGCGGCTCGGCGGGCGGGGTGAAGTCCCCGGGCGCCGTCCCGGGCACCTCGGGCGCGGCCCGCTCCGGCTCCCGGCCGCCCGGACTGCCGCCCGCCTCGCCGCCGCCGGCACGTGGCCGGGGCAGCCGCCCCAGCCACCGCTCGGACCCGCCGACCCGCGGCCGGGGCAGCCGCGATGCCAGCCCGCCGCCACCGCCCGGCGGCTCCCCGGGCTGCACCGCCACCTCCGGCACCGCGGAGGCGGGGTCCCGCTTGGCGGCCTCGACGATGTCGCCTGGACTGCCGAACCGGGCGAGCACCTGCTTCACCGCGGACACGCTGTGCGCGCCCTCGGCGGCGCGCACCTTGTCGATGCTGGCCCGCAGTTCGTTGACCAGCCGCATGCGCTGCCCGGAGGGCAGGGCACGCTGCTGCGCGATGTCGCCGACGCGGCTCAGGTAGTCGTATACGAGCTGGTCGCTCTCGATGCCCACCGAATCCCCTACGGCCGTGCGCTGTTGACCAGTCGACCGTACCGCGCGCGCGGCCGGCCCCTCGCCCCCGCGCACACCGCCCGGGGCACCGCCGCGGGCGCGGTGGCCGGTGCGGCGCGCGGACGCGGCGGGGGACCGCATACGCTGCGGCGGACCGGCACCTCCCGCGACAAGGAGCCTCAGTGGACCCCCTGGACCCCCTGGACCCCGTGGCCGACCCGACCGCCCGGCTGCGTACCGCGGCGCTCGACGCCTGGGCGGCCTCGCCCGCGCGTTTCCGGGAGGACGCCAACGCGGAGGAAGACCTGGCGCTCGGCGGCTACCGCGACCGCCTGGTGGTCGAGCTGGCCCAGAACGCGGCGGACGCCGCCGCCCGCGAAGGCGCGGCGGGCCGCCTGAGGCTGACGCTGACGGAGGCCGCCTCCGGCGGCGGTCCCGGCGGGCCGGCCGAGGACGCCGGAGAAGCGCGGCCGGTCGACGAGGGCGCCGGCCGGGAATGGGTGCTGACCGTCGTCAACACCGGGGCGCCCCTCGACGCCGCCGGAATCGAGTCGTTGTCGACGCTGCGGGCCTCCGCCAAGCGCGGCGAGGACACCGAGGAGGCCGTCGGGCGGTTCGGCGTGGGCTTCTCCGCCGTGCTGGCCGTCAGCGACGCGCCCGCGGTCGCCTCCCGCGGCGGCGCCCGCGTGCGGTGGTCGCTGGCGGAGGCGCGGGAGCTGGTCCGTACGACCGCCGAGCGCAACCCCGCGCTCGCCGACGAAGCCGCCCGCCGCGACGGCCACGTCCCCCTCCTCCGCCTCCCCCTGCCCCTCGCGGAGGCCGACGCCCCGGCCGTACCCGAGGGGTACGACACCGCCGTCCGCCTGCCGCTGCGCGACGCGGCCGCCGCCGCTCTGGCCCGCCGGCTGCTCGGCGGCATCGACGACGCCCTGCTGCTCGCCCTGCCGGGCCTCGCCGAGGTCGTCGTGGAGACGCCCGAGGGCGTACGCACGCTGCGCCGCCGCGAGGACGGCCCGTACACGGTCGTCGAGGACACGGGCCGTACGGACGGTGACACCGCGGCCGAACCCGCGACCGCCCCCCGCCCCGCCGCCACCCGCTACCGCACCCGCACCGCCGCGGGGCGGCTCGACCCCCACCTCCTCGCCGACCGCCCCGTGGAGGAACGCCTCCGCCCCACCTGGACCGTCACCTGGGCCGTCCCCGTGGACGGCGACGGCGCGCCCGCCGCGCCCGTCACCGCCCCCGTGCTCCACGCCCCCACCCCCACCGACGAACCCCTCGGCGTCCCCGCCCTGCTCATCGCCTCCTTCCCGCTCGAACCCACCCGCCGCCACCTCGCCCCGGGGCCGCTCACCGCCTACCTCGTCGACCGCGCCGCCGACGCCTACGCCGGCCTCCTCGCCGACTGGGCCCCGCTGAGCCCCGGCACCATCGACCTCGTCCCCGGCCCCCTCGGCCGCGGCGAGCTGGACGGCGCCCTGCGCGCCGGCATCCTGCGGCTCCTGCCCGACGTCGCGTTCCTGCCCCCCGCCGCACCCGAGGAGGGCGCCACACCGCAGCCGCTGCGCCCCCGCGACGCGCTCCTCGCCGAGGGCGCGGGCGCCGAGACGGTGCGCCGGCTCGGCGACGTCTTCCCGCACCTGCTGCCCGCCGGTCTGGAGCGCCGCGGCGAACTGCGCACCCTCGGCGTCTCCCGCGTCCCGCTGGGCGAGCTGGTCGAGCGGCTGGCGAGCGTGGAGCGCCCCGCCGCCTGGTGGCACGGCCTCTACGGCTCCCTCGCCGGCACCGATCCGGAGGAGCTGGGCGGCCTGCCGGTGCCCCTCGCCGACGGCCGCGTCGTCGTCGGCCCGCGGCAGGTGCTGCTGCCGGCCGGCGACACCGGCGGCACGGGGGACAGCGGCACCGGCGGGCGGTCCGCCCGGCTCGCCCGGCTCGGGCTGCGCGTCGCCGACCCGGTCGCCGCCCACCCCGTGCTGGAACGGCTCGGCGCCGTCCCGGCCACGCCGCGCGCCGTGCTGACGACGCCGCAGGTGCGGGCGGCGGTGGCGGGGTCGCTGGACGCGGGGGAGGTGTGGTTCGACGAGGGGCCCGAGCAGGGCGCGCCGGGTCCGGAGGAGCTGGCGGACATCGTCCTCGGGCTGGTCCGCGACGCGCACCTGGCGCCGGGCGACGAACCGTGGCTGGCCGCCCTCGCGCTGCCCGACGAGGACGGCGACCCCGCTCCCGCCGGGGAACTCGTCTACCCCGGCAGCCCGTTCGCCGCCGTCATCCGACCGGGTGAACTGGCGTACTGCGCCGCGGACCTGGTCGAGCGGTGGGGGGAGGAGCCGCTGACGGCGGTGGGGGTGCAGGCGGACTTCGTGCTCGTACGCGCCGAGGACGTCGTCCTCGACCCCGACGAGCTGGAGCCCCGCGACACCCCCTACCCCGAAGCGGACGACGCCGGGCTGCTCGACGCGGTCGACGTGTGGTGCGAGGACGTCCTCGACCAACTCCCGGAGACCCCCGTCCCGCCGGTGCTCACCGAACTGGTGGGCGTACGGGACCTGGAGCTCGTGGACGACGCGCACTGGCCGCAGGCCCTCGCGCTGCTGTCCCGCCCGCCGCTGCGCGAGGCGCTGACGCGCTCGGCGCGCGTCCTGCTGCCGAACGGCGAGGCGTATCCCGTGCGCCCGTACACCGCCTGGTGGCTGCGCGGCAACCCCGTACTCGACGGCCGCCCGCCCGCGGGACTCCGCGCCGCGGGCGGCGACCCGCTGCTCACCGGGCTGTACGAGGCGGCCGACGCCTCCGCCGTCGGCGACGAACAGGTCCTGCGCGCCCTGGGCGTACGCACGTCCGCCGCCGCGCTCCTCGGCGAACCGGGCGGCGCCGCGGAACTCCTCGCCCGCCTCGCCGACCCCGCCCACGACGTCGCCCCGGGGCAACTCCACGCCCTGTACACCCTCCTCGCCGATCTCGACCCCGCGGACGTCACCCTCCCGGACGACCTCCGCGCGGTCCGCGACGGCACCACGGAGGTGGTACCGGCCGGCGAAGCCCTCGTCGCGGACGCCCCCGACCTGGTGCCGCTGGCCACCGCGCAACCGCTGCTCCCGGTCGCCCCGGGGCAGGCGGCGGCGCTGGGGGAGCTGCTCCAGGTGCGGCGGCTGACGGAGGCGTACGAGGCCCCGGTGGAGACGGCGGGCGAGACCCGCGAGGTCCCGCGGCCCGTACGGGACCTGCTCGGTCCTGACACCCCGGCGACGTACGAGGAACACGGGCACCTGACCGCCGGCGGCACCGAACTCGACTGGCGCCGCACCCCCGACGGCACCGTCCACGCGGCGACGATGGAGGGCCTGGCGGCCGGTCTGGCGTGGGCGACGGGCCAGTGGCAGCGGCGGTTCGAGGCGGCGGCGCTGCTGGAGGACCCGACGCGGACGCGGGAGCTGGCGGAGGCCCGCTGGTTCGACTGAGGAGGGGCGGCACGCGGCGAAAGGGGCCGCGTGCACGGAACAGGGGCCGGGTGAACGGAACAAGCGGTCACCAGGCCCCCGCGGAACCTCTTCGGTGCCGATGCCCCCCGTGCCTACGCCGCCGGAGCCAGCTCCTCCGCCCGCTGCGACGGCACGAACGCGACGTGCTTGCGCCCCCGCCGCAGGTCTATCCGCAGCCGCAGCCCGCCGACGCGGGCCAGCACCAGACCCACCGTGACGGCCGCGAGCACGGATATCACCCCGCAGGTCAGGAACCCGATCCGGGCGCCGAACGTGTCCGTCGCCCAGCCGACGAGCGGCCCGCCGATCGGCGTGCCGCCGACGAACACCATGACGAACAGGCTCATCACCCGGCCGCGCATGGCCTCGTTGGTGGCGAGCTGGACGTTGGCGTTCGCGGTCGTGTTGAAGAACAGCCCGGCCGCGCCCACCGGCACCAGCAGCGCCGCGAAGAGCCAGAACGCCGGCGATACCGCCGCGACGATCTCCAGCACGCCGAACGCCAGCGCCGCGAGCACCGTCAGCCGCATCCTGCTCACCCCGCGCCGCGCCGCGAACAGCGCGCCGCCGAGGGAGCCGGCGGCCATCAGCGAGTTCAGCAGCCCGTACGTGCCGGCGTCGCCGTGGAAGACCTCGTCCACGTACGCCGTGAGCCAGATCGGGAAGTTGTAGCCGAACGTGCCGATGAAGCCGACCAATACGATCGGCCACAGCAGCTCGGGCCGCCCGGCGACGTACTTCAGGCCCTCGCGCAACTGCCCCTTGCCGCGCGGCGCGCGCTCGACGCGGTGCAGCTCCGCGGTGCGCATGAGCAGCAGCCCGGTGAGGGGGGCGATGAAGGAGAGCCCGTTCAGCAGGAACGCCCAGCCGCTGCCCACGGCGGTGATGAGGACGCCGGCGACGGCGGGCCCGAGGAGGCGGGCCGTCTGGAAGTTGGCGGCGTTGAGGCTGACGGCGTTCTGCATCTGCTCCTTGCCGACCAGCTCGGCGACGAACACCTGCCGCGCCGGGTTGTCGACGACGGTGGCGAGGCCGAGCAGGAATGCCATCAGGTAGACGTGCCAGACCGTCACGGCTCCGCTCAGCGTGAGTGCCGCGAGCGCGAGGCCGATGAGGCCCATGGCCGCCTGGGTGGCGAGGAGCAGCTTGCGCTTCGGCAGCCGGTCGGCGAGGACGCCGCCGTAGAGGCCGAACAGCAGCATGGGCAGGAACTGCAGCGCGGTCGTGATGCCGACGGCGGTGGCGGACCCGGTGAGGCTGAGCACCAGCCAGTCCTGGGCGATGCGCTGCATCCAGGTACCGGTGTTGGAGACCACCTGGCCGCCGGCGAAGAGCCGGTAGTTGCGGATCCTCAGCGAGCTGAAGGTGCCGCGTCTGCTGCTCTCCTCTTCTTCTTCGTAGTCATCGGGTGCGGGTGCGGGTGCGGAGTCTGCTCCGGGTCCCGTACTCAAGGCGTTCTCCTCCGGTCATCGTCGTGCGTCAGCGTGGTGCGGCCTCCGGCATCGGCAAGTGGGCGAGCTTTTCGAGCACCGGCGCGGCGTCGCGCAGGGCGGCCCACTCCTCCTCGGACAGACCGCCGGCCAGCTCGGCCAGCCAGGCGTTGCGCTTGCGGCGGCTCTCCTCGAGCATCGCCTCGGCCTGCTCGGTCTGGCTGACGACCTTCTGCCGCCGGTCCTCCGGGTGCGGCTCCAGCCGGACCAGCCCCTTGGTCTCCAGCATGGCCACGATGCGCGTCATCGACGGCGGCTGGACATGCTCCTTGCGCGCCAGCTCACCGGGGCCGAGCGGACCGCAGCGGAAGAGCGTGCCGAGCACCGACATCTCGGTCGGGCTCAGCGACTCGTCCACGCGCTGGTGCCGCAGGCGGCGGGTCAGCCGCATGATCGCGGAGCGGAGCGAGTTCACCGCGGCGGCGTTCTCCTCCTGGGACAGGTCAAGCATGGTCATTAGCGTACCTCATTACTTTAGCTAAGTAAAGCTCGGAAGCCGAGACAGAGGAGGTTACGGCCTGGTGGTGCGGCCCATCCGAAAGGATGACCGCTTACGGGAAAGCCCGCCCCCCGGTACACGCGAAGGGCGGACCCTGAGCGGCATGGGGACACCACCCCGGCGGCGCCGCACGGTCAGTTGAGGCCCAGCCAGCGTTCGATGGGTTCCAGGGCGAAGTAGACGACGAACACCGCCGACGTCACCCACAGCGCCGGACGGACGCTCGCCGGGCGGCCCACCGCCGTGCGGAGGAGGGTGTGGGCCAGGAAGCCCATGCCGATGCCGACCGTGATGCTGTAGCTGAAGGGCATCAGGACGATGGTGAGGAAGGCGGGGGCCGCGATCGTCGTGTCGGACCAGTCGATGCTGCGGATGGTGGCCGACAGGATCAGGAAGCCGACCACCACCAGCGCCGGGGTCGCCGCCTGCGAGGGGACGATCGTCACCAGCGGGGTGAAGACCAGCGCCAGCAGGAACAGTCCGCCCGTGACGAGGTTCGCGAGGCCGGTACGCGCGCCCTCGCCGACGCCCGCGGTGGACTCGGCGAAGGCCGTGCTCGCCGAGGCGGAGGCGGCGCCGCCCAGGGCGACGGCGGCGCCGTCGGCCATGAGGACCCGGTTCATCTCCGGGAGGCGACACCACGGCGTTGATGCCGAGGCCGGCGGCGCAGGCGACGGGGACGTTGCCGAGGACGCCCATGAGGAGCGTGGTCACCGCCGCGACCAGCACGGTGGCCGTGACCAGTTCGCCGTGGTCCAGCTTGTGGCCGAACTTGTCCTTCGCCGAGCCCAGGATGATCGGGTTCAGCACGATGATGTACGCCATGGCGAAGAACGTCGCCAGCCCGCCCCGCAGCTCCTGCGTGACGGACGAGCCGCGCCGCGAGATGTGGAAGTAGGCGTCGAGCGGGGAGGAGGGCCGGGGCGGGGGTCCGTCCCCGGGGGCCGTGCCGGTGGTCTTCGCGTCGGGGGGCATGCGTGACCTTCGTGCGGAACAGCGGCCGGACTTCGGCGCCCACTCAGTATGCCGCCGTGATCGGCCCCGTACTCTGGTCGACATGGGCAAGAAGGCGTACAGGCACCCGGCGCCGGAGCCGTTCGAGGGCGACATCACGGCGGTGACCGTCGGCGGCACCGTGCTGTGGCTGGTGCTCTTCGTGGTCCAGTTGCCGTTCCTCGGCTGGCTGGACGACCACGACCGCATGTGGTGGCTGTGGACCTGCCTGGCGGGCGCCGGTCTCGGTGTCCTGGGCCTCTGGTACGTACGCCGCCGCGAGGCCGCGCTTGCGCGGGGTGGCGACGCGGGCGCCCGGTCGAACACGTAACGTCGTACGCATGACGCAGCGGGTCGAGACGGCCGCCGACGGCGGCGAGGGGCCGGAGCCCGGCGGCGGGCCGGGCGGGGCGGGCGGGAAACCTGACGGAGCCGGCGGGACGGCGCGGGCGGAACCCGGCGGGACGGCGGGCGGAGATCCTGGCGGTCAGCCCGGGGAGCCCGGCGGTCAGCCGGACCGGGCGGGGGCGAACGGGGCGGGCGGGACCGCCGTCGCGCTGCGGCACGACGGACTCACCGCCGCCGAGGTCGCCGAGCGCGTCGCCCGCGGCGAGGTCAACGACGTTCCCGTGCGCTCCTCCCGCTCCACCGCCGACATCGTCCGCGCCAACGTCCTCACCCGCTTCAACGCCATCATCGGCGTCCTGTGGGTCATCATGCTCGTCGTCGCGCCCATCCAGGACAGCCTCTTCGGCTTCGTGATCCTCGCGAACACCGGCATCGGCATCATCCAGGAGCTGCGCGCCAAGAAGACCCTCGACAACCTCGCCGTCATCGGCGAGGCCAGGCCGCAGGTGCGCCGCGACGGCCGCACCGCCGAGATCCCCACCGCCGAGATCGTCCTCGGCGACCTCGTCGAGCTGGGCCCGGGCGACAAGGTCGTCGTCGACGGCGAGGTGCTGGAGTCCGACAGCCTGGAGGTCGACGAGTCCCTGCTCACCGGCGAGGCCGACCCCGTCATCAAGCAGCCGGGCGACAAGGTGCTCTCCGGCAGCTTCGTCGTCGCCGGCGGCGGCGCGTTCACGGCGACGAAGGTGGGGCGCGAGGCGTACGCCGTGCAGTTGGCGGAGGAGGCGTCGCGCTTCACGCTCGTCCACTCCGAGCTGCGCAGCGGCATCAGCACGATCCTCAAGTACGTGACGTACATGATGATCCCGGCCGCCATCGGCCTGGTCATCAGCCAGCTCGTGGTCGAGAACAACAGCCCGCAGGACGCCATCCGCCGCATGGTCGGCGGCATCGTGCCGATGGTGCCCGAGGGCCTTGTGCTGCTGACCTCGGTGGCGTTCGCCATAGGGGTCATCCGGCTCGGCCGCAAGCAGTGCCTCGTACAGGAGCTGCCCGCGATCGAGGGGCTCGCGCGGGTCGACGTCGTCTGCCTCGACAAGACCGGCACCCTCACCGAGGGCGGTATGGACGTCACCGAGCTGCGGCCGCTGGGCGGCGCGGCGGAGGCGGACGTACGGCGGGTGCTGGGCGCGCTCGGCTCGTCGGACCCGCGGCCGAACGCCAGCCTCCAGGCCATCATCGAGGCGTACCCGGACACCGAGGAACTGCGCTGCACGGGGGCGCTGCCGTTCTCCTCGGCGCGCAAGTACAGCGGGGCGGCGTTCAGCGGGGACGGGGCAGGTGCGGGTACGTGGCTGCTGGGCGCCCCCGACGTGCTGCTGCCCGCCGGCGACCCCTCCCTCGCCGAGATCGACGACCTCAACGCCGAGGGCCTGCGCGTGCTGCTGCTCGCCCGCGCCCAACGGGAGCTGGACGACCCGGAGGTGGCGCGCGGCGTCGAGCCGACGGCGCTGGTCGTCCTGGAGCAGCGGCTGCGCCCGGACGCCGCCGACACCCTCGGCTACTTCGCGGAGGAGCGCGTCGAGACGAAGATCATCTCGGGTGACAACGCGGTCTCCGTGGGCGCGGTGGCCGCGAAGCTCGGCATGGCGCGCGCGGACCGTACGGTCGACGCGCGCACCCTGCCGGCCGACCGCGACGAGATGGCCGAGGTCCTCGACGACAACGCGGTCTTCGGCCGCGTCAACCCGCAGCAGAAGCGCGACATGGTCGCCGCGCTCAAGTCCCGCGGCCACGACGTGGCGATGACGGGCGACGGCGTCAACGACGTGCTGGCGCTGAAGGACGCGGACATCGGCGTGTCCATGGGCTCGGGCTCGGAGGCGTCGAAGGCCGTCGCGCAGATCGTCCTGCTGAACAACAGCTTCTCCACCCTTCCCTCGGTGGTCGCCGAAGGCCGCCGGGTCATCGGCAACATCGAGCGGGTCGCGAACCTGTTCCTGGTCAAGACCGTCTACTCGGTGCTGCTCGCGCTGCTCGTCGTCGCCACGCAGGTGCCGTACCCCTTCCTGCCGCGGCATCTGACGCTGCTGTCGACGCTGACGATCGGCGTGCCGGCGTTCTTCCTGGCGCTGGCGCCGAACAAGGAGCGGGCGCGGCCGCACTTCGTGCGCCGGGTGATGCGGTACGCGATCCCGGCGGGGCTGATCGCCGGGACGGCGACGTTCGTGACGTACATGCTGGCGCGGGCCCACTACTCGGGGCCGGGGGCGCTGGACGCGGAGACGTCGGCGGCGACGCTGACGCTCTTCCTGATCGCGATGTGGGTGCTGGTGATCATCGCGCGGCCGTACACCTGGTGGCGGGTGGGGCTGGTCGGGACGATGGCGCTGGGGTTCGTGATCGTGCTGGTCACGCCGTGGCTGCAGAAGTTCTTCGCGCTGAAGCTGGTGGGCGCGGAGATGCCGTGGACGGCGGTGGGGATCGCGGTCGCGTCGGCGGTGCTGCTGGAGTTCGCGTGGCGGTGGGTGACGCGCCGTTTCCCGGACTGAGGCGGGCGTGACGGCCGGCGGTACGGGCGCGGGGGTGCCCGGTGCGGACGGGCCGCTTCCGGGGGAGCCGGGTGCCGGGGAGCCGGGTGCGCTGAGGCTGTTCGCCGCGGTGGTCCCGCCCCCGGAGGTGCTGGGGGAGCTGGCGGAGGCGGTGCGCCGGCTGCGGCGGCTCCCCGGCGCGGAGCGGCTGCGCTGGGTGCCGCGGGAGGGGTGGCACATCACGGTGGCGTTCTACGGGGAGGTGCCGGCCGGTTCCGTCGCGGAGCTGGAGGAGCGGCTGGCCCGCGCGGCTCGGCGCCGGGGGCCGGTCGGGCTGCGGCTGGCGGGGGGCGGGCGGTTCTCCGACACGGTGCTGTGGGCGGGGGCGGCGGGCGACGTCGAGGAGCTGGGCCGGCTCGCGGCGGGCGCCGCGGCGGCGGGACACCGCACGGCGGGGGTGCCGCTGGCGGCGAAGCGGGGCGGGGGTGCGGCCCGGGGGCGGGAGCGCCGCTACCGCCCGCACCTGACGCTGGCCCGCCAGCGTCACCGAGCGGGTACGGACCTGACCCCGTTCACGGAGTCGCTGCGCGACTTCACCACCCCCCACCGCAACCTGACCACCCTCACCCTGATCCAGAGCCACCCCCCACCCCCGGGCCACCCCTGCGCCCAGCCCCGCTACGAACCCGTGGCGACCTGGCCTCTGGGGGCGTAGCCCTTCAGTCCCGGGGAAAATCGCCGGTCGTCAGCTTGAGCCCGACGGGGGTCTCGGTGAGATCGATGTCCATCCCGAAGTCGAGGGTCGTCTCTACGCGGTACTCCCCGTCCTTGGGCATCAGGTGCAGGTGGCACTTGCCGGTGTACGGGTCGACGATCAGGTAGACCGGCACCTCTGCGGTGGCGTAAACGGCCTTCTTCGGCCCGTAGTCATTGCTGGCGGTGCTCTTGGAGATCACCTCGCCCACGAGTTCGACATCCTGAGGGCGCCAGCGGCCCTTGTCATCCTTGGCGGCGCCTGTTGTCAAGGCGATGACGTCCGAGGCGAAGCCGTTGAGGTCTCCCGGGTAGTCGATCCGCACGTCCGACTTCAGCCTCCGCCGGGGGTATCGGGCACGCAACTGGTCCAGGATGTCGTAGATCGTGTCCCAATGCGTGTCTCGCTGCGGCGACATGTAGACGGCCCCCTCGACGATCTCGACCTTGTATCCCTCGGGGACAGGCATCCGCTCCACTCGCTCGAACAACTTGTCGAGGGTGAGCTCGTCGCTCTCGTCGGCCATCTCGATCCTGTCGGTTTCGACGACGGTCATCGTGGCGCTCCTCCCCGCTGCTGCTTGATCGCATGCAGCCGCGCAGTACAACGATACTCACGGTGAGTCGTTACGGCCCGCTACCACCGGCCCGGGCCCGCCGCCCCGCGGGGGGCGGCGGGCCCGTAAGCTCGTACGCGTGAACGCCAAGACCCGCATCCGCGTCGTCAGCGCCACGCTCGTGCTGATCTTCGCCGTCGTCGCCATCGCCGCCGCCTTCGGCGGCTGACGCGCCCGCCTACGGAACGCTCACCACGCGAATGCCTCCGGGGACGGACCCGGGCCCGGGAAGATCTCGTCGAGCGACGCCAGCAGCCCGTCCGGCAGCGTCAGGTCCAGCGCCGGCAGCGCCGACGTGAGCTGCCCGATCGTGCGCGGGCCCACGATCGGGCCCGTCACGCCCGGCCGCGTCAGCAGCCACGCCAGGGCCACCTCCGCCGGGTCCAGGCCATGCTCGGCGACCAGGTCCTCGTACGCCTGCACCCGCTCGCGCACCGCGCCGCGCGCCAGCGCCGCCGACGACCGTGCGCCGCCGCCCTCGCGCTCCTTGCGCAGCGCGCCGCCCAGCAGCCCGCCGCCCAGCGGGGACCACGGGATGATGCCGAGGCCGTAGCTCTCGGCGGCCGGGATGACCTCCATCTCGGCGCGCCGCTCGTAGAGGTTGTAGAGGCACTGCTCGCTCACCAGGCCCAGCGAGTGCCGCCGCCGCGCGGCCTCGTTGGCCTGCGCGATGTGCCAGCCCGCGTGGTTGGACGAGCCGACGTAGAGGATCTTGCCCTGCTGTACGAGGACATCGACGGCCTGCCAGATCTCGTCCCAGGGCGTGTGCCGGTCGACGTGGTGGAACTGGTAGAGGTCGATGTGGTCCGTCTGCAGCCGCTTGAGGCTGGCGTCGACCGCGCGGCGGATGTTGAGCGCCGAGAGCCGGTCGTGGTTGGGCCAGGTGGTGTCGCTGTCGGCCGCCATCGAGCCGTAGACCTTGGTGGCGAGCACGACCTTGTCGCGGCGGCTGCCGCCCTGCGCGAGCCAGGTGCCGACGATCTCCTCGGTACGGCCCTTGTTCTCGCCCCAGCCGTAGACGTTGGCGGTGTCGAAGAAGTTGACGCCCGCGTCGAGGGCGGCGTCCATCATGGCGTGGCTCGCGGCCTCGTCGGCGTGCGGCCCGAAGTTCATGGTGCCGAGCACGAGCCGGCTGACCTTGAGTCCCGTACGTCCCAACTGCGTGTACCTCATGAGGATCAAGCCAACTCCTTCGAGCGCGCTCGAAGCAAGCACCACGCGCGCGCATCCGGCCCCCGTACCGCCGCGGGCGCATGGCAGGCTTGGCGCCATGCGCGCCCACCGCCTGCCGACCGCCGCCGCCCTCCTGACCGCGGCGGCGGTGGCGACCTCCGCCGCGTACGCCCCGCCCGCCGCGGCGCAGGACGACGTGATCCTCACCGACCCGCGGATCACCGAGTCCAGCGGCCTCGCCGCCAGCCGGCAGCACGAGAACGTGTACTGGACGCACAACGACTCCGACGACGGCCCGTACATCTACGCCGTCGACGGCGGGACCGGCGAGACGCTGGCGACGATCACGCTGCGGGGCATAGGGGAGCCGCGCGACGTGGAGGCCATCTCGCTCGGGCCCGGCAACCAGCTCTACGTCGGCGACATCGGCGACAACATGGACGGCTCCTGGTCGTACGTGTGGATCTACCGCTTCCCCGAGCCGAGGCAACTCCAGGACGCGACCGTGGACGCGGTGCAGTACGAGGCGCAGTACGAGGACGGGCCGCGGGACGCGGAGGCGCTGATGGTGCACCCGAAGACGGGGCGGGTGTACCTCGTGAGCAAGAAGCAGAACGGGGGCGCGGCGCTGTACGCGGGACCCGAGGAGTTGTCGCCGGGCTCGATGAACATCTTCGAGCGGGTCGTGCCGGTCAACCTGTGGGTGACGGACGGGGCGTTCTCGCCCGACGGCACGCGGCTGGCGCTGCGCAGCTACGTCGGCGGGCGGATGTACCGCTTCGAGAACGGCAAGCCGGAGGAGGACGGCCGTCTCGACGTGCCGCTGCAGCGGCAGGGCGAGTCGATGACGTACACGGCGGACGGGTCGGCGATCGTCTTCGGGAGCGAGGGCGAGCAGAGCGATCTGATCTGGCGGGAAGTCGAGGGGGGCGGCTCGTCGTCGGAGCCGGGCGGGTCGGGTGACGGTTCTGGTGACGACTCCGGGGACGGCGCGAGTGGTGCGGGGGACGACGAGGACCGCGACCCGGTGAAGACGGTGCTGCTGGTGGGCGGGGGCATCGGCGCGGTGCTGCTGCTGCGCCGCGTGCTGTCGAAGCGCCCGCGGCCGGACTGAGCGAAGACCTGAGCGGGACCGGAGCGGCGGCGGAGCGCGACCTGAGCGGGGGTGCGGGGCGGGCGGGCCCGCCCGGCTCAGACCGTTTCCCCCTCGCGGCACTCCTCGTCGAAGACCCGCGCACCCGCGGGCGGCGGTGTCCAGCCCGTCTTGCGGCGGTGCTCGATCAGCACCTCCAGGCCGTCGAGCATCCGGTCCATCGCGAACGTGAACGTCTCCTCGTCCAGTGCGGAGAAGGAGTCGTCCGCGAGTGAGGCGATCCGCGGATAGCGCCCGGACTCCATGGCCGATTCCAGCGCGGGAGACTGCGCCTCCCAGAACTCCTGGTCGCTGATCCCCGTCCGCGCCTCCGCCTGCTTGGCGTTGACGTGCACCCGGGCGAGGCCGGCGGCGGTGGAGTCGAGCGAGGTGATGAAGCCGACCTTCTCCTGGTCGGTGAGGAGCAGCCCGTCGAAGACGCTGAGGGCCAGCTCGAAGGAGTCCAGACCGTTGGGGCCGAGGACGGGCCGGCCCTGGTCGACGTGGAGCAGCCAGGGGTGTGCGAGGTAGTGCTCCCAGAACGAGTGGGCCAGCTCCCGCATCCGGTCCCGCCAGGTCGGCTGGCTGCGGAGGTGTTCGGCGTCCTCCGGCTCGATCGAGCCGACGCCGTCGAGCATCAGGTCCAGCAGCTCGGCCTTGCCCGGCACGTGCCGGTACAGCGACATGGTGCCCACGCCCAGATGCCCGGCGATCTTGCGCATCGAGACCGCCTCCAGCCCTTCGGCGTCCGCGATGCCGATCGCGGTGAAGACGATCCGGTCCACCGAGATGCCGGGTTTCGGACCGCGCTTGGCGCGCTCGTCGATGCCCCAGAGCAGGGCCATGCTGCGGCTGAGGTCGCCGCTGCCGCTGTGTTCCGTTGCCGCCATGCGGCCGAGTCTAGCTGCGGACTTGCCCTCTGCGTACACCGTATGCGTAAATGAGTACGGCGTACTCAGATAGGGGAGGAAGAGCGTGAAGGCAAGCTCGGCCGACGCCGTCGTGGCGGACGGCGTGCAGAAGCGCTACGGAGAGAAGCGGGCCCTCGACGGCTTCGACCTGACCGTGCCGTACGGCACGGTGTACGGCCTGCTCGGCCCCAACGGCGCCGGTAAGACGACGGCGGTGCGGATCCTGTCCACCCTCATCCGGCTCGACGGCGGACAGGCCCTCGTCGGCGGGCACGATGTGATGAAGGAGCCGGTCAAGGTGCGCCGGCGGATCGGCCTCGCCGGGCAGTACGCGGCGGTGGACGAGGTGCTGACCGGCCGGCAGAACCTGGAGATGTTCGCCCGGCTGTTCCACCTCGGCTCCCGCCGCGCCCGCGAGCGCGCGGCGGAGCTGCTGGAGCAGTTCGGGCTCACCGAGGCCGCGGACAAGGGCGCCAAGGAGTACAGCGGCGGCATGCGCCGCCGGCTCGACCTGGCGTCGAGCATGATCCTCGCACCGGACGTGCTCTTCATGGACGAGCCGACGACCGGCCTCGACCCGCGTAGCCGCGGCGAGGTCTGGGAGGCGGTGCGGGACCTGGTCGCCGGCGGCACGACGGTGCTGCTGACGACGCAGTATCTGGACGAGGCCGACAAGCTCGCCGACCGTATCGCCGTCATCGACGACGGCCGGACGATCGCGGACGACACCCCGGCCGCGCTGAAGAACACGGTCGGCGGGGACCGTATCGAGGTCGTCGTCGGCTCGGCGGAGGAGATCCCGGACGCGGTGCGGGCCGTCGCCCGGGTCTCGGGCGCCGACCCGGCCGTCGACCTGGAGGAGCTGCGGGTGCACGGCGCGGTGACCGACCGGGTCGCGGCGCTGACGGAGGTGGCGCGCACGCTGCAGGACGAGGGGGTGGCGGTGGACGACATAGCGCTGCGGCGGCCCACGCTCGACGACGTGTTCCTGAGCCTGACGGGGCACACCGCGGCGGAGAAGGAGCCGGCGGAGGCCGACAAGAAGGACTCGGACAAGAAGGACTCGGACAAGAAGAAGGCCGACAAGAAGAACGCCGGCAGGAAAGAGGAGGTCACGGCCGCATGAGCACCGTCACCGACACCGCGGCGGCGGAGAAGCGCCCCCGGCCCTCCGCCCGCGAGCAGGCCCCCGGCGGGGCGGTGAAGTGGGCGATCGCCGACTGCTGGACGGTCGTACGCCGCGGCCTGCTGCACTACCGCCGGCAGCCGTCGAACATCGCCTGGCAGCTCGGCTTCCCGGTCGTCTCCGTGCTGCTCTTCGTCTACGTCTTCGGCAGCGCGATGGAGGGCGGCGCGGACGCCTACAAGTCGTATGCGATGCCCGGCATGTTCGCGATGACCATGGCCTTCGGGTTCATGAACACGGCCATGCTGATCGCCATCGACAAGGAGCACGGGATCACCGACCGCTTCCGCTCCATGCCGATGTCCCCGTCGGCCGTGGTGAGCGGCCGGGGCGTCTCCGACCTCATCGGCGCCGCGCTGGACCTGGCGGTGATGGCGGCGATCGCGCTGGTCATCGGCTGGCGCTCGGACGGCTCGGTGCTGGAGACCGCGGCGGCCTTCGCGCTGCTGATGTGGCTGCGCTTCGCCCTGATCTGGGTCGGGGTGGTGCTGGGTCTGCTGACGCCCAACCAGGAGGCGGCGGGCAACCTCTTCGCGGTCGCGTTCCCGTTCGGCATGGTCTCCAGCGTCTTCGCCTCACCGGCGGACATGCCGGGCTGGCTGGGCGCGATAGCGATGTGGAACCCGGTGTCCTCCACGGCCAACGCGGTGCGCGAGCTGTTCGGCAACCCGGGGCGGCTGGGCGACTCGTGGATCGAGCAGCACGCGATGCTGATGGCGCTGGTGTGGCCGGTGGTGATCACGGCGGTGTTCCTGCCGCTGGCGGTGCGGAAGTACCAGCGGCTGTCGCACTGAGCGGACGGCGGCAGTCACCGTGAGGCGCGTACGCGCACGGGCCCGGCACGCGGAAGCGCGCCGGGCCCGTAGCGGGACGAGTGAAGCTCAGATCCGCTCGATCACGTGGTCGATGCAGCGGGTCAGGGCCTCGACGTCGGCGGGGTCGACCGCGGGGTACATCGCGATCCGGAGCTGGTTGCGCCCCAGCTTGCGGTACGGCTCGGTGTCCACGATGCCGTTGGCGCGCAGCGTCTTGGCGACGGCGGCGGCGTCCACGTCGTCGGAGAAGTCGATCGTGCCGACGACCGCGGACCGCTGCGCCGGGTCGGCGACGAACGGAGTGGCGGCCTTCGCCTCCTCGGCCCAGTTGTAGAGCGTGCGGGCGGAGGCGGCGGTGCGGCGTACGGCCCAGTCCAGACCGCCCTGGCCGTTGATCCAGTCGAGCTGCTCGGCGAGGAGGAAGAGGGTGGTGAGGGCGGGGGTGTTGTACGTCTGGTTCTTGCGGGAGTTGTCGATCGCCGTGGGCAGCGAGAAGAACTCCGGCACGTGCCGCCCGGAGGCATGGACGCGCGCGGCCCGCTCAAGGGCGGCCGGGGAGAACGCGGCGATCCACAGCCCGCCGTCGGAGGCGAAGGACTTCTGCGGCGCGAAATAGTAGACGTCGGTCTCCGCCACGTCCACCGGCAGCCCGCCGGCCCCGGACGTCGCGTCGACGAGCACGAGCGCCCCGTCGTCGGCCCCCTCGACCCGGCGCAGCGGCATGGCGACACCGGTGGAGGTCTCGTTGTGCGTCAGCGCGTACACGTCGACCCCGGCCTCGGCCCGCGCCTCGGGGTGCGTACCGGGCTCGGACGAGACGACGGTCGGCTCGTCCAGCCACGGGGCGAGCTTGGCGGCCTTGGCGAACTTCGAGGAGAACTCGCCGAAGGACAGGTGCTGCGACTTGCGCTCGATCAGCCCGTGGGTGGCGACGTCCCAGAACGCGGTGGCCCCGCCGTTCCCGAGAACCACCTCGTACCCCTCGGGCAACGAGAACAGCGCACGCACCCCGTCACGCACCCGCCCGACGAGGTCCCGCACGGGAGCCTGCCGGTGAGACGTACCGAGAAGAGAGGAACCGGTGGCGGCCAGCGCCTCGAGCGCCTCGGTGCGCACCTTGGACGGGCCCGACCCGAAGCGTCCGTCGGCGGGCTTGATGTCATCAGGAATCACGATCTCAGCCACCCCCGAAGCCTACGGCCCGATCACCCGGCAACGACGCTCCCGTCCACTCCCTGAGACGAGAACACCCACGTACTGGGCGGCCCCGCCGGTGAGTGGCCAAGGGGGGCTGGGGTGGGAGACGGGTCAGAGCGGCCCCCTCCGGCAACTCTGCCGGGCATCACCCGCCGACGAACGCTCCGCGGGAGATAGCCGTGCTCCTCCCCGTACGGGTGGATCAGATCGGGAACAGCCGTCCGCCGGGGCCACCCGCGACAGCGGTGGTCCCGGCGGGTGGGGTGGGGTCAGCCCAGGGTGAGGGTGGGCGGGGTCGGGTTGGTGTCCGTCCAGGTGCCGTTGAAGCCGAAGGTGACCGAGCCGCCGTCCGGGACGGTGCCGTTGTAGGGGGCGTTCGTGCAGGTGACCCTCGTGCCGGACTGCTGGCAGGTGGCGTTCCAGGCGTTGGTCACCCGCTGGCCCGCCGTGTAGTCCCAGGAGACCGACCAGCCGGACAGCGAGTCGCCGTCGCAGCTCACCGTCACCGCCGCGGTGAAGCCGCCGTTCCACTGCTGGGGTACGGCGTAGGCCGCGGTGCAGCCGTCGCCGGGGCCGGGGCCCGGCCCCGGGTCGCCGCCGAGGGCCTCGACCACCGCGTTGTATGCCTGTTTCGGCTGGTAGCTGTCGTTCCAGAGGGTCGCCGAGCCCTCGCCCGGGAAGACGTCCGGCACCCAGGAGTACTTGTCCGGGAAGCCCCATACCGTGACTCCGGTGCACCGGGTGACGGCCAGGCAGGCGTCGATGACGTTCGCGTAGTACTGCGACTGGGTGGCTTCCTTCTCCGAGCTGACCGGGAGCTGTATCCGTACGTCCAGCTCCGTGATCGCCACGTCGACGCCCAGGTCGGCGAAGCGCTGCATGTTCTGCCGCAGGTCGTTCGGGAAGCCGTACTGGATCGCCAGGTGGCCCTGGATGCCGACGCAGTCGATCGGTACGCCCTGGGCCTTCAGGTCGCGTACCAGGTTGTACATCGCGGTGCTCTTCGCGTTGACGCCCTCGATGTTGTAGTCGTTGATGCACAGCTTCGCGCCCGGGTCCGCCGCCTTCGCGGCGCGCAGCGCGTGCGCGACGAAGTCGGTGCCCATGGCGTTGTAGAAGGGGCTGTTGCGGAACGTGCCGTCCTCGTTGAACGGTTCGTTGACGACGTCCCAGGCGTCGATGTCGCCCGCGTAGTGCCCGGCGACCTGCGTGACGTGGTTCTCCATCGCCGTACGGACCTCGCCGCTCGGCAGGCTGGAGACCCAGCCGGGGAGCTGGTTGTGCCAGACGAGGGTGTGGCCGCGGATCGACTGGCCGTTCTGCTGTGCGAAGTCGACGATCCGGTCGCCGGGGCCGAAGTTGAACTGGCCGCGGGACGACTCCACGGTGTCCCACTTCATCTCGTTCTCAGCCGTGACCTGGCCGAACTCGCTGCCCAGGATCCCGGTGTACTGGGTGTCGGAGAAGTGCGCCGTCGCGGCGGCGGAGCCGATGAACTTGCCGTGGGCCTGCGCCAGCTCGTTCAGCGAGGCGGCGGCGGTCGCGGACGGGCCGGCGGCGCCGGCGGCTTCGGCGGGGGCCGCCTGCGCGGGGGCGGCGGTGCCGAGGCCGTACAGGCAGAGGGCGCCGGCGAGGGCGGCCAGCAGGGCCCTGGGCCTGCTGCGGAGTCTTCGCATGTTCCCCTTCTTCCCCCGCGGGCGGGCGCGGGCGGTGGTGGAGTGGGTGGCGCCGGATCCGTGCGTGCGGGTGGTGGGACGGGATCGAAACATTCGGGACTGGTTTCGAATCTTTCTGGGATCGGACGTTAGAGGCGCGAGTGGGGCACGTCAATACACGCGACGGGGCGGGGGCGTCCGGCACGCTGGAGCCATGGATACGGAGACGGGCGCGGACGCGGGTACGGACGCCGGGGTGGATGTCGTGGCGCTGGAGCGCCGGCTGCGGGACGCCGTCGGCGGCGAGGTCGGGTTCGGGACCCGGGACCGGGCCCTCGTCACCATGGACGCCTCCAACTACCGGAGCGTCCCCCTCGGCGTCGTCGCCCCCCGCGACGCCGACGACGTCGCCGCCGCGCTCGCCGTCTGCCGGGAGTTCGGCGCGCCCGTCGTCGCCCGCGGCGGCGGTACGTCCATCGCGGGCAACGCCGTCGGCGCCGGCGTCGTCCTCGACTTCACCCGGCACCTGAACCGGCTCGTCGACCTCGACCCCGGGGCGCGCACCGCCGTCGTCCAGCCCGGGCTCGTGCTCGACCGGCTGCGCGGCGCGGCGGCGCCGCACGGGCTGACGTTCGGGCCCGATCCGTCGACCCACCGCCGGTGCACGCTCGGCGGGATGGTCGGCAACAACTCCTGCGGCCCGCACAGCGTCGCGTGGGGGACCATGGCGGACAACGTACGGGCGCTCGACGTGGTGACGTACCGGGGGCGGGCGCTGCGGCTGGAGCGGGACCCGGGGGTGCTGCCGGGGCTGCGGGAGTTCGTCGAAGGGCATCTGGCGACGCTGCGGACGGGCGGGCGCGCGGTGGGGCGCGCGGATGGTCAGGCGCCCGAGCATGCGGGTGGTCTCCGCGACGAAGGCGGCGCCCCCGGCGCGGACGCCGGCGCCCCCGCCCCGTACCCCCGCGACCTCCCCGGCTGGCCCGACCTCCCGCGCCGCATCTCCGGCTACGCCCTCGACGCCCTCCTCCCCGAGCGCGGCGGCGACCTCGCCCGCGCCTTCACCGGCAGCGAAGGCACCCTCGCCGTCCTCACCCAGGCCACCGTCCGCCTCGTCGAGGCACCCCCCGCCCGCGCCCTCGCCGTCCTCGGCTACGCCGACGAGTCCGCCGCCGCAGAAGCCGCCCCCGGGCTGCTGCCGCTGCGTCCGCTGACCGTCGAGGGCATGGCCGCCGACCTCGTGCCCGACGCGCACGCGCTGCCCCGCGGCGGCGCCTGGCTCTTCGTCGAGACCGGCGGCGACACCCCCGCCGCCGCGCGGGCCGCCGCCGAAGAGGTCTGCCGCGCCGCCGACGCCGTCGACCACACCGTCGTCGCGGAGCCCGCCGAACAGCGCGTCCTGTGGCGTATCCGCGAGGACGCCTCCGGCACCGCCACCCGCATGCCCGACGGCAGTGAGGCGTGGCCCGGCTGGGAGGACTGCGCGGTGCCGCCCGCGCGGCTCGGGGCGTATCTGCGCGAGTTCCGGGCGCTGCTCGCCGCGCACGGGCTGCGCGGGCTGCCGTACGGGCACTTCGGCGACGGCTGCATCCACGTCCGGATCGACTTCGATCTGCTGACCGCGCCCGGGATCGGCCGCTTCCGGGAGTTCTCGGCGGGGATGGCGGACCTCGTCGTCGCCCACGGCGGCTCGCTCTCCGGGGAACACGGCGACGGGCGGGCACGCTCGGAGCTGCTGCCCGCGATGTACGGGGACGAACTCGTCGGCCTCTTCGGCGGCTTCAAGGACCTCTGGGACCCCGACGGCGCCCTCAACCCCGGCGTGATCGCGCGCCCCGCCCCCCTCGACGCCGACCTGCGCTTCGCGCCGCTGCCGCGGGTGCCGGTGCCGGTGGCGTTCGGCTATCCGCACGACGGTCCCGGGGGCGGCGACTTCGCGGCGGCGGTGCGGCGGTGCGTCGGGGTCGCCAAGTGCCGGAACCCGGCGGGGAGTCCGGGGGTGATGTGCCCGTCGTACCGGGCCACGGGCGAGGAACGGCACTCCACGCGCGGGCGCGCGCGTCTGCTGCACGAGATGCTGGCGGGGGAGGTCATCACCGACGGCTGGCGCTCGGAGGAGGTGCGCGAGGCGCTCGACCTCTGCCTGTCGTGCAAGGGGTGCCGCA
Organism: Streptomyces sp. CNZ287; assembly: GCF_007827615.1. NCBI lineage: Bacteria > Bacillati > Actinomycetota > Actinomycetes > Kitasatosporales > Streptomycetaceae > Streptomyces > Streptomyces sp. CNZ287. Next base: position 55,669 of record NZ_VISV01000014.1, on the reverse strand, counting down.
GCGACTGCCCGGTGGACGTCGACATGGCCACGTACAAGGCCGAGTTCCTGCACCACCACTACGCCGGGCGGCGGCGGCCGATGGCGCACTACGCGATGGGGCGGCTGCCGCAGTGGCTGCGGCTGACGGCGGCGCTGCGGGCGGCGGGCGTGGCGAACGCGCTGGCCGCGGTGGGGCCGCTGGCGGCGGTGGCGAAGCGGGCGGCGGGGCTCGCGGGGGAGCGGGCGATCCCGCCGATCGCGCGGGTGCCGCTGACGCGGTCGCTGCGGCGGGACGCCGACGCGGATCCGGACGTGCTGCTGTGGCCGGACACGTTCACGAACTACCTGTCGCCTGAGGCGGGTACGGCGGCGGTCCGGGTGCTGCGGGCGGCGGGGCTGCGGGTGGGCCTGCCGCGGGAGGCGGGGAAGGTGTGCTGCGGGCTGACGTACGTCTCCACGGGCCAACTGGACCAGGCCCGCGAGGCGATGCGGCGCACGCTGGACGCGCTGGAGCCGGCGGACGGCGGGAGCGACGACGCGGACGAGGGCGCGGCCGGCCCGCCCCTCGTCGTCCTCGAACCGCCCTGCGCCGCCGCGCTCAAGACCGACCTCGTCGAGCTGCTGCCCGACGACGAGCGCGCCCCGCGCCTCGCCGCCCGCGTCCGCACCCTCGCGGAAGCCCTCGAAACCGCCGCCCCCGACTGGACGCCGCCCCGCCTCGACCGCCCGGTCACCGGCCAGACGCACTGCCACCAGCACGCCGTCCTCGGCGACGGCGCCGAGCGCCGCCTGATGGCGAAGGCGGGTCTGGAGGGCCGGCTCGCCTCGGGATGCTGCGGCCTGGCGGGCAACTTCGGCTTCGAGCGCGGCCACTACGAGGTCTCCGCCGCCTGCGCGGAAGACCAGCTCCTCCCGGCCGTACGCAACGCCCCGGAGGACGCGGCGGTCGTGGCGGACGGCTACTCCTGCCGCACCCAACTCGCCCAGCTCGCCGGCGTCCGCGCCCGCCACCTGGCGGAACTCCTCGCGGAGGGCCTGCCGGAGGAGGGCGAGCGCGACGGGCGAAGCTGACGCGCCCCGGGGCCGAATCCGGCAAGCACGCTTGCTTGTTTTCCGGTCCGCTGCCACCCTACTGCGCAGTAGTCACGAGGGGAGCGCGGCATGGCGGGCCCGGAGATCATCACCCTGCTCGACGACCTCCGCGACGAGAGCGCCGCGCTGGACGCCCTCGTCGCCGGGCTGCCGCCCGAGCGGTGGGCGCTCGGGACGCCCGCCGCCGGGTGGACCGTCGCGCACCAGATCGCCCACCTCGCGTGGACCGATCGCGCCGCGCTCGCCGCCGCCCGCGATCCCGGCGAGTTCCGGGGGATGCTGACGCACGCCCGGGAGGCGCCGTTCGGCTTCGTCGACGAGGCTGCCGAGCGCGGGGCCGCCCGGCCGCCAGAGGTGCTGCTGGACGGATGGCGGCAGGGGCGCGAGGAGTTGCGGCGGGTGCTGCTGGCGCAGCCGGCGGGGGTGCGGATGCCGTGGTTCGGGCCGCCGATGAGCGTCGGGGGCGTCGCCTCGGGGCGGTTGATGGAGACCTGGGCGCACGGGCAGGACGTCGCCGACGCGCTGGGCGTACGGCGTGCGCCCACCGCCCGGCTGCGGCACGTGGCCCGTATCGGGGTACGGACACGGGACTTCGCGTACGCCGTGCACCGGCTCGCGCCGCCCGCGGAGGAGTTCCGCGTCGAGCTGACCGCGCCCGGCGGCGGCGAGGTGTGGGCGTACGGTCCCGAGGACGCCGCCGAGCGCGTCACCGGGCCCGCGCTCGACTTCTGCCTGCTGGTCACCCAGCGCGTGCACCGCGCCGACACCGCGCTCGTCGCCGAGGGCGCGGAGGCGGAGCGCTGGCTGGGCATCGCCCAGGCGTTCGCGGGCCCGCCGGGCGCGGGGCGGGACCCGGCACCGGACGGCACGGCCCGTACCGGCGGCCAGGCCGCCCGGGGGGAGCGCCCGTGACCCTCCGCATCGGCAACGCCTCCGGCTTCTACGGGGACCGCTTCGCCGCCGTCCGCGAGATGCTCACCGGTGGCGAACTCGACGTCCTCACCGGCGACTACCTCGCCGAGCTGACCATGCTCATCCTCGCCCGCGACCGCCTCAAGGACCCCGGCGCCGGCTACGCCAGGACCTTCCTCCGCCAGCTCGAAGACGGCCTCGGCCTCGCCCGCGACCGCGGCGTCACGCTCGTCGTCAACGCCGGCGGCCTCAACCCCGCGGGCCTCGCCGCCGCCGTCCGCGAGCTGGCCGGACGCGTCGGCGTGCCGGCCCGCGTCGCGCACGTCGAGGGCGACGACCTCACCGCACGCGGCACGTGGCCCGGCGCCCTCGCCGCCCACGCCTACCTCGGCGGCGCCGGCATCGCCGCCTGCCTGCGCGCGGGCGCCGACGTCGTCGTCACCGGCCGCGTCACCGACGCCGCCCTCGTCACGGGCGCCGCCCAGGCCCACTACGGCTGGACCCCGGCCGCCGCCGACGACCCCGACGACCCCGGCGCCGCCGACGACCCCGCCCTGCACGCCCTCGCCGGCGCCGTCGTCGCCGGCCACGTGCTGGAGTGCGGCACCCAGGCCACCGGCGGCAACTACGCCTTCTTCACCGAGCACGACGTCCGCCATCCCGGCTTCCCCCTCGCCGAGATCGAGCCCGACGGCAGCGCCGTCATCACCAAGCACCCCGGCACGGGCGGCGCCGTGACCGTCGGGACCGTCACCGCCCAGCTCCTCTACGAGACCGCGGGACCCCGTTACGCGGGGCCCGACGTCACCGCCCGCCTCGACTCCGTACGCCTCGCCCAGGACGGACCCGACCGCGTCCGCATCACCGGCGTACGCGGCGAGCCACCGCCCCCCGACGTCAAGGTCGGCCTCTCCCGCCTGGGCGGCCACCGCAACGAGGTCGTCTTCGTCCTCACCGGCCTCGACATCGACGCCAAGGCCGCCCTCGTACGCGACCAGATGGCCCCCGCCCTCAAGGGCGTCGCCGACGTCCGCTGGACCCTCGCCCGCACCGACCGCCCCGACGCCGGCGTGCAGGAGGAGGCGTCCGCCCTGCTCCGCCTCGCCGTCCGGGGCCCCGACGAGGCCGCCGTCGGCCGCGCCGTCAGCGGCGCCGCCGTCGAACTGGCCCTCGCCAGCATCCCCGGCTTCCACGTCACCGCCCCGCCCGGCAGGGCGCAGCCGTACGGCGTCTTCGAGGCCGCGTACGTCCCCGCCGCCGACGTCCCCCACACCGCCGTGCTCCCCGACGGCACCCGCGTCCCCGTCGCCCCGCCGCCGCGCACCCGGGCGCTGGAGCCCGTACCGGAACCGCCCCTGCCGCCGCCCCCGCCGCCGGGGCCGACCCGCCGCGCCCCCCTCGGCACCGTGGCCGGCGCGCGCAGCGGCGACAAGGGCGGCAGCGCCAACCTCGGCGTCTGGGCCAGGTCCGGCGCCGCCTGGCCGTGGCTGGCCCACACCCTGACCGTCGACCGCTTCCGCGAACTCCTCCCGGAGACCGCCCCCTTCCCCGTCGTACGCCACGTCCTGCCGCACCTCCGCGCCCTCAACTTCACCGTCGAAGGACTCCTCGGCGAAGGCGTCGCCTCCCAGGCCCGCTTCGACCCGCAGGCCAAGGCGCTCGGCGAGTGGCTGCGCGCCCGGCACGCCGACATCCCCGAGGAGCTGCTGTGACCCTGCTCGCCTCGTCGCTGGACACCGCGGGCCCCGACTACGCCGCCCACCGGGCCGCGATGCTCGACAAGCTCGCCGCGCTCGACGAGGAGCACGCCAAGGCGGTGGCGGGCGGCGGCGAGAAGTACGTGGCGCGGCACCGCGCCCGCGGCAAGCTGCTCGTCCGCGAGCGGGTCGAGCTGCTGCTCGACCCCGACACCCCGTTCCTGGAGCTGAGCCCGCTGGCCGGCTGGGGTTCCGCCTCCCCCGAGTACACGGTCGGCGCCTCGCTCGTCACCGGCATCGGCGTCGTCTCCGGCGTGGAGTGCCTGATCACGGCCAACGACCCGACCGTACGCGGCGGAGCGTCCAACCCCTGGACGCTGAAGAAGGCGTTCCGCGCCCACGAGATCAGCCTCGCCAACCGGCTGCCGTCGATCCACCTCGTGGAGTCCGGGGGCGCGGACCTGCCGTCGCAGAAGGAGATCTTCATCCCGGGCGGCGCGCTCTTCAAGTTCCTCACCCGCTCGTCCGCGGCCGGCATCCCCACGGTCGCCGTCGTCTTCGGCAACTCCACGGCGGGCGGGGCGTACGTGCCGGGCATGAGCGATCACGTGATCATGGTCAAGGAGCGCGCGAAGGTCTTCCTCGGCGGCCCGCCGCTGGTGAAGATGGCCACCGGCGAGGAGAGCGACGACGAGTCGCTGGGCGGCGCCGACATGCACGCTCGCACCTCGGGACTCGCCGACTACTTCGCCGTCGACGAGCCGGACGCCCTGCACACCGCCCGCCGCGTCGTCGCCCGCCTCGCCTGGCGCAAGGCACACCCCGACCCGCCGCCGGCCGCCCCGCCCGCGTACCCGGAGGAAGAGCTGCTGGGCATCGTGCCGGGCGACCTGAAGATCCCGTTCGACCCGCGGGAGGTGATCGCGCGGGTGGTGGACGGCTCGGACTTCGACGAGTTCAAGCCGCTGTACGGGACGAGCCTGGCCACCGGATGGGCCCGGCTGCACGGCTATCCCGTCGGGATCCTCGCCAACGCGCGCGGGGTGCTGTTCAGCGAGGAGTCGCAGAAGGCCGCGCAGTTCATCCAGCTCGCCAACCAGCGCGACATCCCGCTGGTCTTCCTCCACAACACCACCGGCTACATGGTCGGCAAGGACTACGAGCAGGGCGGCATCATCAAGCACGGCGCCCAGATGATCAACGCGGTCTCCAACTCCCGCGTCCCGCACCTGTCGGTGCTCATGGGCGCCAGCTACGGCGCCGGCCACTACGGCATGTGCGGCCGCGCGTACGACCCCCGGTTCCTCTTCGCCTGGCCGAGCGCCAAGTCGGCGGTCATGGGGCCGCAGCAGCTCGCGGGCGTGCTGTCGATCGTCGCGCGGGCGTCGGCGGAGGCGAAGGGGATGCCGTACGACGAGGAGGGCGACGCGGCGCTGCGGGCGATGGTGGAGCAGCAGATCGAGGCGGAGTCCCTCCCGGTGTTCCTGTCCGGGCGGCTGTACGACGACGGGGTCATCGACCCGCGGGACACGCGGACCGTGCTGGGGATCTGCCTGTCGGCGATCCACACGGCGCCGTACGCGGGCGTGCACGACGGGTACGGGGTGTTCCGGCTGTGACCGCACGACCGGCATCCGCAGGGCGACCGGCAGCCACACCGCGACCGGCATCCACAGGGGAGCACCGATGATCCGTACCCTCCTCGTCGCCAACCGCGGCGAGATCGCCTGCCGCGTCTTCCGCACCTGCGCGGAGCTGGGCATCACGCCCGTCGCCGTGCACTCCGACGCGGACGCGGGCGCGCTGCACGTACGCGCCGCGCTGGACGCCGGCGGGTCGGCGGTCCGGCTGCCGGGGCGGGCGGCTTCGGACACGTACCTGCGGGCGGATCTGCTTGTCGCGGCGGCGCTCGCGGCTGGCGCGGACGCGGTGCACCCGGGCTACGGGTTCCTCTCCGAGAGCGCGGAGTTCGCGCGGGCGGTGACCGCGGCCGGGCTGACGTGGGTCGGGCCGCCGCCGGAGGCGATCGAGGCGATGGCGTCCAAGACACGCGCGAAGGAACTGATGGGCCTCGCGCCCTTCGACCCGTCGAAGGCGGTGGAGTCCGACCTGCCGCTGCTGGTCAAGGCGGCGGCGGGCGGCGGCGGCCGCGGCATGCGGGTCGTCCGCGAACTGGCCGCGCTCGACGCCGGACTGGCGTCGGCTTCGGCGGAGGCCGCGGCGGCGTTCGGGGACGGCGAGGTGTTCGTCGAGCCGTACGTCGAGGGCGGGCGGCACGTGGAGGTGCAGGTGCTCGCGGACGCGCACGGGGCCGTGTGGGCGCTGGGCACGCGCGACTGCTCGCTGCAGCGGCGGCACCAGAAGGTGGTGGAGGAGGCCCCGGCACCGGGCCTCGCGCCCGGTGCGGCGGCGGAGCTGGCGGAGACGGCGGTACGGGCGGCGCGGGCGATCGGGTACGTGGGCGCCGGCACGGTGGAGTTCCTGCTGGCGCCGGACGGGCGGGCGCAGTTCCTGGAGATGAACACGCGGCTGCAGGTGGAGCACCCGGTGACGGAGGCGGTGTACGGGGTCGACCTGGTGGCCGCGCAGGTGAGGATCGCGGAGGGTGCGCACTTGCCGCCGTCGGCACCGCAGCCGAGGGGCCACGCGGTGGAGGCCCGTCTGTACGCGGAGGATCCGGCGTCGGACTTCGCCCCGCAGACGGGCCGGGTCCACCGCCTGGAGGTCGGGGGCGCCGCGGGGGGCCCGGGGCGCAGCCCCGAGGGGAACCGGGGCGGGGCCCCGGTTCCGGGAAGGGGCGGGATCGGGGAACCCCCCACCCTCCGACTCGACACCGGCTACACCGCCGGCGACACCGTCACCCCGTACTACGACGCCCTGCTCGCCAAGGTGATCGTCCACGCCCCCACCCGCGCCGAGGCGGTCCGCCACCTGACGGCCGCGCTGCGGCGGGCACGGATCCACGGCCCGGTGACGAACCGGGACCTGCTGGTCCGGTCGCTGGAACACGAGGAGTTCACCGGCGGGCGGATGACGACCTCGTTCTACGACGCCCACCTGCCGGCGCTGACCCGCCCCGCCGACGAGGCGGGCGAGCCCGACGCCCACCTCCGGCTCGCCGCGCTCGCCGCCGCGCTCGCCGATGCCGCCGCGCGGCAGCAGGCAGGGGACGCCGCGTTCCCCGCGCGCTTCGGGGGGTGGCGCAACGTGCCGTCGCAGCCGCAGGCGAAGGGGTACCGGGCCGAGCCCGGCGCCGAGGTCGAGGTTCGCTACCGCCTGACCCGCGACGGCATACGGGCCGACGGCCTGCCCGACGTGCGCGTGCTCGCCGCCGCCCCCGGGCGCGTGGTGCTCGAAGTCGCGGGTGTCGCCCGTGCCTTCGACGTCGCCGTCTACGACGCCCCGGCGGGAGGCCGGCCCGCGCCGGCCACCTACGTCGACACCCCCCACGGCTCGTACGCCCTCAGCCCCCTCTCCCGCTTTCCCGACCCCCGCGCCGACACCCCGCCCGGCTCCCTCCTCGCCCCCATGCCCGGCACGGTCGTCCGCCTCGCCGACGGGATCGCTCCCGGGCAGACCGTCCGGCAGGGACAGCCGCTCCTCTGGCTGGAGGCGATGAAGATGGAGCACAAGGTCGCCGCCCCCGCGTCCGGCGTGCTCACCGCCCTGCACGCCGTCCCCGGCGGCCAGGTCGAGGTCGGCGCCCTCCTGGCCGTAGTAGAAGCGGCGGAAGACGCCGCAGCACATGCCGCCCCATCCCGCGATCAGGAAGGCCGACAGCCATGACGAGCGCCATCCTCGAACCCCAGGAGCACCGCGACCTCCGCGCCGCCGTCGCCGCGCTCGGTACCCGCTACGGCCGCGACTACTTCACCGCCGCCGTCCGCGACGGCCGGCACACCGACGAGCTGTGGGCCGAGGCCGGCAAGGCCGGTTACCTCGGCGTCAACCTCCCCGAGGCGTACGGCGGCGGAGGCGGCGGCATCGCGGAGCTGGCGATCGTGCTGGAGGAACTCGGCGCCGCCGGCTGCCCGCTGCTCATGCTCGTCGTGTCGCCCGCGATATGCGGCACGGTCATCGCCCGCTTCGGCACCGAGGAGCAGAAGCGGCAGTGGCTCCCCGGACTCGCCGACGGCACCCGCAAGATGGCCTTCGGCATCACCGAGCCCGACGCCGGCTCCAACTCGCACCGCATCACCACCACCGCCCGCCGCGACGGCGACGACTGGGTGCTGTCCGGCCGCAAGGTGTTCATCTCGGGCGTCGACATCGCCGACGCCACGCTCATCGTCGGCCGCACCGAGGACGCGCGTACCGGCAAGCTCAAGCCCTGCCTGTTCATCGTCCCGCGCGACGCCGAGGGCTTCCGGCGCTCGCCCATACCCATGGAACTGCACGCTCCGGAGAAGCAGTTCGAGCTGGTCCTCGACGACGTGCGGCTGCCCGTGGACGCCCTCGTCGGCGACGAGGACGCCGGTCTCCTCCAGCTCTTCGCGGGGCTCAACCCCGAGCGCATCATGACCGCCGCGTTCGCGCTGGGCCTGGGGCGGCAGGCGGTGGCGCGGGCCGTCGAGTACGCCCGTACGCGCCAGGTGTGGAAGGGCGGCGCCATCGGCGTGCACCAGGCGATCGCGCATCCGCTGGCGCAGGCGCACATCGAGTTGGAGCTGGCCGGGCTGATGACGCAGAAGGCGGCGGCGCTGTACGACGCCGGTGATGACGCCGGTGCGGGCGAGGCGGCGAACATGGCGAAGTACGCGGCCGCCGAGGCGGCGGCGAAGGCCGTCGACCAGGCCGTGCACACCCTCGGCGGCAACGGGCTCAGCACCGAGTACGGTCTTGCGCAGATGCTCACCGCGTCCCGCGTGGCCAGGATCGCCCCGGTCAGCCGGGAGATGATCCTCAACTACGTGTCGCACCAGACGCTGGGCCTGCCCAAGTCGTACTGACGCCGCCGACGTACCGAAGGAGCACCTCCCCGCCATGACCGACGCACCCGCAGAACCGGCCGCCGACGACGCGCCCCTCGTCCGGACGGCGCGCGACGACCGCGGCGTCACGACCCTCACGCTCGACTCGCCCCACAACCGCAACGCGCTCTCCACCCGCCTCATGGCCGAACTCGACCTGGGTTTGGCCGCCGCCGCGGAGGACGACGACGTACGGGCCGTCCTGCTCACCCACACCGGCAACACCTTCTGCGCCGGCGCCGACCTCGGCGAGGCCACGGCCGCCGCCGCGGCCACGGACGGGCCGCTGGCGCTGTCGCGGCTGCTGCGGGCGGTCGTGGAGTGCCCGAAGCCCGTCGTCGCGCGGGTGACCGGACACGTACGGGCCGGGGGCCTCGGGCTGCTCGGCGCGTGCGACATCGCGGCGGCCGGGACGGGGGCGACGTTCGCGTTCACCGAGGCGCGTCTCGGGCTCGCGCCCGCGGTGATCTCGATGCCGCTGCTGCCGCGGCTCGACGCCCGCGCGGCGGCGCGCTACTACCTCACGGGCGAGCGCTTCGGCCCGGAGGAGGCGGCGAGGATCGGGCTGGTGACGCTGGCGGGGGACGACGTGGACGCGCTGCTGACGCCGGTGCTCGACGGGCTGCGGGCGGCGTCGCCGCAGGGTCTCGCGGCGTCGAAGCGGCTGGTCACGGGGGAGGTGCTGCGGGCGTTCGACCGGGACACGGAGCCGTTCGCGGAGCTGTCGGCGTCGCTGTTCGCATCCCCGGAGGCCAGGGAGGGCATGACGGCGTTCCTGGAGCGCCGGGAGCCGAAGTGGTTCCGCTGACGGACGCCCCGCGCCAGCCACGGGGCCGGGGCCCGCAGCAGGACCGCAGCCGGGCGACCCGGCAGCGGCTGCTGGAGGCGGCGGTCGCGTGCCTGGCGGAACTGGGCTGGGGCGGGAGCACGGTCAGCGTGGTCGCGGAGCGGGCGGGCGTCTCGCGGGGCGCGGCGCAGCACCACTTCCCGACCAGGGAAGACCTGTTCACGGCGGCGGTGGAACACGTGGCGGCGGAGCGCTCGGCGGCACTGCGCGGGCTGCTGCCGGCGGCGGGGGCGGCGGATTCGAGGCGGGCGGAGGGAGCGGACGCGATACGAGCCGCCCCAACGGGTGCCGTGGGGGCCGCCGGAGAAAAGGCCGTCGGGGGGAAGGCCCCCGCGGGGACGGAAGCCACCGCAGGAGGCGCCGCGGCGGCCACGCCCCTCGCCGACGCGGCCACCGCCGCCGTCGTGCGCGGGGTCGTCGACCTCTACACCGGGCCCCTCTTCCGCGCCGCGCTCCAGCTCTGGGTCGCCGCCGCGAACGAGGAGCAGCTACGTCCCCGCGTCGCCGCCCTGGAGGCCCGCGTCGGCCGCGAGGCGCACCGCATGACGGTGGCGCTGCTCGGCGCCGACGAGTCGGTGCCGGGCGTACGGGAGACGGTGCAGGGCTTCCTCGACATGGCCCGCGGCCTGGGCCTGGCGACCCTGCTCACGGACGACAGCGCCCGCCGCGACCGCGTCGTGACGCAGTGGTCGCACCTGCTGACGACAGCCCTTTCGAACGCCCACCCCCGCTGAGCCCCACTCCCACACCCACATCCCCCGCACACCCGCCCAAGGGTAGGCCGCTCCACCGACAACGAAGGGGTGGTCGCCCCGCGGGGCCCAGCCCCAGCCGCCCCGGACCGCCCCGGCAGACCCGGTTCTGGCCGATCCGTGGCTGACCCGTCGCGGCCCAGCCGGCGCAGGCCGACCCTCCTCAGGCCGACCCGCGCCTCACGCCGGCCCGCGCCTCACGCGGCACCCCGCCTCACGCCGAGCCGCCCGCCTCCGCGTAGCCCTCGATCTCCTGCGGCGACCGCGTCCCCGGCCCCACGTACCGCGCCGACGGCCGCACCAGCCGCCCCGTCCGCTTCTGCTCCAGGATGTGCGCCGACCACCCCGCCGTCCGCGCGCACGTGAACATCGACGTGAACATGTGCGCCGGCACCTCCGCGAAGTCCAGCACGATCGCCGCCCAGAACTCGACGTTCGTCTCCAGCACCCGGTCGGGACGCCGCGCCCGCAGCTCCGCCAGCGCCGCCTTCTCCAGCGCCTCCGCGACCTCGTACCGCGGCGCGCCGAGCTGCTTCGCCGTGCGCCGCAGCACCCGCGCCCGCGGGTCCTCGGCGCGGTAGACGCGGTGGCCGAAGCCCATCAGCCGCTCGCCGTTGTCCAGCGCCCGCTTCACGTAGCCCTCGGCGTCGCCCGTGCGCTCGATCTCCTCGATCATCCCGAGCACCCGCGACGGCGCGCCCCCGTGCAGCGGCCCGGACATCGCGCCGACCGCGCCGGAGAGCGCCGCCGCGACGTCGGCGCCGGTGGAGGCGATGACGCGGGCGGTGAAGGTGGAGGCGTTCATGCCGTGTTCGGCGGCGGAGGTCCAGTAGGCGTCGACGGCGGCGACGTGCTTGGGGTCGGGCTCGCCGCGCCAGCGGATCATGAACCGCTCGACGACCGTACGGGCCTTGTCGATCTCCCGCTGCGGCACCATCGGCCGCCCCTGCCCGCGGGCGGACTGGGCGACGTACGACAGCGCCATGACGGCGGCCCGCGCCAGGTCCTCGCGGGCGCGCGACTCGTCGATGTCGAGCAGCGGCCGCAGTCCCCAGACGGGCGCCAGCATGGCCAGCGCGGACTGCACGTCGACGCGGATGTCGCCGGAGTGCACGGGGATGGGGAAGGGCTCGGCGGGCGGCAGACCGGGTTTGAAGGCCCCGTCGACCAGAAGACCCCAGACGTTGCCGAACGAGACGTGGCCCACCAGGTCCTCGATGTCCACACCGCGATAACGCAGCGCGCCGCCCTCCTTGTCGGGTTCGGCGATCTCCGTCTCGAAGGCGACGACTCCCTCAAGCCCGGGTACGAAATCGGACATCAGGCGGCTCCCTCATGTGTGGCGTGCGCTGCGGGGGATGTGCAGCGACGGGCGGGTGTCGGCCCCAGGGCGTGGAGTGGTGCGGGGGGTGTACCTGCTGGCCAGGCTCCGCGGCGCCATCGCTCGCGGTCCGGGGCGTGCATTCCGGGCCACCATAGCCGGGGCTGTCGAGTTTCCACAGTGGTCGGGCAGCGGATCTGTCGGGTCGCCCACCTGCGTGAGGACGTGAGATCGGGCACACTCCACCGGTCCCGGCCCGGAGGGTTACGGGGTGCGCCGAGCGGGCAGACTCCCGCCCGCAACGGCCGCTCATACTGCAAGATATGTAGGTGCGACACGTTGACGTTGACACCGAACGCTCCCTCGATCCGGCCACCATGCGCGCGCACTACCGCGCCGCGGGACTGTCGGAGGACTCCCTCGCCGCCGATCCCTTCGAGCAGTTCGGCCGCTGGTTCCGGCAGGCCGCGGCGAGCGGACTGCACGAGCCCAACGCGATGGTCGTCTCCACCGCGGACGCCGAGGGCCGGCCCAGCTCCCGCACCGTGCTGCTGAAGCACGTGGACGAGCGGGGGTTCGTCTTCTACACCAACTACGGTTCGCGCAAGGGCCGCGAGCTGGCCGCCAACCCGCATGTGTCGCTGCTCTTCCCCTGGCACCCCGTCGCCCGCCAGGTGATCGTCGCGGGGGCGGCGGAGCGTACGGGCCGGGACGAGACGGTGGCGTACTTCCGTACCAGGCCGCACGGCTCGCAGTTGGGCGCGTGGGCGAGCGAGCAGTCGTCGGCGGTGGCGTCGCGGGCGGAGCTGGACCGGATGTACGCGGAGCTGGCGGACCGCTATCCGGAGGGCGAGCAGGTGCCGGCGCCGCCGGAGTGGGGCGGCTTCCGGGTCAGGCCGCGGACGGTGGAGTTCTGGCAGGGCCGCGAGAACCGGCTGCACGACCGCCTGCGGTACGTACGCACCGAGGGCGCGGCGGGCGGCGGCTGGACGGTGGAGCGCCTCTGCCCGTAGCGCTACGGGACGAGGACCAGGACCTGGACCAGGACCAGGACCAGGACGAGGACGGCGGCGACGGTGCGCGCGGGGGTCAGGGGCGGAGCCCCCGCCGCGGAACGAAGGCCGGGAAAGAACGGCCCCCGCGCAGCAGACGACCCGCGGCCCATTCCCCTGGAGGGGAGCCGGTCGGACGTCCCGGCGGACCGCGGGTCGGGTGAACTGCTTGGGATAAGGGCCGGCTGGATGCGTCCTAGGCACCCGGGTCCGGCATTGCGCTCAAGCGCGACGGCGGACCACTAGCCCGCAGTCACCTCACGCGTCCGGTACTTCATCATCTGCCGAACCACCTCCCTTCTCGTGTGCCTCACACACTAGGCACGCCCCTGCGCCCCCTCAAGTGATTTCCCGGCGGGCCGAACGACGCCCGCCCGCGCGGATCCGGCCCCCCGCCGCGTACGGCCGGAATCCGCTGGTCCACGGCGGTCCCGGGGCGCTGCCAGCGGGTTCCCCGCCCGCACCCCCTCCCGGTGGACCCCCTCCGCGTGCAACGATTTCGACGGAATGGGGTGTGTGCTGCGTCACGTTCGAGTTGAATGATCCGGGTGCACCACACCACGCACACGACGCCGCGGCGAGCAGGGGGTGCCTGATGAGCGCGACCCGGCGTACCAACCGGGACCGCAGGAACGCCTCCGGCGAGCAGGCCGCGGACGCTCCGGACATGGGAGACGACGCCGCCGGGTCACCGCCCGCGGCGGCGGACGCGGCGGCTGAGGACGCGCCGCCGCGGGACCGCCGCGAAGCGGCTCCCGATCTGCTGGTGGCGCTCCTCGACGGCATGGACGCCGCCCTGTGCGCCTTCGACGCCGAGGGCGTCGTCACCCACTGGAACCGCGAGGCCGAGCGGCTGCTCGGCTGGACCGCCGCGGAGGCCGTCGGCCGCCACGGGCTGGCCGGCTGGGCCGTCCGCGCCGACGACGCCGCCGAGGTGGAGGCGCGCCTGATGGGCGCGATGGACGTGCCGGGGCGGCAGGTGCAGGAGTTCGCGCTGCTGCGCAAGGACGGCGGCCGGGTGCTCGTACGCACCCAGACCTCCGCCGTCCGCCCGGGCGGCGCCGAGACGGGCGGGGTCGCGGTCGGGGTCTACTGCGCGTTCAGCGAGGTCCACGCGCAGATGGACCTGGAGCGGTCCATCGCCTTCAGCGAGGCGCTGTGCGAGGACGCCGCCTGGGGCGTGCTCCTCGTGGACGCGGACCTGCGTCCCGCGCTGGCCAACGGCCAGGCGGCGCGCGTGCTGCGCGCCCGGCGCTCGGGGCTGCTCGGGCGCCCCTTCGGCGAGCTGCTGGAGCAGGGCGCGGAGGAGGTCGAGAGCGCCCTTCAGCACGTACTGGCGCAGGGCAGCACCGCGGTCCCCGCCGACGTGTGGGTGACGGTGCGCGGCGAGACCGGCGGCGATCCGGCGATACGGCGCCGGTGCCTGCGCGGCGCGTTCGTACGGCTCGCCTCGCCGCTCGCCGAGCATCCGGTGCCCCTCGGCGTCGGCTGGCTCTTCCAGGACGTCACCGAGGCGAAGCTCGCCGAGGACGCGGCCTCGGTGCTGCGCTTCCGGGACCACCAGTTGCACCGGGCCTCGCGCGCGGCGGCCGAGTGCGAGGACCCGATGGAGGCCGCGACCGTCTATCTGGACTTCGCGCTCGCCGGCTTCGCCGACCATGCGCTGGTCGACCTGGCCGCCGCCCCCGCGGACCCCGGCTCCCCGCCGGGCCCCGCCGCCCCGCACGACGCGGGTGCGCCGCCGGGCCCGGTGCAGCTCATCCGGGCCGCGGCGACGCCCGCCGAGGGTCCTGGCCCCTGCCTGCCGGCCGGGCCGCACGGCTTCCCCGTCCGCTACCCCGCCGGGCACCCCGCGCTCCAGGCGGTGGAGCGCGGCGGCACGGTGCGCGCGGGCTGCGGGGGCGTGGACCCGGAGGTCGCGGAGGGCTGGTCGGTGGCGCGGAAATGGCCGCCCGGCACGATGCACGCGCTGTGTACGGTGCTGCGCAGCCGCGGCCGGACGCTGGGCGTCGTGACGTTCCTGCGCGGCGGCGGCCGTAAGGGCTTCACCCGGCAGGATGCGGCGTACGCGGAGGACGTGGCCGTACGGGTCGCGGCCTCGCTGGACCTGGCGGAGCTGCTGGGTTAGTGCCTGCCCGGTGGGGTCCGTGACCAGGACCCGGGAGACCGGGCGCGGATCGCCTTTTTCCCGTAGATCGGCGGCGAAATTCAGGCGAAAGGAACGCGGCAGGTCCGGTTGTCACCGTGATGCGTCAGAATTGGTGCAGGGCCACCGCACGAGAAATCTAGGGGCACGCATGTCCGGACTGATCGACACAACGGAGATGTATCTCCGCACCATCCTCGAACTCGAAGAGGAGGGCGTCGTCCCCATGCGCGCGAGAATCGCGGAGCGGCTCGACCAGAGCGGCCCCACGGTGAGCCAGACCGTCGCCCGCATGGAGCGGGACGGGCTGGTGCGCGTGGCCGGCGACAGGCATCTGGAGCTGACGGAAGAGGGTCGCATGCTCGCGACCCGGGTGATGCGCAAGCACCGCCTGGCGGAGTGCCTGCTGGTCGACGTGATCGGCCTGGAGTGGGAGCACGTGCACGCGGAGGCGTGCCGCTGGGAGCACGTGATGAGCGAGGCCGTGGAGCGCCGCGTGCTGGCGCTGCTGAAGCACCCGACGGAGTCGCCGTACGGGAACCCCATCCCGGGCCTCGAGGAGCTGGGCGAGAAGGCCGAGGCGGACCCGTTCCTGGACGAGGGCATGGTGAGCCTGTCGGCGCTGGGCCCCGACGCCGGGACGGTGATCATCCGCCGGATCGGGGAGCCGATCCAGACCGACTCCCAGCTCATGTACACGCTGCGGCGGGCCGGTGTGCAGCCGGGCGCGGTGGTGAGCGTGACGGACTCGGCGGGCGGTGTGCTCGTCGGCAGCGGCGGCGAGGCCGCCGAGCTGGACGCGGAGGTCGCCTCGCACGTCTTCGTGGCCAAGCGCTAGATCCGTTCGGGCCAGGCTGGTGGCGGGTTTGCGCCGTTGTCGCGGCTGGCGTTAAGCGGACCGCGGGATTCCTGTCCGAACGGCAGCGCACCGGGACCGGGCGTGCCACGCTGTCGCTGACGGCATCTGGGAGGGGTGGGTCATGCCGCTGACATATCCGGGCCCCCGCGCACCTGCGGGTGGCGCGACGAGGGCCCCGGCGCCTGGCTCGCCGGGGCCCCGCCTCCCCGCACCGACCCGGAGCCCCGAGCTCCCAGGGTCGCCTCCCCTCGGACCCGTTGTCCCCGATGCGGGTCCGCCTCCCGGTCTCTGTCTCCCCGCGACGACCGTGGCCAATCCCCGGCCGTGGTCACTCGAACGAGGGGTGTTGGGGCCCGTACCGCGGTGTTCGAATAGATATTCGATAGCGTGAGCTTGCCGAACGGATTGGGGGTGTCGGCACACATGGTGCGTCGTATCAACGTGCCGGGGGCGGGCGGGCTGCGTCTCGCCGCCTGGGAGTACGGAGATCCGCCGAAGCGCGGTGCCGAAGGCATCGCGGCGCGCAGCCGGTCCGCCGCCGGCCTGGCCGGCGGCCCGCCGGGCCCGGCGCCGCAGGACCGCCCCGGCGTGCTCTTATTGCACGGCCTGATGGGCCGCGGGTCCCATTGGGCGACCACCGCCCGCTGGCTCTCCGCCCGCGCCCGCGCCATCGCGCTCGACCAGCGGGGGCACGGGCGCAGTGACAAACCGGGGGACGGCCCGTTCGACCGCGAGGCGTACATCGCGGACGCGGAAGCCGTCATCGAGCAGTTGGACCTCGTGCCGGTGGTCCTCGTGGGCCACTCGATGGGCGCCCTCACCGCCTGGCAGTTGGCCGCCCGCCGCCCCGACCTGGTGCGCGCGCTGGTGATCTGCGACATGCGGGCCTCGGCGCTCGGCGCGGCCTCGCAGCGCGAGTGGGAGGAGTGGTTCCGCTCCTGGCCGACGCCGTTCGCCACGCTCGCCGACGTCCGCAAGTGGTTCGGAGAGGACGACCCCATCCTGGAGCGCCCCCGCCCCGCGCGCGGCGAGTTCTTCGCCGAGGTGATGGCCGAGCGCGCGGACGGCTGGCGCCCGGTGTTCTCCCGCCGGCAGATGCTGCGGGCCCGCGAGACCTGGGTGCACGACGCGCACTGGGAGGAGCTGGCCCTCGTGCGGTGCCCGGCCCTGGTGATCCGCGGCATCGACGGCGAGCTGGGCCGGGCGGAGGCCCAGGAGATGGTCCGCGTCCTGCCCCGCGGTGAGTACGCGGAGCTGGAGGCCGGCCATCTGCTGCACCTGGAGGACCCGGACGCGTTCCACCGGGCGATAGAGCCGTTCCTGGAGAAGGTGCTCACCCCGAAGTGAACCGACGCGCGCCGAACCGACGTGGGAGCGGGGCCGGTTGCGGGCCGTACGGTACGAAGGCGCCCGCGTGGCCGACGCGTACGCCGCGGTAGCCGCCCCCCGGCGCTACTCGCCGACGAATCGGAACGTCGACGTGATCGCGTCGAACACGTCGAAGAACGAGTCCGCCAGATCCAGCACCTGACTGCTCCCCGCCACCAGCGCCACCTTGCCCTCCTGGCCGGGCACCGGGATGAAGGTCTGCATCAGCACGGCGCGGATCGTGCGGTCGTCACCGGGGATCTTGACGTCCTCGACGCCCTGCGTGCGGGCGGCCGTGCCGATCCCCTCGATCTCGACGGTCGAGACCTTCCGCCAGGCGTCGCCCTCCTTCTTCGGCCGGATCTGCTTGATCTGGCCGACGATCAGCGCCGGGTCGGTCGGCAGCAGCTCGCCGCTCTCGGTGCGGGCGCCGATGAGGGAGACGGTGATCGAGCCGGTCACCGGCACGTCGCCGCCGAAGCTCTCCGCCATGCAGCCGCAGTACAGCGCGCCCGAAGCCCAGGCGTCCTTGGCGGCCTTGCGCAGGAACGCCTCCAGCACGCCGCGCTGCTCGGCCAGTTCGGGATTGCGGCGGACCCGGTCGTTGACCATCTGCCGGATGCCGTCGTCCCGGGACTCGGGCCGTACGTCGAACTCCCACCACGACTCCGGCACCCGGATCCGGAAGCCTCCGCGCTCGATCGTGAGCGCCTCCATCCAGCGGCTCATGCCCTGCCCCCTTTTGTCGCACGTACGGCCGTCTCCCGCACCGCGTCCCGGCCGCGGCGGCGCGGTTATCCACACGTAGTTATCCACAATCCCGGAGACGCGCTGTCCCCGCGAAGCCCGGGGCGGATATCGTTTCGTAGACCCTAGTGTCCGAGCTGAACGCATTTCCGCGGGGGGAAAGCCGGGGAACAGCCGGGGACGTTCGAGGAGGATCAGCGTGCGCCTCACCCTGACCGTCGTCGATCCGCTCGGGGGCGACCGTGCCGATGTCGTCCTCGACGCCGAGGCGGAATCGTCCGTAGGCGATGTCGCCCGCGTCCTGGCCGGCCAGCTCGACTCGCCGCCGCCCGCCGCGGTGCCGCACGGCGCGCCGCAGGCAGCCCAGGTGCCGGCCTCCCACGCGCAACAGGCCCAGCACGCCCACGCCCAGGCCGCGCCCGCGCAGATGCCCGGGGGCTGGGCCACGGCGGGCGCGCCGCCGGCCGCCCCGCCCGGATCGCCCCCGGCGGCGGTTCCCTTCGGCGCGCCCGGCGCCCCGCCGCAGCAGCCCGCCGCGGCGCCCGCACCGCCACCCGTCTTCGTCGACGGCTTCGCCGTCGACCCCCGCCTGCCCGTCGCCCAGTCGCCGTTGCGCGAGGGCACGGTCGTCAGCCTCTACGACCCGGTGGGCTGCCCGCCCCGCGAGGTCACGGGCCTGGTCGAGCTGCGCGTCGTCGGCGGCCCCATGGCCGGCGCGGTGCACCGTCTGGGCCTGGGCCGCGTCGACGTCGGCAGCGGCAACGCGACGCATATCCGCGTCTCCGACCCGGAGTTGCCGGAGCGCGCCTTCAGCCTCACCGTCTCCGCCGACGGCACGTGCAAGGTCCACGTCCACGGCGACCAGGAGAAGGCCACCCTCGACGGCACGACGTTCGCCGAGCGGGCCAAGCCCAAGGAGAAGTCGGACGACGACGACACCCGCAGGGCCCGCCGGCGCCGCCGCCGCGAGGCCCGCCGGGAGGAGCGCCGCCGGCGGCGAGCCGGCGAGCCGGCGCCCCCGCCGCTGCCGCAGGAGCCGCCGCAGAGCAAGGACGCCTGGCCGTACGGGGCCCAGGTCGCCATGGGCAACTCGCTCTTCGAGCTGGTCCGTTACGCCCCGCCGGACGCCGCCGTCGCCACCTCGGAGGACGGCGCCGGGCTCGACTACAACCGCCCGCCGCGCCTGCTCCCGCCCGACCGCGAGACCCGCTTCAAGCTGCCCGCGCCGCCGAAGGAGGGCCAGGCCAGGCCGCTGCCGTGGCTGATGGCGCTGATGCCGGCCGTCATGGGCGTGACGATGTGCCTCGTCATGGGCCGCTGGTATTACCTGCTGATGGCGTTCATGAGCCCGATCATCATGATCGGCAACTACTTCATGGACAAGAAGCACGGCCGCAAGTCCCATGTGAAGGCCGTCGCCGAGTACAAGGAACACAAGGCCAGGATCGAGAAGGACGCCCGCGACGCCCTCGTCGCCGAGCGCAACGAGCGGCGGCTGGGCGGCCCCGACCCCGCCCTGCTGCTGTCCACCGCCACCGGCCCGCGGACCCGGCTCTGGGAGCGGCGCCGTACCGACGCCGACCATCTGCTGATCCGCTTCGGCACCGCCGAGCTGGACTCCGAGGTGCTGCTGGAGGACCCCGAGCAGGACGAGCACCGCCGCCAGGTGCTGTGGAAGATCCAGGACGCGCCCGTCACCGTGCCGCTGCGGCAGATCGGCGTCCTCGGCATCGCCGGCGCCGGCGACACCCCGCGCTCCCTCGGCCGCTGGGCCGTCGCCCAGTCCGCGGTGCTGCACAGCCCGCTCGACGTCCAGTTCTACGTGCTGACCGAGCCCGGCGGGCAGGCCGGCTGGGACTGGATGCGCTGGCTGCCGCACGCCCGCCCGGCCGGGGAGTACGACACCAACGCGCTGATCGGCACCGACACCGAGACCGTCGCCGCCCGCATCGCCGAGCTGACCCAACTGCTCGACGCACGCCAGAAGGCCGCCAAGGACCAGCGGTCCAGCGGGCCGACGTCCTTCAAGGACCCCGACATCGTCATCGTCTTCGACGGCTCGCGCCGTCTGCGTTCGCTGCCGGGCGTGGTGCGGCTGCTGCGCGAGGGCCCGGCGGTGTCGATGTTCGCCATCTGCCTCGACTCCGAGGACCGCTTCCTGCCCGGCGAGTGCCAGGCGATCGTCGTCGCCGAGCCCAAGCCGGAGGAGCACGACCCCCGGGCCGCCGCCGCGCAGGGCATCCCCCTGCAGCAGGTGGCCGGGGCCGGCGGGCCCGGCGGCCCCGGGGGCTACCCGCCGTTCCAGGTCGGCGCCTGGGGCAATGGCCAGGCGCAGGACGCCGCGCAGCGGGCCGCCGCCGCCGACGGCACCGGCCCGATCCGGCTCCGCGTCGAGCAGGCCGGTTCCGAGCGGCGCCGCGGGGTGCGCCCGGACTTCGTCTCGCCGGCGTGGTGCGCGCTGGTGGCGCGCGGTCTGTCGCCCGTGCGGGACATCAGCGGCGAGGCGGAGGACGCGGCCATCCCGTCGTCCAGCCGGCTGCTCGACGTGGTGGAGCTGGAGCCGCCGACCGGGGACGCCATCGCCGCCCGCTGGCAGATCGGCGGGCAGTCGACGACCGCGGTCATCGGCGAGTCCTACGACGGCCCGTTCGCCATCGACATCCGCAAGGACGGCCCGCACGGCCTCATCGCCGGCACCACCGGATCCGGCAAGTCCGAACTGCTGCAGACGATCGTCGCGGCGCTCGCGGTGTCGAACACCCCGGAGAACATGACGTTCGTCCTCATCGACTACAAGGGCGGGTCCGCGTTCAAGGACTGCGTGAAGCTGCCGCACACCGTCGGCATGGTCACCGACCTCGACAACCACCTCGTCACCCGCGCCCTGGAATCGCTCCGCGCCGAGCTGCACCGCCGCGAGCACATCCTCGCCGACGCCGAGGCCAAGGACATCGAGGACTTCCAGGATCTGCTGCGCCGCGAGCCCGGCAGGTACGCGCCGCTGCCCCGGCTGCTGCTCGTCATCGACGAGTTCGCCGCCATGGTCCGCGAGCTGCCCGACTTCGTCACCGGCCTGGTCGACATCGCCGCCCGAGGCCGTTCGCTCGGCATCCACCTGATGCTCGCCACCCAGCGCCCCAGCGGCGTGGTCTCCCCGGAGATCCGCGCGAACACCAACCTCCGCATCGCGCTGCGGGTCACCGACGGCGGCGAGTCCGCGGACGTCATCGACGCCCCCGACGCCGGGTTCATCGCCAAGTCCATGCCCGGCCGCGCCTATGTGCGGCTGGGCCACGCCTCCCTCGTCCCCTTCCAGTCCGGCCGCGTCGGCGGCCGGCGCCCCGGTGCCGCCGACCCGGCGACGGCCCAGCCCTGGGCCGGCCGCCTCGGCTGGGCCGAGCTGGGGCGCGGCGCGCTGAAGCGGCCCGCGGGCGCGCAGCAGGAGGAGGACGAGATCACCGACCTGAAGGTGCTCGTCGACGCGGTCAACGAGGCCAACGAGCGCCTGGGCATCCCCGAGCAGCACAGCCCGTGGCTGCCCGCGCTGCCCGACAGCATCGAACTCGACGCGCTGCCCGCGCCGCAGGGCGCGGGGCCCCTGCCCCCCGCCCCGTACGGCATCGAGGACCTGCCCGCGCAGCAGGCCCGGCGTACCGTCGCCATCGACTTCGCCGACTTCGGGCACCTCATCGTCGGCGGCGCGCCGCGCAGCGGGCGTTCGCAGATGCTCCGTACGATCGCCGCCTCCCTGGCCCGTACGCACTCGGTCGCCGACCTGCACCTCTTCGGCATCGACTGCGGTAACGGCGCGCTCAACGCGCTGACCCGGCTGCCGCACTGCGGCGCCGTCGTCAGCCGCAACCAGACGGAGCGCGCGGTGCGCCTCATCGGCCGGCTCAAGCAGGAGCTGGGCCGCCGCCAGGAGCTGCTCGCCGCGGACGGCTTCGCCGACATCGCCGAGCAGCGGGCCGCGGCGTCGGACCCGGAGCAGAAGCTGCCGTACACCGTGGTGCTCCTCGACCGCTGGGAGGGCTGGCTGCCCACCCTCGGCGAGATCAACCACGGCGATCTGACCGACGAGATCTACGGGCTGCTGCGCGAGGGCGCGAGCGTCGGCATCCACATGATCATCACCGGCGACCGCAGTGTGCTCACCGGCCGGATCAGCACGCTGACGGAGGACAAGTTCGCCTTCCGGCTGCCCGACCGCTCCGACTTCTCCATGATCAGCCTCAACGCCCGCAACATCCCCGAGGACATCGCGCCCGGCCGGATGTTCCGCGCGGAGAGCGGTCTGGAGACCCAGATAGCCGTCCTCTCCGATGACCTGTCCGGCGCCGCGCAGGCCGCCGCCGTCGCCGCCATCGGCGAGGCGGCGACGGCGCGGGACGCCGCGGTGCCGCGGTCGCTGCGCCCGTTCCGCGTCGACGTGCTGCCCAGCCGCCTCGGCTTCGAGGAGGCCTGGGAGATGCGCGACGTCCAGGCGCAGGAGGCTTCCAAGCTGTGGGCGCTGGTCGGCGTCGGCGGCGACGAGCTGATGGGCTTCGGCCCCGATCTGGCGGACGGCATCCCGGCGTTCATCATCGGCGGCCCGGCCAAGTCCGGCCGCAGCACGGTGCTGAAGGCGATGGCGCTCACCTTCCTCCAGCAGGGCGTACGCCTGGTCATCGCCGCGCCGCGGCCGTCGCCGATGCGCGAGCTGGCGGACCGCGAGGGCGTGTTGCAGGTCTTCACCGAGGACGACATCGACGAGGACGAGGTGCACGACCTGCTCAGGCAGGCGTCGCCGGACGAGCCGATCGTCGTCCTCGTGGACGACGCCGAGATGCTGACGAACTGCGACGCGGGCGACGAGTTCAAGGCCATCGCCCGCCGTGGCGCGGAGCGCGGCTGGGCGCTGGTCCTCGCGGGAGACGAGGAGGAGGTCGCCTCGGGCTTCTCCGGCTGGCAGGTGGAGGCGAAGAAGGCCCGCCGCGGCGTCGCCCTGTCCCCGCAGGACCCGTCGGCGGGCGACCTCATCGGCATCCGGCTGAACCGCGGTTCGGTCGGCGACCAGGTGCAGCCGGGCAAGGGCCTGCTGCACCTGGGCGACGGCGAGCCGTTCGCGGTGACGACGCCGCTGACGTAACGGCCGTCGGCGTAACGGCTGCCGGCGCAGGTGCCGTCGGCGTGGGCGCCACCGTCGTGTGCACCCTTGGCGCAACCGCCACTGGCGCGACCGTCGTTGCGGCGTGTGGCATGACCCTGCAACCGCGGGGGCGGGCGACTGCGTCTACGGTTGCAAGATACGAACGATGCATGACTGACGTCTCGGGGACGGCCCTCGCGACGGTTGAGACAAACGGGAGGGTAGCTGCCATGGGCAAGGCCGATGTCGATGTTACATATCAGGACATGCGGGATGCCGCCAAGCGACTCAAGGACGAGCGGCAGGACATCGACCGCAAGCTGGATGACCTGCGCAAGTACATCCAGAGCCTGGTGAGCGACGGCTACGTGACCGGTCGGTCCTCGAAGCAGTTCGACCAGTCCTTCGACGAGTTCACCACCGGTGCGAAGAAGACCATCGAGGGCCTTGAGGGAATGGGCGACTTCCTGAAGTCCGCCGCCGAGGCCTTCGAGAACCTGGACTCCGAGCTGGAGAAGGGCCTCAAGGGCTGACCTTCGCGATTCGGTTCGGTTCGTTTCGCTTGGCCGGGGCGCCGTGGCATCGTATTCGGTGCGGCGGCGCCCCGCTTTCGTAGTGACTGGGGGAGATGCTCATGGGCAACGACGGCGACAGGCTGGCGATTCCGCTCAGCGAGCTCGACGGCTTCGGCGGCCGGCTGCGCAGCATCAAGAACCGGATGAACCGCACGAAGGCCACCTTCGAGTCGTACCGCGACGACATCGGCGACAGCGGCGTGGTCGACAAGCTGGAGGACTTCGAGTCGGGCTGGAAGGACGGCCGGGGCGATATCGACGACCAGTTGACGAGCCTGGCGGAGATGTCGGACACGGTGGTGCGCGAGGCGCACAAGGTCGACGTGGACCTGGAGAACGAGCTGAAGAAGGGCACGAAGAAGGAGGAAAGCCAGGTGGGCGGCGGCAACCAGTAGCGGCCGGCTCCCGGCCCTCCCTTCTTCTGCCTATGCCAGGTCGCCGCCCGCGGGCACGTCGAAGCCGAAGGTGCGGCCGACGTGGGCGAGCCGCATGCAGTAGGAGTCCAGCAGGAAGACGGACGGCGTGGCGATCGTGACGTACGCGCAGTAGCCGCGCGGCGCCGGCATGATCAACTGCAGCGACGCGAAGGGGATCACCGGCGCCGGAGTCTCCGCGTCGCCCCCGGGCAGGGTGAGCGACCGCAGCGATGCCGACATCACTCCGGGCCCGCCGGGGAGCTTCACCGCCAGCAGCATGTCCTGCGTGCCCTGGAGCCCCTTGCCCAACTCGTAGTCCAGCTCCCGGGGCTCCCTCTCCCCGGCGAAGAACTTCTGCTCCTTGGCGCGGTAGATGCCCTCGGCCGCCATGAGCTGGTCGTCGTGGTCGCTGGCCTGGGCGGACACGGCGAGGAGCCCCATGGAGAGCCGTTCGTCGCCGTCCACCTCCTCGGTGCCGGCGCACATCGCGGTCAGGACGGTCGTCTCGCCGCCCTCGGACAGCAGCGGCAGGAACCGGCGCATCTGGAGCCCGGCGGCAGCGAGTCGATCCTCGTCCGCGTCCGGCATCAGCCGCCCCAGCGCCTCGTCCCAGCCCGCCAGGGTGCCCGCCTCGGGGAGGCGCACGAACTCGTCCGGCACGCGGTAGCTGAACGCGTACGGGATCTTGCGGGCGCCGTCGGCCGCCGTCATGCCGCCGTCCCCATCTGCGCGGGGCTGAGCCCGCGGGTGAAGCTGTCGCCCGCCGACGCCAGCATCGCGGGCGGGTCGACCCGCGGCGGCAGCGGACCGGGCGCGACGACGTCGGGCTCCGGCGGCCGGTACTCGGTGAGCGCCGAGATCGGCCCGATGACCGGGATATCGGCCATGTTCCAGTTGCCGTCGGTCCACCGTCCGGGGTTCATGTTCGAGCCGATGGCGAAGCCCGCGCCGGCGATGGTGGCCGACCAGTCGACGAGGTTGCCCGTGGCCACGTTCATCCACCCCTGGCCCGACATGGCGAAGCCGCGCAGCGAGTTGGCCATCCCGCTGGGGAGGCGGGCGAGGTTGCCCCAGTTGCCCGGGCCGACCCGGCCGAGCGCGGCGGCGAACCCCTCGGTGGCGCGCAGGTTCCGCCCGGCCTGGACCAGCGCGCGGCCGGACTGCGCGAGCCGCGCCCCGGCGAGGCCGATGCCGCCGGCCAGCACCCCGGCCGCGTCCCAGGCGAGCGTCTGCCAGGTCATGCCCTCGGCGCCGCCGGCCAGCGCGATGGCGTGCGCCGCGAAGGCGCCCGCGCCGACCCACAGGCCGATCAGGGCCAGGCCCGCGATGCCGCCGAACGGCATGGCGAGCAGGCAGATGACGCCGATGACCATGGCGACGTCGGCGAGGATGTCGCCGATGAGCTTCCAGAAGTTGGGATCGGTGATCGTGTCCCAGGCGGCTTCGAGGAGGTTCCCGAGGTCGTCGAGACGACGTTCGAACCAGTTGGGCTCCGGCGGCGCGTCGTCCGCCGCGTTCTTGATCTGCCGCGCGGCCGTCTCGGCGTCGCCGTTGAACTCCGCGTGCAGGGCGCGCGCCCGGCCCCGTATCGCCTCCAGCTCGGCCGAGGCGGTGTCGAGCGACGCGGTCTTGCCCTTCTTGTCCTTCTTGTGCTCTTCCTTCTCCTTGTCCGTCATCCCCTCGGTGTCGCCCGGCAGCCCGTCCAGGGCCCGCTGCGCCGAGCCGACGCGGGCGGCGGCGTCCTCGGCCTCCCGCTCCAGCCTGCGGGCGCGGTCCTGGTAGCCGGTCAGCCCGGTCTCCCACGCCGAGAGCGCGCGGTGGGCGGCGTTGAGGGAGGTGAGCGCCTTCTCCAGGTACGGGGGGATCTCGGACACGGAGTCGCTGAAGGCATCGGCGGCCTTGCCGACCCAGATGCCGTCCGTCTCGCCGATCCGCTTGAGCTGGGACTGCGCCGTCCCGCTCTGGCCGGTGACCGTGCCGATGGCGGTGACGAGGCGGCGTACGGTGTCCAGATCGCCGGGCGCGGGGTCGAAGCCGAGGTTCGGGAAGTCCTCGGGGCGCGTCATTACTTCCCCGCCTTCTGCAGCTCGTCGTGGAGCTTCTTGTCCAGCTTCTCCAGTTCGTCGGCCGCTGTGACGACGAACTCCGAGACGCCCTTGGTCAGCTTGGAGAGCTGGCCGAAGCCGTAGTCCCAGGAGTCCGCGAAGTCGTCGCACGCCGAACGCAGCTCGTCGTGGCCGACGAGGCTCGCGTCGGTGCCGGCGATCTTCTTCGAGGACTCCTTCATACGGTCCCCGCTGGACTCAAGGGTCCTGGCCATCGCCATGACGTCGTCATGGAAGAACCTCAGAAATGACACGAATTCCCCCGGAAGTCGAAGTAGTTACCCGCGGAACGATCCCTCGCCGCATGATAGGAAGCAGATTACGGCGAGCACGGTTCCACTCGAAGGACGCGATGTCACCACGGCCGCAACTCCGGTCCCGGCTCCGGGCGCTGCTGAAGGCAGGCGAGCAGGGCGCCGAGACGTACACGACGATCAACCCGTGGAACTCGCGGCGTACGTTCGCGGCCTTCGCCTACCTCGCGGAGCAGTACGGATACCGCTACGCCGGCCTCTCTCCGGAACACAGCGTGAGCCGCGCGCACCCGGTCTTCGCCTTCCGCCGCCTCCCGGACGCCGGGGAACGCGCGACCCGCACGCGCGCCCGCTACCCGGACGCCCCGCTGGGCGGGCCGCTCCCGGGGTTGTCCGGCGGCAGCAGGCCGGTGCCGCTGCCGGAGGCGCGGCAGGAGGTGGAGTTGCTGCACGCCCGGATCATGGTGGACCTCTACGGCACGTCGCGCCGTGGCCGCCTCCGGATGCTGGCGGCTGCGGTCCCCCTGGGCATCCTGCTGGCCCTCGCGGTCAACGGCTCGTTGCACGCGGGCCCGTTGGCGGTGGCGGGCGGGATCAC
This sequence comes from Streptomyces sp. CNZ287, assembly GCF_007827615.1. Lineage (NCBI taxonomy): Bacteria > Bacillati > Actinomycetota > Actinomycetes > Kitasatosporales > Streptomycetaceae > Streptomyces > Streptomyces sp. CNZ287. The sequence goes on along the minus strand of NZ_VISV01000014.1, from coordinate 28,849 downwards.
GGTGGGGTGGTGGCTGTACCTGTGGCTGGCGTCGGCGCTCATGCGACGCCGGCGACGCGGTTACGAGCGGATGCTGGAGCAGGCGGGAGCCGAGTGGCCGCCCCGGGGGACCCCGATCTGATCCCGCCTGTCCCGGCGCCCACGTACCGTGCGGGCACGGGAGTGTCAGCCCCGGGTCCGGGTGAAGTCGCCCCGCGCCACCCGGGGGGCCAGGGGGTCCCGGGTCAGGGAGCCGTAGCCCGTGGCCGCCCAGATGCTGGATTCCGCCGGGACCTCGAAGTACGGGACCTCGCGGCCCTCCGTCGTGTCCGTCAGGACCTCCGGGGCGCGGCGTTCGCGGAGTGCCTTCGTGCAGGTGTCGCAGGTGGCGACGGGGAGTTGGCGGCGGCTGCCCAGGGGGCGCCAGCGGGTGCGGTGCGTGGCGCGGCCGTGGAGGGGGTTGAAGAAGCACAGGGGGAGCGGAGTGGTGCGGCGGGGGCGCGTGGTGCGGGCGGCTTCCAGGGCGTCGCGGCCCTCCGCCACCAGGGCCAGCACGCCCGCCAGGTCGGCGCGGCTCCCGGCGCCGTCGAGGACCGTGCCCGCCGCGGCGTACGCGTCCAGCGCGGCGTGGAGGTGGGTGGCCCGGTCGGGGGTGTCGGTCGCCACTTCCCGTACCGCCTCGCCCAGGGCCACGACCTCCTCCTCCGCCCGGCGCCGCAACTCCGCCTCGTCCGCCGCCCGGGCCGCCGCGAAGACCGCCTGCGGCGTCGCGAACGGCGCCGTCGCGACGCGGGATCCGGTCCTGAAGCCGATCCGTGATCCCGTCCGGCGGCGGCGGACGTACCAGAGAAGCCCGGCGAGCACGGCGACGGCCGCAGCGGCGGCCAGGGCCAGCGGTACGGCCGAGCCGCCCCCGGACTCCTTCTCCTCCGCGTCTCCGGCGTCCCCGTCCCCGGCGTCCGCGCCGGTACCGGGCGGTGAGTCCGTGCCCAGGTCCGCCACCGCCTCCTCGTACACCTCCGTGCCGTTGCCCGCGTCGATCAGCTCCACCGCCTTCTCCACCCGCGCCGCGAGCCCCGCCTCGTTCATCTCGTCCAGGTGCCCCACCGCGCCCACCGCGTCCCGCGCCTGGTGGGTGCCGCCCGGCCACTCGAACCCCTGCAGCCAGTCGGCCTGTTCGCTGGTCGTGACGAGGATCAGGTCCCCGTCGCCGAGCCGTCCGCGCACCACCTCCGCGAGCGTCCCCGGGTCGCCGGCGAAGTCGTCGCCCTTCGCGAGCGGTACGAGCACCACCTTGACCGGCAGCCCCGTCTCCTCGATCCGCGCGGCGATCGCGCGCTGCCGCGCCTCGTCCACGGCCCCGGTGTAGGCGTCGTGTACGTAGACGGGGGAGTCCCGGAGGCGGTCGGCGATCTCCTCCCCGGGGCTCGGCGCCGCCCAGGCGGCCGGGATGGGGAAGAGGACGAGCAGCAGTGCCGCCAGGGCGGCGAGCCGCACCACCCGGACGAACCGCGCCGGGCCGCGGGCCGACCCGGCGGGCAGCCGCCGCCCGGCAGCCAACGCACGTCCCCGCCCCTGCTCAGCCGTGGACACCGGCGGCCTCCTGTACCTCGCGGATCAGTCGGGGCACCCCCTCGCCCGCCGTGCGCAGCGGGCCCGGGGCCGTGTCGTACGGGATACGCGCCTCCCCGCGCGGCGACGGGAGCGTGAGGCGCCGGCGGTGTGCCGTGCCCGGGTCCGACCTCGCCGCCCTGCGGCAGCCCGCGCAGAGCGGGACCGTGCGGGCGGGGGCGCCCGGGGCCGGGCGGATGCGCTGCCTGCCGTGGGCGGGGCCGTGCATCGGGTTCAGGGTGCACAGGCGGGCCGGGGTGCCCGGGGCGGCGAGCGTCGCGCGGGCCGCGCGGATCAGCGTGATCGCCGTCGCCAGCGACTCCGCGGTCGCGTCCGTGTCGATCCGGCCGTCCTCCTCCACGTCGACCAGCAACTGCGCCGCGTCCAGGCAGTCCCACACCCGGACACGCAGCGCGCCCGCCGGGTCCGCCGTCTCGAACTCCCTCGCCAGCGCCTCCAGTTCCGCGTGCGCCGTCCGCCGGAGGTACGCCTCCGAGGGGTCCGGCGGCGCCTCGTACGACCGTTCGCCGGCGGCCGCGACCGCCGCGGTTCTCGCCGGCCGCACCCTGCGGAAGATCCGCACCGTCCCCGCCACCAGCCCGAACACCAGCCCCGCCGCCAGCGTCCCGACGAACAGCCCCGGTGCGAAGTCCGCCGCGAACACCGACGGCAGCGCGTCCTCCGCCACCGGGTCCGGCGGGTCCATGGGCGACGGTGCCCTCCCCGGGGCGCCGCCGGGCCGGGCTCCGTCCAGCTCCTCGACCAGCATCGCCACCCGCTCGCCCAGCCGCAGGTCGTCGTCGTCCACGTCGCGCGGTGGGTACCCGATCGCCTCCGGCAGCAGATACAGGTCGACGTCCAGCCCGATCCCGTGGTCGACGGCGCTCACATAGCCGCTCCGCGGATCGGCCAGTACGTAGACGCCGTCTCCGCCGGCCGTCCGGCCCAGCGCCTTCAGGAACGTGTCCGCCTGCCCGCCGGACTCGTCCTCCGGCGCCATCGGCACCGAGGCCACGTACACCGGCACGTCGAGGCCGCCGATCTTCCTGCGCAGCCCGGCCAGCTCCGCCGAGTCGATCTGCGCCGGCGACTCCGGGTCCACGTACACCGGGTCCTGCGCGAGCCCCGCCGACACCCGGTCCAGCCGGGCGTCCATGTCCGCCCGCGTGGGCGGCGGGCCCGGGTCCGTCGTCTCTTCGTCGTACAGCACCGCGGCGCCCAGGGCGATGGACCCGGCCAGCACCGCCGCCGTCGCGACCGCCGCGGGCAGCCCGCGCCCGCCGACGTCCGCGAAGCCGCGGCCCGTCGTCTTGGCACCCGCCCGAGCGGCCCGCCTCCGCAGCACGTAGGGCACGAGCAGCAGCGCCAGCAGCGGCACCCCGGCCAGCAGGATGCCCGTCAGGAACGACTGGTTCGCGCGGTCCGTGCGCGTGATGTGCAGCCTCTCCGGCTCCTCCTCCGGCGCGCGGCCCGCGTCGCTGCCGTACTTCTCCCGCGCCGCCTCCGCGCGCCCCGCCGGGTCGTCGTCGGTCAGCGCCTCCACGAAGCGCTGGAACGTGAGCAGCGGCCCTGCGTCGTACGGCAGTTCATAGAGCGCCACGGTCGCCGCCGACTCGGCCGGCACGTCGACGCCGAAGGGCACGGCGGTGATGCCGATGCCGCTGCTGTCCAGCAGTACGTACAGCCCGTCCCGGCGCAGCCTGTCGTGCACGGCGCCGAGCAGCCGCTCGTCGAACGGGTTGCGCTCGGGCAGCAGCACGACGTACGTCGGCACCCCCGTGCGCTTCGCGGCCTTCGCGAACTCCCCGGCGGCCGACCGCGGTATCTCGCGCGGGGCCTGGTCCGTCACGTACACCGGTTCCGCGCGCAACTGCTCCGCCAGATACGCCGCCTGCCCGCCCCCGCCGCCGCTCCGGCCGCCGTCCCCCTCCGCCCGGCCCGCCGCGACCGCGTCCCCTGCCGGCACCCCGGCCGCCGTCAGGCTCGCCAGAAGCAGCAGCAGGCCGGCGGTGAGCATGGCGCGCACCGACGCCCCCGCGCCCCCCACGGACTTCACCATCCCCCGGACCCCCCGAGTCCGCCGCACACCCGCTCCCGCACCGGCTGCCGCACGTGTATACCCTTTCCCACCGGATCGTAGCGACGACCACTGACATCCGTAATCGCGCCCCGACTCCCGCGGAATTCCGTTCATTCGGCGAGTTGGCGACTGCACATATCCGGATTCGCCAATACCCGGTCCACAGTTCTGTCACAGCGTGCACCGCCAACGGCGCGGCCGCCCCCGCTCCCGGCGCGCGCGTGGACACGTACGCCCGCGGGAACCGGCCCCGTCCGCCCCCGCAAGCTGGTCGTTTGCGGCCCGGAGTTGGTTGTCGTCTCAGCCATCGGAACTGTCGACGGGCTGTGACGCTCTCGTTGCCTGACGCGGGTTGAGGGGGGTTTAGGCTACTGCTACGGTTCGATGGCTTGACAACCTGTTGCGGCGTTCTCGGCCGATCAGGTAGGGGAATTTCGGCCAGGAAACGGCGAGTTACGGGGTGATTCCGTGAAGACCAGGGAACGCACGGCAGCCGCGGGCGGCAGGTCGGCCGCCCCTGTTCCGCAGTCCGGCGACAGACTGCCGTTTGCTCCTCGCGAACGCAAACCCGCGCTGGCGGCGCTGGCCGTGCTGCTCATCCTCGCGGGCGCGTTGGGCACCGCCGTGCTCGTGCTGCGCGCCGGCAACCAGGTGGCCGCCGTGCAGATCTCCGAGCGCGTCCCCGCCGGCGAGGGCATCTCCGACGAGGACATCGAGCAGGTGATGATGCCGGAGGACAGCGACATCCCCTACATCCGCTGGGACCTGCGGGGCGACCTCGACAAGTTCTACGCCACCACCGACCTCGTCCCCGGCAGCGTTCTGGTGAGCGAGATGATCCAGAAGGGCAAGGGCCTGGAGGAGGGCCAGACCGTGGTCGGCGTGACCATGGAGTCCGGCCAGATGCCCGGCGGCCTGGTCGACGGCGCCCGTGTCGACGCCTACTTCGTCGGCGACAGCCCCAGCTCGTCCGGCAGCAGCGAGGACGGCAGCACGGGCTCCTCCGGCACCGTCACGACCGGCGACGTGCTCGCCGAGGGCGTCAAGGTGCAGAGCATCAGCCGCGGCGACGAGGGCACGGTCACCAGTGGAACCGTGACCGTCAATCTCCTCGTCGACAAGACGCAGGCGGGCCCTCTCGTGGCGGCGGCGTCCGAGAAGGAAGTCGGCCTGACTCTCGTATCCAGCGGTAGCTGACGTCGTCTAGCGGGACTTCACGGGAGCGAGGGAACTCACCATGGCGCTGATCGCAGTCGCGGCCGACAAGGGCGCGCCCGGTGTGACGACGACCGCCGTCGCGCTGGCCGCCGTCTGGCCCCGGCGTGCGCTGCTCGCCGAGGCGGACCCGGCGGGCGGCGACCTCGTCTACCGTTCGGTCGGGCAGAACGGCAACTCACTCGACCCGAACACCGGCATGCTGTCGCTGGCCGCCACCGCCCGCCGCGGGATCGCCGCGGAGCAGTTGTGGGACCACGCGCAGCCGATGTCCGGCGGGCTCGACGTCATCGTCGGCCTCGGCAACTCCGACCAGTCCGCCGGGCTCACCCGGCTCTGGCCCACGCTGGGCGGCGCGTTCGCCGCGCTCGCCGAGTCGCCGCACGGCGGCGCGGACGTGATCGCGGACTGCGGCCGCGTCGGCGTGGAGTCCGGCACCCTGGAGCTGTTCTCGCACGCCTCGCTGGTGCTGCTGGTGGCCCGCGCGCTGCCCGAGCAGATCGCGCGGGTACGGGACCGGGCGTCGTCCCTCTCCGCCAGGCTGCACGGCACGCAGCGCGGCGCCGCCGCGCTGGGCACGCCGCTGATCGGCGTGCTGCTGGTCACCGAGCCGTCCGGCGCCGCGAAAGTCGCCGCGCAGGTGAACGACATGCTCACGGCGTCTCAGTCGGGCGCCCGCGTGCTCGGAGTGATCGCGGACGACGTCGCGGGCGCCGAGCAGTTGGCGGGCCGGCGGCGCGGGCGTGCGGAGAAGTCGATGCTCGTGCGGTCCATCCGCAAGGTCGCCAGCGATCTGCATCAGCACTTCGGCAGCTCGCTGCTGGCCGAGCCGGCGTCGGCGGGGGCCCCTCAGGCGCCGTACGGCGGCGGGGCCCCGCAGGCACCGTACGGCGGCGCCGCGGGCCAGGGCGCCCCGCAGCAGCCCGGCCACGCGGCCCCGCAGCACGCCCAGCAGCCTCACACCCAGCAGCCCCAGGCCCCGGACCAGCAGGGCCGGCCCGCCGCGCCCGGCGCCCCCGCCGCGCCCGCGGCCCCCGGTCAGCCCGGAGCGCCCGGCCAGCCGGCCCAGCCCGGCCGGCCCGCCGCCCCCGGCCAGCACCCCGCCTACGGCGCCCCCGGCGCCACCCCCGGCCAGGGCCCCGCGCAGGGCCCCGGCCCCCGCCATGGAGCCGCCCGATGAGCAGCGGACCCGCAGTAGACCACGGCCTCGTCAAACGCTTCCGCCAGGAAGCCGGCGACCGCATCGCCCGGCAGCGCCACGAGGACCAGCTCGCCCACGTCACCCCCATGTCCGCCGAGGACGAGCGGCACTTCGCCCGCGCCGTCATCGCGCAGATCCTGGAGGACTACGCCCGCTCCGAGATCAACTACGGCCGCACGCCCCTCGACGCCGAGACGGAGGAGGCGTACGCCGCGGCCGTGCACGCCGCCCTCTTCGGCGTCGGCCGGCTGCAGCCGCTGCTGGACGACCCCGAGGTCGAGAACATCGACATCAACGGCTTCGACCACGTCTTCGTGGGCTATGCCGACGGCCGCGAGGCCAAGGTCGACCCGGTGGCCGAGAGCGACGAGGAACTCGTCGAGCTGATCCAGATCCTCGGCGCCTACTCCGGCCTCTCCTCCCGCCCCTTCGACTCCGCCAACCCGCAGCTCGACCTGCGCCTGCCCGACGGCTCCCGGCTCTCCGCGGTCATGGACGTCACCCGCCGCCCGGCGCTGTCCATCCGCCGCGCCCGCCTCGGCAAGGTCTTCCTGCCCGACCTCATCGGCAACGCGACGATCACCGCGGAGCTGGGCTCCTTCCTCACCTGCGCGGTGCGGGCCCGTAAGAACATCATGATCGCCGGCGCCACCAACGCCGGGAAGACGACGCTGCTGCGCGCGCTGGCCAACGAGATCCCCGCCCCCGAGCGCCTGATCACCGTGGAGCGCGCGCTGGAGCTGGGTCTGGACCAGTTCCCCGAACTGCACCCCAACGTGGTCGCGTTCGAGGAGCGGCTGCCGAACTCCGAGGGCCACGGCGCCATCACGATGGCCGAGCTGGTCCGCAGGTCGCTGCGCATGAACCCGTCCCGCGTCATCGTCGGCGAGGTGCTCGGCGACGAGATCGTCACCATGCTCAACGCGATGTCGCAGGGCAACGACGGCTCGCTGTCCACGATCCACGCCAACAGTTCCTCCGAGGTGTTCAACCGCATCTCGACGTACGCCCTCCAGGCCAGCGAGCGGCTGCCGGTGGAGGCCAGCCAGATGCTGGTCGCCGGCGCCATCGACTTCGTCGTCTTCATCGAGCGGCGCAACCTCTACCACCAGGGCGGCGGCCTCCAGCGCATGGTCACCTCGGTGCGCGAGGTCAACGGCGTGGACGGCCGCGTGATGTCGTCCGAGGTCTTCAAGGAGGGCCCGGACGGCCTGCTGCACCCGCACGCGCCGATCCACTGCATCGACGAGCTGATTCCGTTCGGTTACCAGCCCAGCGGGGATTGGAGGTAGCGGCAGATGAACGGATCCATCTTCTCCGCCACCATGGGCTACGGGCTGCTCGCCGGCGCGGTGATCGGCGGCGGCATCGCGCTGCTCATCGTCGCGCTCCGCGGACTGCCGGCGAAGCCGGAGCACGAGAAGGAGCAGCAGGGCGAACGGGCCGCGGAGCTGGTCCGGTTCGCCAGCCAGCGGGCGACGCTCGCGGCGGTCGCCGGGCTGCTCGTGCTGCTGCTGACCCGCTGGCCGGTCGCCGGTCTGGCGACGGGCGTGCTGGTGGCGTTCTGGGACAAGCTCTTCGGCGGCGCGGCGGCCGAGCGGACGGCGATGAAGCGGGTCGAGGCGCTGGCCCAGTGGACGGAGTCGCTGCGCGACACGATCGCCGGCGCCGTCGGCCTGGAGCAGGCCATACCGGCGTCCGCCAGGGCCGCGGCGCCCGCGCTGCGGCCGCATCTGGACGCGATGGTCGACCGGTTGCGGTCCCGTACGCCGCTGCCGGACGCCCTTCAGCATCTCGCCGACGACCTCGACGACGCCTCCGCGGACCTGATCATCGCCGCCCTGATCCTCAACGCCCGGCTGCGCGGCCCCGGTCTGCGCGAGGTGCTGGGCGCGCTGGCGAAGTCGGCGCGCGAGGAGGTCGACATGCGCCAGCGCGTGATGGCGCAGCGCGCCTCGACGCGGCGCAGCGTGCAGATCGTCGTCAGCGTCTCGGTGGCGTTCGTGCTCGGCCTGTCGGTCTTCAACCGAGGCTTCGTCGAGCCGTACGGCTCGCCGGTCGGCCAGGCGGTCCTGGCCTGCGTCTGCGGGCTCTTCGCGGCCGGCTTCTGGTGGCTGCGCAAGCTGTCGACGATCGAGACGCCGGAGCGCTTCCTGGCCGGCGCGAAGCAGCAGCCGCAGCAGGTCGCCTTCGTCCGGCCGCGTGAGGAGGTCTCCTGATGGAGTTCCAGGGTGCGGACACGCTGACGTACTCCGTCGTCATCGGCGCGGTGATGGGCCTGGGCATCTACCTGCTCGTACGGGCCATCGCGCCCGGCCGCCGCGGCGCGGTCGCGACGGTCGCCCGGGTCGACGCGCTGCGCGCCCGCGGCTCGGGCCGGACGGTGACCTCCTCACCGCAGCAGCAGGAGGAGGGGCGCTTCGGCGGCCTGCGCGCGCAGGTCGGGGAGCGGGCCGCGGAGTTCTATCTGCGGCAGGGCTGGGAGCAGCGTTCGCTCCGCTCCGACCTGGCGGTGCTCGACCGCTCCTGGGAGAGCTTCCTGGCCACGAAGGTGCTGCTCTCCGCGGTGGGGCTGGTCTTCGGCCCCGGCGTGTACGCGCTGATCTCGGTGGCCGGCTTCGGCCTGAACCCCGTCATCCCGGTCTGGCTCGCGCTGGTCGCCGCGCTGCTCTTCTTCCTCCTGCCCGACCTGGAGGTACGCAGGGACGCCGCCGACAAGCGCAAGGACCTGCGCCGCGTGGTCGGCGCGTACCTGGACCTGGTGGCGATGAACCTCGCGGGCGGGCGCGGCCTGCCCGAGGCCCTGATGGCCGCGGCCGACATCAGCGACGGCTGGGCCCTGCGCAGGGTGCGCAACGCACTTGCCGACGCCCGCATCACCGGCACCAGCCAGTGGCAGGCGCTGGGCAATCTCGGCGACGTGCTGGGGATCGAAGAGCTGAAGGACCTGTCGGCGTCGCTGGCGCTGGTCTCCGACGACGGCGCGAAGGTGCGCGAGTCGCTGGCGGCCAGGGCGGAGACCATGAGGCACCGCGAGCTTGCCGAAATCGAGGGGGCGGCAGGCGAGAAGTCGCAGTCCATGCTCGTCGCACAACTACTGCTGTGCGCCGGGTTCCTGGTCTTCCTGGTCTATCCCGCGGCCATCCGCGTGTTGCAGGTCTGAGTCATCCCCCCACTACGCAGAGAGGACGTAACGACGTCATGAAGAACCGCTTCACCAGCACCGGACACCCGGCCATCGACTTTTTGGTCACCTTCCTGCGCGGTCGCGTGGAGCGCGCCCGCTCGGGCGAACTGGACCGCGGCGCCTCCGCCGTGGAGTGGGTGATCATCTCCGCCATCGTGGTCGCGATCGTCAGCGCGGTCGCGGTCATCATCAACCAGGCGCTGTCCGACGGCGCGAACGACGTCAAGGACTGCATCAGCAACGCCGGCGCAGACGGCTGCTGAGCCGCGGGCTGACGGGCGGGCTGACGATCATGGCGACAACGGCACAGGCACCGGCGTGGCTGCGGCGCAGGCTAGACGCCTGCCGCGGCGACGGCGGCGGCGGTGACACGGGGCCGGGGAGCGGGCGGCACGGCGCAAGCGGAGGCGACCGCGGCATGTCCGCAGTCGAGTTCGTGCTGCTCACCCCGGTGCTGTACTTCATGATCTTCGCCACCGTGCAGTTCGGGCTGTACTTCTTCGCGGACCACGTCGCGCAGGCGACCGCGCAGCACGGGGCGCGCGAGGCGCGCAGGACGGCCGAATCGAACCCGGGCGGCTGGCAGGGCCTGGCCCAGCAGGCGGCGCGGGAGCGGCTGAACACGGTCGGCCCGAAGCTGCTCACCAGCCCGGACATCCGGGTGTACGAGGCCGCGGACGACCGGGTCGGGGTGGCGGTGGAGGGCGGCGTGGTCAACGTCTTCCCGTTCATCGACCTCACGGCGCGGGCGGAGTCGGAGGGGCCGATCGAGCGGTTCGTACCGGATCTGGGATGACGACAGGGGACGGGGACGCATGGCTGTGAGCGCGGCGGGCAGGGCGCGCGGCGACCGGGGGGAGCAGGGGGCCCGGGAGCCGGGGGAGCGCCGGGACCTCGGGTCCGACCGGGGGGTGACGACCATCGAGGTGGTGATCCTCGCCCCGGTGATGTTCCTGTTCATCCTCGTCCTCGTCGCCTTCGGCCAGTTGGTCGACGGCCGCGGCGGGGTCGACGGCGCGGCGCGCGACGCGGTACGGGCCGCCTCCCTGCAGCGCACCGTGGGCGAGGCGCAGCGGGCCGCGCAGCGGGCGGCGGAGTCGCAGTTGGAGGGCGACGTGTGCACGGGCCCGGTCGACGTGGACCTGTCGGGGGACTTCTCCCCGCCGGAGCCGGGCGCCGCCAGCAACATCATCACCGTGGAGGTGACCTGCGAGGTGAAGGGCCTGGGGATGCTGGGCCTGGACATCGACCCGCGGATGACGGGCTCGTCGTCCGCGCCGCTCGACCCGTACCGGAGGGCGGCATGACGCGGGTGCGGGTGGCGGCCGCGCGGCTGCGCGCGGGCCTGGCCGGGCGGGTGCGGATGCTGGACGACCGGGGTTCCGGCGCGGGAGCGGTCATCATCTTCGCGTTCCTGTTCATGGCGCTGGCGGCGTTCGTGGTCGACGGCGGGCTGGCGATCTCGCAGCGCGAGCGCGCGGCGGACATCGCGGAGCAGGCGGCGCGGTACGCGGCGCAGGACACGGACAAGGAAGCGCTGTACGAGGGCCAGACGGACCTGGAGGCGCCGATCCGGTTCGAGAACTGCGACAGCCGGGTGCAGGAGTTCATGTCGCACGTGACGGTCCACAACGGCGACGTCGAGGCCGCGACGTGTACGAGCGCGGCGGCCGACCACGTCGAGGTCGAGATCGTCCTCAGTTACCGCCCGCTGCTGACGGGCCTGGCCCTCAGCGGCCCCCTGGAGGCCACCGGCAGGGCCCGCGCCGAGCCCCGCACCGAGGTCGGCGAGCCCTGAGCGGGCCCGTCCGGAGCGGGGGAGACACCCGGCCGGCGGCGGTGCCCCCGCGGGGGATGTGGGCCGTACGCGGGAGGCGGTCCTGCCAATCGGGGGAAATGGGCCTTCTTCGGCGAGCTAAACCCCAGACATCGGTCAGATAGTCATACAAACCGGACCGAGGCGACCGCCTCACTCCGATCGACCGTCAAGGGGCATCTGTGCTGAAGAGAAAGAAGACCGCCGTCGCGCTCGCCACGGGAGCCATGGCGCTGGGGCTGCTGGGCGCGGCCCCGGTGGCGGCCACCACGACGACGGGCCACGCGCCCGCCATGAAGACCTGGGAAGACGACTGGAGGGCCTCGCAGCGCGGCGTGGTGATCGCCAAGCCCGGCGTCCTGATCCGCTCGCAGCCCACCACCGCCTCGCACGAGAAGGGGTTCATCCCCCGCGGTGAGATCGTCTGGATCGACTGCAAGGTCGAGGGCCAGGACGTGTTCGGCAACTCCCTCTGGTACAAGATCGGCTCCCACAACGGCTTCATCGCCGCGCGCTGGGTGAAGAACGTGGACCACATCCCGTTCTGCTGACCGCCCGCGGGCGCGCTGCCCGTACCGCAGGCCGCCGGTGCCGCCCCGCCGCACGCGGGGCGGCACCGGCGGCCTCGCCGTGCGCGGGCCGCGGCGGGACGGAGGCTCGGGGGCGGACCGCGGGCGGCCGAGGGTGGCACGGTGCCGTACGCTGCAAGGCCGCGGTGACGAGGTCGTGACGATGCAGTCACCTGTCTGGGCTCGACCCCCAAATCGGCCTTCGGTAACGTCAGGTGGGCAAGTACGGGGACGCCGCCCAGCGGCCGGCGCGCGCAGCGCGCGCACGAGGGGGGCTGCGGTCCGCGCCGCGCTTACCGGGAGGGCTCAGGACCAGCGATGGCACGCAGCAGCGCGAACAGGACTCCGGTACCGGTACGCATCCGGCGCAGGACCTTCGGCGACGTCGTCAGGGCGTTCTTCGCCTTTCTCGCGCTCGTCGTCCTCGTCGTCGGCGTGCCGGGCGCGCTCGCCTACTTCATCGGCTGGCCGCTGCCCGACTCCGCCCCCTCCCTCAGCATGCTCAACGAGGACATCACCGCCGACGTCTTCCTGAAGGTCTTCGCGGTCGTCGTCTGGCTGGCCTGGGCCCAGTTCGCCGCCTGCGTGCTCGTCGAGGCCAAGGCCGCCGTCTCCGGGATGGGCATGCCCGGCCGGGTGCCGGGCTCCGGCGCCAGCCAGGCGCTCGCCCGCCAGCTCGTCGCCGCCGTGCTGCTGCTCACCGCCGGCGCCGCCAGCTTCGCGCCCGGACTCTCCCAGCTCGGCCAGGAACTCGACCAGCACAAGCCGCCGCCGGTCGCCGCCGCCCAGCAGACCCCGGGCCAGCAGGTCGACACCGCCAGGCCCGCCGTGGACGTCGAGACCCCGCGCGGCCAGGGCACCGGCGGCGAGGTGCAGAAGGACACCCGCGAACAGGCCGAGCGGGACACGAAGTTCTACCGCATCCAGCCGCCCGAGGGCCGCCACCACGACTCGCTCTGGGAGATCGCGGAACGGCACCTCGGCGACGGCCGCCGCTACGGCGAGATCTACCAGCTCAACAAGGACCGCATCCAGCCCGACGGCTCCAAGCTCAGCCAGGCCAGCCTCATCCGCCCCGGCTGGATCATGGAGATGCCCGCCGACGCGCACGGCGGCGACCTGGTCGAGATGCCCGACGAGCGCAACGAGGTGTCCAAGTCCGAGGCCGAGCAGATCAGCGAGTACGACAAGTCCAGCCCCACCCTCGACGAGCGCGGCCCGGGCGGCGACGACCGGCAGGCGACCTCCGGCCGCGGTGAGCGCCTCGTGCCCGACACCCCCGCCGTCGACCGCGACTCCGGCGACCGCGGCGGCGAGCAGTCGGTCCAGCAGATCCCGACCCGCGAGAGCGACGGCGGCGACGCCGGCTCGGACCGCGGCGACCAGGCGGTCCCCGAGGTGCAGAGCGACGGCGGCGGCATCGGTCTGCCCGAGGTGCTCATCGCCGCGCCGCTGCTCGCCGCCGGCGTGCTCGGCGCGCTGAGCCGGCGGCGCCGGCAGGCGCTGTGGCAGGCGGCGTTCCAGTCCGGCGGCGCGGGCCGTACGGGCGCGGAGCCCACCGGGCGCGCCGCGCTCGCCCGCGACGCGCTGCTGGTGGGCGCCGACCCCGGCGGCGTACGGTTCCTCGACCGCGCGCTGCGCGGGCTGTCCGCCTCGCTCACCGAGGCCGCCCGCCCGCTGCCCACGATCTACGCGGCCTGGCTGACCGACGCCGACCTGTACCTGCAACTGGCGGGCGTGGCCGGCGAGCCGCCCGCCCCGTGGCGTACCGGGCAGGACCAGACGTTCTGGCGCATCGACCGCGCCGACATCGAGAGCTACCCGCAGCCCGACGAGGCCGACGACGCGGCGGCCCCGTACCCGGGCCTCGCCAGCCTCGGCACCCGCGAGGAAGCCCGGCTGCTGCTCAACCTGGAGGCCGTCCCCGGCATCGCCGCCGTCAAGGGCGCGCCCGCGGACCGGCTCGCGGTGCTGTCGTCGATCGCCGCGGAGCTGGCCACGAACGGGTGGTCGGACCGGATGTCGGTGACCGTCGTCGGCTTCGGCGAGCGGCTGACGGAGCTGGCGCCGACGCGCGTGCGCTACCTGGAGGACGTGCCGGCGCTCATCGAGGTCATGGAGGCCGAGTCCGCGCAGCGCGCCAACGCGCTGGGCAACGCCGGCCACGACAGCGTGCTCACCGGTCGCGCCGGGCAGGCGGGCCGGACCCAGTGGGCGCCGCACCTCGTCATCGTCGCCACCGAGCCCACCGCCGCCGAGGCCGACCGGCTCGCGCACCTCGCGGGCGGCTCCTCGCGCCTGGGCATCGGCTACCTCGTCGGTACGGGCCAGGAGGAACTGGCCGGCGCGTCCTGGGAGTTCGAGATCACCCGCGACGGCCGGCTGCGCGCCCCGCTGCTGGGCCTGGAGCTGGCCGCGCAGCGGCTGCCGCAGGAGCAGCACGAGGCGCTGGTCGAGCTCTTCTCGCAGGTGGAGGTCGAGGGGGCGGCGACAAGCGGCACGGAAGGGCGCGGGATCTCGGTCACGCGCGCGGCGGGCGAGGTCGGCTTCACCGTGGACCTGTCGGAGCAGGGGCGGCCCGCGGTGTACGCGCGGCTGCTCGGTTCGTACGAGATCATGGGCCTGGCCGAGCCGGACGGCGAGCGCAGCCCGCTGCTGCGGGAGGCGCTGGCGCTGCTGCTGTTCCACCGCGAGGGCGTGCACCCGCAGGTGCTCGCGGCGGCGCTGTGGCCGCGTGGTGTGACGGACGACGTGCGCGACGCCTTCGTGGAGCGGCTGGTCACCTGGCTGGGCCGGGACCCCTCGGGCGCGGCGCGGCTCGCGCCGGACGCGGACGGGCGCCTCGCGCTGTCCACGTCGGTCGTCTCCGACTGGGACGTGCTGCGCACGCTGCACCTCGAAGCGACCGACCCCACGCGGCAGTCGAGCCCGCAGACGCGCGAGCGGCTGCTGAACGACGCGCTGGCGCTGGCCGCGGGCCCGCTGCTCGCGGACCGGCCGCAGGGCCGGTACGGCTGGCTGGCGAACGAGATCGTGGAGGCCCAGCTCCCGCTGCTCGTCGCCGACGCGGGCCTGGCGCTTTCCGCGCTGCGCCGCGAGTCGGGGCAGGCGGACGGCGCGGTGGCGGCGGTGCAGGCGGCGCTGGTCGTCGCCCCGGCGGACGAGCGCCTGTGGAACGAACTCCTCCGCGCGGTCCACGCCACCGGAGAGACCCACCGCCTGGAGGCGACCGCCTCCGACCTCCTGGACCGCTCCGCGGCCCTCCACGGCGCCCGCGGCCTGCCGCCCCGCACGGAAGCCCTTCTGGACGAACTCCTCCCGGGCTGGCGCACCCAGGCCGGCTCCGCGGGGGCGGCTAGCTGACTGCCCGCCGCCCGCGGCGGACCGAGGGCGGTCAGGAGCGCGGACGAGGTACGGAAGCCCGCCCGGCCGGCGCTTCCGCTCCGGCGCCCCCTGCTCTCTCTCGCCCCGGCGCGTACGGTCGGCAGGCCGGCCGCGGCGGCGGGCTGCGGTACGCGGCCGTGCGCTGCCCCGCGCTTGCGCCGCCGGGAGTTCCGCCTCCGTCGTCGGCCGTGCGGCCTCCGCGAGGGATGCCTGAAGCCCTCTGAACCGCGGCCCCCGCTTTGGCGCCCCCTGCTCTCCCCTCGCCCCGGCGCACTACGCGCCCCGCGCTCCTACGCGCTCGCGGCCGCAGGCGTACGCCAGCGTGCTGATCAACTCCGCCACGTCCGGCAGGTACGCGTTCGACACCGTCGGCCGCCGGATCCACTGCACGGGACCGCTCGTCGCGAACCGCGTCGGCGGGGCCGCCGCCCAGTCGCCCTCGGCGCGTACCGCCAGGTCAAGGGCCACCGACGAGGCGTAACCCAGCTCGTGCAGGCCGTCGATCACCTTCGGGGTGGCGCCCGGGAGGACGAAGAAGTACATCCGCCGGTCCGGCGTCGCCGCCACCGGGCCCAGCTCCGTGCGCCCCCGCTCCAGCCGGGCCAGCGCCAGGCAGCCCGCGCTCTCCGCCACGTCCACCACGTCGAACGCCCGCCCGGTGGGCAGCAGCACGGCCGCCCGCGGGTGCTTCGACCACATGCGGCGCAGGGTGGTGGCGCTGGCCGTTGCGGCTGCCTTCCAGTCGCGCCGCGTGGGGTGCGCGCCCGGCGCGTGGCACGCCGTGTCGCCGCAGGAGCACCGCGGTGCGCCGGCCCCGTCGTCGGTCTCCATCCATGTGCCCGGCACGACGTCCCAGTGCCGGTCCTCCGCGTACTGCAGCGCTGCGGACAGCAGTTCTTCGCTCTGCTCGCGCGGGTTCTCTTGTCGGGGTACGTGCGTCGCCTCTGCTCCCGGGGTCTCCTTCACGGACGGCTCAACTCCGGCCGTGAGCAGGGGTTACGGGCCCTCGGAGGGTTCTCCCGAAGCAACGTTACGGCAGCGGGGCGCACGGATGCGCGGGGAGGGAGCATGGCGTTTTCCGGTTATTTCGCGGGAAATGATCGTCCTGTCGGTTCTGCCAGGAACCGGCCGCGCACGGCCCCCTGAGGGAGGACTACCCATGGCCGCCAGGCCAATCGAGGCACGCACGCCGAACGTACGACTTCAGGTGGTGATCGAAGAGGCAGGCTGCTCCAACGCGGGGCTGGCCCGCCGCGTCAACATGTGCGGCCGCGAACACGGCCTCGACCTGCGCTACGACAAGACCTCCGTGGCCCGCTGGCTGCGCGGTCAGCGCCCCCGCGGGCAGGCGCCCGCGATGATCGCCGAGGCGCTGGGCCGCAAGCTCGGCCGCGCGGTCACCCTGGACGAGGTCGGCATGGCCGACTCCCGGCACTCCGGCACCGCCCTGGGGCTCATCTACGCCCCGACCGTCACCGCCGCCATTGAGCAGGTCTGCGAGCTGTGGCGGGCCGACGTGGGCCGGCGCGAGGTGCTGACCCGCGCGACCCCGGTGGCCTCCGCGCTCGTCGAGCCCAGCCGCGACTGGCTGATCAGCGCGCCGGGCCCGCCGCTGGCCCGTACCTCGGGCAGGGCCGTGACCCGTACCGACGTGATCGCCGTACGGGAGACCACCGCCACCCTCGCCACCCTCGACCGCCGGTACGGCAGCGGCCACTACCGGCCGGTGACGGTGCACTACCTCAACTCCGTCGTCTCCGGCCTGCTCGCCGGCCGCTACGAGGACGCGCTGGGCCGCGAACTCCTCGCCGCCGCCGCCCGGATGACCGAGCTGGCCGGCGGCATGGCCGCCGACACCGGCCTGCCGGGCGTCGCCCAGCGCTACTACGTCCAGGCCCTGCGCCTCGCCGACGCCGCGGGCGACCGCGCCTTCGGCGGCTACGTCCTGGCCGCCGGCATGAGCCGGCTGGCCGCGTCGCTGGGCAACCACCGGGAGGTGGTGCAGTTGGCCCGTACCGCCCGCGAGGGCACCCGCGACCGCGTGCCGCCGCGCGCCGAGGCGCTCTTCAGCGCCGCCGAGGCGCGCGGCGCGGCGGGGCTGGGCGACGAGGCGGCGTTCCGGGAGGCGGCGGGACGGGCGCGGGCCGCGATGGAGCAGGCGGAGTCGGGCGGAACCCGCGCGCCGGGCGCGGCGGGCGACGCCGGTGCGGCGAGCGGAGCGCCGGGTGCCGTGAGCGGGACCGGAGCGACGGGCGCGGCCGGCGTGCGGGATCCCGCACGCGAGCCGGCGCGCGGGCGCGAACCCGCCTGGCTGGCGCGCTTCGGCCGCCCCGCCCTCGCCTACGAACTGGCCTGCGCCCTCCTCGAACTCGGCCGCTACGAGGCCGCGCAGCGGTGCGCGGAGGAGGCGCTCGCCGGGCTCCCGGAGTCCTCCGCGCGGCTGCGCTGCCTGGCGCTCGCCGCGCTGGCCCGGGCGCAGTGCGGGCGTCGGGAGCCCGCGCAGGCGTGCCGTACGGGCGCGCGGGCACTGCGGCTGCTCGACGGGCTGGCCTCCGGCAGGGCGGCGGCCGAACTGGCCCGGCTGGCGCGGAGCCTGGAGCCGTACGAGGCCGAGCCGGCGGTGCGGGAGTTCACCGCCCGGTGCCATGGGCTGGGCTCTTGGCTCACCGCAGCACCGAGCAGGTAGTGTCCGGACGGTCAGAGTCCGTACCCATGAGGAGTCCCGTTGACCCACGACGGACACGGCAGCGAGGAGCGCGCGGGAGCGGTGCCCCCCGCGTCGGACGGCGCCGGGCCGCCCCCGGGCGGCGAGCCGTGGTGGGCCCAGGACCCGTCCCCGGCCGCGGCAGCCGCCGAGAGCGAGGACGAGTCGACGCAGCAGATACGGCACCTCGGCAACCGTCCGGAGCGCCCGCGGCCGCCTGGCGCCCCGTCGGCCGGCGGGCAGCCCTGGCCGCTCCCGGCCTCCCCGGGGACGGCGGGCGCGCCGGGCGCCCCCGCGGGCCCCGGCGCCCTCGGCGGCCCGGAGGCCGCCGCCGCCACGGGCCACCCCGGCGCCGCGCCCCAGCCGCTGTACGGCGGCCCCCCGCAGCAGCCTCCCACCGGACCGCCGCCGGGCGCCGCGGACGACGCGGCCGCGACGCAGCTCATACCCCCCATCGCCGCCGCACCGCAGCAGAGACCCGGGGACGACTCCGACGCCACCCAGCTCATCCCCTCACTCCCGGGGCCGTACGAGGACCCACGGCCCGGCGCCTACGACCCGCCCGCCGCCGAGCCGCCCCCGCAGCCCGGCGCCCCGCCCGCGCAGCCCCCGGGCCGGCCGCCGTTCGCGCCGCCGGCCTTCGACGAGGACTCCCCGCGCTCGCGCCGCCACGCGGCACCGGTGCACACGCAGTTCGAGGGCCTGTTCCGCGACGGCCCCGGCGGCCCCGGCGGCGACCCCGGCGCCACGCAGCGGCTCCCCCCGGTCCGCCCCGGCGCCGCCCCCGCGGGCGGCCCCCAGCCCCCGTACGGTGCCCAGCAGCCCGGCGCCCACCCCGCGGGTCCGCCCCCCGGCCCGTACGGCAACGGCGGGCCCGGCGGCCCCGGCGGCCCGTACTACGACGATGACGACGACCGCCGCGGCGGCATCCCCCGCTGGGCCGCCATCGCCATCGGCACCGCCGCCTGCGCCGCCGTCGGCATCACCGCGGGCTGGCTCCTCAGCAGCGGCGACGGCGACGGCGACTCCGCCGGCGGCGCCACCCCGAGCGCCAGCGCCGACCAGGACCCGGGCGGCGAGGACGACGGCGGGAAGGACGACGGCGGTGAGAAGCCGGTCAAGGACGACCCCGCCAAGGCGCAGGCCGAGGAGCTGGACGCGCTGCTCGCCGAGAGCAACGACAGCCGCGACGCCGTGATCAGCTCGGTCGCGAACATCCGCGAGTGCAAGGCGCTCGGCAAGGCCGCCAAGGACCTGCGCGACGCGGCGGGCCAGCGCCGCGACCTCGTCGCCCGGCTCTCGGACCTGAGCGTCGACAAGCTCCCCTCGCACGAGGACCTGACGCGCTCGCTCACCGACGCCTGGAACGCCAGCGCCTCCGCCGACGACCACTACGCCGCCTGGGCCGACGCCGCCAAGCGCGGCAAGGGATGCGGCGGCGGCGGGAACCACCTGTCGGCGGGCAACAGCGCCAGCGGCGAGGCCACCGCCGCCAAGGAGGAGGCGGCCGGGCTCTGGAACCCGATCGCCGACAAGTACGGCCTCACCCAGCGCCAGGCGACGCAACTGTGAGCCCTGCGAACGGCACCGGGAAGGACGCCGGCGGTCCCGTAGGTGAAAGGGCTTCACGCCGCGACCGCCGTTACTCCACCATGGTGCCCATGCCCATCAACGACATGCCGTGGTGGCGCTGGCGCGCCAATGTGCGCTCCGCGCTGCACATGCTCTCCGACCCGGATTTCCAGCGGGAGTACTGGGCGGCGGGGACGGCGGGGTACGGGGACGTCACCGACGCCGTCTACCGCCTCGTCGAGGACACCTGGCTGGACAACTGGTCGGCGGAGAAGTACGTCGGGACGATCTTCCGCGACTCCCGCGAGGCCGCGCTCGTCGACGTCGCCGTACTCCGCGTGCTGCGCATCATGCACCAGGTCGGCGCGGACTCGCCGGTCTCCGCGTACATGGAGAACCACGCGTGGCCCGAGGCCGTGCGCGCGGCGCGCGAGGCGCACGTGCGGCTCGCGGAGAACGACGGTGACGACCCGGACGCCCCGCCGCGCTCCCTCGAAGTGCTGGCGATCATGACGGGCGCCGCCTGACGGGTGTGGGATCGTAGGCCCATGAGCGAGTACGTACTGACGCTGTCCTGCCCGGACAAAAAGGGCATCGTGCATGCAGTCTCCAGTTATCTCTTCATGACGGACTGCAACATCGAGGACAGCCAGCAGTACGGCGACCCCACCACCGGCCTGTTCTTCATGCGGGTGCACTTCTCCGCCGAGCCGCAGGCGAACGTCGACAAGCTGCGGGCCAGCTTCGCGGCAGTGGCGGAGTCGTGGGCGATGGACTGGCAGATCCACGAGCAGGGCGCGAAGATGCGGGTGCTGCTCATGGTCAGCAAGTTCGGGCACTGCCTGAACGACCTGCTGTTCCGCGCCCGCATCGGCGCGCTGCCGGTGGAGATCGCGGCCGTGGTCTCCAACCACACCGACTTCGGGGAGCTGGTGGGCTCCTACGGCATCCCCTTCCACCACGTGCCGGTCACCAAGGACACCAAGGCGGAGGCGGAGCAGAAGCTGCTGGAGCTGGTCCGGGCCGAGGATGTCGAGCTGGTGGTGCTCGCGCGCTACATGCAGGTGATCTCCGACGACCTGTGCAAGCAGTTGGAGGGGCGGATCATCAACATCCACCACTCCTTCCTGCCGAGCTTCAAGGGCGCGAAGCCGTACCACCAGGCGCACGCGCGCGGGGTGAAGCTGATCGGCGCCACCGCGCACTACGTGACGGCGGACCTGGACGAGGGCCCGATCATCGAGCAGGAGGTCGAGCGGGTCGGGCACGAGGTGACGCCGGAGCAGTTGGTGGCGGTCGGCCGGGACGTGGAGTGCCAGGCCCTGGCGCGGGCGGTGAAGTGGCACAGCGAGCACAGGGTGCTGCTGAACGGCACGCGCACGGTGGTCTTCGCGTAGTCCCCTCCTGCCGCGACAGCTACAGCCGCGACAGCGATGCCGTCGCGTACAGGAAGTCCTCCACCGCCTCGCGCTCCCCGTCGCTCCCCACCGCCGCCTCCGCGGGCGACACGTGCCCCGCCGCCAGCCGGCAGAACTCCAGGCCCTCCAGCGCCACATGGGCCACCGCCCGCTCAGGACCCGCGACCGCCGCCGGCGAGTCCAGCGGGAGGTACCAGTTCCCGCCGCCCTTGCCCTCGATCTCCAGGTGCAGCGTGCGCCCCGGCGTCCCCGCGGCCACCAGCGTCCGCGGCGGCGCCGCGCGCCCCGAGCGGCGCCGGTCGGCCAGCGTCTGCGGCAGCAGCCGCGCCGCCAGGTCGATCATGGGGTGCATGTGCTCGGGCGTCGGCGGCACGTACGGGTAGTCCACGGCCTCCGCGATGTCCCAGGCGTGCATCCAGCACTCGAAGGCCCGGTCCAGGAAGGCGTCGCGCAGCGGCAGCGCCGCCCCGCCGCCGTACGGGACCTGCACGTCGGCGACGCCGCTGCCGGCGAATCCCGCGGTCCGTATCAGTGTGTACGTCTGGTCCCGCCACTCGCTGCGCATCTTGCTCGCGTGCTTGCGCCGGAACTCCCGGGCGAGCGACTGCTGTTCCGCGTACGACGAGCCGGCCACCCGCCACAGCGCCTCGGTGCGCTCGGCGGGGGAGGCGACCGTGCGCGGGTGGGTACCGGCGGCGGGCGCGTCCGCGGCGAGCGGGTCGGGGAGGCCGAGCGCAAGCGCCAGCAGCCCGTCCACGGCCAGGAGATGGCCGATGACACCGGCCACCGACGTCTCGCGGACCGCGGGGCGGTCGTCGTCGTACCAGGCGAGCTGGACCGGAGCGCCCCAGTCCGCTTCGTTCATGTCCGCCAGCAGCGCGTCGAGCCGGGCCGCCTCGGCGTCGTACGGGACGGACCAGCCCGGCATCGGGATCCCCGGCATCCGCCGCGTCAGGCACAGCTCCAGCACCCGGCTGCGCAGCGCGGGATCCATGTCGAGGTTGTCGTGCGGGTGCAGGAGGCGTACGGCATCCCGCAGCCGGAGCGCTTCGTCCGCGCAGGGCGCGCAGTCGGTCAAGTGCGCCTCGACGGCGGCGGTCTCCTCGGGTGCGCAGGCCGCCAGCGCCCACGCGCCGAGCAGGGACTTCAGCCGGCCGTGGTCGTAGGGGCCCGTGATCATGAAGGCCGCCCGGCCTCGGTGTGCGCGGTGGCGAGCATCTGCAGCCCGAGGCGCAGCCGGCGGCGGGCCTCGTCGGGCGAGACGCCGAGTTCCTCGGCAGTCTGGCGGTAGTCGCGGCGCTTGAAGTACGCCAACTCCAGCGCGGCGCGCTGCGGTTCCGGCATGGACGTGACGATGTAGTCGGCGCGGGCGGCGGCGGAGACGGCGCGGATGCGCTCCTCGCTGTCCTCGATCTCCCCGGCCGCACCCGCCTGGATCACCGCCCAGCGCAGCCGCCGTACGGCGTGCTTGTGTGCAAGACCCGCCAGGAAGGAGCGCAGTTGGCCGCGCTTCGGGTCGTACGCGTCCGGGTGCTGCCAGACGTACGAGAACACCTCGGCCAGCACGCCGTTCGCCTCCTCCTCGTTCTCCAGCACGCGCTGCGCGAGGCCGTAGACGAGGGGCGCGAAGCGGTCGTACAGCTCGCTCAGCGCCGCGGCCTCGCCGCGCGCGAGCCGCTGCTGCATCTTGCGGTTCCAGCGCGGCGGTACGGCGCCCTGTCCGGTGCCGTGCGGTCCGGTGCCGTGCACCATGCGCTCCCCATCCGTCGCCCGCCCCCTGGTTACCGGTGTCAACGAATGTAGCGCCGGAGAGTGGGGGCGCACGCCCCAGGCGCGTTATCTGTCCCGGATGGCGCGCAACAGAAGGCAACGAATTGCCAACGGTTATCCGGTGCTGACCGGAATGCGGGGGACGTGTGGGGCGATTACGCATAGGGTCGGTGTTTCATCTTGTGTGCTGCGGGCACAGCAGGTGACACGTGCAACACAGCAGATTGCGGATGAACGAATCGGGCAGGCGAGCGGGCACGACAAGCTGACAGGCGACGGAAGGACAGCGACCGGGTGTCTTTGCTGCAGGTGACCACCGACAACCGAGGCGACTGGTACGTCCTGTGGGTCTGCGGTGAGCTGGACCTGGTCACCTCGCCCCGGGTGCGGCAGCGCGTGCACGACGCCGTCGCCGAGGGCCGCCGCCGTCTCGTCCTCGACCTCTCCGCGGTCCGCTTCTGCGACTCCAGTGGCGTCGGCGTGCTCATCGCCGCGCGCCGCTTGCTGAGTTCCTGCGGCGGCGAGTTCCGCCTGATCCTGCCGGCGGACGGCGGGGTGGGCGCGTCCGGGGGCGTCTCGGGGACCGCGGTGTCCGGCGGGGCGCATGTGAACCGGGTGCTGGCGGCGCTGGGCGTACGGCGGCTGTTCGCGGTCTACGCGGACGTGGACGACGCGACGAGCGGCACGGCGGAACCCCTGTCGGCGTAGCCGACGGGGGAGGTGGTCCTACCCGGCATCCTCCGCGGGCTCGCCGCGCGCCTGGAGCCCCGCGACCCACAGCGGCATCAGCCACACCACCACCACCGCGTACACCAGCACCCATACCGCCGGCACCTCCGGCAGGCCGTCCGCGCCCACCGCCTCGGCGAGCACGAACATCCCCGCCGCCACGGCCAGCAGCACCGTCGCCGCCCGGTGCGCCACGGTCCCCGCGCGGTCGCGGTCGGCGAGCTGCCGCTCGTCCAGCATCCGCGTGCGCAGCTCCAGCAGGCCGCGCGTGCCGCCGTTCAGCACACCGGGGGCGATCATCCACAGCGGCAGCAGGGCCGCCAACGGCGCGATGAGCCAGGCGTCGTCGAGGCGGTACAGCAGGGTGAGGCACGCCAGGGTCGCCCCTGTGAGCGCCACGCGCCCCCCGCGGTGGCGCGGCGCCGCCCCGCGGTGGCGAACACCGGGCGCGCGGCGGGGTCGTTCATGATGCGGAACATCGCGCGGTCGTACGTCGTGGCCTGCCGCGCGCCCCCGCGGGGCCGCTCGGCCGTGGGCCGGGTCATCGTGCTCCCCTGTCTGCGCTGTCGTGCTCGCTGTCGTTCCTGTCCGCCTTCCCCGGCCCGTACAGCTCGTCGCTGAGCGGGCGGAACGGCCGGAGGGCGAACGTCGGCGCAAGGGGAAGACCCGGCGATTCGACTACGGAGAGTGCCGAAACTGGGCAGAGCGCCAACACGCATGGGGGAACTCTGTCGTTACGCAACGAAGTCGGCCCCGACTCCACTACCCTTCATCGGGTGCGAGTTGTCATGCGGCGACACGGACCCGCGGCCCGCGAATCGGTGGCCGGGGCGGTGCGGAATTGCCGGACTCGTGCAAGGTCACAGCAGCATGAGTGGTCGACGCCGGACCGGCGTTCGACCGTCGGCCGCGAGCGTCGCACAGTATGCCGCACGCGCACTCTTTCGCGCTGGGATATGCCCGAAGCGCTTGTCGCTGTGACGCTACGTCAATCATCCTGGACGGCAGAGAGATCACGCAGCGTGATCCCGAGGATGGTGTGAGCGGTGCAGACCCTGCAGGTACAGCTCAAGGTGTGGCCCGACCCCGTCGAGGTCGGCCGGGCCAGGCGGTGGACGCGGGCGCGGCTGGCGTGGACCGGGGTGACGGCCGACGAGCCGTACGCCGAGTCGCTGGTGATGCTCGTCTCCGAGCTGGTCACCAACGCCGTCGTGCACACCGACCGCCCCGCCGAGCTCCGCCTCGCCCTCCCCGCGTCGGCCGCGGACTGCGGCCCGTACCGGGTGGAGGTCGTCGACACCTGCGCCGCCCCGCCGCGGCAGCGGCGCGCGTACGAGTACGAGACGCACGGCCGGGGGCTGGAGCTGGTCGACGCCATCGCCGACCGCTGGGGCTGGCAGGCGGAAGGATTCGGCAAGGTCATTTGGTGCGAGATCGACCGCGCCTGCGCCTTCGCCCCGCCGCCGGGGGAGCGCGCAGACGGCGCGGACGGCGCGCTCTTCGCGGGCGCACACGAACACGCACGCGCCGGCACGAACAGCACGTGACACCTCCGGTGCGGAACAGGTGTTGACGAGTCGTACGGGCCTGATCACCCTTGTGGGCAGCGATTCGTCGTGAGGGGACGCCGAGGGTTGCCGGCCGGTCGGACGCCCTTGGCGAAGGCGGGTCGCGCATCCGGCGCAAGTCCCCATCCGCCGATGCCGGGTGGCGGTTCGCCGTGCAGGGCTCGGGGTTGCACGGGCGCGCCGCCACTCGACCCTCTCCCGAGCCTGTGGCGCGATCCTTGCGAATGATGGCGATACGGCTCTCGTCCCCGGCCCGTGGCGGCGCGAAGCTCGAAGCATGAACGTCCTCTGGCTCTTCGCCCACCCGGAACACCGCTCCCTCAACGCCGCACTCCGCGACGACGGCATCCGCGCGCTGCGCGCCGCAGGGCACGAGGTCCGGCAGAGCGATCTGTACGCCATGGGCTTCAAGGCCGTCCTCGACGCCGGCGACTACGCGGGCGGCGACGCGGACCGTCTCCTGGTCGGCGACGCCCAGGAGGACGCCTGGCGCGCGGGGAGGGTGAGTCCCGACATCGCTGCCGAGCACGAGAAGCTGGCGTGGGCGGACGCGCTGGTCGTGCACTTCCCGCTGTGGTGGTTCGGGCCGCCGGCCATCCTCAAGGGGTGGTTCGACCGGGTGCTGGTGCAGGGGCTGGCGTCGAAGGTGAAGGACGCGGCGGGCAGGACGCGGCGGTACGGGGACGGAGGGCTGGCGGGCAGGCGCGCGCTGGTGGTCACGTCGGTCGGCGCGCGCGAGGCGAGCTTCGGCCCGCGGGGCATCCACGGGCACGTCGACGAGGTGCTGTGGCCGCTGCACCACGGCACGTTCTTCTACACGGGGATGGCGCCGCTGCCGCCGTTCGTCGTCTACGGCGCGGACCGGCTGACGCGGGAGGAGTACCCGCGGGTGGCGTCGGGTCTCGCGGAACGGCTGCGGGATCTGTGGACGACCGCGCCGCTGCCGTACCGCCCGGAGCGGGGCGGGGACTACGACGAGGAGCTGACGCTGAGGCCGGAACTGGCGGCGGGCGAAACGGGCTTGACCATCCACCGCAACCAGCCGCCCGACACGCCGCCCCATCCCCCCGCATCCCCCTGCATCCCCCTGCATCCCCCTGCATCCCCCTGCATCCCCACCCCAGGGTAGGCGGCCCCTCTGACAATCCCGCGACGCCGCCGCAGGCGCCCCCGGTCCCCGCCGGGCGGCCTGCCCCGGGCTCCACTCGCTCTTCGGACGCAGCCGGCCGACCGGCGCTAGGCGATCGCCCCGACTCAGGCGACGGCGCCCTCGGACTCCGCGCGGAAGGTGCGGCGGTACGCGCTCGGTGAGACGCCCAGCGCCGCCTGCATGTGCTGCCGCAGCGACGCCGCCGTGCCGAAGCCCGCGTCCGTCGCGATCCGGTCCACCGGCAGGTCCGTGTCCTCCAGCAACTGCCGTGCCCGCTCCACCCGCTGCACCGTCAGCCACTGCCCCGGGCTCATCCCCACCTCGTCCCGGAAGCGCCGCGTGAACGTCCGCACCGACATCGACTCGCACGCCGCCAACTCCCGCAGCGCCAGCGGCTCGTGCAGCCGCGCCAGCGCCCACGCCCGCGCCTTCGCCGTCGTCGACGCCGCCGGCTCCGGCACGGGACGCCGCACGAACTGCGCCTGGCCGCCGTCCCGGTGCGGCGGTACGACCGTGCGCCGCGCCACTTCGTTGGCCACGGCGGAGCCGTGGTCGCGCCGGATCATGTGCAGGCACAGGTCGACCCCGGAGGCCACGCCCGCGGACGTCAGCACGTCGCCGTCGTCCACGTACAGTACGTCGGGGTCGAAGCGCACCTTCGGGAACAGAGCCCGGAACCGGTCCCCCGACGCCCAGTGCGTCGTCGCCGGCCGCCCGTCGAGCAGCCCGGCGGAGGCGAGGACGAACGCCCCGGTGCAGATCGATGCCAGCCGCGTCTCCGGCCGCACGTACGCCAGCGCGCCCGCCAGCTCCGCGGGCAGCCGTCCGCGCGTATACGCCTCGTCTGCCTCGTGCGACGCGGGCACGATCACGGTACGGGCCTGGGCCAGCGCCTCAGGACCGTACCGCACGTTGATCGTCACGTCCGCGTCCGTACGCACCTCACCCGGCGCGACCGTGCAGGTCACGACCTCGTACAGCGGATCCCCCGCCGCACTCCAGGCCCGCCCGAAGAGCCGGTGCACGATCCCCAGCTCGATGGGCAGCATCCCGTGCCGTACGAAGACGGCGACGGGATGCCGCTCCGGATGCCGGAACACGGGCACCGGGACCGCCTCCTGCACCACTGCGGGCCGCTGCACACTTCCCATGGCCCAATCCTGACACACCCCGGCCTCCGGGCCAGAGGCACCGGGGGCCGGGCTCGGGAGGGCATGGCCCGATCCTTGCGCACCTTGACCCTCGGGCCACTCGTTCGGCCGTGGTCCCCGGGCCATCCTCGACAGGTGACGCAGCCATCGACGCCCTCCGCACGAACCGAGACCGGGACCCGGATCAAGACCGAGCCCCGGACCGGGACCGAGCCCACCGCTCCCGCGCCGGTGAAGCCTCCCGCCAAGTGGCGTGTGCACCGTGCCTGGTTCGTCGCGGCGGTGACCTTCGTGACCGTCGTGGCCGCCGCCTCCTTCGTCGCGCTCCCCGGGCTGCTCATCGGCCCCCTGCACGACGAGTTCGGCTGGTCGCGCGGCACCATCGGCCTCGCGGCCTCCGTCAACCTGACGTTGTACGGCGTCACCGCCCCCTTCGCCGCCGCCCTCATGGACCGTTTCGGCATACGCCGCGTGGTCGCGGTCGCGCTCCTGATGATCGCCACCGGCGCCCTGCTCAGCCACTGGATGACCGCGAGCTGGCAACTGATCCTCTACTGGGGCCTGCTCATCGGCCTCGGCACCGGCTCCATGGCCCTCGCCTTCTCCGCCACCGTCACCAACCGCTGGTTCGTCAAGCACAAGGGCCTCGTCACCGGCCTCCTCACCGCCGCCACCGCCTCCGGCCAGCTCGTCTTCCTGCCCCTGCTGTCCTGGGTCGTGGAAACCCACGGCTGGCGGCCGGCGACCGTCACCGTCGCCCTCGTCTCCGCCGCCGCCGTCCCCTTCGTCTGGCTCCTCCTCCGCGACCACCCCGCCGACGTCGGCCTCGCCCCCTACGGCTCCGCCGAGTTCGTCCCCAAGCCCCCGCCCCAGCGCGGCGCGGCGGGCCGAGCCCTGCGCGTCCTGCGCGACGCCTCCCGCAGCGGTACGTTCTGGCTCCTCTGCGGCGCGTTCGCCATCTGCGGCGCGTCCACCAACGGCCTCATCCGCACCCACTTCGTGCCCTCCGCCCACGACCACGGCATGGCCATGACCGCCGCCGCCTCGCTCCTCGCGCTCGTCGGCATCTTCGACATCATCGGCACCATCGCCAGCGGCTGGCTCACCGACCGCTACGACGCCCGCCGGCTGCTCGCCGTCTACTACGGGCTCCGCGGCCTCAGCCTCATGTTCCTGCCGCTGCTTCTCGGCCCCTCGATCCACCCGCCGATGATCTTCTTCATCGTCTTCTACGGCCTCGACTGGGTCGCCACCGTCCCGCCCACCCTCGCGCTCTGCCGCGAGCACTTCGGCGAGGACAGCGCCATCGTCTTCGGCTGGGTCCTCGCCTCCCACCAGATCGGCGCCGCCCTCGTCGCCTGGCTCGGCGGCGTGGCCCGTGACGTCACGGGCTCGTACGACATGGTGTGGCTGGCGTCGGGCGGCCTGTGCGCGCTGGCGGCGATGATGTCGCTGGTGGTGAGGCAAGGACGAAAGGACGCGCCGGCAGGGGCCGCGGCGTAGCGAACTGCCGGGCCGTTGCCTGGCGACTGGCTGCCGTGATCGGCCTGTTCGGGTCGGTCGGCCTGTTCGGGTCGGTCGGCCTGTTCGTAATCCGGCCTACTCGTGCCCTCACGCCCGCCCAAGGGTATGCGGCTGGTCTGACAGCGCGGGGGCGGTGCGGGGGGTAGCGGGGCGGTGCGGTGGGCGTTGGGTGGGTACGTGGTGGTTGTGGGGAGCGGGTGCGGGGGGTCGGTGTCGGGCGG
>NZ_VISV01000013.1:0-222405 GCF_007827615.1 Streptomyces sp. CNZ287 | reverse complement strand
CCGCGCCGCCGAATGGACCCCCCGCATGGACGAAACCACCCGCGAACGCGAATACAAGGACTGGCTCAAAGCAGTCCAGCGCACCATGGGCTGGATCGAAGACAAGGAGTAGCGGCGATGACTCTCCCGCAGACCGTCCCGGCGGCGATACCCGCACTCGGGACGCACCCGACTGCCGGCCACACCCTCGGCCGCGCGGAGACCCGGGATCTGCTCGCCCGGGCCACGTACGACCTCCTGGTCATCGGCGGCGGGATCCTGGGCACCTCGGTGGCCTGGCACGCCGCCCAGTCGGGACTGCGGGTGGCGATGGTGGACGCCGGCGACTTCGCCGGCGCCACCTCGTCCGCGTCCTCCAAGCTCGTCCACGGCGGCATCCGCTACCTGCAGAACGGCGCGGTGAAGCTGGTGGCCGAGAACCACCACGAGCGCCGGGTGCTGGCCCGCGACGTAGCGCCGCACCTGGTCAACCCGCTCCCCTTCTACCTGCCTCTCTACAAGGGCGGCCCGCACGGCGCCGCCAAGCTCGGCGCCGGCGTCTTCGCCTACTCCGCGCTCTCCGGGTTCCGCGACGGCGTGGGCCACCTCATCACCCCCGGCCGGGCGGCAAGGGACGTCCCCGCGCTGCGCACCGAAGGTCTGAAGGCGGTCGCGGTCTTCGGCGACCACCAGATGAACGACTCGCGGATGGCGGTCATGACGGTACGGGCCGCCGTCGGCGCCGGCGCCGTCGTCCTCAACCACGCCGAGGTCACCGGGCTGCGCTTCACCCACGGCCAGGTGACGGGCGCGGATCTGCGGGACCGGCTGAGCGGCGACGAGTTCGGCGTCGACGCCCGGCTGGTGCTCAACGCCACCGGGCCGTGGGTGGACCACCTGCGGCGCCTGGAGGACGCCGCCGCGGCCCCGTCCATCCGGCTCTCCAAGGGCGCGCACATCGTGCTCAAGCGGCGGTCGCCGTGGCGCGCGGCGATGTCGACGTGGGTGGACAAGTACCGCGTCACCTTCGCGCTGCCGTGGGAGGACCAACTGCTGCTGGGCACCACGGACGAGCCGTACGAGGGCGATCCCGCCGCCGTGCACCCGACCGACGCCGACATCGCGCAGATCATCGACGAGGCGTCGCTTTCCGTGCGCGACGACGACCTGTCGCCCGACCTCGTGACGTACGCCTACGCCGGGCTGCGGGTGCTGCCCGGCGGTCCCGGGGGTACGGAGCAGGCCAGGCGGGAGACGGTGGTCACCGAGGGCACCGGCGGGATGCTGTCGGTGGCGGGGGGGAAGTGGACGACGTACCGGCACATCGGCCGGATGGTGCTCCGCAAGCTCGCCAAGGAGCACGGCGGGGCGATCGCCGAGGACATGCAGCCGGTGAAGTCCCTGGTACGGCGCACGCCGCTGCCCGGCGTGGCGAACCCCAACGCGGTCGCGCACCGGCTGCTCGTCGACCGCGACCCGGGCCACCGCATGGCCCCGGACACCGCTCGCCAGCTGGCCACGCACTACGGCTCGCTGTCGTTCGACATCGCCCGTCTGGCCAACGAGAACCCGGACCTGGGCGAGCGCATCCACCCCGACGGGCCCGAGATCTGGGCGCAGGTGGTCTACGCCCGCGACCACGAGTGGGCCGAGACGGAGGACGACGTGCTGCGCCGCCGCACGACGGTGACGATCCGCGGCCTGGACACCGCCGACGTACGGGCCAGGGTGCGGGAACTCCTCGCGCGCAAGCGGGGCTGAGCGCCCCGCCGCGGGCCGGAAGTCCGGAGGGGAGAGGCACCATGGGGGCGCCCCTCCCCTCCCCCGTTTCCGCCTCCCGCCGGACTCCCGCCGGATTCGCCGCCCTCCCCCGCTCCGCTCACCCGGGTCGCAGGCATAATGGAAGCACGCAGACATCGGATGTCTGTGTCAGGGAGGGCGCAAGATGGCGGTCACGGACGAGGCGATCGAGAAGATCAAAGGAATGATCGTCTCCGGCAAGCTGCGGCCGGGCGACCGGCTGCCCAAGGAGAGCGAGCTGGCGGCCGAGCTCGGCCTGTCCCGCAACTCGCTCCGTGAGGCGGTGCGCGCGCTCGCGCTGATACGCATCCTGGACGTACGGCAGGGCGACGGCACGTACGTCACGAGCCTCGACTCCCAGCTGCTGCTGGAGGCGATGAGCTTCGTCGTCGACTTCCACCGCGACGACACGGTGCTGGAGCTGCTCGCCGTACGCCGCATCCTGGAGCCCGCCGCCACCGCGCTGGCCTGCGCCGGCATCGGGGACCCCGAGCTGGACGCGCTGGAGGCGGAGCTGGCGGAGCTGGGCCACGACCCGTCCGTGGAGGAACTGGTCCGCGCCGACCTGGAGTTCCACCGCCGCATCGTGCAGGCGTCGGGGAACTCCGTGCTCAGCTCGCTGCTGGAGGGGCTGTCGGGGCCGACGGCCCGCGCCCGCATCTGGCGAGGTCTCACGCAGGAGGACGCGGTACGGCGCACGCTCACCGAGCACCGGGCGATCCTCGACGCGATGCGCAGCCGGGACGCGGAGGCGGCCAGGTCGTGGGCGACGGTGCACATCGCGAGCGTGGAGCAGTGGCTGCGCCGGACGCTGTGACCCGGGGGCCCGGACGGGAAGGGCCGGACCGCGGCCGCCTGCCGCGCCCGGCCGCCCGGCCTCAGTCCCCGAGGTAGAGCCGGCGGGCGTTGCCGCCGAAGAACGCCTCCCGCTCCGCCGCCGTCAGGTCCGCCACCGCCTCCTCGGCCAGTTCGACGACCCGCCCGTAGTCCGCCGCCAGCGTGCACACCGGCCAGTCCGAGCCGAAGAGGATCCGGCCGGGCCCGAAGACGTCGATCACGTGCCGGGCGTACGGCAGCACGTCCGCCGGCCGCCAGTGCTCCCAGTCCGCCTGCGTGACCAGGCCGGACAGCTTGCAGCTCACGTTGGGCAGCCGGGCCAGCCCCGCGACCAGGTCCGCCCACGGCTGCCACTCCCCCGCCGCGATCTGCGGCTTGCCCGCGTGGTCGAGGACGAACCGGGTATGCGGCACCGCGCGGGCCGCGGCGATCGCCGCCGGCAGCTCGCGCTCCGTCACCAGCAGGTCGTACACGAGGCCAGCCTCGCCCACGAGCCCCAGCGCCCGCAGCACGTCGGGGCGCTCCAGCCACCGCGGGTCGGGCTCCTCCTCTGCCTGGTGGCGCACCGCCCCGAGGCGCGGCGGCGTGCGGCGCAGGGTGTCCGCGTCCAGTCCGGGCGCGGTCAGGTCGAGCCAGCCGCAGACCAGCGCCACCGGCGGGTCCGGCTCCTCGCACAGCTCCAGCGTCTCCTCGTACGACGACGAGCTCTGGACCAGCACCGTGGCGTCGATGCGGTGCTCCGCCAGATGGGGCGCGAGGTCGGCCAGGGTGAACGTGCGCCGCAGCGGGTCGGCCCAGGAGCCGTCCATCCACGGCTGCGGGCGGCGGCTGATGTCCCACAGATGGTGGTGGGCGTCGATGCGCGGCATGGGCTCAGCCTCCGGTGGCCGCGGGCAGCGGCAGGTCGGCGTCGAGCAGCCCGAGTTCGACGAGCGCGAGCCAGAGCGCGTCGGGGATGTCGTACGCGAACATCTCCGCGTTCTCCCGGACGTCCCGGGTGCGGGAGGCGCCCGGGACGACGGAGACCACCGCCGGGTGCGCGAACGGGTAGCGCAGCGCCGCCGCCTTCAGCGGCACCCCGAACTCGCCGCACACCTCGGCGATTCCGCGCGCTCGCTCCACCACCTCGGCCGGCGCCTCGCCATAGTGGAACCGCCCGCCGGGCCGCGGGTCGGCGAGCAGCCCGGTGTTGTAGACACCGCCGACGACGACGGAGGTGCCGCGCCGCTCGCAGACGGGCAGCAGGTCGTCGTACGCGCTCCGCTCCAGCAGCGTCCAGCGGCCGGCGCAGAGCACCACGTCGACGTCGAGGTCGGCGACGAGCCGGCCCAGGTGGTCGCTGAAGTTCATGCCGAAGCCGATGGCGCCGACGACCTTCTCCGCCTTCAGCTCCGCGAGCGCCGCGAAGGCCGTCTCGTACACCTGCGGCAGGTGGTTCTCGACGTCGTGGAGGTACGCGATCTCCACCCGGTCGAGCCCCAGCCGCTCCAGGGACGACTCCAGCGTCGCCCTGATCCCGTCCCGGCTCAGGTCCCACACCCGGCCGCGGGCCGGGGTATCGACGAAGTCGTGGGCGGGCTCGGTCTCCCCCGGGCCGAGGGGCCGCAGCCGCCGGCCGACCTTGGTGGACACGGTGTACGAGTCCCGCGGCCGGCCCGCGAGCGCACGGCCGAGGCGCTCCTCCGACAGCCCGACGCCGTAGTGGGGCGCGGTGTCGAAGTAGCCGTAGCCGTGCGCGAACGCGGTCTCGACGATCTCGGCCGCGGTGGCGTCCGGCATCGCCCGGTAGAGGTTGCCGAGGTTGGCGCAGCCGAGGCCGAGCCTGGGTATGGGGGGCATCCGCCGCCTCTCAGTCCTGTTTCTCGCCGCTGACGAACCGGGAAATGACCAGGGCCACGATGATGATCGCGCCGTTGAGGAACTTCGTCCACTCCGCCGGCACGCCCGCGAGGGTCATCACGTTGATGACGAGCTGGAGCGTCAGCACACCGGTCAGCGCGCCGAAGAGGGTGCCGCGCCCGCCGCGCAGGCTGATGCCGCCGATGACCGCCGCGGCGAACACCTGGAAGATCATGTCCTTGCCCTGGCCGGCGGAGACCGAGCCGTAGTGGCCGGTGTAGAGCACGCCGGCGAAGGCCGCGAGCATGCCGCCGATGGCCAGCACGATCCAGGTGATGCGGTCGACGCGGATGCCCGCGGCGCGCGCCGCCTCGGGGTTGCCGCCGATGGCGTACAGCGCGCGCCCGTGCCGCAGGTAGCCGAGCATCAGCCCGCCGACGGCGTAGAGGCCGAGGCAGACGTAGACGGCGGCGGGCACGCCGAGCCAGCTCTCCTTGCCGAGGTAGGCGAAGGACTCGGGCACCTCGATGATGGACTTGCCGCCCGTGATGCCCTCGTGCAGGCCGCGCAGCATGACCAGCATGCCGAGCGTGGCGATGAAGCCGTTGACTCTGAGCTTCAGGATGAGGAAGCCGTTGAAGAGCCCGATGACGGCGCCGACGAGGAGGCAGAGGAAGATCGACGTGCCGGACGGCAGCAGTTCGATGCCGGTGAACCGGCCGCCCTCCGCGGGCAGGACGAGCCAGAGCGCGATCACCG
This sequence comes from Streptomyces sp. CNZ287, assembly GCF_007827615.1. Classification (NCBI taxonomy): domain Bacteria; kingdom Bacillati; phylum Actinomycetota; class Actinomycetes; order Kitasatosporales; family Streptomycetaceae; genus Streptomyces; species Streptomyces sp. CNZ287. Next base: position 217,191 of record NZ_VISV01000013.1, on the reverse strand, counting down.
GCGCGACGCCGATCGTCGACTCCAGCGAGAGATCCATCCGGCCGCTGATGAGGATGAGGGCCTGGGCGAGGACCAGCAGCCCGAGTTCGGTGGACTGCTGGACGACGCCGATGAGGTTGTCGGAGGTGAGGAAGGCGGGCGAGACGATGAAGCCGATCACGCCGAGCACGAAGATGACGGGTACGAGCGAGAAGTCGCGCCAGCGGCCGAGGTCGATCTCCACCCCGCCGAGCTGCAACTGCGGCTTCTTCTCCAAAGCCGCTCCGCCCTCGGCCGCGCCGGCCGGCGGTGCTGTCGACGTAGGCCGTGTCATGCTTGCTGCCCCTTTTCCGGCTGATCCCGCTGGTCGGGTTCAACTGACTGGTCTGGCTGTGCGTGCTGGTCCTGCTGTACGTGCGGGTCCTGCTGGTCCGTGCCGGTGCCGTGGTCCTGCTGCGGGTCGCGGGCCCCCGGTTCGATGCCCTCCATGGCGGCGACCAGTTCCCGGTCGGTCCAGCCGCCGCCGAACTCCGCGATCACCCGCCCGTGGAAGAGCGCGAGCACGCGGTCGCAGACGCGCAGGTCGTCCAGTTCGTCGGAGACGATGACGGCGCCGCTGCCGCCGTCGGCCACCCGCCGGACGACGCCCAGCAGGGCGTCCTTGGACTTCACGTCCACCCCCGCGGTCGGCTTGATCGCCACGAGCACGCCGGGGTCCCGGGCGAGCGCGCGGGCGATCACGACCTTCTGCTGGTTGCCCCCGGAGAGCCCGTCGACGTCCTGTGCGGGACCCGAGGTCTTGATGTCCAGCGACTCGATCATGCGCTGCGCGAACCGGCGGGTGCGCGAGGGCAGCACGGTGCCGTACGGGCCCAGTTGGTCGGCGACGGTGAGCGTGGCGTTCTCCGCGACGCTGCGCCCGGGCACCAGGCCCTGCACGTGCCGGTCCTCCGGTACGTACCCGATGCCGGCCTCCAGCGCGTGCGGCACGCTGCCGGTGCGCACGGCGGTCCCGCGCACCTCGACCCGGCCGCCGTCCGGCGCCCGCATGCCGACGAGGGTCTCGCCGATCACCGTGTTGCCGCTGGCGGCGGCGCCGGCCAGGCCGACGACCTCCCCGGCGCGCACGGCCAGGTCCAGCGGCTCGTACGCACCGGCCACGGCCAGCGCGTGCGCCCGCAGCACGGGCTCGGCGCCGCTCGCCGCCGTCGCCTGCCGCGGCAGCGCGGCGGGACCCCCGGCGCCCGCGGGCGCGCCCTCGCCCGTCATCGCCGCGACCAGGTCCTCCTTCGGCAGCCCGGAGACCGGCGCGGTGAGGATGTGCCGGGCGTCGCGGAAGACGGTGACGGTGTCGCAGAGTTCGTAGACCTCCTGGAGGTGATGGGAGATGAAGAGGAAGGCGACGCCCTGCCGCTGCAGTTCGCGCAGCTTGCCGAAGAGCCGGTCGATGCCGCCGGCGTCGAGCCGGGCGGTCGGTTCGTCGAGGATGATCAGCCGGGCGCCGAAGCTGAGGGCTCTCGCGATTTCCACGAATTGCCGCTGTTCGACGCCGAGATCCTTCGCCCGCGCCGAGGGGTCCACCTCCACGCCGTACGCCGCCAGCAGTTCGCGGGCGCGCGAGCGCAGCCGGCGCCAGTTGATGGCGCCGCCGCCGGTGTAGCGGTTGAGGAAGAGGTTCTCGGCGACCGTGAGGTCCGGGACGATCATGAGCTTCTGGTAGACGCAGGCGACCTTCGCCCGCCACGCCGCCGTATCGCCGAACGGCGGCGCGGGCGCGCCGGAGAAGGTCACGGTGCCGGCGTCGGGCCGCTCCATGCCGGTGAGCACGGAGACGAGGGTGGACTTCCCGGCGCCGTTGCGGCCGACGAGGGCGTGCGCCTCGCCGGCCGCGACCTCCAGGTGCACGCCGTCGAGCGCGAGCGTGGGGCCGAAGCGTTTGACGACGCCGTCGGCGCGTACAGCGGGGCGGGGCGCCGCGGGCACCGCTCAGCCCTGCTTCTCGAGCTGGTTGGCCCACAGCTCGGGGGCGTCGACGTTCTCCTTGGTGACCAGCGGGGCCGGCAACTGGTCCTCCAGGCCGTTCGGGATCTTGACGATCTCCGAGCCGTGGTCGGTCTTGCCCGGCTTGAACTCCTTGCCCTTCAGCGCCTGCTGGGCGTAGAAGAGCGCGTACTCGGCGTAGAGGTCGGCGGGCTGGGAGACGGTGGCGTCGATCTTCCCGGAGCGGATGGCGTCCAGCTCCTCGGGGATGCCGTCGTTGGAGACGATCGTGATGTGGCCGTCCTCCCCGGCGGGCTTGAGCTTCCCCTTCTGCTCCAGCAGCGCGAGGGTGGGCTGCAGGAAGGCACCGCCGGCCTGCATGTAGATGCCGTCGATCGACTTCTCCTTGGCCAGGACGCTCTGCAGCTTGGCGGAGGCGACGTCGCCCTTCCACTCGGTGGGCAGCTCGAAGACCTGCATGTCGGGGTACTTCTCGTCCATGCACTTCTTGAACGCCACCGAGCGGTCGCGGCCGTTGATGGAGGCCAGGTCGCCCTGGAACTCCACGACCTTGCCCTTGCCCTTCAACTGCTCGCCCAGGTACTCGCATGCCTTGATGCCGTACGCCTCGTTGTCGGCCCGTACGACCATGTAGACGTCGCCCTTGTCGGGGCGGGTGTCGACGCTGACGACGGGGATGTCCTCCTCCGCCAGCCGCTCCAGCGTGGAGGCCACGGCGCCGGTGTCCTGCGGCGCCATGATGACGGCGTCGGCGCCCTGGTCGGTGAACGCCTGCACGTTGGCGACCAGCTTGCCGATGTCGTTCTGCGAGTTGGTGATCGGCAGGGCGTCGACCACGCCGTCCGAGACGCCCTTGTTCAGGTACTGGTGGTAGGAGTTCCAGAAGTCGGTGTCGGTGCGCGGCATGTCGATGCCGACCTGGCCGTCGGCTCCGGCCGCGTCGTTGCCGCGGTTGCAGGCGGTGAGCGGGGCGAGGGCGAGGAGTGTGGTGCAGGCCGCGACGGCCGTCGTGCGGAGGCTGCGAGTCAGCATGGGAGTCCCGTCCCGTCGTTCGTCTCGGGTATGCGGCTGGGGGGTTCGGCTCGGGCCGCGGCGGGCCGGGGAGCCGGCCGTGCGGCGTGGGGTGCGGTGTGCGGTGCGTCGCGCATGGAGCTCAGCTCCCCTGGGCCCGCCCGGCCACGGCGCGCCAGACGGGGCCGTCCGGGTAGCGGTGCGCGGCCAGCGACTCGGGGAGCATGCGCGCGGAGAAGCCGGGGGCCTCGGGTGCGCGGTAGCGGCCGTCGAGGACGACGGCCGGGTCGGCGAAGTGCTCGTGCAGGTGGTCGACGTACTCGATGACGCGGTCCTCGCGGGTGCCGGAGACGGCGACATAGTCGAACATGGCCAGGTGCTGCACCAGTTCGCAGAGGCCGACGCCGCCGGCGTGCGGGCAGACCGGCACGCCGTGCTTGGCGGCGAGCAGCAGGATGGCCAGGTTCTCGTTGACGCCGGCCACCCGGGCGGCGTCGATCTGCACGAAGTCGACGGCGCCGGCCTGGAGCAGTTGCTTGAACATCACGCGGTTGGCGACGTGTTCGCCGGTGGCCACCTTCACCGGCTGCCCGGCGCGGACGGCGGCGTGGCCGAGCACGTCGTCGGGGCTGGTGGGCTCCTCGATCCAGTGCGGCGCGTACGGGGCCAGGGCGGTCATCCAGCGCACGGCGTCGGCGACGTCCCAGCGCTGGTTGGCGTCCACGGCGATGCGCACGTCGGGGCCGACGGCCTCGCGGGCGAGCCGCATGCGGCGTACGTCCGCGTCGAGGTCACCGCCGACCTTCAGCTTGATCTGGCCGAAGCCCTCGGCGACGGCTGCCTTGGAGAGCTGGATGAGCTTCTCGTCGGAGTAGCCGAGCCAGCCGGGGGTGGTGGTGTACGCGGGGTAGCCCTCGGCGCGCAGCAGCGCGGCCCGCTCGGCGCGGCCGGGCTCGGCGGCGCGGAGCAGGGCCAGCGCCTCGTCGGGGGTGAGGGCGTCGGAGAGGTAGCGGAAGTCGACGAGGGACACCAGCTCCTCGGGAGACATGCGGGACAGGAACTCCCAGACCGGCAGCCCCGCCAGCCCGGCGGCCAGGTCCCAGGCGGCGTTGACCACGGCGCCCGCGGCCATGTGGATCACGCCCTTCTCGGGGCCGAGCCAGCGCAGTTGGGAGTCGTGGGTGAGGGTGTTGCAGAGCTCGGCCAGCTCGGCGGCGGTACGCGGCGCGGGGCGGCCGACGACGTAGGGCGCGAGGGAGCGGATGGCCGCGGCGGTGACGTCGTTGCCGCGGCCGATGGTGAAGCAGAAGCCGTGCCCCTCGACGCCGGGGTGGTCGGTGCGGATGACGACGTACGCGGCGGAGTAGTCCGGGTCGGGGTGCATGGCATCCGACCCGTCGAGCTCCAGTGAGGTGGGGAAGCGGATGTCGGAGACGTCCACATCGGTGACAGTCGGTCGCATGCAGGCTTCCCTCGCGTCTGGAACATCGGATCTTTCAGCAGTCATCCGATGTATATCCGGGTGGGCTTGCCAACGTCCAGAGGCCGTGAGTGATTATCCGTACTGACGCGCTGCCAACCCTCCTCAAGGTGCACACCTCGGATGAATCGGTACTCGTCCCGCACGGGATACGGCGCGCCGACGGGGAAGCCTTAGGCTGGGGGCCGCATGTTCCGGAGCACGTGGCCACAGGGGCCGGCACAGGGGAAGGAGGCGCTGGGTGATCGAGCTGGAGGGGCTGCCCGAGCTGGTCGATCCGGTGATGATCTGCGCCTTCGAGGGCTGGAACGACGCCGGTGACGCCGCCTCCTCGGCGGTCGGCCATCTCGACCGGGAGTGGAAGGGCGAGGTCTTCGCGTCACTGGACGCGGAGGACTACTACGACTTCCAGGTCAACCGCCCCACCGTCACCCTCCACAGCGGCGTACGGAAGGTCACCTGGCCCACCACGCAGTTGTCCGCGGTGCGGATCGCGGACGCCGACGGGAAGGGCAACCCGCGGGACCTGGTGCTCGTCCGCGGCATCGAGCCCAGCATGCGCTGGCGCTCGTTCTGCAACGAGATCCTGGGCTTCGCCCACGAGTTGGGCGTCGAGCTGGTCGTCCTGCTCGGCGCACTCCTCGGCGACACGCCGCACACCCGGCCCGTACCGGTGACGGGGGTGACCTCGGACCCGGAGCTGGCGGTGTCGATGGATCTGGAGGAGACCCGCTACGAGGGTCCGACCGGGATCGTCGGCATCCTCCAGGAGGCGTGCACGCACGCGGGCGTGCCGACCGCGAGCCTCTGGGCCGCCGTCCCGCACTACGTCTCCCAGCCGCCCAACCCGAAGGCTACCCTGGCGCTGCTCAACCGGCTCGACGACCTGATCGGCGTGCGCATCCCGCTGGGCGAACTGCCCGAGGACGCGCGGGCCTGGCAGTTGGGCGTGGACCAACTGGCCGCGGAGGACAGCGAGGTCGCGGAGTACGTGCAGACGCTGGAGGAGGCGCGCGACACCGCGGAGCTGCCGGAGGCGTCGGGCGAGGCGATCGCCCGCGAGTTCGAGCGCTATCTGCGCCGCCGGGACCCGGGCGCCGGACCGTATCTGCGCGACCTCTCCGGGCCGCAGCCCCTCGCCGACCTCACGGAGCGGGAGGAGTCCCGGGCGCCGGAGGAGCGCGACGGGGACCGCGAGGACGACGGCGGTACGGAGAAGGCGGAGGGCGCCGCGGAGCCGGAGGAGGACGGCGCCGAGAAGGATTCCGGGACCGCCGGGGACGACGGCGAGAAGGGCTCCGGGACGGCCGGGGAGGGCGGGGACACCGGAGACACCGTGGCCGCGGAGGACCCGGACGGCACGGACCGCAGCACCGGCGACGACACCTCCGGCGATGGCGACGCAGACGCCGGGACCGACGACGGCGAGGGCCCCGGCCGCGACGGCGAGGGCGAGGGCGAGGCCGGCGGCAAGGACTGACGCCGCCCCGCCCGCCCCGCTACAGCGCCACGCCCAGCAGCGCGTCCACCGCCCGCGAGACCACGCCCGGCGCCCCCGTGTCCGTACCGCCCCCGGCGCGCTGCAGCGCCGCCCAGCGGTCCACGGCGGCCAGCGCCGCGGGCGAGTCCAGGTCCTCCGCCAGCGCGGCGCGGACCTCCTCCACGAGCCCCTCCGCGGGCGGTCCCTCCGGCCTGGAGACGGCGTCCCGCCAGCGCGCCAGCCGCCGCTCCGCCTCCTCAAGACCGTGGGCGGTCCACTCCCAGTCGGTGCGGTAGTGGTGGGCGAGGAGCGCGAGCCGTACGGCCACGGGGTCGACGCCGTCGCGGCGCACCTGGGAGACGAAGACCAGGTTGCCCTTGGACTTCGACATCTTCTCGCCGTCGAGGGCGACGAGCCCGGAGTGCACGTACGCCTTGGCGAAGGGGAACTCGCCGGTGAGCACCTGCGCGTGGGACGCGCCCATCTCGTGGTGCGGGAAGATCAGGTCGCTGCCGCCGCCCTGCACGTCGAAGGTCATGCCGAGGTGGTCGAGAGAGATGGCGACGCACTCGATGTGCCAGCCGGGCCGGCCGCGGCCGAGGGAACCGCCGTCCCAGCTCGGCTCGCCCTCGCGGGCGGCACTCCAGAGCAGCGGGTCGAGGGGGTTCTTCTTGCCCGGCCGGTCGGGGTCGCCGCCGCGCTCGGCGGACAGCTCCCGCATGGTGGCCGCGTCGAGCCCGGAGACGGCGCCGAAGCGGGGGTCGGACTCGACCGAGAAGTAGATGTCGCCGTCCAGCTCGTACGCCGCGCCGGCGTCGCGCAGTTGCTCCACGAGGGGCACGATCCGCGGTATCGCCTCCACCGCGCCGACGAACTCGCGCGGCGGCAGGTTCCGCAGGGCCGTCATGTCGTCGCGGAACAGGTCGGTCTCGCGGTCGGCGAGCAGGGTCCAGTCCTCGCCCGTCTCGGCGGCCCGGACGAGCAGCGGGTCGTCGACGTCCGTGACGTTCTGGACGTAGTGGACCTCCCGCTTGTTGTCCAGCCAGACGCGCTGCACGAGGTCGAACGCGGTGTACGTGGCCGCGTGCCCCATGTGGGTGGCGTCGTAGGGGGTGATGCCGCAGACGTAGATGCGGGCCTCCGGGCCGGGATCGAGGGTGACGAGCCCTCCGGTCGCGGTGTCGTGGAGGCGGAGGTCGCGGCCGGTGCCGGGGAGCACCGGGACCTCGGGGGCAGGCCAGGCATGCATGTAAACGAGCGTAACCGCCGGTTGCCTGGTGAAACGACCGGGGCGGCGCCAGCCCGCGGTTTCGGACAGCGGTGGGAGGGTTCGTACGGAATATGCCCGCGCGGGCGCCGGCGCGCGGACCGGCGGATCAGACCGGCGGCCAGGGGATGGCCGGCCACTCGCCGCTGGGCTCCGGGTGCCGTCCCGAGGCCAGCAGCGCGGCAATTCGGGCCCGCAGCGCGGCCACCTCCGCCGCCGTGATCAGCGGTGCCAGCCGGGCGGCCAGCGGGCCCTCGGGGGCGAGCCCGGCCGCGAGCCGGTGCAGCACGGCGACGGCCTCGGCGGGCAGCGGCTCGCCGGCCCAGCCCCAGAGCAGGGTGCGCAGCTTGTCGTCGGTGTGGAACGTCACACCGTGGTCGATGGCGTAGAGCCGGCCGCCGGCGGCGGGCAGCAGGTGGCCGCCCTTGCGGTCGCCGTTGTTGATCACGGCGTCGAGCACGGCGAGGCGGCGCAGCCGGACGTCGTCGGCGTGCACCAGCAGCGCGGGGCGGCCCTCGCCGGTCTCGGCGTAGCCCACGGCCTTCCAGCCGGGTCCCGGCTCGTCACCCTCGACGAGGGCGAGCAGGTCCGTGCCGCCGGGCGCCGCCCCCGCCGTGCCGCCCTGGCCGTCCTGCCCGTCCGTCCCGTCCTGTGCGTCCGTCCCGTCCTGTGCGTCCGTCGCGTGCCGCTCGTCCGCGGCCGGGATCCAGAGCTGGCACATGCCCTCGCCGAAGGGCCCGTCCCGCAGCACCGTCGGCGGCACCAGGCCCCAGCCGGTGGCCTCCGAGACCTCGTAGGCCGCGGCCTCGCGCTGCGCCAGCGTGCCGTCAGGGAAGTCCCACAGCGGCCGCTCCCCCGCGACCGGCTTGTACACGCACTCCGCCGTCCGCCCGGCGTGGGCGACGGTGCAGAACAGGACCGCGTTCGACGCACCGCGGATGCGCCCGGCGACGGTCAGCTCGCCGCCGGTGAGCAGCGCGCGGGCCTCGTCGGACGCCAGGGCGAGCGGGCTCACTCCCCCCGGCGGTATCCGTTCTGGCGCGGACATACGTGTCCCTCCGGGTCGAGCGGCAGGCTGCACAGCGGGCAGGGCGGCCGGCCGGCGTTCACCACGTCGTTGGCCCGCTTGGCGAAGGCGCGCGCCATCTGCCCGGTGAGGCGTACGCGCAGCATCGGCGGGCCGTTCTCGTCGTCCTGGAGCAGCGCCTCCTCGGCCGCGGCCAGGTCCTCGTCGGAGTCGGCGTCCAACTCGACGAGGGCCTGCGCCTCGACGACCATCCGCTCGCTCTCCGCGTCCCACGCCAGCGCCATCGTGCCGACCCGGAACTCCTCCTCGATGGGGGCGTCCAGGGGCGCGGTGTCGGTCAGCTCGGCGGGGGCGACGGCCGGCACGTCGCTCGTGCCGCCGCTGCGCCGTACCACCTCGTCAAGAAGCTCGTCGATCCGCTGGGCCAGCGCGGACACCTGCGCCTTCTCCAGTGCAACGCTGGTCGTACGGCCGGACTTGGACGCCTGCAGGAAAAAGGTGCGGCGCCCCGGCAGCCCGACCGTGCCGGCCACGAAGCGGTCCGGCGGGTCGTAGAAGTACACCTCACGCGGCACGTGCTGCTCCGATTGCTCGACTTCTGAACGGGAACCGCTGCGGGCCCGATCCGACCACCCTACTGCGCGAGCTGATCACCGGGGATCAACCGGCTCCGGCACCGCCGCCCACCTCCGCGGCCGACGCGTCCGCCGCGTCCTCCCGCGCCCCCTCCGCCCCCGGCTCCGCCGCGGGAGGCGGCGGCGCGAGGCCGTCGAGCGAGCCGGTGTCGCCGAGCCGCAGCACGAAGGGGCGCAGGGGCGTGTACCGGATCGCGGTGACGGAGGCGGGGCCCACGGCGATGCGCTGGAAGAGGTCCAGGTGCATCCCGAGGGCGTCCGCCACCACGGACTTGATGACGTCGCCGTGGCTGCACATCACGTACAGCGCCTCCGGGCCGTGCTCGGCGAGCACGGTGGCGTTCCAGTCCCGTACCGCCTCGACGGCGCGCGCCTGCATCGCGCGCATCGTCTCGCCGCCGGGGAAGACCGCCGCCGACGGGTGCTGCTGCACGGTGGCCATCAGCGGGTCGTCCGCCAGCTCGGCGAGCTTGCCGCCGGTCCACTCGCCGTAGTCGCACTCCGTCAGCCGCTCGTCGACGTGCACCGGCAGCTCCGGGCGGGCGGCCAGCAGCGGCTTGAGGGTCTCGCGGCAGCGTTCGAGCGGGCTGGTGACCACGGCGGCGGGCGTCAGGGCGGCCAGCCGGGCGGGCAGCGCGGCGGCCTGCGCCGTGCCGCGTTCGTCCAGCCCGACACCCGGGCCGCGGCCGGCGAGCACGCCGTCCACGTTCGCCGTGGACCGGGCGTGCCGGAGCAGGAGGAGGGTGGGCATGGCAGCCAGCGTACGTCCTGCGCGACAGGCGGCACGGTTCGGGAAAGAATGACGGTGTGATCGTCGACTGCGCGCTCTACCGGCACGGCCGGCGCGTGCCCGCGCCCGGAGACGTCGCGGCCGTGCTGGCGCAGGCGCGCGCCGGCGAGGACACGTTCTGCTGGATCGGGCTCTTCGAACCGTCGCGCCAGGAGTTCGACGAGCTGACCCGCGGGCTCGGTCTGCACCCGCTCGCGGCGGAGGACGCGGTCACCGCGCACCAGCGGCCGAAGCTGGAGGTGTACGACGCGGCGCTGTTCTTCGTGCTCAAGCCCGTGCTCTACGACGACAGCACCGACACCATCACCGTCAGCGAGATCAGCACCTTCGTCGGCGACTCCTTCGTGGTCACCGTCCGGCACGGCGAGGCGAACCCCCTCGGCCGGGTACGGGCCCGGCTGGAGGGGCAGCCCGAGGTGCTGGCGCACGGGCCGACGGCGGTGGTGTACGCGGTGTGCGACGCCGTCGTGGACAACTACCTCGACGTCGCGGACGACTTCCACACCGACCTGGAGGAGCTGGAGGCCGAGGTCTTCCAGCCCGGCGGCCGCGACCCCGGTCGCTCGGCGGGGCGGATCTACGACTTCAAGCGGCAGGCGCTGGAGTTCCGCCGCACCACCGGCCCGCTGGCCGACCCGATCGCCCGGCTGGCGGGCGCCGGGCTGCCGTTCGTCAACGAGCGGGCACGGCCGTTCTTCCGCGACGTCGGCGACCATCTCATGCGCGTCAACGAGCATCTGGAGACCATCGACCGGCTGCTGTCCGACATCCTCGCCGCGCACCTCGCGCGGGTGGGGGTGCAGCAGAACGACGACATGCGGAAGATCTCCGCGTACGCCGCCATGGCCGCGGCGCCGACCGTCATCGGCAGCATCTACGGGATGAACTTCGACCACATGCCGGAGCTGCACTGGACACTCGGGTATCCGGCGGTGCTGCTGGTGATGGTGTCCGTGGTGCTGTTGCTCTACGTGTTCTTCCGCCGGCGCGGCTGGCTGGGCAACGGCGGGCGCTGAGGGCCGCGGGCCCCTGGCGGGTGGCGCTCGCGGGTGCCGTTCGCGCCGGGCGCCGTTCGCGTCAGGCGAATTCGGCCGTGGTGCGCGGCGGCGGCCCGCCGAGGGCGTCGCGGAACTCCGGCATCCGCAGCCTCACCATCCGCCGCCAGCCGCCGGCGCGTTCGTACGCGTACACCGCGTCGATGCCCGCGGACAGCAGTGCGCGCCTGGCCCGCGACCACTTCAGGATCCGCCCCATGTGCGCCATCACCGCGTGGCTCACGTCCCGGTACACCCGGATCTCCGCGAGCGCCGCGTCGCGCAGCGCGGCCTGCACGCGGCGGCCGTGGCCGTGCGCGGCCATGGCGAGCAGTTCCTCGTGGCAGTACGCGAGGTGGTTGTCCTCGTCGTAGGAGATCATCCGTACCGCGCGGCCGATGTCCGGGTGGTCGCCGAAGTACTTGAGGAGCATCCGCATCTGGTCCGACGCCCGCTGCTCGGTGACCCTGCTGTGCGCGAGGTACGTGATGAGGTCGGCCTCGGTGAGCTGCCCGTCCCGGCGGAGCCGGTCGTGGGCGAGGCCGATGCCGATGCCCTCCAGCAGCATCGTGTAGTCGGTCTCGGCGGGGACGGCCACCGGCTCCAGGCCGCGCTTCTTCAGCAGGGCGTTGAAGATGCGGCCGTGCTTGTCCTCGTCGGCGCCGTGCCGGGCCACCTTGGGGGCCAGCTTCCGGTACGAGTCGGGGATGAGGGCGGAGATGCGGGCGTTCTCCCAGCCGCCCTGGGCCTCCCCGGCGGCGGCGATGGAGCAGAACAGCCGGAAGGTGTCGTCGTTGTCGAGGATCTCCTGGTACAGGTCCTTGGCCGAGAGCATGTCACCGTCGCCTTTCACTGCCGGAATACACCCGTATCCGAGTGAATGACGCGGATGCGTATGACGCAACACCCGCGGTGCGCACCATCCGCCATGCGGGCGATCCGTAACCGATCCGGTGACGACGCGTTGGTCGAGGTGACAGCCGTGGTGGGGACACCCGAGCCCTCACCACGGCCGTTGTACAGGGGAGAGGGCCCGGCACGCAGGGCCGGAGCCGTGAGGACTCAGGCGAGGCCGGCGCGCTCCAGCGCCTCCACTCCGGCGCGCACGCCCGCGATGCGCTCCTCCCGCGTGAACCCGGACGGCGCCAGCGACAGCGACGTCACCCCCGCCTCGGCGTACGCCCGCATCCGGTCCGCGATCCGCTCCACGGGACCGAGCAGCGTGGTGGCGTCGATCAGCTCCTGCGGCACGGCGGCGGCCGCGCCGGCCTTGTCGCCGGCGAGGTAGGCGGCCTGGATCTCGGCCGCCTCGCGCTCGTACCCCATACGGCCGGCGAGGCGGTTGTAGAAGTTCTGCTTGGCGCTGCCCATGCCGCCGACGTACAGGGCGGTGTACGGGCGGAAGACGTCGGCGAGCGCGGCGATGTCGTCACCCAGGGCCATCGGGACCGTGGGCACGATGTCGAAGCCGTCCAGCTCCTTGCCGGCCTTCGCCCGCCCGGCACGCACGTGGCGCAGGGTGGTCTCCTCGGCGTGCTCGGGCGAGTAGAAGACGAGCAGGGCGCCCTCGGCGATCTCGCCGGTCTGCTCCAGGTTCTTCGGGCCGATGGCGGCGATGTAGACGGGGATGTGCTCGCGGACGGGGTGCACGGTCAGCTTGATCGGCTTCCCTGCGCCGCCGGGCAGCGGCAGAGTCCAGTGCTCGCCCGCGTACGACAGCCGCTCGCGCGACAGCGCCTTGCGCACGATCTCCACGTACTCGCGGGTGCGGGCGAGCGGCTTGCCGAACTCCACCCCGTACCAGCCCTCGGAGACCTGCGGCCCGGAGACGCCGATCCCGAGGCGGAAGCGGCCCTCGGTGAGCGAGTCGAGGGTGGCGGCGGTCATCGCGGTCATGGCGGGGGCGCGGGCCGGGATCTGGAAGATCGCGGAGCCCACGTCGATCCGCTCGGTCTTGGCGGCGACCCAGCTCAGCACGGTGGCCGCGTCGGAGCCGTACGCCTCGGCGGCCCAGCACACGTCGTAGCCGAGGCGGTCCGCCTCCTGCGCGACGGCGAGGTTGTCGGCGTCCATGCCGGCGCCCCAGTAGCCGAGGTTGATCCCGAGCCGCATGCGGGCCTCCCTGCTCTCCGGCGCCTCGCGCCGAGGTTTCGTACCGGTGGGTAATATATCTGTGCGACTCTAGCGCGCCGGTCCCCGCCGCCGCAGCGCGCCCGCCCCAGTAATCTCAACGCCCATGGAGCACAGGCAACTCGGCCGCACGGGCCTTCGCGTCTCCCGCATGGGACTGGGCACCCTCACCTGGGGGCGGGACACCGGGGAGCCGGAGGCGGCCGGGCTGCTGAAGACGTTCTGGGAGGCCGGCGGGACGCTCGTCGACACCGCCGACGTGTACGCGGACGGCGGCGCCGAGCACCTGCTGGGACGCCTGCTGCGGGACCTCGTGCCGAGGCGGGACATCGTCGTCGCCACCAAAGCGGGCAGCGTGCCCGACCCCGAGCGCCGCTTCGACACCTCCAGGCGGCACCTGCTGGGCGCGCTCGACGCCTCGCTGGAACGGCTGGGCACCGACTACGTCGACCTGTGGCAGGTGCACGCCTTCGACCCGTACACGCCGATGGACGAGACCCTCCAGGCCCTCGACTCCGCCATAGCGAGCGGCCGGGCCCGCTACGCGGGCGTGAGCAACTTCAGCGGCTGGCAGCTCGCCAAGGCCGCGACCTGGCAGCTCGCCGGGGCCGGCGGCGGCGCGGGCGCGGCGGGCGGCCGGACGCGGCTGGCGTCGACGCAGATGGAGTACTCGCTGCTGCAGCGCGGGGTGGAGCGGGAGGTGCTGCCGGCGGCCCTGGACCTGGGCGTGGGCCTGCTGCCGTCGTCGCCTCTCGGCCGGGGGGTCCTGACCGGCAAGTACCGCGACGCCACGCCGGCGGGGTCGCGGCTGGCCTCGGAGCACCTGGCGCCGTTCGTCGCGCCGTACCTGGACGAGGAGGCGAGCCGGGTGGTCGACGCGGTGACCACGGCGGCGGACGGTCTCGCGGTGACGCCGCTGGAGGTGTCGCTCGCGTGGGTACGGGACCGGCCGGGGGTGGCGGCGCCGCTGGTGGGGGCGCGCAACGCCGAGCAGTTGTCGGCGGCGTTGTCGGTGGAGGGTCTTACGCTTCCTGACGAGATCTGCCAGGCGCTGGACGACGTGTCGGCGCCCGTGCACCGCTATCCCGATCAGGACTGGAGCACGCTGTGAACGACGCACCGGAGGCCGCGGAGACGGCGGCGGGGGGCGGTACGGAGCCGGGGGCTGCGGGGGACGGCGGCGGGGGCGCGGAGACCGGCGCGAGCGCCGGGAGCGACGCGGGTACCGGGGCCGACGCGAGCACGGCGGGCGGCGGGTCCGGCGAGGGCGGTGGCGAGGAGCGGCCCAGGCGGGCCGCCGCGGCCGTCGAGAGCGGGACGGCGCTGACCGGGAAGGCGGCGGAGCTGCTGGCCGCCGTGCGGGCCGTGGAGCGGGGCGAGCGGGACGCCGCCGCGTTCTTCCCCGCGCCCGCGCGGGCGCCCAGGCCCCGGCCCGTACGGAGCGCTGAGCCGCCGGCCGGGGCCGGGACGGCGCCGGAGGCCGGTGCAGGGGCCGGGGGCGAGCAGGGGGAGCCGGTGCGGCCGCGGGAGCCGAGCGCCGAGGCGGTCGCCGCCGTACGGCAGGTGCTCGCCGGCGCGGGCGCCCCGGAGGATCCCGCGGCGCGGGTCGCGGGGCAGTTCGGCGAAGGCGCGGCGGAGTTGCTGCGTGCGGACCCGTGGCAGTTGCTCGCGGTGCCGGGCGTACGGCCGTCGCAGGCCGACGAGTTCGCGCGGGGGCTGCTGGAGTCCGCGGAGCCCGGCGACGAGCGCCGGGTGGAGGCGCTGGTGGGCTGGCTGCTGGCGCAGGCGGCCCTCAGGGGGCACACCGCGCTGGAGTTCCCGGCGCTGGCGCAGGCCCTGTCGGGGTACGGGGTGCCGGACGCCGAGGAGGCGCTGCGCGAGGCGGCGGCCAGGGGCGGCGTGCTCGTCTTCGAAGAGCGCGAGGAGCCGTCCGCCGCGGCCCCCGTACCGGAGGGCGGGGAGGACGGCGAGGAGGAGGTCCCCGTACGGCTGCTGCTCGGCCTGGAGCGCTACGCGATGGCGGAGGAGGGCCTGGCGGACGGCCTGTCCCGGCTCGTCAGCACGTTCACGCCGCCACCGGGTCCGGCGGAGGAGGACGCCGGCGCGCAGGGTGAGGACGCCGCCGTCCGCGTCGCGGACGCGGGCGCGTGGGAGGCCGCGGCCGCCGCCGCGCCGTCGCCCTCCGCCGCGGAGCTGATCCGCGCCGCCGCGGGCAGCGGACTCGTGCTGCACAGCGGCGGCGAGGCCGCCCGCGCGGAGCCCGCGGCGCTGGTCGCCGCGGCCCGCGCCCTGGGGCTGCGCGCGTACGCGGCGGCCCACACCGACGACGGCCGCGCCCGCCTGGCCGGCCTGCTCGCCGCGGCGGCCACCGGACCGGAGGCCGCCGCCGGGGAAGGCCGCTCCGGCCCCGGGGCGGAGGACCCGGCGTCCGGCGGAGCCGTGACCGTGCGCGGGCTGCTCGCCGGCCGGGAGGGCCCGGGCCGCGACCCGGACGGCCTGCTCGCCGTCGACGTGCTGGCCGTACTGGACGCGCCGCAGCTCGACGCCGAGGCCGCCGCCGCCCTCGTCGAGGCGCTGCCGGACGGCGTGCGGCTGGTGCTCAGCGGCGACCCCGGGCTGCTGGAGTCCGCGGGCCCCGGCCGGGTCTACGCCGATGTGGCCGCCGCGCGCGTCTGCCCGCGGGTGACGTCCCGCACCCCCGACCCGGGACCGATCGGCGAGCTGGTCTCCGGCGTCGGCGCCGGCGAGCTGCAGGCCGTCGCGGCGCCGGGCAAGGAGGTCGTGATCGTCCCGGTGCAGGACCCCGGCGAGGCGGTCCACCGCACGGTGCAGCTCGTCGCCGACTCCGTACCGCGCGCCCTCGGGGTACCCGCCGCGGACACGCAGGTGATCGCCGTGGGGCACGGCGGCGCCGCGGGCACCCGGGTGCTGAACGCGG
Organism: Streptomyces sp. CNZ287; assembly: GCF_007827615.1. Classification (NCBI taxonomy): domain Bacteria; kingdom Bacillati; phylum Actinomycetota; class Actinomycetes; order Kitasatosporales; family Streptomycetaceae; genus Streptomyces; species Streptomyces sp. CNZ287. Next base: position 201,419 of record NZ_VISV01000013.1, on the reverse strand, counting down.
CGCTGAAGGAACGGCTGAACCCCGGCCCGGGGGCGTTCGGCGGCTTCGACGCGGGCGACCGCGTCGTCTACGTCCCCGCCCCCGGCACCGCCGTGCCGGGACTGGTCACCTCCGGTGACGACGCGGGGCTGCACCTCGACTGCGGCGGCACCGCCGTCGTCGTCCGTCCCGACCGGGTCGCCGAGGCCGTACGGCACGGCTGGGCGCTCACCGCGCACCAGGCGGCGGGGCGGCGCTGGCCCGCCGCGGTGGTCGTGGTGCCCGGGGACGCGGAGGCGGCACTGAGCCGCGCCTGGGCGTACACGGCGTTCAGCCGCGGCGAGCGGCACCTGTCCGTCGTGCACGGCGCGGGCCCCGTGCTGGCCCGGCGCCTCGCGGAGGTGCCGGCCCCGCGGCGTACGACACGGCTGCGCGGCCTGCTCGGCGCCCAGACGCGGGCCTGACCGCAGGACCCGGCACGAAGCCGCGCGAGGCGGCACGAGGCCGCCCGGAGGGCGTCAGGCTGCGCCGGCACGGAAGGCCCGGCGCGTCCGCGCCGGGCCCCGCGGAACGGCGCTCAGCGGCCCGTGTCCACCCGCTCCAGCTCGTCGTCGCCGTCGTCCAGGTCGTCGAGGGCGTCGAGGGCGTCGACCACCCGGTCGTCCCCGCGTCCCCCGGTGTCGTCGTCCTCGATGTCCGCCTCGTCGTCTGCGTCGAAGTCCAGCTCGTCCTCGAACGACGCGCTGACGTCGAAGCGGCAGATGACCAGCTCGGGGTCGGCCTGGTCGAACGGCGCCGACAGCCACTCCCCCGGCTCCGCCGGCTCCTCCGCCGCCGCCACCCACACCGCGGAGTCACCCTCGGAGAGGCCGAACTCCCGGTGCCGCGAGGCGATCTCGTCCGGTTCGAACTCGCCGAAGAGCACGCCGACCGCCGCCGTAAGGCTGCTGCCCACGGCTTCCCGGTCACCGGTCTCGTCCCCGCCCGCGACGTCCGGGTCGAGGTCGGCGATGCGCTGTGCCTGGGCCAGCAGCCGGTGCGGCTCCGCCACGGTGTAGTCCCGGCGCATGAGGACGCTGAGCGCCCCCGGCTCGTCGGGCCCGGTGTAGGCGGGCAGCGTGTCGCTGCTGGGGATCTCGAAGGGGGTCACCTCGTCGTGGACCTCGTACAACACCTCGTCGTACGCCTCGGCTGCCGCTGCCAGCTCCTCGAAGGCGGCATAGACGGCAGAGCCCTCCTCGCCCGACCGGCGCTCGACCGCTTCGAGGTGGCGGTCGATCGCGGCTTTCAGCACCGACGCGGCGGCGCGTACCTCGGCAGCCGTAGGCTGCGCAGCATCAGACATAGTGCAGACGCTATCCGGAGCGAGGCACTTTCCGCACAATGGATGCGATGCCGGAATACGAGTTTCGTGATGTCTATGTGCCGCGGGGAGTCTCACGGGCCGCCGCGGCGAGGCTTCTGACCGACCAAGCCGAGTACGGGCACTGGGAGTTGCACCGGCTCCGGCTGTATCCCGACGGCAGTCGCAGGGCGCGGCTGCGGCGCCGGATCATCAGACAGGTGCGAGCGACGTGGTGACGCCCGCGGGGGCGTATCCCTCGCGTGGACGACCCGCTGACCTGCGGTTTCCACGCGCCCACGGGGCCGGCACCGGATGGTGCCGGACGGTGGCGGAGACGATGAGGACGGCAAGGGGGCGGGTCCGGTTGCCCGGACCCGCCCGCGGCCGTCGACTACTTGATCAAGAATCCGGCGCGATCAGGCCGCCTGCCTGATCGGGCTGCCCGCGTGATCAGGCCGCGGCCGCGCGGGCGCGGCGGTAGAGCACCGCGCCGCCGAGCAGCAGACCGCCGCTGAGCGGGATGAGGGCCCCCACCGGGATCTCGGAGCCGGTCTCCGCGAGCTGCTCCGTCTCCGGGGCGGGCGCGCCGGCCTGCGTCTCGTGGTTCGGCGGGGTGTGGCTCCGGTCCGTGGGCTCGTCGGGACGGTCCGGGGTGACGGGCTGCTCGGGGGTGTCCGGCACGTCGGGACGGTCCGGCTCCTCCGGCGTCGTCGGCGGCTCCTCGGGCTTGGGCGGCTTCGGGGTGTCGGGGACCGCGCCGTTGCCGCACTCGTTGCCGAAGGCGGCGTTGCCGACCCCGACGACGTTGGCGGAGTTGCCGCACGCGTTCACCGGCACGTCCACGGGCGCTTGCGCCGTGTTGCCGGACAGCACGCCCGGGGACTGCGACGACTGGCCCTGGGCCTGGGCCCCGCCGCCGGTGGCGTGGCCGCCGGTCTTCGTGCCTCCGCCGTCGTTGACACACGTGTTGCCGAACGCGGGGTTGAGCAGCCCGCCGGCGTTCACCGTGTTGCCGCACACGTTCACCGGAACGTTCACGGGCGCCTGCACCGTGTTACCGGAGCCGACGCCCGGGGAGTTCGTCGCTGCGCCCTCGGCGCCCGCGTCCGCCTGTGCGGCGGTGGCGCCTGCGGCGACCAGCATGCCGCCTGCGGCGGCGATGGTGAACAGGCCCTTCCTTGCGACATGTCGCATGGGTCTTTCCTGCCTTCTGAGCTCTGAGTACGCGAGCAGGCGGGCCGTCCCCGTCCCGCTCGTCCAAAAGCCCGTCCAGCCCCGGAGCACTGCAGCGCACTCCGGGGCCGTACGGTCGCACCCTTACGGGAGGTTCAACGTCACTTGTTGATGCAGGTGTTGCCGAACGCCGGGTTCAGCAGACCGACGACGTTCACGGTGTTGCCGCAGGCGTTCACGGGGATGTGAATCGGAGCCTGGACGACGTTGCCGGACAGCACGCCCGGGGACTGCACGGCAGCGCCCTGGGCACCTGCGTCGGCAGCGGCGACGCCGGCACCCGCCAGCATCAGACCGCCCGTGGCGGCCGCCGCGGCGACAACCTTCTTGATCATTCTTCCTCCTCGTTGACGGTGCGGCCCCAGCAGCGGACCGCACCCAATGCAACGACGAGGTAGGTGCCGGGCTACGCGCTTATCGTGCCATTCACCCTTTTCAGTCCGATTGACACAGGTGGCCGATTCGACGGCTTGTACCACCCGCTCGCACCGCGCCTCCGCCGCGGAGAAAGTCCAGCTCAGCAGGCGTCGAGAAACCGGTCCAGCACCCGGACGCCGAACTGCAGACCCGCGACCGGGACCCGCTCGTCGACCCCGTGGAACATCCCGGCGAAGTCCAGCTCCGGCGGCAACTGCAGCGGCGCGAAGCCGAAGCAGCGGATGCCGAGGTCGTCGAAGGACTTGGCGTCGGTACCGCCGGAGAGGCAGTACGGCACGGCGCGGGCGATCGGGTCCTCCGCCTTCAGGGCCGTCGCCATGGCCTCGACCAGCGCCCCGTCGAAGGTGGTCTCCAGCGCCTTGTCGGCGTGCACGTCCTCGCGCTTCACGCGCGGGCCGAGGATGCGGTCGAGGTCGGCGAGGAACTCCTCCTCGTACCCCGGCAGGAAGCGGCCGTCGACGTGCGCCGTGGCCTGCCCGGGGATCACGTTCACCTTGTAGCCCGAGCCGAGCATGGTGGGGTTGGCGGTGTTGCGGAGGGTGGCGCCGATGATCTTCGCGATGCCGCCGAGCCTGGCGAGGGTGGCGTCCATGTCCTCGGGGTCCAGCTCGACGCCGAGGGCGTCGCCGAGCTCGTCGAGGAAGCCGCGTACGGACTTGGTCAGCCGCACCGGGAACTCGTGCCGCCCCAGCCGGGCCACCGCCTCGGACAGCTCGGTGATGGCGTTGTCACGGTTGGTCATCGAGCCGTGCCCGGCCGTCCCGTCGACCGTCAGGCGCATCCAGTGCATGCCCTTCTGCGCGGTCTCGATGAGATACAGCCGCACGTCCTCGTTCACGGTGAAGGAGAAGCCGCCGACCTCGCCGATGGCCTCGGTCACGCCCTCGAACAGCTCCGGCTTCGTGTCCACGAGGTGCCTGGCCCCGTAGAGCCCGCCGGCCTCCTCATCGGCGAGGAAGGCGAGCACGACGTCGCGCGGGGGCTTGCGCCCGGTGCGCAGCCGCTCGCGCACGACGGCGAGGGTCATGGCGTCCATGTCCTTCATGTCCACCGCCCCACGCCCCCAGACGCAGCCGTCGGCGACCTCGCCGGAGAAGGGGTCGTGGGTCCAGTCGGCGGCGTTGGCCGGCACGACGTCGAGGTGCCCGTGGATGAGCAGCGCCGGCCGCGAGGAGTCCTCGCCCTCGATCCGCGCCACGGTCGACGCCCGCCCGGGGTGCGACTCGAAGATCTCCGGCTCGAGACCCACCTCGGCCAGCTTCTCCGCCACGTACTCCGCGGCCGCCCGCTCCCCCGGTCCGGAGTGGTCGCCGTAGTTGCTGGTGTCTATCCGGATCAGCTCGCGGCAGAGGTCGACGACCTCGCTCTCCGCGCGCTCGACGGTGCCGCCACGGGCGTTCTCCGGCTGGCTCACGATGCCTCCCTGGCACGTTCGGGGTCCACGCCCCATCCTGCCCCGCCGGACCCCCCGGCCCAACCCGCGGGGTGATCGCGGGCCCCCGCGGGTTTGCTAGGGTGTACCGCGTCGCGGCGGGCTCCGCCCGCGCGGCTTCCACCGGTCCAGGTGGCGGAATGGCAGACGCGCTAGCTTGAGGTGCTAGTGCCCGTATTAGGGCGTGGGGGTTCAAGTCCCCCCCTGGACACGAACCTTATCCCCAACTGGTGTGGCTCAAGCTTGGCCTCCACCCGCACCAGTTGACGTGGGGGTTGATAGATCAACTTCAGGCCGAGGTCCTGGTAGACCTCGGCTTTCGCTTCCGGCTCGACCGGGGTCAAACGGCCCAGGCGTCGCTGGCGCCGGCGGTAGGGCTCGCGACCGCCGGACCAGGGCCTCGAACGCCTCGTTGATCGCAGCGGGCCGCATGCCGTGGCCGGTGCGCGGGCCGGTGAGGGTGACCGGGGCGAAGTCGCAGTCGGCGGCGCCGGGAACCTCCGCCCGCTCGACCGCCCAGTCGTCGAACAACCGCACCACGAGCGGATCGCAGGGCAGCTGGCGGCTGCGGCGGGCCTTCCCTGCGGCCCGGTTGGGGTTGGTCCGCTTGATCACGTGCAGGTGCGTGCCCTCGACCTGGCATCCGGCCCGGCGGCCCGGGATCAGGCGCACATCGGCCAGCCGCAGCCCGGCGATCTCGCCGCGGCGCATGCCCACCCGCACCGCGAGCGCGACGATGAGGCGGTCCCGCGCGTTCAGGCACGCCGTCAGCAACCCGGCGGCCTCCGCCTCCGTCGCGTTCGTCACCGTGCTCTCCGCCCGCGGAACCCGGTGCCGCGAGCTCATCCGCAGCCGCAGCCCGGGGGCATCCCCGCGTACTTCATCGGGCAGATCGCGGTCATCGACCACCCGGTAGAGCGCATCCAGCGTGGTCGCCGGCAGCACCTTGAGGCTCACCAGGTGCTTGGAGAACTCCCGCACGGCGGCCAGCACGGTGTTGATTCCGCGATGGGCCGCGCACCACCGGCGCCCAGCCCCGGCAGCACGAGCGGGTTCTCCGGGTCGAAGTAGCGCGGCCACAGCACGAACCGTCCCAGGTAGCCGGCCGCTGCTTCGACTCCGAGCCGCGCGGTCGCGCACCAGGTCAAGACCAGCCCGATCGCGCCGGCGTTGGTCTCGGTCGTCCCCCCGGCGCCGCCCTGCGCGACGTGAGGGAACAGCAGCTCGTCGGCTTCGCGCACCCGCAGCTCGTCGCAGTCCAGCACCGTGTGGTAACGCTCCCCCGTCGGGAGCTGCACGCGGAACCGCCGGTACGGGCGGCGCCAGGCGGCTCGCCGACCGGCGGCGGTGACCAGCGCATCCCGTCCCGCGCCAGACCGGCACCTGCCTCCACACCCACGCTTCGTCCCTGCCCTCACCGGCTCCTCCACGAGCGGAGCAGGACGGTAGCGGGCACACCCGAGACGGCCCAAACGACGTGCGCGACAACCTGCCGGAAGGCGTCGCGCACACCCTCCCAGACCCGAAGGAGCGATAGTGCACGACACTTCACGAGACCCGACGAAACCCGTGAAGAGGGCCGACGTAGCCCTCGCCCCCGGCGGCCGACGCCATCGGATGCGGACAATGTTCGTCGACCGCGGATGCCGTTGCGCCGTAACGGTGTGGTGCGGGTGTCTCTGTGGGGGACGCAGCCACCCTTCGGTCAGGCGTAGGTGTCGTTCTCCTCCCGGGCCTTGACCGCGGCATCAGTGAGGTGGTCGAGGAGGTCGTGCAGGGCGGCCAGGGTCGGCTCATCCGTGAGCCTGCCATCGGTGATCTTCCTCGTGGCGATCGGAATGCGCAGGTCCTGTGGGATCACCTGGGCACCCATCACGGTGAGGGTCTGCGACAGCCAGGAGCGGGCGTTGTCGCCGCCGGTGATCGCGGTGGATGCGCTGACCAGGGCCACCGGCTTGGCCGCGATCTCGCCGCCGCCGACCAACCACTCCAGCGCGTTCTTCAGCACGCCGGAGGTGCCATGGGCGTACTCGGGGCTCACGATGAGTACGCCGTCGGACAAGCCCACCGCGGAGCGTAGGTCCGCGACGATTCCGGGCAGCGCGGTCTGCTCGACGTCCGCGTTGAAGAAGGGCAGACGGCCCAGGTCCGGCCAGACGACGAGTTCCCGCGGGGAGACGGTCATGTCGACCGCTGTGCGCAGCACGGACGCGTTGAACGACCCGGAGCGCAGACTGCCGCAGAGACCGAGGATCCTCACGCCGATCAGCCTGCGTTCCTGAAGGTCACCGGGAGGGAGGAAAGGGCCCGGGAGACGGTGGACGGGCGGTAGGAGGGCTCCCCGTCCAGGGCCAGCCCGGGCAGTTTCGCGAACACCAGCGGTACGGCGATGCGCGCCTCCAGACGGGCCAGCGGCGCCCCCAGGCAGTGGTGGATGCCGTGGCCGAAGGCGAGGTGCGAGCGCTCGCCGCGGGTCACGTCGAACAGCTCCCCGTCCGGGTAGCGGTCCGGGTCCCGGTCGGCGGCGGCCACGCTCAGCGCCACCGCCTCGCCCGCCGGGATGGTGACGTCCCCGACGGTGACCGGCTTGCGGGTGAAGCGCCAGATGGCGTTCTGGATGGGGCCGTCCCAGCGCAGCACCTCTTCCACCGCTTCCGCCCAGCGGTCGGGCTCCCGCTGGAGCAGGGCGAGTTGGCGGGGGTGGCGCAGCAGCGCCAGGACGGTGCTGCCGAGCAGGTTGACGGTGGTCTCGTGGCCGGCGGAGAGCAGCAGTGCCAGCATCGAGACGAGTTCGTCTTCGCTGAGCCTGTCGTCCTCGTCGCGGGCGCTGACGAGCGCCGAGGTCAGGTCGTCGCCGGCCTCGGTGCGCTTGCGCGCCACAAGGGTGCGCAGTGTGTCGTGGACCTCCTGGAAGGCGGCCATGGCCGCGTCCCGGCTGTCCTCGTCGTTGCTCATCACCGCTTCCACCGCGTGCCGCAGCCGCTCCCCGTCCTCGGCGGGCACGTCCAGCAGCTGCCGGATGACCTCCATCGGCAGCAGTGCGGCGAACTCGGTGGTGAGGTCGGCGCGCCCGGAGTCCTCGCCGCGCCGCCGCAGCAGGCCGTCGAGCAGCCCGGTCGCGGTCGCCTCGATGCTCGGAGCGAGGGCCTCTATGCGGCGCGGCGTGAATGCCTTGGAGATCAGGGCCTTGAGCCGGGTATGGCGGGGCGGGTCCGAGACCAGCATGTGGTCGCCCATCCCGATCACCACGTCACCGGTGATCGGGACTCGCTGCTCCTGGAAGGCCGTCCAGGTGCCGGCCATGTCCTTGGAGTAGGAGTCGTTGTCGAGGAAGGCGCGGCGGCAGTCGTCGTACGAGGTGAGCAGCCATGCCTCGACGCCGCCGGGCAGGGTCACCCGGTGCGCCCGGCCCTCCTCGCGCAGCCCGGCGTACGCCGGGTAGGGGTTGGCGACGAACTCGGGGGTGAACAGGGCGTCGGCTGCGTGCGGACAAGCGGTCATGAACGGTCCATTCGGGAGGCGGGGGTCGGCGCGGGCGGGGTCACCAGGTGACGGGGAGCTCACGGACCCCGTAGAGCACCATGTCGTGACGGAAGGGCAGTTCGTCGAGGGAGCGGGTCGGGCGCAGCCCGGGCAGCCGCCGGAACAGGCCGCCGAAGACCTCGGTGAGTTCGACGCGGGCGAGCGTCGCTCCCACGCACTTGTGGAAGCCGTGGCCGAAGGCGAGGTGCTTGCTGTTGTTCACCCGGCGGATGTCGAACCTGTCGGCTTCCTCGAAGACGTCCTCGTCGCGGTTGGCCGCGTTCAGCATCACCAGGACGCCGTCCCCCGCCCGGATCTGCTGGCCGCCGACGACTACGTCCTCGGTGACGCCGCGCGGCAGCCCCGCGTGGTTGATGGACAGGTACCGCAGCATCTCCTCGACCGCGCCCGGCAGCAGCGTGTCGTCGCGCCGCAATGCCTCCAGTTGATCGGGGTGTTCGAAGAGGGTGACCGTGCCGATGCCGATGATCTGGGCCATGGTGTCGTAGCCGCCGAGCAGCAGCAGGGCGGCCATGCCGACGAGTTCCTCGTGGGTGAGGCCGCCGTCGGCGGACCGGGCGACCATGCGGCCGAACAGGTCCTCGGACGGCTCCTTCTCCTTGGCGGTGACCAGCCGGTCGAAGTAGCCCATCAGCTCGCCCGCCGCCTGCACCGCCTGCTCGGGGGTGCTGGAGCGGTCCAGTACGGTGTCGGTAAGCGACACGAACAGCACGTGGTCCTCGAAGGGGACGCCGAGGATCTCGCAGATCGTCATGGCGGCCATGGGCAGCGCGAACTCCCGGACCAGGTCGCCCGACGTGCGGTCGTCGGCAGTCATGCGGTCGACCAGGCCGTCGAGGATGCGGCGCATCGTGGGCCGCAGCGCCTCCATCTGGTTGATCAGGAACTCGCGGGTCACGGTACGGCGCAGTCGTCCGTGGTCCGGCGGGTCGGCCTGCATGAAGAAGCCCTGCGGTGGGGGCACGTCCCCGGTGACGTAGGTGGGGAAGCCCGGCGTGCGGGGGTCCGAGCTGAAGGCTCGGTCGGTCAGCACGGCCCGTACGTCCTCGTAACGGGTGACGACCCAGGCGGTGTCCCCGCGGGGAGTGCGCACCTGGAAGACCGGGCGTTCGGCACTGAGTGCACGGTACTGGGGCGGCGGGTCGAGGGGGTGCTCGCGTGGCATGGGGAAGTCGGGCAGGACAGCGGTCATCGCGGCTACTCCTGGCGTGGTGGCGGGATGTGCGGGGACAGGCGGCTCACCGCGCGGCGATAAGCGGCATGAGGGCATCGGCCAGCGGGGCGAGGGAGGTGTTGTCCCACATGATGGTCGCCTCCACCTCGATGCCGTAGTGGTCCTCGATCTCGGCGGAAAGGCCGAAGAGGTACACCGAGTCCAGGCCGTAGTCGTTGAGCGGGACGTCGGGGTCGATCTCCGCCGCCGGGCGTCCGGTCTGGGCCGCCACCCGGTCGCGGAGCCAGTCGATGACCTCGGCGACGGCCGACTGCGAGGTCTCGGTGGTGAGTTCGGACATGGTTCCTCCTGGGCGGTTCAGGCCCCGGTGGGGCGGCAGTCGAGGTCGAAGGTGAGGCCGGCGTCGAGGCGCCGGAGGAGTTCCGCGTGCAGCGGCTCGGCGAGGTGGCGCGGCAGGGGCTCGCGGTGGTGGTCCAGGTGGGCGCCGAGCCGGTGCAGCAGGGCGAGCGGGACGGCCGGGTTCGCGGCGCCGGGCGCGGTCTCCTTCGGGCAGCACCACCAAGTGTTCAGGCACGCAGACGCGGCCAGGACACCGGTCCAGCGAGTGGTGAGACCGAAGGCGTACGGGGGCGCGTCGGGCCCGATGAGGGTGGGGGCGAGACCGGCCGCGTCCTGGGTCAGCGCCGCCAGCTCCGCGCACCAGGCGCTGCCGGAGGCGGCGAGCGGGTCGTCCGCTGCCGCGGCGCCGGCGGCCGTGACGAGCGAACGGGCCAGTGGATCGCGGCCGCCGGCCGAGACCGCGAGGTCGCCGAAGGACAGGCCGGGCAGCGGCCGGTCGGCGCGGAAGGTGTCCGCGGGCAGCGCGGCGGCGGTATCGGAGCGCCAGCCGCGGCGCGCGGTGAGCGGCAGCTGCGGGAGCAGCGCGGACAGGCAGGAGACCCGAGAGGCGTGTCCGAACGCCGACGGCTGCACGTCCCGTAGCAGCTTCTGGAAGAGCGGCTGTTCACCGTCGCGCAGGTAGAACTGCGAGCCGAGCAGCTCCGACAGGCGGCTCACGGCGCGGATCAGGACCGTCGGCACGAGGGCCTTGACGGCGCTCGCGTAGACGCCCGCCTGGGCCGGCGCGGTGTGGGCGGCCCGGGCGGCGACCATGGTGAAGGTGTCCGTCAGCAGCAGGTCGGCGAAGACCTCCGTGAGGATCGACCGGGACAGCGGCAGATCCGCCGCGCGGGCGCCGTAGAGTGCGCGTCCGCGGCTGCCGCGCAGGGCGGTGCGCAGGGCGGTGTCGAGCAGGCCGATCGTCATGCCGGGCAGGGCGATGCGGGTGAGCTGGAACGAGCGCAGGGCGGTCTCCACGCCCTGCCCCGGGTGCCCGACGACGCTGTCGTCGGGCACCGGGCAGTCGGTGAACTCGACGCCGCCGAGTTGCACGCCGCGCATGCCTACGGTGGCGAACCGGTCCAGGTACCGTACGGCGCCGGCGGGCAGGTCCTCTGCGTCCAGGAGCAGCTGGGAGTGGCTGCGGCCGCCCTGGGCCGGGTCGGTGCGGGCGAAGAGCACCATGGTCTCGGCCCGCCGCAGGTTGGCCACGACCTCCTTGCGCCCGTTCAGGCGCAGCCGCCCGTCGGGTCCGGGAAGGGCGGTGAGGCCGGCCCGGGTGAGGTCGTTGCCGTGGTCGAGCTCGTGGTACGCGCAGGCCGCCCGGGCGCCGGACAGCAGCCGCCGGGCGAGGCGGGCGCGCTGTCCGGCGCTGCCGGCCGTCCACACGTTGACGGCGGCCATGAAGGAGCCGGCGCCGTAGCCGAGGCCCAGGCACGGGTCGCGCCGGTAGACGGTCCGCATGACGCGGACGAGGTCGTCGAGGCGGCCGAGCCGCCCGCCCAGCTCGACGGGGACGAAGTGGGCGTTCAGCCCGTACGCGGTCAGCAGTTCCTCACCGGCCCGGAGCATCTCGCCTCGTTCGTCGGCGGCCAGGACCGCGGCGCGGCCGGCCGGGTTCGCCGGGTCGCCGGCGTCCCCGAAGAACCTCTCCAGCCTGTCGGCGTCCCCGCCGCCGGCCGTCCCCGCCGCCGGCCGTGGTACGGGCTCGCCCACCGTGTTCGCCTCGGTCATGCGATCAGCTCCCCCGTCGGCTCGGCGAGTACCGCCACCGCCGGTTCGTACGCCTCCTGCGGCGCCTCGTGGCCCGGCCGCAGCAGTTCCAGGGCCCGTTCGAGGGCGGCGGTCAGGAGGGTGGCGCGCCGCGGGTCCCCGGGGTCCGCGAGCAGAAGGTGGGCAGCCGCGGCACCCGCGTAGCAGCGTTCGTAGCGGCGGGCCGCCCCGAACGCCTCGGGGGGTGCGTCGCGGCCTGCGGGCCGCAGGGCCGCCATGGCGTCCGCGACCGCCGCCGTCTCCTCGGCCAGCGCCCCGGCCAGGTCGCGGACCCGCCCCGGCAGGGTGCCCGCGGCGGCGAGCGCGGCGATCCGGCCGGCGACGGCGGGCAGCGCTTGCACCACGCTGCAGCCGGTACGGCTCACCAGCCGCAGCGCCCCGAAGTCCAGCGGGGGGACCGGACCGGCGGAGACGGCGGACGCGAGCCCCGCGCCGTCGTGCTCGCCGCTGGCGATCCGCCGGGCGAGCACGGGGAACTGGCCGATCAGCGCAGAGCGGTTCACCGCGGTGCTGCCGTCGAAGACGGCCACGACGCGATGGTCCCGCTCCAGCTTCTGGAAGCGGCCGTGCTCGTGGTGGCCGGTCAGGAAGCCGCGGGCGCCGAGGAGTTCGGCGAGGTCGTCGACGGCGAGCTGGACGATATCCGGCACGCCGGCCTTGACGACCGCCGACACCACGCTCATCTCACCGGTCAGGCAGTGCACGGAGCGCGCCGCCAGCAGCGAGGCGGCGTCGGCAAGCACGAGGGAGGCCGCGGCCCGCCCGAGCACCCGGCGGGCCAGCGGGAGCCGCAGCAGGGTGGTGCCGTACAGGGCGCGCCCGGCCGCGAACGCGTGGGCCAGCCGCAGCGCGTGCTCACCGGCGCCCAGCGACAGGGAGGTGCACACGGTCCTGGTCAGCTGGAGGGAGCGCAGCACGACGTCCAGGCCCTCACCGACCCGGCCGGTCAGGGCGTCTTCTGGTACGTACGCGCCCTCGAAGCGGACGCCGCTGATGTCAGCGCCCCGGATGCCGTGCGTGGGCTCCTTGGGCAGGGGCCGCCAACTGCCCGGCGCAAGCACCTCCTTGTCGACGAGGAACAGGCTGAACCCGCGCGGCCCGCCCGCGGGCGCCGTACGGGCCAGCACCGAGACGAACCGGCCGCGGGTGGCGTTGTTGACCGGCCACTTGGCGCCGTCGAGCCGCCAGCCCCCGTCCGGCGCGGGCTCGGCCGTCAGCTCGCCGGCCAGCAGGTCGCTGCCGTGCCCGGGCTCGGTCAGCCCCCAGGACACCACCGCGCCGTCCAGGACCCGGGCGGCGAGAACCCGCCGCTGGCCGTCCCGGCCCGCCACCCAGGTCGGCACCGAGCCCAGGAAGGTCTTGCCGTGTGCGACGGCGACGGTCACGTCCCGGCGGGCCACAGTGCGCAGCGCCGCGATGAGCTCCGGCAGGCCGCCGGGCGCGCCGCCCAGCCCGGCCGGCACGTAGGCGCGGGCGATGCCGCAGGCATCGAGGACCGCGGCGGCCTCGGTGGGGAACTCCTCCCGGTCGTCCAGCCGGGCGATGGCCGCCGGGTGGAACGGCCCGTCGGCCGCAGCCTCCATGGCCCTCTCCAGGCGGCCCGGCAGGCCGGTGGGCCAGTCAGCCGCGCCGCCGCTCACGCGCCCTCCCCGCTCACCAGCGCGCCCACCGCCGCCTCCAGATGAGTGTGGACGGGGGTGAGGGCGCCGTCGAGGAACAGCCGCCGCATCTCGGCGCGCTGCACCTTGCCGCTGGTCGTCTTGCGGACGGCACCCGGCCTGAGCAGGACCAGGCCGGCCGTGCGCACCCCGAACTCCTGGTAGACCGTGGTGCGCATGTCCCGGGCCAGCGCCTGGTACTGCTCGTCGGTGAACCGGCCGCGGACCTCGTGCAGCACGACGACCTCCTCCTGCGGTACGGACACGGTGAACGCGGTGCCGGCCAGCGTGGCGAGCGCGGGGTGCCGCAGCCGCAGTGCGTGCTCGACGTCCTGCGGGTAGAGGTTGCGGCCGTGCACGATCAGCAGGTCCTTGCTGCGCCCGGTCACATAGATCTCACCGTCCTGCAGGGCGCCCAGGTCGCCCGTGCGCAGGAAGGGGCCGGCGCCGTCCGCGGTACGGGCGCCGAAGGTCTCCTCGGTGGCATCCGGGCGGCCCCAGTAGCCCGTGGCCACGCTGGGACCGCGCAGCCATATCTCGCCCGTGGTGCCGTCGGGCAGCACCGTGCCGCCCTCGTCCACGATCTGTACCTCGAAGTCCGGTACGTCCCCGCAGCCCACCAGCTCGCGGACCGGCCCGCTGGGCAGCGGGGGCTGCAGGACGTGCTTCTCCAGGGCGTCGGAGTCGACGGCGGTGATCCGGGGCGGCCGGCCGGCCAGGCCGGACACGTACACGGTCGCCTCGGCCATCCCGTAGCAGGGGGCGAGGGCCTCGGCGCGGAACCCGGCAGGGGCGAAGCGGTCGGCGAAGTCGCGCACGGTGGACGGCTGGATCGGCTCCGAGCCGTTGGCCGCGAACCGCCACCCGGACAGGTCGAGCTGTTCCAGCTGGGCGTCGGTCACCCGGCGCACGCACAGCTCGTAGGCGAAGTTGGGCGCGGCCGAATACCCGAGGTCGTAGCGGTCGATGAGGTTGAGCCACTGGTGGGGGCGTTTGAGGAACGCCATCGGCGACATCAGCGCACAGCTGCTGCCGAGGAACAGGCTGGGCAGCAGCTGCCCCATCAGGCCCATGTCATGGTAAAGCGGTATCCACCCGCCGAAGTTGGTCTCTTCGGTCAGCCCGAGGGCGCGGCGCAGGCTGTCGGCGTTGTGCAGCAGGTTTCCGTGGTCGACCATGACGCCCTTGGGGTCGCCGGTGGACCCGGAGGTGTACTGGAGCATGACGAGGTCGCGGTGGGCGGCCGCGGGGTCGCGCCAGCGGTCGGCGGCGCCGAAGTACGCGCCGTCGCTTGCCGCCACGGTGAAGTCGAGGCCCTCGGCCTCGAGCCAGCGGCGAGCCTCGTCGACCTGCCCGGTGTCGGTGAGCGCCACGCTCACCCCGGCGTCCAGCGCGATGCCGGTGACCCTGCGCTGCTGGTACTGGAACTGACCCGGCATCGGCGAGGGCACCGCGATGGTGCCCGCGTACACGCAGCCCAGGAAGGCGGTGACGAAGGGCAGGCCCGGCGGGTGCAGCAGCAGGACGCGGTCGCCCGGCGCGCAGCGTTCCTGTAGCCAGGAGGCCACCCGGCGGGCCTCCGCGTCGAGCGCCGCGTAGTCGAGGGTGCGGGCGCCGTCGGCCGCGTCGTGGTCGTGGACGAAGGTGACCGCGGCGCGGCCGGGCCGTTCGCCGGCGTGGCGGCGCAGCAGGTGAACGGCGCTGGGCTCGTCCGGCAGCAGGGGTTCGGTCACGGGGCTTTCCTCTCCGCGGTCCTCTCCGCACGCGCGGGCAGGAAGTGGGTGGCTTCGAAGTGGTCGAGGTAGCGGCTGACGAGTTCGAGCCCGGGCGGCAGGCAGGTGATGCCCGAGCCGGTCAGCGCCGCCCGCAGGTTGGCGGTGCCGAAGACGGGTCGGCTGCCCCGGTAGCCCAGGTCCTCGGCCGGCTGGTCGGAGCCGAACAGGGGGAGGAAACGGGCGAGTTCGTTCTGCTCGCCGCTTTCGACGGCCCGGGTCAGTTCGGCGTACCAGTCGGCGTACGAGAGCCTGCGCAGCGGGTACCCGCACTCGTCGAGCAGGTCGACCAGCCGGTCCCAGGCGAGCGGACGGCCGCCCGGCAGGTTGAAGGCGGTGCCGTGGCCCTGTCCGCCGAGTGCGACGTGTGCGACCGCCGCGGCGCAGAAGTCGACCGGGGTCATCTCCAGGAACACGTCGAACTCCAGGGCCGCGCCGAGCTGGACGCACCCCTTGAGAGTGGCGTTGAGGAACGTGTCCTCGGCGCAGGCGCCGGTGGTCTGGGCGCCGGTGATCTGGCCGGGCCGGTAGACGCAGGTGGGCAGGCCCCGTTCGTGGGCCTGCGCCATCATGCGGTCGCCCACCCACTTGGTCTGCCGGTATCCGCCGACCACACCCTCGGGGCCGGTCGCCGCATCCTCCGGCCAGCGGTGCTCGCCGGGGCGGCCCGGATACACCGCGAGGGAGGAGATGTAGTGCACCGGCTTGATCAGGTGCCGGGCGGCGAGCCGCAGTACCTCCTGGGTGCCTAGCACGTTGACCGGCTTGAGCCGCCGGTACGGCAGCGCGTAGCTGGACCATGCGCCGTTGTGGACGATCATCTGCACGTCGCGGGCGAGGCGCCGGTATGTACCGTGGTCGAGGCCGAAGTACGGCCGGGCGAGGTCGCCGGGCACCCCGGTGAACCGGCTCTCGTCGCCGTCGCGCCACACCCCGTACCGCTCCATCGCCGTCCGGACCCGCCCCGCCGCTTGCCGCGGCGTGTCCGCGCGCACCAGGACGTACAGGTGGGCGCCGGACCGGTCGAGCAGCTCCCGCATCAGGAACGCCCCGGTGTAACCGGTTCCGCCGGTGAGCAGGACTGTGGTGTACGGCGCCGGGGCCGGTGGGGCGGCGTCGTCCGCCGGGGCGATGTCGGCGGGCAGGACGGCCTCCGCCGCCAGGTCCGTGCCGGAGATCGACCGCGGGTGCCGGCCGCCGTCCACTGTGGGCGCGGGGCCGTCCTGGGCACCGATGTGGCGGGCGAGACGTCCCAGGGTCGGGTGGTCGAACAGGCTGCGCAGGCTCACCTGGAGCCCGGTCGCCGCGCGCAGCCGGGCCGCCGTCTGGGCCGCTGCGAGGGAGTCGCCGCCGAGTTCGAAGAAGTTGTCCTTCTGGCCGACGCGGCCGACACCGAGCAGATCGGCCCAGATGTCGGCGAGCAGGATCTCCAGGGGCGTCTGCGGCGCGACGTAGGCGGTGCCGGCGCTCTCGCCGTCGGACACCGCGGGCAGCCGGCCGCGGTCTACCTTGCCGTTGGGCAGCTTGGGCAGCTCGGGCAGGACGACGAAGCGGGACGGGACCATCGCCTCCGGCAGCTGGTCGGCGGCGAACTCCCGCAGCCGGGTGCGGAAGGCGGCCCAGGCCGTCTGGGCCAGCGGATCGTTGGCCAGGGGCGGGGTGGGTGCGTTCACGGTCCCTACTGCTTCCTCGGCGGCCGGTCCGCCGGGTCGGATGCGGTCCGTCGCGGTGCGTGCCGTGCCTCGGCCCGGGGCTCGAAGACGACGTCGAACTCCCCGGTGCCGCCGGGCCGGGACGGCAGCAGCCGGACGGTACGGCCGTGCCGGTCGGCCAGCTCCGCGAGGTCCTCGGGGGCGACACCCTGGTCGGCCGATGCCTCCCACAGCGCGCGTTCCAGCCCCCACGCGGTCTGGTCCGGGGCCTGCCCGCGGCGCAGCAGGGACAGCGCGGCGAGGGGGCGTACCAGGCGTTCGTCGGGCAGACCGGTGACGGTCAGGGCCCGGTTCGCGGCGGTGCCCGCCAGCAGTTCCGCGAGGGCGCAGGGGCCGGGAAGGTCTGTCCACGGCAGCCGTTTGCCGTCGGTGTCGTCCGGGGCCCGGCGGGGGCCGTACAGCGTCACGTCCCAGCGGAAGCGGGTCAGCTCGTTGGCGTGGCGGCCGCGCTTGAGCTCGATGCGCAGGCCGAGTCCGGCGGCTGCGGCGAAGTCCTCGAAGAAGCCGGGGGTCAGGCACAGTTCGCGTTCCTCGGCGAGCGCGCGGGCCGAGGCGGCGGCCACCTCCCGGGCCGGGGCCAGCGGCGGCGCCAGGCGCAGCTGGGTGTCCGCGTGGAAGGCGGGCAGCAGCGCCAGGTCCCGGACGTCGCCGACGAAGACGGCGCCCTCGGGGCCGGCGACCCGGACCGCCTCGGTGAGGACGCGGCGCAGGTAGTCCGGGCCCGGGAAGTACTGCACGACGGAGTTGAACAGCACCAGGTCGGCGTCGGCGTCGGGCAGTTCGGCGAGGAGCGTGGCCTCGGCCTGGCGCAGGGTCACGTGCCCCGGCAGCGCCCCGTCCCGGGCGACCGAAGCGGCCGCGGCTGCCAGGGCCGACGGGGAGAGGTCGAGCCCCAGGTATGAGCCGGCGCCGGGGGCGAGACGGCGCAGGTACAGGCCGACGCCGACGCCGACGTCCACGATCCTGGCCCCGCCCGGCCTGTCCGCTCCGCCGATCCGGCGGATGCGGTCGACGGTGTGTCCGAGCCATTCCCGCATCTCGTGCACGGGTATGGGCCGCTTGGTGTAGCTGCTCAGCCAGCCGGCGAAGTCACTCGTGTCCTCCGTACCGGAGCCGGCGGGGCTCTGCTCGGCAGCCGGGTCACCGTTCTCAGCATCCGTGCCGGTGGTGTCGTCGGTGCCGGCCGGGCCGTCCGTGCGGGGGCTGTACGCGCCCTCCCACACGTCCCGCCAGCGGTCCACGTGCGCACGCTCGCCGTCGCCGTCCCCGGTACGAGCGGCCAGGGCCACGTAGGCGACGAGTTCCGCCCCGCCGCCCGCGGGCTGCGTGGCGACGACGGCGACCGAGGCGGCCTCCGGGTGGCGGGAGAGGACGCTCTCCACCTCGTCCGGCTCCACCCGGTGTCCGAGGATCTTCACCTGGCGGTCGATCCGGCCGAGGAACTCCAGCAGCCCGTCGGCCCGCCACCGCACCCGGTCCCCGGTGCGGTACCAGCGGCCTTCCACCGTCGCGACGAACCGTTCGGCGGTCAGCTCGGGCCGGTCCAGGTATCCTACCGCGACGCCGTCGCCGCCGATCCACAGCTCGCCGGCGACGCCGACGGGAGCCTCGCGGCCCTCCCCGGCGGCCACCCGTACGGTCGTGTTGGCGATCGGCCGGCCGATCGGCAACGCCGTAGCGTGGAGGTCCCGTTCGCGGTCGAGTTCGTGGACAGTCGACCAGATGGTCGTCTCGGTCGGGCCGTACATGTTGAACACCCGGACCGAGGGCAGCGCCGTCAGCAGCCGCCGGGCCAGCCCGGAGGGGAACGCCTCGCCGCCCACCAGCAGGGCTCGCAGCGGCAGCAGCGCGGCCAGCGCCGCCGGTTCGGCCGCCACCGCCGCGAGGAACGACGGGGTCGCCTGCACCAGGGTGACGGCGTGGCGGCCGAGGAGGTCTGGCAGGGAGTCCTCGCCGTCGGCGGGGGTGAGCCGTTCGATCATCCGCTCGCCGCCGACGACGACGGTTGCGCCGCGGGTCAGCGGCCACAGCAGTTCGAGCACGGAGATGTCGAACGAGATGCTGGTGAGCGCGAGGACGACGTCCTCACCGCCGAGCCCGATCCGCCGGTCCATGCCAGCGAAGAAGTTGGCGACGTTGCGGTGCAGCAGCACCGTCCCTTTGGGGCGGCCGGTCGAGCCGGAGGTGTAGATGACGTACACCGGGTCGTGAGCGCGGGGGCCCTCGTCCAGCGGCCCGGCGGGCCGGGCGGCGATGAGCTCCGCGTCCCGGTCGAGCCGTACGACGGTGCAGGCGGCCGGGTCCTCCGCCCCGCCGGCCTCGGAGACCAGGCCGTCCAGGGCGGCGTCCGCGGCGATGTAGCGGAGCCTGTCGGCGGGGAACCCCGGGTCCATGGGGACGTACGCGGCGCCCGTGCGGGCGATGGCGAGCAGGGTGACGACGAGGTCGGCCGAGCGCCCTATGCTCACGCCGATCCGGCTGCCGCGCCGGGCGCCGCCCGCCCGCAGGTGGTGGGCGAGCCGGGCGGCGCGCTCGTCGAGTTCGGCGTAGCTGAGGCGTTCTCGACCGTCGACGAGTGCGGTGGCCCGCGGAGCGGCGGCGATCTGCCGGTCGATCAGCCCGCTGACGGTCGCGCCGGTGTCGTAGGGCACCGCCGTGTCGTTCCAGCCGTCCACCAGGGCCTGTTCGTCCGTGCTGCGCAGTTCCGCGACCGGGGGCGCGGAGGGGTCGGCGGCGAGCGCGTCCAGGGCACGCCGGTAGTAACCCGCCAGGCGGTCGCAGAAGTCGGGATCCAGCAGGGAGGTGTCACAGTCCAGCCAGAGCCGCAGCCGGCCGCCGGCCGGGTCGACCAGGAAGTTCACGGCGAGCGGGAAGTCGGTTTCGGCGATGCCGAAGCCGTCCTGGATCGCCGACTCGGAGCCCCACCGCTGGTGGAAGTCCATGAAGTTGACGTACGAGTCCAGCGCGAGGTCCGGGTGGTCGCGCAGGACGCGGGCGTAGGGGTAGCGGCGGTGCGGCAGCGTGCGCTGCTCGTGCGCGTGGACACGGTGCGCCAGGTCCAGCCAGGAACCGCCGGACACGGTCAGACGCATCGGCAGCGTGTTGAGGAACACGCCGATCGCCTGGTCCCCGCCGTATACCTCCAGCCGGCCGTGGGCGACGACACCGGTGAGGATCTCGTCGCCCGGTGCCACCGTGTTCAGCACGACGGCGTGGGCGGCGGCCAGCAGGGACTTCGCGGGGAGCCCGGCGGCCCGTGCCGCTTCGGCGATGCGGGCGCCGGTCGACTGCTTCAGCGGCACGTCGAACCGTCGGTGCCGGGCGCCGGGCGGGTGGCCCGTGGTGCGGGTGGGCAGCGGTGCGGGTTCGGCTCCCGCCAGTTCCTCCGCCCAGAAGGCGCGGTGCTCCGGCTGCTCCGCCGCCCGCTGTTCCGCGGCGACGAACTCCCGGAAGGTGGAGGGGATCTCGGGCAGGAACAGGTCTTCGTGGGCGAGCGCGGCCCGGTAGCGGGCGACGATCTCGTCGAGCATCGCCGCGTCGCTCCAGCCGTCCAGCACCACATGGTGTTCGACCACGCCCAGTTGGAATGATCCCTCGTCCAGCGGGTGAGCGGTGAAGGCCAGCAGAGGGGCAGCGGTCAGATCGAAGTCGTGGTGCTTGGCCGCGTCGGCCCACTCGGCGAGCCGGGCGTCGCGTTCCCCGGCGCCCGCGCCGCGCAGCGCCCCGTCGACGGTGAGGGGGACCCGTACGTCACGGTGCACCAGTTGGAGCGGTTCGCCGAAGCCGGTCAGGTGGAAGGAGCTGCGCAGCGCCGGGTGCCGCCGGACCGTGGCGTCCAGGGCGGCGCGCAGTGGCCGCTCGTCGAAGGGCAGTCCGACGCGGATGCTGGTGACCACCCGGTAGACGGAGGAGTTCTCCTCGTACGCGGCGTGGAACACCATGCCGGACTGCATGCTGCTGAG
The DNA here is from genome assembly GCF_007827615.1 of Streptomyces sp. CNZ287. Lineage (NCBI taxonomy): Bacteria > Bacillati > Actinomycetota > Actinomycetes > Kitasatosporales > Streptomycetaceae > Streptomyces > Streptomyces sp. CNZ287. Next base: position 181,020 of record NZ_VISV01000013.1, on the reverse strand, counting down.
CGGGTGGGCGTCGTCCAGGCCCTCGGGCAGCCGGTCCCGGTCGGCCGCGGACAGCAGCGAGAAGGGCCGGGTGCCGGGGACGGCCGGGGCGTGCGGCCGGGTGCGGCGGGCCAGGGCGCGTACGGTCGGCGCGTCGTACAGGTCCGGCAGGTCGAAGGTGTGCCCGGCGTGTTCCAGGGCGGTCCGCAGCCGGATGCTGAGCAGGGAATCGCCGCCCAGGGCGAAGAAGGAAGTGTCGACGTCGACGCGGGGGGTGCCGAGCACCGCCGCGAAGGCGTCGTGGACCCGCTGCTCGCTCTCGTCACGTGGTCCGGCCCGATCCGCCGCTGCGGACGGGCCGGTGCCGCCGGGGGAGGGGCAGGGGGCGGGAAGCGCGCGCCGGTCCACCTTGCCGTTGGGGGACAGGGGGAGGGCGTCGAGCAGCACGATCGCGGACGGCACCATGTACTCGGGCAGCCGCGCGGTCAGGGCCGCCGTCAGCTCCTCCGCACCGGTACCGGGGGCCACGGCGTGGGCGAGCAGCCGGTGCTGCCCGTCGGTCTGCCGGGGCGCGGTGACGACGGCCTGTTCGACCCCGGGCAGGGCCAGCAGCGCCGACTCGACCTCGCCCGGCTCGATGCGGAAGCCGCGGATCTTCACCTGGTGGTCGATCCGGCCGCGGTACTCGACCGTGCCGTCCTCGTGCAGCACGGCGAGGTCGCCGGTGCGGTAGAGCACGCCGCCGCCCGGCGTGTACGGGTCGTCGACGAAGCGCTCCGCGGTCTGCGCGGGCCGGTTGAGGTAGCCGGCGGCAACCTGGACGCCGCCGATGTGGAGCTCTCCGGGCAGGCCGAACGGCAGCAACTCGCCGCCCGGGTCGAGGACGTACAGGCTGGTGTTGGCGACGGCGCGGCCGATCGGCACCGGACCTTCCGCGTGCCGCTCGGTGCATCTGAGGTGGGTGACGTCGACGGCGGCCTCGGTCGGCCCGTAGAGGTTGTACAGGCCGGGGGCGCCGGCCGAGGGTCCGTACACGGCGAAGAACCGGGCCACGGTCTCCGGCCGCAGCGCCTCGCCGCTGCACACCACGCGGCGCAGCCCCGTCAGTCCGGCCGCGCCGGGCTCGGCCAGGAAGAGGTCGAGCATCGGCGGCACGAAGTGCAGGGTGGTCACACCGTGGTCCCGTACGGAGGCGGCGACGGCCCGGGGGTCGCGGTGGGCGCCGGGGGCGAGAAGGTGCAGCCGGGCACCGGCAAGCAGGGGCCAGAAGAACTCCCAGACCGACACGTCGAAGGTGAACGGCGTCTTCTGCAGCACGCACTCTCCGGCTTCGAGGGCGTACTCCTCCTGCATCCACAGCAGGCGGTTGACCACGCCGCGGTGGGCTATGGGGACGCCCTTGGGGGTGCCGGTCGAGCCCGACGTGTAGATGACGTACGCGATGTCGGCGGCGCTACCGGTGGGCAGCGGGTCGCCGCCGGATGGCAGGGCGGGCAGCACCTCGTCGACGGCGACAACCCGTATACCGGCACCGGGCGCTCCGTCGGCGAGCCGTGCGATGGTCAGGACGGTGGTGACGGCCGCGTCCTCGATCTGGAAGGCGACGCGCGCCGCGGGCAGTTCGGGATCCAGCGGCAGATAGGCACCACCGGCCATGAGGACGGCGAGCAAGGAGACGACCAGGTGCACCGAGCGCTCCTGGTATACGCCGACGACCGTTCCAGGTGCCACGTCGCGCTCGCCCAGGTGGTGGGCCAGCCGACGGGCGTGGTCGACCAGTTGGCGGTAGGTCAGCGTCGTCGTGCCGTCGGTGACGGCCACGGCGTCGGGGGTGCGACGGGCCTGGGACTCGATCAGTTCGTGCAGCCGGGTGTCCAGGGGGTAGTCGCGCCGGTACGGGGCACCCGCGGCGAGTACGGCGCGGCGCTCTTCGTCGTCGGTCAACGGCAGTCGTCCCACCTGCAGGTCCGGGTCGGCGAGCGCCGTGCGCAGCAGGGTGAGCAGCCGACGGGTGTGGGCCGCGGGGGCGCCGGGCGGGTGCAACTCGGGGTTGGCGTCGGCGTTCAGCCGTACCCGGGTGGCGCGGGCGTCGGAGAAGACGTCGAAGCGCAGGTCGTCGACCGGGCCGGAGGACAGGTGGTGCGCGGTGCTCGGCATGTCCCCGAAGAAGACCTCGGCGTCGAAGGTGACCACGTTGACGGTGGTTCCGGCGAGCGGCTCGCGGCGTCCTTCGGGGAACAGCTCCCGGTGCAGCCACTCGCCGCGGAAGCGCTGGTGGCGCAGGGCGAGGCCGAGTTCCCGCGACGCCCCGGCGGCCAGTTCGGCGAAGGAGGCGGAGCGGGGCACCGGGATACGTACGGGCAGTTCGTTCGTGAACATGGCCGGGGTGCCGAGTGCCCCGCTGCTGGGGCGCGCGGGCAGCGGCACCCGCAGCAGCGTTTCCTCGGTGCCGGTCAGCCTGCCCTGGTAGGCGGCCACGGCCGCCACGAACAGCGCGGAGGGACGGACCCCCAGCCGCCGGGCGGCGTCCCGCAGCAGCGCGGTGTCGGCCGGTACAAGATCGGTGGTGCGGCGCAGCAGCCCGCCTGCTGCGCCGGTGCGCCGGTCGCCCAGGCTCACAGGGGCAGGGCGGTCGGCGAACCGGTCGAGCCAGTAGGCACGGTCGCGTACGAAGGCGGGCGTGTCCGGGTAGGCCCCGTCCGCAGCGACCAGGTCGCGCAGCGGCAGGGGGCGCGCGGCGGGTGGTGCGGCGCCGGAGGCGAGCGCGGTGTACACCGCGGCGATGCGCCGGACATGGACTGTGTGGCCGAGTCCGTCCATGACCACGTGGTGGTAGCGCAGGTAGAACAACGAGCTGTCCGCGGACTCCCGGATGAGCACGTGCCGGATCAGCGGGTCGGCCGTCAGCTCCACCGGCCGGGAGAGGTCCTCGCGCATCCAGCCCTCGGCCGCGGCCCGGGGGTCCTCGGTAGCCGTGAGGTCCAGCACGTCGAGGGCGTGAGCTTCGGCCGGGGGCAGTACGGTCTGGCCGGGACTGCCGTCGTCCTCCAGCCGCACGCGCAGCGCATCGGCCTCGCCGAGTGCGACCGCGACAGCCTGGCTGAGCAACCCGGCGTCGACAGGACCGTGGATCTCCAGATAGCTGGCGCAGTTGTACCGCGGGTTCGCTGGGCTCAGCTGCTGTGCGGCCCACACGCCTGACTGCGCGGCCGTCAATGGAAGCATGTCGATCGTGACTCTTCCCCCGTAGTAATCGCTCTGAGGCTGGCTGACGCGCCTCGGGCCGTTCAAAGCTGCCAAAAGATCTGCGAATCATCTACTACTTGTTCGAGTAGTTGACGAGTGCGAGGAGGCTGGGGTAAATCGCTGCGACGGATCCGGAATCCGTCCAGCATCGGGAATCAGGTCCGGAGTTGGCCCTCTGTCAGTTAATGTCGGTCGCCGTACCACGCACCCAGGGGGAGAAATGGAGCTGCACGGCCGTGTCTATGAACTAAGCGTCATGTATGGACGGTTGCACCGGATGCGGCATGAGCAGAGTGGACTGATTCTGCTCAATGGCCCGAAGGGCTGCGGAAAGACCGTTTTGTTGGATCGCATTACGGACACTGCGCGGCGGGCCGGCTTCGACGTCGTGAACGGCCGCATGGCGCACCGCAAGAAGTTGCTATTGGCAGCTTCTTTTGGTTTTCTGGCGTTCTCCAGTCCGGACCAGCCGGACAACCCCGCGTCCGGGCCGGACCTGCTGGAAGAAGCCCTCGGTGCGGAGCTGCCGGCGCACGGTCGGACCGCGGCCCGGCCCGTGCTCGTCGCCCTGGACGATGTGTCCTGGGGTGATCCCCACGTCCAGGCCGCGCTGCGCGGGCTGCCCGCCGCGTTGCCGACCCGTCCGGTGCTGTGGCTGTTGTCGGGCACCGGAGGTCCCGCCCCGCATGTGCCGATCCAGCACCCGGACGCGGTCGGCCTCGCTCTCGGTCCGCTGAACGGCCGAGACGCGCTGCGGATGGCAGCGGAGCGGCTCGGTGGAGCACCAGACGAATTGATACAACGCCTGGTCGCGGCCTGCGGCGGGCATCCCGCGCTGCTGGGGGCGGTGCTGGATGAACTGGTCGCCGACGGCGGTTGCCGCGTATGCGGCCGGGTTGCCGCCCTGGTGCCGGCAATGCTTCCGCCACGGGTCGTGACCGCTCTGCTGCGCACGGACCCCCGACTGTCCGGCCCGGCCCGGGACCTCCTCCACGCGGTCGCGGCCAGGAGGCTCCCGCCGCGGATGAGTGAACTGCTGCGCCTCCCGGCCAGTCAGGCAGTCTCCACGCTGGCTTCCGCGCAGGAGGCGACGGAGGCCGGCGTGCTCGTCCTCGACGGCGACCGACTGCACTTCCGCCACCCCCTGCTCCAGCAGGCCGCCGAGCTGCTGCACTACGAGCGGCCGGCCGCACGGGCGGGCGAACTGCTGAGCCCCACCGAGGAGGCCGTCACGCGGCTCGTCGCCGCAGGCCTAACGAACCGTCAGATAGCGTCCCGAATCAATCTGTCACCGCACACCGTCAACTTCCACCTCCGGAAGATCTTCCAGAAGCTCGGCGTCTCCTCGCGCGTCGAACTGGTGGGGGCCCGTCTCCACCTGCTAGACCCCGCGTCCGACGCCGGCCACCCACCCCCCGCCCCCGAGAGCAGGCCCGCGCATGCAGGATGACAAGACAGTCGCCGTAACCGACCGGGGCAAGACGGCGGACCCCCCCGCGGGCGGCAGTGACGGCCCGCCGCCGCTGCCGCCCGCCCAGGTCAGGGCAATGATCCTGGTCGCGATGGCTGCCACGTTCATGGCGATGATGGACTCCTACATCGTCAACGTTGCCATCCCGTCCATCCGCTCGGACCTCGGCGCCTCGGTCTCCGCCGCCGAGATGACCGTCGGCGGCTACATCCTGGTCTACGGGCTGTTCCTGGTCACTGGCGGCCGCCTCGGCGACATCGTGGGCTACAAGCGGATGTTCCTCGCCGGCCTCGGGCTGTTCACCGTCGCCTCGCTGTGCTGCGGCGTCGCGCCCAGCCCCGAGACCCTCATAGCGTTCCGCTGCTTCCAGGGCTTCGCGGCGGCCCTGTTCTTCCCTCAGATCCTCTCCATCATCCAGACCTCCTTCGAGGGGGCCCGGCGCGACCGGGCCCTCGCCTTGTTCGGCGCTACCATTGGGCTGGCCGCGATCACCGGCCAGTTGATCGGCGGCGTCCTGGTCCACCTCGACCTCTTCGGCTGGGGCTGGCGGCCGATTTTCCTGGTCAACCTGCCGCTTGGCCTGGCCGCCATCGCCGGTGCCGCGCTGACCATGCCCGGCGTCCGCAGCCCTCAGCGGCCCCGGCTGGACCTGCCGGGCGTCGGCCTGCTCACGCTGGCCCTGCTGCTGCTCTCCTTCCCGCTGGCTGAGGGCCGTACGGCCGGCTGGCCCCTGTGGAGCTACGCGATGCTGGTGGCGTCCGTGCCGTGCTTCGTCGCGTTCGGCTGGTGGCAGCGCCGGCTGTCCGACGGCGGCGGCCAGCCCTTGATCAGCCCGCCCCTGCTGCGGCTGCGCGCGTACCGCTCCGGCAACGCGCTGTTCTTCGCGTTCTTCGCCTGCAACGCCGGGCTGTTCTTCGTCCTCGCCGTACAGTTGCAGAGTGGACTCGGCTACTCGGCCCTGGAGTCCGGCCTGCTGTTCGCCCCGCTGGGCATCGCGTTCACAGCCACCTCCATGGCCTTGCCCAGGATCATGCCGCGGCTCGGTCTGCACGTCCTGACCGCCGGATACGGCCTCAACGCACTCGGCTACCTGCTCCTGCTCCTCACCACGCTGGCCGTCGGCGACTCGCTGTCGGGCCCGATCCTGATCCCCGCCCTCGTCATCATCGGGGTGGGACAGGGCCTGGGCGTCAGCCCGCTGCTCGGCGCCGCGCTCACCGGCGTACCGCCGCAGGAGGCCGGCAGTGCGGCGGGCGTGCTGGAGACCGTGGGCCAGCTCGGCATGTCCCTCGGCATCACCCTGGTGGGCCTGGTCTACTTCAGCACCCTCGGCGACGGGATGTCGCAGCACGAGTACGTGCACGCGTTCACCGTGACGCTGGTGCTCAATCTGGCGCTGTCCCTGCTCGCCCTGGCGTTCGTGCCCCCGCTGCGCAAGACCGCGGCCGCAGCCCAGGCGGCCCACTGAGCCGCCGTGTCCCGCCGCCGACTCGTCGACCGCTTCTCCGGGGAAGGAAGTAAGGAATCCTGTCGAGGGTCTGATCGGCGAGCTCAGAATCCTGGCGGCGCATCGCCACCCGCTACAACAAGACCCTCGACGGTTCCTTTACTCCGCCGGTGACCAGGGAGCGGAGCGCACGTGCGCGATGCTGCGGCGGTCACGGCCCTCCGGAGGCCCGCCGGCCGCCTTGCCCACGGCGACTATGGAGACGATCACCCAACCCGGATTCGGGTCAAGCTCCTTGGTGAGCCCTTCCAGGTCGAAGGCCCGGAACTGGTGCGCAGCCAGCCCCATGGCCTGGGCCTGAACAGTCATGTGGGCGACGGCCTGGCCGAGGTCGTAGTCCGCGAACTCGGAGTAGAGCAGCTGCGTGTCATCCACGTACCGGCGTGCAAGCGTGACGACGAGCAGGCCCGCATCCGTCGCCCAGCGGGCCGAGCTCGGCGCAAGGTGAGGGAGCACCCGGTCGTGCTCCGGCTCACGCGGCCTGCCGGTGAAGAAGGCCCACGGCTGAGAGTTCCCCGCCGACGGCGCCCACCGTGCGGCTTCCAGCAGCAGCCCGAGGGCTTGGTCGTCGACAACCGCCGACGGATCGAACCGGTAGGGGCTGAAACGCCCGGCAAGCAGTGGGTGTATGCCGCTGGCGGGTTCCTGGGGATGTTGCATGGTGTATTGGCCTGGGAGGTTGTGAACGCGGCTGATGGGAGGTTTGTCGCCGAGTGCGGTTGGCTGCGGTGGCGGTTGTAGGTGTGCAGCCATTTTGGCAGTACTCGGCGGCGTTCGGTCTCGGTTCGGTGGGTGGGTGTGCAGGCCCATTCGTCGAGCAGGGTGCGGTGGCCCTCGGGGAGTATCGGAACGGAGAACAGCGGTAGCGAAATGATCTCGGTTCCGGTTTGGTGGCGTTCCCGCGGTTGCGTGCAGGGCGCCCGTGGCAGTCAGCGGGTGTGGATCGTCACGTCCAGGCGGTCCTCCGTCCTCGGGAGACTGGTGAAGTAGTCGTAGTTGCCGCCCTGGTCACCGTGGCAGCTTTCGGCGCCGCCCTTGTGTATGCCGTAGGCGATCCGCTTGCCACCGCTCGGCCGGTACCACCCGCCGCCGCTGTCACCCGGGCAGGCGTCGTGGCCCACGACGCGTATGTAGCCGTTGCCGACGACGCCGTCGATCGTGCCGCAGTCGCTGCCGTTCTCCGGGTTGTGCTGGGCGGACAGGCACACGATCTGCCCGTTCTGGATGCCGGACTCGCTCGTCAGCCGGCCGGTCACGGGGTCCGGATCGTCGTGGTCGCCGGGATTGTAGAGCCAGCCCAGCGGCGAACTCAGCCAGTGGGTGTTCTCCACCCGGGCCCTGGCCACGTCGGTCCCGGAGTCATTGTCGAAGACCACCCGGTCGAAGTTCCCGATCGTCCAGTTGCTGTGCTTGAGCCGCTCACCCTTCTCGCCGCAGTGACCCGCGGTGATCGCGAACTTCCGCTTCGGGTGATCGTTCTCGTAGGCCGTGAAACCCAGCGAGCAACCCACGTCGGGACTCTTCACCGAGATGCCGCCGCGCAGCGGCTTGCTGCGGTCGGCCCGCGAATTGCAGACCTCGTCGACGATCGGAAGCCCTGACGGATCGGTGGTGCTGCGCGGCCTGATCTGAAAGGTGTCCGGCACCGCCATGGTCTCGTTGCGTGCGGCCTTGAGATCGGCGGGTGCCAGGCCGGCCACCACCCGGTTCGCCTCCACGTCCACGGCCGCGTCGCCCTTGGCGGCCCCGCCCAGCGCGCGGTGCTCACCGGCGCGCGCCTGCTCGGCCTCGGCGGTGAGCCGCGCGTAGCTGTAATCCACCTGGTGCACCTCTGCCTTGACGCCGCTGTCCACGGCGAGCGCGGCGAAGCGGTCGGCCGCCTCGGCTGTGGTCGCCTGCAGGTGCTGGGTGTCGGTCGCCCCGTCGTACCAGGAGCCTCCGAACGTACCGGCATTGTCCCTGGCCAGTCGGGTGATGAGGGCGACCCGCCCGTCCTCGGCCTGGATGCGACGCCATGCCTCCTCGTCGCTCACCCCGGGGAATCTCTCCTGGAACGCCCGGACGGCACCGGGATTTCCTGCGGCGGCCGGGCTGTCGGCGGCGCCCGCCCCGGTGATGTCACCGCTGCCGGCCTCCCAGATGACCGCACTGGCCGGTGTCAGGTAGAACATGGCTCCGGCGGATGCCACGCCCGCCACCAGTGCGAGCGTCGTCCGCCGTCTGCCCCGTCCCTTAGCCATAGTGCCCCCTCGCTTCTTCCTATTTCTTCTGCCGGTACGGACGGAGAACACGGCTGGTCCTGCCGCATATCGAGCGGGACCGGCGCCGGGGGCCGTCCCCGGACATGGACGTGCGGCCGACGATCAGGTGTGGCTGTCGATCCACTTCTCGTACTCCGGCACGGCCACCCCCACGTCGGGATCGGTGGCGCACTCTCCGTCGCCCAGGCCGCGACTGACCACGCCGACGAGTTCCCAGCGGCCACCGGTCTTCTGCAGCCCGGGTGACCCGGAATCGCCGCTGCACAGGCCGGCCTCTGGCTCCGGGCTGTTGCAGAAGTCGCCCTCGGCGATGTCCCACTCCGTGCCGCCCATGCAGTCGGAGTCCGCCGTCACGGTGGTGTCGAGCTGGTTGAGGTAGCGGGGCGAGATCTCGTTGCCGAAGTACGGGTCCCCCCAGCCGTACCAGCGCAGGGCGCTTCCGGGCGCGCCCACCTCGTTCGCGATCCGGACCGGCTCCTGGTCCACCGGCCGGGCGAGTTTGAGCAGCGCGAGGTCCCCCTTCTGCAGCTCGGACCCGCTGAACCAGTCGGGGTGAACCTCGATCTCGTCGACGCCCACGAAAGTGCCACCGCTGAGCCGGTCGTTGGACCCGACCCTGGCGTGGAAGTTCTCGGGCGCGGTGACGGCGCCGGTGTCGCGGTCACTGACGCAGTGGGCGGCGGTGAGCACGTACCGCTCATCTATGAGGGAGCCGCCACAGCGGAAGGTGAACTCGCCGCTGTCCCGCAGCATCTCGATCGCCGTGATGAACGGCACGGGCCCGGTGGCCTCGGTGCCCCCGACGATCGCGCCGGCGGTCCCGTGGAAGGCGGCCAGCAGTCCGACGGAGAGCGCGGCCGAGGCCCCGCCCCGTATCAGTGCCCGCCGGCCTCGTACGGGAGATACCTGGCTCATATGGATTCCCTCGTGTGGCTTGGCTGTGAGTGTGTGCAGCGTGCCGCACCCACCTGGTGTGGCACCTTGAAGAAACCTGACCAACCCGTCCGGCTGAACAACGGCGGGCGGAAGATCCTCCGGAGCCTCGACAGCGACAGCACCCGATCTGCGTCACGGCCGTTGTCGAGGATCACCAGATCCCGCGCCGACCGGTCAGCAGGCTGCGGAACAGCCCTGCACGCGTCTGTGCCCCCAGCGCAGTGCCAACGCGGTCCTCCCCACCCCGGCCACGGGTTAGCCGTGGGCGGCTTGTCGTTTCGCCGTGCGGTGTGCCGCGGTGTCTTCGGGGGAGGCCGTCCATGGCCCGGCGGGCGAAGGCCAGGAGATCCCGGGCTTTCCCGCCCGTGATCGGCCTGCGCGAGTTGCTCCAGCGCCTCAGCGCAGGCCGACGGGAGCGGCGGCGGTGGAGTTCGACACGGGGTGATCTGCGCGTCGTCGTCAGCTTGCGGCCGGTGTCCTGGCGTCCGCAGAGCCGTGCTCCGGGGCGTAGAGCTGATCCGTCGCCGCAGCCGGGGGGTGAGCGTCGGCGCCCGGCACGTCGTTCACCGAGACCCGGCCTCCGGGCAGGACCAGGGCGACCAGCGCGGCCAGTACGTAGAGTCCGATCACGGTGAGCAGGCCGCCGATGACCGCGTCGGTCGGTGGCTTGCCTCCCTCGAGCATGGCGAAGTAGACGGTCGCGACGATCGCGATGCCGGTGGCGACACCGACCTGGATGGAGGTGTTCATCATCGAAGAGGCCGCACCCGAGGCCGTCTTCGGGATCTTGGCAAGCACGATGGTCATGAGCGTGCCGGCGACCATCGCCAGGCCCAGACCCGCCACGACCATGCCGGGTGCCAGGTGCCACCACTCCAGCGAGCCGGCGTAGCGGTCCACAGCCGCTGCGGTGAGCGCCATGCCGACGGTGATCACAGTGCAGCCGAGCAGCACCACCAGCCGGCCGAGGGCCATCAGCTTCGGCGCCACGGCCGAACCGATGCCGACGCCGGCGGTGAACGTTGCCAGGGCGACCGCTGTACGCAGCGGGGAGTACCCCTCGCCCTGCTGGAGATGGACGGTGAGCACGAGTTGGTAGGCCATGCCGGAGAAGAACAGCACGGCCACCAGGAGTCCGCCGACCGCGCCACGGTGCCGGAACAACTCGGGGTCGATGACCGGCGAGCCACCACGCCGCTTGACCCGGCCCTCGTAGCGGACGAACAGCCACAGCACCGGCGGCGACGCAGCCATCAGGACGAAGACCCACCACGGCCAGTCCAGCTCCCGCCCCTGCACCAGGGGGAACAGCAGCAAGAGCAGGCCAAGGGTCGCGATCAGGCTGCCGGGCACGTCGACGCTCTCACGCTGCGCACCGTGCGACTCACGGGTCAGGAACGCCGCCGCCACGAAGGCGGCGATTCCCAGCGGCACGTTGATGAAGAAGACGGGCCGCCAGTCCAGGCCGAACAGGTCGGCCTCCAGAAGCACCCCGCCGAGTACCGGGCCGCCGATGCCGCCGACGGCGAAGGTCATCCCGTAGACCGACATGGCCTTCGGCTGCTCCGCCCGCGGAAAGTCGCCCTGCAGCATGGCCAGCACCTGGGGCACCATCATCGCGGCCGCGGCACCCTGGAAGAAGCGTGAGGCGATGAGCATCTCGGGGTTCACGGACAGGCCCGCGAGGGTGGAGGTGACCACGAAGCCGGCCAGTCCGGTCAGGAGCCGCCGCCTGCCGAACCGGGGCTACACGCTGGCGTTCGCCGCGGCCACTATTTTGCCTTCGCGGGTATGTCAATGTCCGTCTGGGGCGAGGTCGTGGCGGCCGTCGTCGCCGGGTGGTTCACCGCGCAAGCCGCCGGTGGAGCAAGGCCGGGACCGGGCCGCCCGCGAGTGCTTCAGATCGGATGCCGAGGACGGCCCCGGTCAGTCCCGGACGGCACGCACCGACGCCTGCGGTGGATCACCGCAGGCGCTCCGAGGCACCCTGGGGACCACCGGACAGGTGCCGGCGTGAGTCCGGCGGGAGCGAACGAGCGCTGCTCACCGCTCGGCCGGGTGGACGTCGACACCGTCCCCCGCGGCGATCAGCCCCGCGTAGCCGTTGACTTGCTGCGGAGCGATGCCCGGCACGTTGCCGAGGACCCGACCGGTGCGGGCGTCCCGCACCACCAGTCCCTCCCCCGCCTTGAGGTACAGGCGGTCCTCGTACGAGGCCGAGACCCTGCCCTCCCACTTCCCGTGCCGGAGCCGCCACAGAACCTCTCCGCTGGTGGCGTCCAGGCCGATCGCCCCGCCTCGCTCCTCGTCTCCTTCGTCCCCCTCGCCGTTCGAAGCGAGAACCACCGTCGTGCCGCCTTCGCCCTCCCAGCAGGACATGCCGCTGACCAGGCCGTCGTCACGGGTGTGGGTGACGTCGCCGCTGTCCATCTCGATCAGGAGCGGACCCCGGTCGTCGTCGAAGTCCTCGACGGCCAGCCACGGGCCGCAGGGGGCGATCGAGGCGTACTTCGAGATGTCCTCGCTCCAGGTGTGCGCGCCGTCGGTCAGCACCGCCCCCAGCAGGCGTATCCCGCCGCCGTCCGGGAAGGACATGCCCGCCAGGTCGTCGCCGGAGCCCGCCATGGCCAGGAATTCGTCCTCCTCCCAGACGAGTTCCGGACCGTCGAGGTCGATTCCCAGCGAGCCCAGCACGCGATCTGCCTTTGCCACCTGGACGACTGCCGTGCCGTCATGGGCGTGGAGCACCGGAGCAGAAAGCCCCTCGGCGTTCTCTCCCGCCAGGACGCCCGGCTCGACGAGAAGACCCCACAACCGCTCGCCCGTCTCGGCGTTCGCCGCCAGGATCTCCACCGCCGGGTCCTGCCGCTCCCCCTTGACGGGGACCGCGGCCACGACCGCCGGGGTACCGCCTATGCGGGTGAGCAGCGGTCGCGGAAGCCTGCGCTGGGCACCCTGCTTCTCCAGCTCTGCGGCCCGGTCCTCATCCCGCCGCCCGGCTGACTCCGGCCACGCCTCGTGCAGCGGCTGCCGCCGAGGTTTCAGGCGCGTGGTCTCGTCCCCGGTGGCCAGGTCGACCAGGGTCAGGCCCGTCTCGCCCGCGACCCACGCGTTCTGCCGGTGCAGCGCGACGGGCGGGTGCCGCACCGGTCCGGTTTCGAGGGAGAAGGCAGCCTCGGTCGCGAACGCCGTGGCGGGGGGCGGCTCCTCGGCTTCGCCGGAGGTATCGGACGACTGCGGGGGGTTGCGGCGCTCGTGGCCGTCCCCGTCGCCACCACCGCATCCGGCAGCTATCAGGGACAGCAGCGCAACAGCGGCCAGGGCACGGAAGGAGATTGCCGTACGTGTGCTCATGGGGGTTCGTCTCTCCCTCATACGTGTGCTCGTGCCACGGCGCCGAGACGGCTGGTCGGCCACGGCCAAGACCGGCAAGCGTAGTAAGCATCGCCGGACAGAACCTTGATGAAATCTGACAGGGCCGGTGGGCGGCCCATCGGCGGTGGTGACCTTCTCATTTCCGGTTGCCGGGGAGCCGCCCCGGCAGCGGACGTGGGTCGGATCTGCCGGGAGCGCGTGATCAATACGCTATCGGCACCCGCTGGTGCGGAACCTTGACGAATTCCGACCCGGAGTCACCCGGCGGCGGACGGAATTGACCACCACACGCAGATCTGATCACCGCCCGTTCCGTTCCGCCGATTCAGCGCGCAGATCGGAAATGTTCTTGGCGGCCTGTGTCAGATTCTTCTCGGGGACCCGACCCCGCCGAGTTTTTCGTGCCGTTCCGGTCACGTGTGCCTCCTTTCGACGAAACGACGATGTCCCGGTCTTCACCGCCCATCGTTCCCGCCGCGTCTTGACGGACCCGCTGCCCAAACCTTGACGGCTCCCGCCATGGTTCTGGGGTGGCACCGGCCGCGGCTTCGTTCTCAGGTCATGAATCCCGCCTCCCGGTACGCGCGTGCCGTGCCGGGATGGAGCGGGGCCGGACGTTGCGCCAGGCGGTGGCGGGGTTGAAGAGGGCCAGCGAGGGATGTGGCGGGCGGGTGGTCGCGGGCGCCGAGGAGCAGGCGGGTGAGGGCGTACGCCGTGCCGGGAGCCAGGTCGGCGGCGACGACGAGGACCGTCTCATCTGCTCCGCCCACAGTCCGCGCAACCCGGCCAGCGGGGTACCGCGCCACAACGCGGCGGCCTCGCCGAGCAGTTCTGCCGACCGCACGGGGTCGCCCGTCTGCTTTTGCCGGGCCTGGCGGACCAGACTCCGGGCGCGGTGCAGATCCGCGTTCGCGTCGTCGGGGGTCAGCACGTACCCGCCGTTGTCCCGGCGGATCTCCGGCGCCGGTGTGCTGCCCTCTGCCGCCTGCCGCAGCGGGCGGCGCAGCCGCGAGACGTAGGTGCAGACGGCGTCGCGCATGTCGTTCGTGGGCTCGTCGCGCCACACCCGCGCGATCAGTGTCTCCACCGGCACCAGCCGCCCCGGGGTCATCGCGAGCACGGCCATGACGCACCGCTGCCGGGGCGGCCCGAGGGAGTAGCGGCGGTCGTCGCCGCCACGCAGTTCGACCGGTCCCAGCAGTCGCAGGTCGGGCATCCCCGGTCAGCCTTCTTCTCGCACACGGGCGTGCGTCCCGCGCTCCTCGGCCGGCGGTCGCTCCGGTTCCCGCTCTTCGGAATCGGGGTGCCGGCCGGCCGGCTGATACTCCACACCACCACACCAGATGCGGCGGATGTTCCGGGTGGCGCGGATGTCGGCCAGCGGATCGCCGTCGACGAGGACCAAGTCGGCCCGTAGCCCCGCCTCGACGGAACCGCGGTCGGTGAGGCCGAACGCCCGAGCCGCCAGTCCCGTCGCCGCGCGGAGCGCCTCGGCGGCACTCAGCCCGGCGTCGACAAGCAGCTCCAGCTCGTGGTGGAGGCTGGTGCCGCCCTCGGGATTGAACGGCACTCCGGCGGTGTCGTTGGTATCGGTGCCTGCGACGACGGGAACCCCGGCCTGCTGGAGCAGAGCGACGCTGCGGGAGATGCCCGCGAAGGCCCCCGGCCGGCCGATGCCCGCCGCGATGCCCTCCATCATGGTGAGGGTGGGCACCACGATGCAGCCCTCGGCCGCGAGGCGGTCCACGACCGGGCGATCCAGCGGCGCGCCGAGCGGGAGGTGGGTGACGATGTCCGCGCCGGCGTCGAGAGCCTGGAGGACGGCATCCCGGGACGTCGCGTGCACCACGACCCGGACGTTGCGGGCGTGCGCCGCGCGGACGAGCGCCGTGACGGTCGGCTGGTCCGGACCGCCGTCGCCCGGGTCGGCGATGATCTTGATGTAGTCGCTGCCCTCGGCCAGCCGCGCGGCGACGAACGGCTCGGCTTGGCCGGGATGGGTCACCACCGCGTCGGCCGGCATCGTGGGGATACGTGCGTGCAGACCGCCGGGCCCGATCGCCGGGATGCCCGCGCTGAGCACGTCGGCCCCGCGCGGCGTGTCCCGCAGTGCGGCCATCCGTTGCGCGGGGTAACTCGACATGTCCAGGGCCGTGGTGACGCCGTACGCGCAGAGCCTCTCCGGAGTCTGGCGGCCGCCGAGGTGGACGTGCGCATCGATCAGGCCCGGCAGCAGCACGCATCCGTCGGCTGTCACGACGTCGCCGCCGGAAGGGTCGGTGTCGTCGTCGGTGCCGATCACGCCGTCGGCGATGACGACATTGCGTGGTTCGGACAGCCGTCGGCCGTCGAAGACCCGTACGCCGGTGATGGTGGCTCGATCCGTCATGACCTTCTTACCTTTTTCTGCCTCGGCGCTTGCGTGTGCGTGGGGGTGGGTGGTGGGGATGGTCTGGAGGGGTGGCGCATGCGGAAGGACCACCACAAGGCGGTGAGCGCCGTGAGTCCGGTGAGGAAGGCGGCATAGCCGATGCCGCTTCGGCCCGCCAGTCCGTAGCCGAGCGAGCCGACGAATCCGCCGGCGCTGATGCCCAGGTAGATGGTGCTCTGGTGCAGACCGAGGACGACGGGGGCCGACTCCGGCGCGGTGGCGACGACCCGGATCTGCTGCGGAACGTTCACCATCCAGTGCAGCATCGCCCAGGCACCGATGCTCAGCAGCGCCGGCGGCATGGCGACCGCTGCCAGCGGGACCACCAGCACCGCCACGACCAGTCCTGGAGCCACCACCGCGATCGTCCGGTCAGGGCCGAAGCGGTCAGCCAGCCGCCCGGCGAGCAGGTTGCCGGCCACGGCGCCGGCACCGAAGACGAGCAGCGCCGGGAACAGACGGTCCGGGTCGCCTCCGGTGGCTTCCAGGAGTACCTGGTCGATGAAGTTGTAGACCGTCCAACTCGCCGTCAGGCACAGCCAGGTCGCCAGCAGCGTGGCCAGCACCTGCCGGTCGCGCAGCGGTGCGACGCGCGCGGCGAGCGGTACCGCGGGGGAGCCTCCGAATGCCGGCAGCAGCCGGATCGCGGCCATGGGCAGCACTGCGGCCAGGGAGAGAAGGCCGAGCACGAGCCGCCAACCGGTCTCGCCGCCCAACCAAGCGCCGAGCGGAAGGCCGAGCACGAGCGCCGTCGTCAGCCCGCCCACCACCACGGCCACGGCACGTCCTTGCCGGTCGCCGGGAGCCAGGCGGCGTGCGACCGCGAGCGCGTTGGCGGTGTACACCCCGGCGCCCACGCCGGCGAGCACGCGCGCCGCGACCGCACCCGGGAAGTTCGCCGCGACCGCGGTCAGGCCGTTGCCGGCGCCGAACACGGCCAGCGCCACGAACAGCAGTTGCCGTGGCGGCCGATGCCCGGCCAGCGCGGTGAGCACCGGGCCGCCGAGCGCGTAGGCGAGCGCGTACACCACGACGAGCTGCGCGGCGGCCGTCCGGCTGACGTCCAGGTCCGCGCCGATGCGTCCGAGCAGGGGCGCGATCACGAACGTCGAGACCCCGACAACGAAGTTGCCGGAGGCGAGCACCAACAACTTCGCCTTCACGGGACCTCCCTCGCCGGCACAGCCGGTGACCACCGCCAGGACAGTTGAATACTTCAACTACCTCGCCAGCCTACCCGACTGGTTGAAAGCTTCAACTGTTACTCTTCAGGTCATGAGCGGCACACGGTGGCTGGACGACGATCAGCAGCGCTCCTGGCGCTCCTACGTGGAAGGATCGGCGCTCCTGGTGGACGTGCGCGACCGGCGGCTGCGCAGCCGTCACCACCTCTCGCTGGCCGACTTCGAGATCCTGATGCGGCTCTCCGAAGCCCCCGGGGGCCGTATGCGCATGGCCGAACTCGCCGAGCTCTCCTACTACTCGCGCAGCCGGCTCTCGCACACGGTCTCCCGACTGGAGGCCCGCGGGCTCGTCCGGCGAGGCGACGACGCGGACGACAAGCGCGGCGTGGTCGCGTCGCTGACCGGAGCCGGGCAGGCGCTGCTGGTCGAGGCCGCCAAGGACAACGTCGAGACGGTGCGCGAGCACTTCGTCGACCTGCTCAGCCCGGCCGACCTGGAGACGATCGGCCGGGCGTTCCGGACCGTAGCGGCCAAGATCCACGAGTCCGCCGGGGAGCAGGCCGGACGATCCGCGAGCCCGCGTGGCCAGGCCACGCCCGGGACGGAGTAGCCGCCGCCGGGGACTGCGCGGCGGCCCGTGTGCCGTCGGGGTCCGCGGGGCCCTCTCCCTCCTGCCTCTCGACGGGCTTCGCAGCGTCGAGCGCGGCGGCGAGACCGGTCGCGGACTTGCCGCTCAACTTCTTCTCGATCGAGGGGCCGTCCGCGCCCTCGTCCGCATGCTCGGCCTTCTGGGCGGTCGTCTCGGCGCCCTCGGACTCGCCCTTTCCGATCCACCCGTCGTCGTACGGGAGCACGGCGTTCTCGTCCAGGCCATTCCATTTCCCGGGGACGGTCTCGCCGTCGACGGTGACCGCAGGCTCCCACGGGATGGCCATGAGGTAATGGTGCCCGACCTCGATACGCGGCTGTCCCTCCACCGCCATCGGGACCTTCCCGTTCTCGTCGAACGCCCAGCCCGCCGCCGGCCAGGCGAACCCGGCTTCCGGCGCCGGCCTGGCAGCGCCGGAGCGGGAGCACACCGTGTCCTCGACCTCAAGGGCGACCTCGCGCGGGATGTCACCCGCACCCATCTCCACCTCGTCCTCGTTCGCCGGGAGTTCTGTCTCCGCGGTGGCGGTGACGACCACGACATGGTCGGCGGGCACGAGACAGGACAGCACACACCGGCGACGGCGGCCGCGACCGACGAGAGAGCATTCTTCGCATGGCCGGCCAAGACCGGCAGACGTCGCGGATCGCGAGCCCGTCGGGCCCGATGAGGTCGTGGGGCTCCGGGGCTGCGGCACACCCTCACGGGGACCGTCAGGAGGTGGTTGCCGGGTGCGGGTCGCCGAGGTAGGGGAACCGGTCCAGGGTGTCGGTGTGCGGCGTCAGGCCGGTGGGCGGCGCCTCGTTCTTGGTGAGGAACGCGACGCGGATATCGATGACGTCTTCCGTGAATGTCCGGCCATTGGGATACGCAGCGGGCATGGAGGGGTTGAAGTGCAGCACGTCGGGCAGCAGGCCGTGCTCGTCGAGCGCGACGATCGCCTCCTGGCGCGAGTAGCCGCCGGTGTGGCCGAGCAGGTGGACGAACTGGTCCGTCCACCTGGCCCGGTCGTTGACCGGCTCGCTGGCGTTGTACTCCTCCTTCGTGTCGTCGGTGTTGAAGAAGCTGCTCATTGACGGGTGTCCGGCGCGGTCCGCGTGAACGAGTTCACCGTCGCGCAGGACGCTGCACCGGCCCCAGATGTGCAGCTCGTGATCGGGGGCCAGTTGTGCGGTCGGCAGTTCGATGGCCATGGAGAAGACGTTGGCCCTGGCGTTGGAGTCGACGCCGGTCCACGGGGATTTTCCGCCCAGATGCGGCGCGGTGAAATTCCGCTTGCCGGTGGTGTCGAACAGGTTCTTGATTCCATCGAAGTCGAAGAAGAAGGCGTCACTGCGGCTGCCGGCAGCCACCTTGTAGTCGCCGCTGCTGACCACATTGGCCTGAGGGCCGAAGGAGACGGCGGCGTCCGACACGATCTTGGTGCCGACCGCCTCGGGCCTGCGGGACTCCGCACCGGTTGCCATGAAGACGCTGTATGTCTGCGAGCCGTCGGATGTCGGCGGGCTGAAGACCCAGCTGAAAGCGTGGTCGGTCAGGTAGTCGCCGTCGTTGTCAATGTTCAGGCGGTACACAGCGTCGGGGTGCATGGCGTCTGCCTGGGGATTGGCGTTGAGGATGAGAACAGTCCTGGTCGGATCGCCGGGTGCCCCGAAGGCGTAGAGGTCGCACAGATCGAGGCGCTGGTCGCCGAGTGGTGGCCCGAGGCTGAGGCCGGTGAAGTGGTTGGACATGTCAGGCCCTCACATTGTCTGCCCGTCGGAAACCGCTAGAGCCCTCGAACGGCCGTTCTGGGACCGTGAGGTGCACCCACACCTGGGGTGCATTCACGCTATCCGCCAGAGCAGTCCGGCCGTCGAAAGCGAAGGTGCGGCAGTCAATCAACACCCGAACGGCTCACCGGCAAGGACCTGCACTGCGCGGACCTGACCAGTGCTCACCTGCTTGGCGCAATTCAGAATCGGCGCCCGGCGAGGAATACGATCCCGCTGGACAGGACGCGACGGGCAAGAGGGCATCCGCACGGCTCTGCGCTACGCGCGGCAGGCGCCCCCTCACCCGGGCCGGCCCCGCTCTGCCGGTTCCATGACGATCCTGATAGGTGCGATTGCCCCGGCGCAGTGCCGGAGCGTCCGGGTCCTCCCCCGCCGTGTGCCGCTACACCCGGCGCAGCCGGGAGACATAGGTGTACAGCACATCACGCGCGGCGTCGGTCGGCTCGTCGCGCCAGACGTTCCTGATCAGCGTCTCCACCATGACCGGCCGCCCCGCAGACATCGCCAGCACGGCCAGCACGCACCGTTGCCGCGGTGGCCCCAGCGCGTACTGCCGGCCGTCCGCCCCGCGCGGTTCCACCGGGCCCAGCAGCCGCAGTTCGGTCACTTCGTCGCTCCTCCGTTGCTCTGCCACCGCTCGTCGGGCTACGGCAGCGCGCCTGTCCGGCGCTCCCCGTACGAACCGCAAGAAGCCACCCTGGTGATGCCGGGGAGGCGCGTCGCGCCTCTGGCCGCGCGACGCCGTCCTCCGCAGGGGTCAGTCCCTTCTGGGGCGGTCGGGTGGGCGGGGGCTCCGGGGCCTTCTGCGCCGCGCACGATCACAGAGGACACGGTCATCTCCTCAAAGGATGTCGATCTCACCGGCGAGTGTGGGGGGCAAGAAGTCACCAACGTGGTCTCATGGCGATCCGGCCTCCGGCAGTGGTCTGGTTGCCTGGCCTGGCGTTTCACAGAAGGGGATGGAGTGTAGCCGGTCACGGGGCGGTCCGCGACGGCTTCACGGACGTCACCCCGCTACCGTACGACGGTGCCGCGGCCGGTCTTCCCGGCGCGTCATTTGGTCCGGTGGATTGCGTCGTCTTTGGTCCTGGAGGGCTCGCCGCGGCCCGTTCCAAGGTGGGCTCATGAAAGACGCGGTCGAAGCCACGTCCGGCGTACTCGGGCAGCCGGGACCGCTGGACATCGGCACCCCGGCGGGTGCCCGGCTCCTCATCGAAGCCGTCGAGCTGGTCGCGCATCACGCTGAGGCGGTCGCCGAGGGACCGGTGGCGCCCGCAGAGCCGGACAGCGGACGGATCCGCGACTGGCTCGCCGGCCACGACTTCAGCGGACCCCGCCCGGCGGGTGAGGTGCTCGCGGAGGTGACCGCCGCGCTGCGACGCTGGGGAGTACACGCCACGCACCCGCGCTATCTGGGCCTGTTCGTCCCCACGCCCACGTGGTGGGGCGTCGCCGGCGAGCTGGTCGCCGCCGGCGTCAACCCGCAGCTCGCCGCATACGAACACGCCCCGGCCGCCGTCGAGATCGAACGGCACGTCCTGCGCTTCCTCGCCGGCCGCCTGGGCCTGCCGTCCGCCGCGGACGGCAGCTTCACCACGGGCGGCGCGGAAGCCAACCTCACCGCCGTCGTCGTCGCCCTGACCCGGCACTTCCCCGCCTACCCGAACGCCGGACTCACCGCCCTGCGGGGTCAGCCGGTGCTCTACGCCTCAGCCGAGAGCCACCTCGCCTGGCTGAAGATCGCGCAGATGACCGGGCTCGGCCGGCGCGCTGTGCGACTCGTTCCTGTCGACTCCGCGGGACGGATGGACATCGCCCGGCTCCGCATGCTCTACGACGGGGACGTCGCGGCAGGACGGACACCGTTCCTGCTCGTCGGCACCGCCGGCACCACCGGCGGCGGCGCCGTGGACCCGCTGCCGGAACTGGCACGGCTCGCCGCCGCCTGGGGCCTGCACTTCCATGTGGACGCGGCCTGGGCCGGGGCGGCGGCGCTGTCCGACCGGCTGCGTCCCCTCCTCGCGGGCGTGGAGCGGGCCGACAGCGTCACCGTCGACGCGCACAAGTGGCTCTCCGCTCCCATGGGCGCGGGCCTCTTCCTCACCGCGCACCCCGGTGCCCTGGCCGAGAGCTTCCGGGTGAGCACCGGGTACATGCCCCCGGACAGCGACACGGCGCCGGACCCGTACCGCACCGGTGTGCAGTGGTCGCGCCGGTTCGCGGGGCTGAAGGTGTTCCTTGCGCTGGCCGCGGCGGGCCGGGGGGCCTTCGCCCGGCAGGTGGAACGCGACACCGAGCTGGGGAACCTGCTCGCCCGGCGGCTGGCGGAGGACGGCTGGCCACGGATCAACGACTCCCCGCTGCCGGTGGTCTGCGTCGCCGATCCCGGCGCCGAGGCGCACGGCCCCGACCGCAGCGACGCGTGGCACGCGGCGGTGGTCGCCCACGTCGTACGCGGCGGGCGGGCGTGGATCAGCCGCGTACGTCTCGACGGCCGACCCGCGATCCGGCTGTGCGTCACCAGCCACCGCACGCGCGCCCACGACATCGAGACCGCTGTGGCCGCACTCGGCGAGGCCCGCGCGGCCACGCCGTACTAGCGGCCCCTCTCTCTTTGGTCAAGGGGATAGGTGTCTGGAACGATGTGCGCCCGTGCATGCCGGTGATCAGGTTGCGGGGGTGAGGAGTTCGAGACGGCGCGTCCGGGCTCCGTGGCCACGGGTTCCTGCGGAACGGCTTGACGCTTTGCTCTCGGGTCTCAACCCGGCTCACCCGCACGCCTTCCCGGCCATCAGCCAGAGGGTGCGTGCTTGTGCAAGGCCGCACTGGCACGGAACCGAAGTCTTCCGCAACGGTCCCTGTCCTCCTCCGTAGCGCCGTCGCCGCAGCAGCAGTGCCGGGCCAGCCAGCTCAGATCCTGCGGATCGAGCCAGAGAGGAAGACGACCTCGTGCGGCTTCGGCCTGCGGATCAGTGGGCTCTGGGGCGTTCACGGGCCCGACTCTACGTGCCGATCCCGACGAGGGCGCCGATGTGTCAGAGAGAAGCTGCAACAGGATCGTCAGAACGACGGCGAATAGCACGGCGGCGACCGTACCTGCGATGGCGAACTGGACCGGATGTGCCTCGTACCAGGGCACCATGCCGGGGTAGACCGGGGAGAGTCGGGGCGACCCGCAACTGGTCGGCGGCCCTCGGGATCGACTTTCACGAGGTGCGCATCGAAACCAACGCGCACAGCGTGACCTTACGCACCGGGCGGCGCAACGGATTCGCGCATCCGTACCGGCATGGGCACGCGGTGGGTCCGTTGGTCCGGGCCGACCCCCTTGTGGTGCCGCTCGATCTCGGTGAAGAGAACGTCGACGGCCTTTCGGCCGAGTTCGTAGTGCTGCAGTGCCACCGTGGTGAGTTTGGGCCGGATCCATGTGGCGATGGGATGGTCGTCGAAGGAGATCACGGAGACGTCTGCGGGCACCTTCAGACCGTGGTCGTCCAGGGCCTGGTACGCACCGAGCGCGATCCGGTCGTTGAGGCAGATCAGGGCACGCGGATGTACGTGGCCGAGCAGTTCCCTGGTGGCTTCGTAGCCGTGCTCGGGCTGCCAGTCGGCGCAGACCCGACCGCTGGCGAGCTCGACCTTCGCCCGGCTGAGGACCTCGCGGATACCGGTGAGCCGTTCGACGCCGGCGAGCGCTTCCGGCGGTACGTCGCGCACCCGGGGACCGGCACCGATGACGTGTATTCCGTCGCGGTGGCCGGCGTCGAGCAGGACTCGCGCGGCGGCGCGGCCGGCCTCGACCTCGTCCGGCAGGACCGACGGCAGCGTGGACGCCTGTTCTGCAACGGCGTTGAGCAGGACCGCAGGACTGCTGGCAAGCCCTTCGGGGACCTGCACGGCCCGCGTGAACATCGAGGCCAGGATGATGCCGTCCACCTGGCGGTCCTGCATCGCCTGGAGCAGCCCGCCTTCGAGGTCGGTCTCGCCCTCGGTCTCACCGATGAACAGCATCACGCCGCGCTCCCGCGCGGCTTCGAGCGCCCCCTTGATCATGTCGCCGGCGAGCCGTGAGGTCGCGACGGTGTCGGAGACGAAGCCGATCGTCCGGCTCTTACCGGTACGCAGGCCGACGGAGACGATGTTGGGCCGGTACTGCAGTTCGTCGGCGGCCTTGAGGACCTTCTGCTCGACCCCCTCGGAGATACGCAATTCGCGGCCCCGCCCGGAGAGGACGAGCGACGCCGTGGTTGGCGATACACCGGCCCGCCTGGCGACATCGGCCAGCGTGACGCGTCCTGGACTCACCGAGAGACCTCCCCCGCATTGACCCGGTACAGAAGCTTGACACGGGACGGCGCACGCCATGACACTAACCGCGCTAATCCGATTTAGCAACCAGCCGCGAGACGCCGATCGCCTTCGATCCTCCCGACATCCCGCCCGCCTCCGGGGCGTCCCCTGTCCAGAGCCGGAGGCACCTCCACCCTTCTACGAGGGAGACGCCATGTCGCGTCGTACGAGCCGCAGTCACACCGCACTTGGACTGGTCGCGCTGACGGGCGCCCTGCTCGCTGCTGCCTGCAGCGGGCCGGGAGACGACAGCGGTCCCGAGCAGACCGAAACGAAAGACGCCGTGGCGGGTGCCCCCTCCTGCGGCGACGAACCGATCACGATGCAGGGCTACTTCGAGACCGGATTCCCGATGCCGAAGGCGCTCACCGACGAGTTCACGAAGCAGTATCCGAATGTCAGGTGGAACATCCGTGAGGACCAGTTCGCGGTGATCACGCAGAACGCGCCGCGGCTCCTTGCCGAGAACCCGCCGGACCTGATGCGGCTCCCGCAGCTTTCCGAGCTGGTGAAGGACGACCTGCTGAAGGACCTCGACGGGTATGCGAAAGCCTTCGGCTGGGACAAGTGGCCCGAGGGCCAGTTGGAGCAACTGCGCCTCGGCCCCGGCGGGCGCCCGCGGGGAGAGGGGCCGCTCTACGGGATGGGCCTCAACTTCAGCATGACCGGGGTGTTCTACAACGAGAAGCTGGCCGAGCGGATCGGGATGACGTCCCCGCCGACCTCGCTCGCCGAGTTCGACGGTGCGCTCGAGAAGGCCGAGAAGGCCGGCGTGACACCGATCGTGCAGTTCAACGGCGGCGCCACCGGCGGTTTCGCGTTCCCCCTCCAGAACCTGATGGCGGCCTACGGCGATCCCGGCCCCATCAACGAATGGATCTTCCAGAAGGAAGGCGCCACGATCGATACACCGCCGAACCGCGATGCGGCACGGCACTTGGAGAAATGGGTTGAAGCAGGCTATTTCGACCCCGACGGCAACGCGATGGACTACGCGAAGATGATGAGCAAGTTCATCGCCGGTGACGGACTGTTCATGTTCAACGGCGACTGGGAGTCCGGCAACCTGGACAAGCAGATGAAGGGCGACGCGGGCTTCTTCCTCTTCCCTCCGGCGGCCGAGGGCGGGAAACCTGCCACGATGTCGGCGCCGCTGACCTTCGGCATCGGGAAGAACGCAAAGAACGCCGACTGCGCGGCGTTCTTCCTCGACTGGGTGGCGACCGACGACAAGGCCCGCGCCATCGCCGTGGACGTCGGCGGCTCGCACCCGATGGGCCTGCCCGATGCCTCCATGCCGGAGACGGAGAAGGGGACGGTCACCGCAGAGACCCTGGCGGCGGGGGCTGAGATCGCCGCAGCCGACGGTGCGATGGACTTCATCGCCAACGCCACGGGCTCCATCTACGCCGAGAGCTGGACCCCGCAGTTGCAGAAGCTCGCCGCGGGTGAGGTGACCTCCCGGCAGTTGCTGGAGGCGGTCCAGAGCGACTACGAGCGACAGGTCGAGGACTGACGCCGATGGCACGCGCGATCCCCGGCCGTGCGATCGGGATGGCGAAGACTGCGACGGCGGCGAAGACGAACGGCAGGGCCGTCCGCCGGCCGCGGCACCGCTCCCGGCAGAAGGCTGCGTGGCTGTTCACCGCGCCGGCCCTGGTGGCCTACGCGGTCTTCGTCCTGTACCCGATGGGCCTGACGATGCAGTACTCGCTGTACGACTGGGACGGCGTCGGACCGTCCACCTGGGTCGGGCTCGACAACTACGCGCAGGTCTTCACCGATCCCGAGCTGCTCGACACGATTCTCCACGCATTCGAGTTGATCCTCTACTTCTGCGCGGTCCCGGTGGTCTTGGGTCTGGCGATCGCGAACACCATCCGCGGTATCGCGACGACGCGCCTCGCGCTGGCCGCCAGGACCGTGCTCTTCGTCCCCCAGGTCATCCCGCTGGTAGCCGCGGGTATCACCTGGAGCTGGCTGCTGGCCTCGGACGGTCTGGTCAACCAGGTGCTGTCCGCGGTGGGACTCGGCGGCGTCACCCGTGCGTGGCTGGGCGACTTCGGCACCGCGCTCCCAGCGGTGGGCGTGATCGGTGCCTGGGTCCTGCTGGGTCTCTGCACGCTGCTGCTCCTCGCCGGAATGAGCAAGATCGACCCGACGCTGTACGAAGCCGCGCGGATCGACGGCGCGGGACCGCTGCGGGAGTTCTTCTCGATCACCGTACCGAGCCTCCGGCAGGAGATCGGCGTCTGCGTCACCGTCACGGTCATCGCGGCCCTGGCCAGCTTCGACATCATCTACATCTCCACGCAGGGCGGCCCGGGCAACTCGACGATGGTTCCCGGCCTGCAGATCTACCGGCTGGCGTTCTTCAGCCGGGAGGTGGGCCTGGCCTCCGCCCTGGCCGTGGTGCTGATGGTGCTGGTGCTGGCGTGCGTGCTGCCCATCCAACGACTCACACGGGAGGCCCGGTGATCGTCGGGCGTCGCGAGGTCTGGACCGGAAGGCTGTTCCTCGTCTTGCTGATGACGGTGACCGTCGTCCCGTTCATCAGCCTCTTTGTCACCGCCCTGCACCCCGCCGGGAGCTACCCGCAGGGACTGCAGTGGCCGAGCGACCCGCAGTGGGGCAACTTCGCGGAGGCGTTCCGGCTCTCGAACATGGGCGAGCTGCTGAAGTCGAGCGCGCTCATCGTGGTCGGTGTGGTGCCTGTCGCCGTGGTGCTGGCGACGATGGCGGGCTTCGCCATCGGCCACCTCAGGATGGTGGGAGCCCGCGCGGTCTTCCTTCTGTTCGTGTTCGGCCTCACCCTCCCCTACGAGGGCATCATCACCCCGCTGTACTACCTGGTCCGCGACATGGGCATGCTCAACACCAGGTGGGCGATCATCCTGCCGCTCATCGGGCTCTTCATGCCGTTCGCGATCTTCTGGATGCGGGCGCACTTCATCAACGTCCCCGACGAGCTCTCCGAGGCGGCCGAGATCGACGGCGCCAACGTGTGGCAGTTGTTCTGGCGCATCCATGTCCCCCTGGCCATGCCGGCGATCTCGTCGCTCGCGATCCTGCTGTTCCTGTGGACCTGGAACCAGTTCCTGCTCGCCATCGTGCTCGTGGACGATCCGACCAGCCGGACCATGGCCGGCGCGCTCGGAGCCTTCCAGGGCCAGTGGGGGACCAACATCCCCCTCCTGTGCGCGGGATCGCTGCTCATCCTGGCACCCACACTGATCATCTTTCTGATCTTCCAGCGTCGTTTCGTAGCAGCCCTGCTGCAGGGCTCGGTGAAGGGTTGAACCAGCCAGTGGTAAGCATCATGGAGACGAACGCGACCGCGGAGCCGCGCGAACCGGCTGCGGCACAGGCCCCGGCTGCCGGGGTGGGTGAGAGGTGAGCGGGACCCGGCCCACCCGATGGACCCGCCACCATCTCGACGCGCTCGTCGAGTCCCCGGCGACCACCGCACCACCTGCCCCCGCGGCGCCGCGGCCCCGCGTGTTGCCGCACCACGACATCTGGGACGCGTGGCCGCTGCAGCAATCCGACGGCGCTCCGGCCGTCGTCCACGGCGCCGGGCTCTGGATGGCGCTCTCCGCCCCGGCCGCGGGACATCCGGAGCATCGCCACGACCACGCCCGCATCCGGCTCCTGGCCAGGTCGGATGAGCGCTGGGACGACCTCGGGCACGTGTTCGCCGCCGGCACGTCCCTCGGCAGCCGCGAATGGTCAGGCTCCGCGGTCATCCGGCCAGACGGCACGGTGTCGGTCTTCTACACCGCGGCGGGCCGGGCCGGAGAATCCCGCCCGACCTTCCGCCAGCGAATCGTCGAAGCACGGCCGGAACTGCTTACCGGCGGGCAGGCCGTCGAACTCGAGCAGGGCGTCGAGCATCGCGAAGTCCTGCGTTCCGACGGCCGCTCCTACGAGCCGGCGGACGAGTTCGACGGCGGTCCGGGGCGGATCAGGGCCTTCCGCGACCCCAGTTGGTTTCGCGACCCCGCAGACGGGCGCGAATATCTCCTCGTCGCCGCCTCCGTACCCGGGCCCGAGGGCTTCATGGGTGCGGTCGCCATCGCCCGAGCAGCCTCCGGTGGCTGGGCCCTGCTCCCGCCCCTGCTGGTCGCGGACGGCGTCAACCACGAGATCGAACGCCCGCACGTCGTGGTCCACCGGTCGCGGTACTACCTCTTCTTCTGCACCACCCGCCGGTCGTTCCACCCCGCGGGCTCCGCGCCGACAGGTCTCTACGGCTTCGTCGCTCCCACACTGTGGGGCCCTTACGAACCTCTCAACCGGTCCGGTCTGGTCATCCAGAACCCTTCCGCACAACCCGACCAGGCCTACGCCTGGCTCGTCCTCTCCTCGCTCCGGGTGACGAGCTTCCTGAACTACCGGTCCGCCAACGGCAAGGATCCTGCCCAAGCGGGGCCCGACGAAGCACGGGCCGGTTTCGGCGGGACCTTCGCGCCGATGCTCGATCTCGCCCTTGAGGGGACCAGCACCCGTGTCCTCCGTGCGCCGCGCGAGGAGGAATGGACCGCGGGCGACCAGCCCCACCCGGCGTCCTGAGAGCCGGCCGGCCGCGGCGGAAGCGGAGCCGATGGCTGCCCGACCCGGAACCCGCCGCGGAGCACGAGGGGTTGGGGTTGTGGACCGAATCAGGTCCCCGGCCCGCCCGGCTACGTTTCCCCAAAGTGCATGTGGCGCCGGGATCCGGGAGCGAAGTCGGAGAGGCCGCGGCAATGACGGATGGGCCGAGCGCCGCGCCTATACGGTTGAGGGTTGTCAGAGGAGTGCTGGGAGCGGTCGGCGGCCTGATGGTGGCCACCTGGTGAATCTTCTCCGGTGTGTGGAGGGCAGAGTACGTATCCTGCATGCAGGGCCCGGCGCTTGTGGGCTGCGTGATGGTGCTGGCGGGCCCCGTCTGCATTGTCGTCGCCGTAGAGCGCCTGCTCGATGTGTCCGTCCCGCACAGCGCACGTGTCTGGAACTACCGACGGCTGGGCTGTACGCCGACAAGATGCCGGGGTCCGGCTACGACAGGCGTGGTGCCGCCGGCGGCTTCGACACCGGCGCCGACGGGACCCGGGCCGACAGGGCCCGGGCCGACTTGCCCCGGGCCGCCGCGGACACCGGCTCGGGCCCGGGGCCGGCCAGGCCGATCGCCGCCGGGGCGGGTGCCCTCGCGGCGGCCACCGGGGATCTGTCAACAAACAGACAAAGAGGTCAGTAGTGCGCTCCGGTTTCAGGGAGCCCGTCCGGGGAACCCGGGCCGAGATCGGCCTCCGGCACCGCACAGCGAAGGGACACCCATGACGTACCACCCGAACGGTCAGCGCTCCGCCGCGCAGCAGGCGCTGCACACCGTCGCCGAGAACGGTCCGGACCAGGAAGCGCTGCACACGCTCGCCGAGAGCCGGGTGCTGCTGCCCGACCCGGAACCCGCCGAGGAGCCCCCAGGGCAGGCGCAGGCGCTGAGCCTGCCGGTGGTGGAGCAGGGCGACGGCACCCGGCTGGTGCCGGTCTTCACCTCTCCCGACCGCCTGGAGCAGGTCTTCCCCGAGATCGAGCGCTACAACGCGGTCGAGCTCGGCGACCTCGCCCGCGGCTGGCCCGCGGACGGCCCGTCGCTGGTCGTCGATGCGGGCACGCCGGAAGAGATGGCCCTGACGGCCGAGGGTGTGCGGGAGCTGCTGGGCAAGGCCTGAACGGGGACTTCGGCGTACGCCACCCGTGGGGCACCGGATTGAGCATGCGCCCCGCGGGGCATTCGGCGTGGGTCATGTCGTCATCGAGGAGGTCGCCATGCCCGTCGCCACGTTCTGCCTGGTCGCGGTGGACTGCCCGGACCCGCTCCGGCTGGCCCGGTTCTACCGGGGACTGCTCGGGGGCGAGGTGAGTTCGCGCGGCGACGACTGGTACGACCTCCTCGCGCCGGACGGCACCCGGCTCGCCTTCCAGCGCGCGCCCGGACTGCGCCCGCCGAACTGGCCAAGAGCGGACGACAACTCGCAGCAACTGCACCTGGATCTGCGGGTCACCGACATCGAGGCGGCCGAACGGCACGCGCTGGAGCTGGGCGCCCGGCCGCTGGACACCGACGACGACGGGGGCAGGCGCGACTTCCGCGTGTACGCGGATCCGGCGGGGCACCCGTTCTGCTTCGTCTCCGGGTCGTAGGCGCCGGCACCGTGCGCGGGCGCGGCACACGGTCCGGCCCCGCCGCTCGGCCGAGGACCGAGGGCCGGGGCCGGACCGTTCCGCTCGCCGCCGATGCGCTGCCGCTCCCCGTCATACGGGCCGGGCGGCCTCCGCGTCGACGAGGTTGCGGGCCGCCGCCGCGATCGCCTCCGCGTCGATGCCCGCCGCCGAGAGCTGCTGCGCTCCCGTCGCCGAGCCAGGCATGGTCCGTACCGCCAGCCGGGCGAGCCGCGGGACGGCGCGGCCGTCGGCGAACGCCTCGGCCACCGCGTCACCCAGGCCGCCCTCCGGGCGGTGGTCCTCGACGGTGAGGATCCGGCCGGTCAGCTCCGCCGCCGCGCGCAGGGCGACGACGTCGATTGGCTTGACGGAGTACAGGTCGAGCACGTGCGCCCCGATGCCCTCCGCGGCCAGCAACTCGGCGGCGACCAGCGCCTCGTGCACGGTGACCCCGGCCGCGGCGATGGTCACGCTGTCACCGGGCGTGGCGCGGAGCAGCTTGCTGCCGCCGATCGGGAAGTCCTCGTCGGGTCCGTAGAGGACGGGCCGGGCGCCGCGCATGGTGCGCAGGTAGCGCACGCCGGTCAGCTCCTCGCCCGCCATGGCGGCGACGAGCCGCGCGGTCTGGTTGGCGTCGCAGGGGTGCAGCACCGTGCTGCCGTGCACGGCGCGGAACATCGCCAGGTCCTCCAGGCCCATCTGCGACGGGCCGTCCTCGCCGATGGCGACGCCGGCGTGCGAGCCGACCAGGCTGAGGTTCGCCCGGCTGACCGCCGCCATGCGCACGAAGTCGTGGGCGCGGGTGAAGAACGCCGCGAAGGTCGCGGCGAACGGCATCCAGCCGCACGCCTGCATGCCGACGCCCGCCGCGACAAGTTGCTGCTCGGCGATGTAGCACTCGAAGTACCGGTCGGGGTGCTCCTTGGCGAAGAGCTCGGTGCGGGTGGAGTCCCCGACCTCGCCGTCCAGGGCGACGACGTCCGGCCGCGCCGTGCCGAGCGCCGCCAGCGCCTGCCCGTACGCGTCCCGCGTGGCCACCGGGTCCCCCACGTCGTACCGCGGCAGCAACGGACGCGGCGCCGCCGCGCGCGGCGGCGCGACGGCGGGCGGCGGGGTGTGCGGCTCGACGCGCAGGTCGCCGGTGCCGCCCAGTTCGGCGATCGCCGCCTCGGGGTCCGGCAGGGGCTTGCCGTGCATGCCCTCCCGGTTCGCCACGGAGGCGACTCCGCTGCCCTTCACCGTACGGGCGAGTACGACCGTCGGCCGGTCGGCCACGTCCGCGGCCTCGCTGTAGGCGGCATCCACGGCGGCGACGTCGTGCCCGTCGACCTCGATGGTGTGCCAGCCGAACGCCCGCGCCCGGCGGGCGTACGCGTCGAGGTCCCAGCCGTGCCGGGTGGGCCCGCGCTGGCCGAGCCGGTTCACGTCGACGATCACGGTGAGGTTGCCCAGATGCTCGTATCCGGCGTGCTCGAACGCCTCCCAGACCGAGCCCTCGGACAGCTCGCTGTCGCCGCACAGCACCCACACCCGGTACGGCAGGTGCGCGAGCCGCTTGCCCGCCAGCGCCATGCCGACGCCGATGGGCGGTCCCTGCCCGAGCGATCCGGTGGCCACGTCGACCCACGGCAGCATGGGCGTCGGATGCCCCTCCAGCCGGCTGCCCAGCTTCCTGAACGTCAGCAGTTCCTCGTCGTCGACGGCGCCGACCGCCTTGAACGCCGCGTACAGCAGCGGCGAGGCATGCCCCTTGGACAGGACCAGGTGGTCCGCGCCGGGGTGGTCCGGGCGGTCGACGTCGTAGCGGAGATGCCTCGCGAGCAGCACGGCCATCAGGTCGGCCGCGGACATCGACGAGGTCGGGTGGCCGGATCCGGCGGCGGCAGCGGCCCGTATCGCGTCGACGCGCAACTGGCGACCGAGTGCGAGGGAGAGGTCCGGATCCACATCGACGGAGGTCATGTCGTGCTCCTTGTCCGAGCGGTGTGTGCTGTCCCGGCCCGCGGGCACGGCGGCGCGCCAGTCCGGTCACGTACGCGCCGTGCCCGGGTCGGACATTCCGGGTACCACGCCGCGGCGGGTCCTAACGGCCGCTCTCGCGCCGGCGCCGGACGGGCCACCGTGGGTGGCGGTGGGGTCGCCGAGCGCGATCCGGCGGCGGGGCTTCGGCGGGGCCGGCGACCGTTCGTGCGGTGTGCCGTACCGGCGTATTCTGGAACAGGCCGTAGGAGCCCTGTTTGCATCAGACGGCGTCGGGCAGGCGGCCCGCGTGCTTCGGATCAGGGGCACGCCGCAAGAGTTCACGGTCACCCTGCCGCCGCCGTCGCTCCCCTCAATCGAACGCGCACGACCCGTCCGAGGGAGGCCCCCGTGGCACACGTCCGGACAAGGAGAAAGCACCCGCACCACGACGCACCCGACACCTCCGCGCAGTTCCGCCGGCTGGCC
This sequence comes from Streptomyces sp. CNZ287, assembly GCF_007827615.1. Taxonomy (NCBI): domain Bacteria; kingdom Bacillati; phylum Actinomycetota; class Actinomycetes; order Kitasatosporales; family Streptomycetaceae; genus Streptomyces; species Streptomyces sp. CNZ287. The sequence goes on along the minus strand of NZ_VISV01000013.1, from coordinate 149,204 downwards.
GGGATGCCCGAGGGGCCGGACAAGAAGGCCCTGCGGCAGGAGGTCGTCCGCGCATGGATGCCGATGGCCGCGCGGCTGGCCCGCCAGTTCAGGAACCGCGGCGAGGCGCTGGAGGACCTGGAGCAGGTCGCGCACCTCGGCCTGGTGAAGGCGGTGAGGCGGTACGACGCGGGACGCAGCAGTGCCTTCGAGAGCTTCGCCGTGCCGACGATCGTCGGTGAACTGAAGCGCCACTTCCGTGACCACATGTGGGGCGTCCACGTGCCCCGCCGGGTCCAGGAGCTGCGCAACCGCGTCCGCAGCGCGGGGCTGGCGCTGGCCGTCACGGCAGACGACCGGTTCCCGGCGATCGCGGACATCGCCGAGGCGGCGGAGCTGACCGAGGAGGAGGTGCGTACGGGCCTGGAGGCGTGGGAGAGCTACGCCACGCTCTCCCTCGACGCCGCCCTGCCCGGCGCCGGGGACGGCTACTCGCTCCTGGACACGTTCGGCAGCACCGAGCCCGGCTTCGACCAGGCCGTGGACCGCGAGGCCGTGCGACCGCACCTGAGCCGGCTGCCGGAGCGCGAGCGCGAGATCCTCTATCTGCGCTTCTTCTGCGACATGACGCAGCGCGGCATCGCCGAACACCTCGGCATCTCGCAGATGCACGTCTCCCGGCTGATCAGCCACTCGTGCGCGCGCGTCTGCGAGCGCGTGGAGGCCGACCAGGCGGCCGCGGGCCGGACGCCCGCCCCGGATCCGCTCGGCTCCGCCACCGCCGCGTAGCACCGCCCGGCGGCGGTAGCGAGGTGGGGCGGCCCTGGTCACGTACGGCCGGTCGATCGCCTCCTCACCGCGCCACCTTCCCGCCGCCGGGTGGAGGGAAGGCGACCGGGTAGTCCTCGCCCGCGTCGGCCGACCGGCTCACCGCCTCCCAGGCGGCGGCCGCCCCGGTACGCAACTGCGCGTCTTCTACCAGACCGACCCCGAGCTCTCCCACTCCGTCGTGGTGCAGCCGCGGCTGACCGACATCCTCTCCGCGCTGCTCACCGGCTACGCGGACCGTGGCGGCCGTTGAGAGACTGCTCGCCTCCCCCGGGAGCGCACCCGCCTGTTCAGAGCGGGCAGTCACCCCCGGCTGCCCGGAAGGAGCCGGAAACCCGTGCAAGCCATCACCGTCCGCGACCGTGACGCCGGCCCGGCAGGGATGACCCTGACCGGCCTGCCCCCTCCGCACGCCGCCGAGAACGACGTCATCGTGAAGGTGTACGCGGCCGGGTTCACCCCAGGCCGGCGCACCCCCGGGAAGACGATCATCCGGGTCGCCGACGACGACTGATCCTCGTCACCGTCCTCAGGCAGGCCCCAGGGGCCGCCCCGGCGCGAGGTCAGGGCTTGCGGCCCACCGCGCAGACCCGCCAGGGCGCGACCGGGCGGTTCTGGCCGACGGCCGCGTCCTCGGGGCGCCACTGGGCGCAGGGGACGACGCCCGGTTCGAGGATCTCCAGGCCGTCGAAGTAGCCGGCGACGTCGGCGTGGGTGCGGAGCGTCTGCGGGTCCACGCTCGCCTCGTTCCACATCTGCAGAACGCCGTCCACCTCGCTGCTCACGCCCTTGACGGGGTGGGCGAGCGCCAGATAGCTGCCGGCGGGGACGGCCGCGACGAACCGGCGCACGACCTCGCGCGCCTCCGCGTCGTCGACGACGAACTGCACGATCCCCAGCATCATCACGGCGACGGGCCGACCGAAGTCCAGGGTCTTCGCCGCCTGTTCGAGGATGGCCGCCACCTCGCGCACGTCGGCGTCGACGTAGTTGGTGGCGCCCTCCGGGCCGCTGGTGAGCAGCGCCTCGGCGTACCGCAGGACGAGCGGGTCGTTGTCGACGTAGACGACGCGGGACTCCGGCGCCACGTCCTGCGCGACCTCGTGGGTGTTGTGGTTGGTGGGAAGTCCGGCGCCGAGGTCGAGGAACTGGCGGATCCCGGCGTCGGCGGCGAAGTGACGCACCGACCGCGTCAGGAAGCCGCGGTCGGCCCGCGCGGCCTCCACGACGTCGGTCACGACCTCCGCCATCTGATCGCCGACTTCACGGTCGACCTCGTAGTTGTTCTTGCCGCCCAGCCAGTAGTCCCAGACGCGCGCCGAGTGCGGCCGCTGCTGGTCCAGTGACCTGGTTCCGTCGGGTAAGTGCTGCTCGGACATGATCGGCGCTCCTCGTGCGTTCGAATTCGGGCCGGACCCGCACCAGTGTGCCGTGGGAGCCGGTCCCCGTCCGGCACTCGGTCCAGGGAGCCGGATCCGGCGCGAACCCTGCCGTCTGCCGCGCCGCGCGGCGTCCGTGCGTCACCTGGTGAGGCGGGCGGGGTGGTCGATGCGGGTGAGCTTGTGCGGGTTGCGTACGACGTAGATCCGGGTGATCTTCCCGTCCGCCAGCTCCAGGCTCACCGCCGCCGGCTCCCCGTCGAACTCGACCCGGCCCGCGGGGGCGCCGTTGAACCAGACGGCGGCCGTCGCCAGCGCCGCCCGGTTCGCCGTCGCGAGCAGCTTCGCCACCGTGTGCGCGCCCCGGATCGGCGTCAGCGCCGCGGCCACGATCCCGCCGCCGTCCGCGACCAGGACCACGTCGGGCGCCATGACCGCCAGCAGCTCCTGCAGTTCACCGGTGTGCAGCGCTGCCAGGAAACGCTCCACCACCTCCCGCTGCTCGGACGGGCTGACCCGCACCCGCGGCCGGCGGGCCGCCACGTGCCCGCGGGCCCGCCGGGCGATCTGCCGCACGGTGGCCGCCGGCTTCCCGACGGCCTCGGCGATCTCGCCGTACGGCATGTCGAAGACCTCGCGGAGCACGAACACCGCCCGCTCGGTGGGCCCGAGCGTCTCCAGCACGGTGAGCATCGCCATCGACACGCTCTCCGCGAGCACGACGTCCTCGGCCACGTCGTGCGTGGTCAGCAGCGGCTCCGGCAGCCACTCGCCGACGTAGTCCTCGCGCCGCCGCGCCAGCGTCCGCAGCCGGTTGAGGGACTGCCGGGTGACGGTCCGTACGAGGTACGCCCGCGCGTCCCGCACCTCCGACCGGTCGGCGGCGGCCCACCGCAGCCAGGACTCCTGGAGGACGTCCTCCGCGTCCGCCGCCGAGCCGAGGATCTCGTAGGCGACGGTGAAGAGCAGGCTGCGGTGGGTGACGAACGGGTCGTCGGGCGCCGTGGTCATGCCCGGCCGGCGGCTTCCGTGCGGCCGGCCAGCGGGATCTCGCACGACTCGGAGAAACCCTGCGAGGTGACGCCGTGGGCGGTGTTCGCCCGTGTCGACAGATTGACGAACCCGACGAACGCGGTCAGCTCCACGAGTCCCGCGGCGCCGAGCTGCGCCAGCAGGCTCGCGGCCTGCGCGTCGGTGACGGCGGTCGGCGTCACCGACATCGCCTCCGCGTACGCCATCACCTCGCGCTCCAGCGGCGAGAACACGTCCGAGTCCCGCCACCGCGGCACCTGGCTGGCCTTGGCCGGATCCAGATCCTCGTTCCGCGCCTGGAAGTAGCCGACGTCGAGGCACCAACTGCACCCGACGAGGGCGGCGACCGCCATGTGGGCGAACGACTTCAGGCTCGCGTCGACGGCGCGCCAGGAGGCCGCCTTCGCGGCGAACTCCAGATTGTCGACGGCCACGTCGGGGTGGTTGAACAGCACCTCCACGGGCTCGGGCAACGCGCCGAACTGCTTCACCATGGCCTCCCGCATCTCGCCGGGAAGCTCCGCCCTGGGAACACGCAACGTCACGATCTCTCCTCACTCAAACGATCCGGTCCCCATCCAGACACCGCCCACCTCCCGGGCGTGACACCCGCGGGACGGGCCGGTGCTCGGGTCCGGCCGTCCGAGCTCAGTTCTGCTCGGCGACGACAGCGTCGTGCAGCCGCGCCGCGGCCGTATCCAAGAGCTTCGCGGTCAGTTCATCATCAGGTGCCACCAGCGGTCGGACGGCGGGGCCTTGCCCCCGTCGTCCAGGTACTCCTTCTCCGTCTCCACCGGACCCACGTCCCAGTCGCGGCCGAAGTCCGACTTTCGCGGCAGGGCCTGCCTGATGCCCTGCTTGCTCAGCGGCTCGGCCCGGTCCTCGTCCTGAGCCGCGGGGGAGGACGGGCGCGAATCCTCCTCCGCGCCGGGACCGTCATCGCCTGCTCCGCCGCAAGCCGTCACCAGCAGCACCACCGCTGCCGCTGCCGCTCGAACGCCCCCGTACGCGGCGAAGTCCCCACCCGTCCGCACCTTCCGCCCATGTCCGAAAAGCCATGAACATATCACCGCGGGCCCGGCAGGGGCGTGCCGGAAAAGCGGCTCAGGGGTCCGGTTCGGATTCCAGGTCCGTCACCTTCGCCGCCGCCCTGTCGGCCGCTCTGCGGGATTCGCGGGTGGCCCGGGTCGTGGCGGTCAGGGTGCGGCGGGCGTGGGTGAGGGCTTCGCGGGCGTCGGATTCGGCCCTCTCGGCGCTGCGCAGTTGCTCCGTCAGGTCGGCGACGCGGGCGGTGGCCTCTTCGAGGCGGGATTCCGCCCTGTCCCGCTGCAATTCGTCGCGGCGCAGGGCCTTGTCCTGATCGCGGGCCTCCCGCTCGGCGGCCTTGGCTTCTCTGCGGGCCCGGGTCAGCTCCTCGGCGCGGGCCTTCGCCGGGTCCTCGACGAGCTTGAGATGGCGCTTGCGGGCCGGGCGGCGGGAGGAGGTGGGCGCGGGGGCGGTGGTCGCGGTGCCCGGGAAGCCGGGGCGGGTGGTGAGGGGCTTGGCGAGGCGGCCCGCGGCCCACTCGCGGGCCGCGTCCGGGTCGGCGAGGACGGCGTGAAGGGTCGTCTCCACCTCGTGCTGGACGGCGTCGCCGACCGGCTGGCCGGCCTCGGCCGCGAGCCGGCGGGCCTCGCGGGCGAGTTCGGCGACCAGCGCGTTGCGCTGCCGGGTCAGTTCGCGCAGTCGGTCTCCCGCGAGCCGGTCCTGGGCCGCGCGCAGCCCCTCGCCGAGCCGCTGCAGCGCGTCGACCTGGTCGGGCGCCGAGCGGACCAGCAGGTTGCCGGCCCAGGCGGCGAGCGTCGGCTTGCGCAGGGCGGCGATCTGCCTGGCGAGCGCCGGTTCCTTGGCCGTACGCGCCGCGGCGACGTGCCGACCGCGGGCGGCGACGAACTCGCCCGGCGGCAGCCCGTACAGCTCGTCCGCGACGCTCTCCAGGTCCATCGGTCCCATTCTCCTCCCGGTTCACCCGCGATGCTTCTAAAGGAACCTTTCTAAAGGTACCTTTAGATGCATGCCGGACCGCATCGACCTCACCGACGCCCGCGCCCTGCGCGCCTACGCCCACCCCACCCGGATGGAGCTGGTCGGCCTGCTCCGCCGGCACGGGCCGCTCACCGCCACCCGGGCCGCGGAGCTGACGGGGGAGTCCGTCGCCGGGTGTTCGTACCATCTGCGGATGCTCGCCAAGTACGGGCTCGTCGAGCAGAGCGGCGGCGGGCGGGGGCGGGAGAAGCCGTGGCGGGCCACGGCGCGTACGACGCACTGGGAGGCCGCGTACGACGACCCGGCCGCGACGGAGGCCGTCGGGGACCTGACGATGGCGCAGGTCGACGCGTACGTGCGGAAGCTGGGCGCCGCGCTCGCCGTCCGCCACCGGCTGCCGCGCGCGTGGCAGGCGGCGGAGTACTCCGGGGACTGGAGCCTCTACCTCACGCCCGAGGAGCTGACCGGGCTGACGGAGGAGATGACCCGGCTGCTCTCGCGCTACGACGACCGCTTCGCGGACCCGGCGCGGCGCCCGGAGGGGGCGAGGCTGGTGAGCCTGCTGCGCCTGGCCTTCGTCGACCCGCCAACCGGGCCGGACACAGAGGACACCGCAGACACGGCAGACACGGCAGACACGGCAGACACGCCTCCCCCGCCCGCCCCGGAGCACCGCCCCGGGCCCCCGCACCCCTCGTCGTGAGCCGCCCCGCCCTCCCCGGGCTGCTCCGCGACCGCCCCTTCCGCCGCTACTGGGCCGCCCAGAGCGTCTCCCTCCTCGGCGACGAGGTCCACCGCATCGCCCTCCCCCTCGCCACCGTGTCGCCGTCGCAGCACCAGCTCGGCCACCGCGTCCCGCAGGGTGAGGATCTCCGCCATGCCACCCTTCATCCCGGGTGTGCGTCCTGCGCACGAGCGTTCGTCAACGCCGGGCCGGGTCTGGGGCCAGCCGGCCGCGTATGTCAACGGCCCGGCACCCGGGGCCCGCGCGGCGTGCGGGGGCGCGCGGCGTGCGGGGGCGCGCGGCGCCACTACGCTGATCGACGATGTTCAGTCCCGAGGGCCCGACCCTTCTCGAGCTGACCGTGCAGGCGATGTCCTCCACGGAACGCGGCTACGACCTGCTGGCGCCGAAATTCGACAGCTCCCCGTTCCGCACCCCCGACCGCGTGCTGGACGCGTTCGCCGCCGCCGTCGAGCCGCTGGGGCCGTTCGTGCACGGCCTCGACGTCTGCACCGGGACGGGCGCGGGCGCGGGGACGCTGCGCCGGCTGTGCAAAGAGCGGGTCGTCGGCGTCGACTTCAGCGCCGGAATGCTCGCCGAGGCGCGGCGCGCGTACGCGGACGCCGCAGACCCGCCCTCGATGCGCTGGGTGCGTGCGGACACCCTGGCGCTGCCTTTCGCGCCCGCCTTCGACCTCGCCGTGAGCTTCGGCGCCTTCGGCCACTTCCTGCCCCGCGAGCGCCCGGCGCTCTTCTCACAGGTCTTCCGGTCGCTGCGCCCCGGCGGATACTTCGCCTTCCCCGTCCCCGCGCCGCAGCCGGTCGGGTCCCGGGGGTACTGGGCGCTGTGGGGGTTCGACACCGCGATGCGGGTCAGGAACGCGCTGTGGCGCCCGCGGTTCGTCATGTACTACCGCACGTTCCGCCTGCCGGACGTGCTGGCGGACCTGGAGCGCACCGGGTTCACCGTGGCGACGGCCGCGCTGGAGGATCTGGGGCGGCGGCCTGACGGCAGTCCGCGCGCCCGTGCGGTCTTCGCGCGGCGCCCCTGACCCGTCCGGACGGCTCGTACGGCCCGACCGGCCGACGGGAGTAACGGCCGTGTTCCAGAGGCATATTCAACTTTGACAATCGCTTTCCCTGTACACGTTGACTCCTTCGATGCGAGACTGAAGGGCGCGACCTGATCATCCCTGGGAGCCCGATGCACGCGCCAAGCATGTCGGAGACGAACTCTCTGCCGGCCCCGTCCCGAGGCGGCCCCACCGTCCGCCGCATCATCCTCGGCAACAACCTGCGACGGCTGCGCGAGCAGCGCGGCATCACCTTCCAGGCCGCGGCGCGCACCATCGGCGCCTCGCAGCCCAAGCTGAGCCGGCTGGAGCTGGGCCGGGGCGGCTGCAAGGAACACGACATCGCCGCCCTGCTGACGCTCTACGGGGTGGAGGACGAGGCCGAGCGCGAGCACTACCTCGCGCTGGCCCGCGGGGCCAACACCACCGGCTGGTGGCACCAGTACAGCGACGTGACGCCCGCCTGGATGGAGACGTTCCTCGGCCTTGAGGAAGCCGCCTCGCTGATCCGCTCCTACCAGGCCCAGCGGATCCCGGGCCTGCTGCAGACCGCCGACTACGCGCGGGCGTTCGCCCAGGTCGCGTACCCGAACGCGGACGAGGCGGCCATAGAGCGCCACGTCGACCTGCGGCTGCGCAGGCAGCAGATCCTGGGCCACGCCGACCGGCCGGCGCGCTACTGGGTGGTCCTCGACGAGGCAGCGCTGCGCCGCCCGCTCGGGGGGCGCACGGTGATGCGCGCGCAGATCAAGCACCTGCTGGGGATCCTGGGGCTGTCGAACATCACGGTCCAGGTCGCCCGCCTCGCCACCGGCCGCTTCGCGGCCGTGGTCAGCCCGCTGACGATCCTGCGCTTCGCGGAGCCGGACCTGCCGGACGTGGCGTACATCGAGCAACTGACCAGCGCCCTCTACCTCGACAAGCGCAACGATGTCGAGCGGTACCTGCTGACGATGGACGGGCTCTGCGCGGCGGCGGAGAAGCAGGAGTCGAGCCAGGAGATGCTGGAGCAGTTGCTCGCCGAGTACTGACGCCGGCGCCCGGGGATCAGGCGGCGGGCGCGCCGAACCACCGCGGCAGGTGGTCGAGGAGGCCGGCCTGGTCCTCACCGGCCCAGGCGACGTGTCCGTCGGGGCGGAGCAGCACGGCGGGGACGTCCAGTTCCGCTGCGGCGTCGACGACGTGGTCCACGCGGTCCGCCCATCCCGCGACGGAGAGACGGCCGGTCCGGTCGAGCAGGAGGCCGCGGCCGGCGCGCGTCAGCTCGTACAGCCGGCCCTCGCTCAGCGGCATGTCCCGTAGCCGGCGGCCCAGCAGTTCGTGGCCCGGGCCGAAGTCGTAGCGGATGCCGATCGCCATGACCCTCTCGATCAGATACCGGTGGACCTCCCCGAAGTCCATGAGATCGGCCATCAGCCGGCGCACGGCCTGCGGCCCCGGCTCGGTGGACATCAGCTCCATCTGCGCCCGGGTGAAGTCCAGTACCCCGGCGGCCACCGGGTGGCGCTCGGCGTGATAGCTCTCCAGCAGCCCTTCAGGGGCCCAGCCGGCGAGCGCCGCGGCGAGCTTCCAGCCGAGGTTGAACGCGTCCTGAACGCCGAGGTTCAGCCCCTGCCCGCCCACCGGCGGGTGGACGTGCGCCGCGTCACCGGCCAGCAGCACCCGGCCCACCCGGTACCGCTCGGCGAGTCTGGTGGCGTCGCCGAAGCGGGAGAGCCAGCGCGGGGAGTGCACACCGAAGTCGGTGCCGGCGACGGCGCGCAGCTGCGCCCTGAACTCGTCGAAGGCGGGCGGCACCGAGCGGTCCTCGGCCACCCCCGCGGCCGGCACGCCGACGCGGTACGCCCCGTCCGGCAGCGGCATGAGGCCGAACCGGAGCTGCGTCCTGCGGACTTCTGCCATCACGGCGGTCACCGTCTCCGGCGACGCGGTCAGCTCCATCTCGCCGAGCAGGGTGTCGACCCGGCTGGGCTCGCCGGGGAAGCCGACGCCGAGAAGCTTGCGCACCGTGCTGCGGCCGCCGTCGCAGCCGACGAGGTAGCGGGCGCGCAGCGGTTCCGATCCGGCCACCTCCACGGTCACGCCGTCCCCGTCCTGGCTCAGCCCGGTCACCTCACGGCCGCGGCGGATCTCGGCGCCCGCCTCGGCGGCGTGCTCCTCCAGCAGCCGGTCGGTGAGGGTCTGCAGGAGGCCGAGGACGTACGCGTGCGCGCTGTCCAGGCGATCCGGCGCGGGCTTGGCGATGCCGGCGAAGAAGCCGCCGACCGGGTAGCGCGTGCCCAGCGCGAGGAACTTCTCCAGCAGGCCGCGCTGGTCCAGCACCTCGATGCTGCGCGCGTGCAGCCCCAGCGCCCGCACGACCTTCGTCGGCTCCCGCTCCTTCTCCAGCACCACCACGCGCACGCCGTGCAGCCGGAGTTCGGCCGCCAGCATCAGCCCGGTCGGGCCGCCCCCGGCGATGATCACGTCGCTCATGAATCTCCCGTTTCCGCAGGTCCTGGCTTCGGCGGAGATTCTGCAACAAACCGTGGGGCTTGCCGCAAGCCCCGGGGTGCGCTATACGTTGAGAGTGGCAAGGAGCGCATGCTCCTTGCCGTTCGCCGTTTCCGGCACCTTCGCGTACGTGCCGGGCGGCGGCGGCCGGCGCTCAGATGACCTCCATGACCTCCGAGAGCGGGCGGCGCGGCGTCGTCGGGCCGCGGGGCCCGTAGCCGATGCGCAGCACCATCTGGACCTGGCCGACGTCGGTCAGCGGGTCACGGACGAGCGCGCGCAGGTCGGACCACTCCAGCGCCTCACTCGTCAGCGAGACCGCGAGCCCGGCGCGGGTGGCCGTCAGCAGCACCCGCTCCAGCGCCTGGCCCGCACGCAGCCACTCGGCCGGGCTGTCGTGCGCGGTGCCGAGCAGGGCGATGTTCGGCACGCTCTCGAAGGGGGCGCTGGTCCGGCCGGGCGGCTCGGTGCGGCCGGCGAAGTCGCGCATCGGGGCGGTGCCGCCCCGGCGCCGGGGGCCGTACGCGTAGCCGGGGACGCCCTCGTCCGCGGTGTCCGGCCACGGGTGCGTCCAGCGGGCCAGCTCCTCGGCACGGTCGGGCGTCTCGGCGTCGCGTACCTCGGCGTCCTGCACCAGCTCCAGCAGGGACGCCGCATGCCAGGCGTCGGGGAACACCAGCTTCGCGCCCTCGGTACGCGCCGCCTCGACGAGGTCAGCCAGATCGGCGGGCGGTACGGGCCTCTCCGCGAACGGCCAGCGGCTGGAGTGCCGGCGGGGGATCTGCTCGGCCAGTGCGGCGAGCGCCGCGTCGGTCTCCTCGCCGGGCTCCGCGCCGGTGAGCCGGACGGAGGCGAGCAGCAGCGGCTCGTGCTCGGCCGGGAGCAGCTCGGTCCTGGTCCGCCAGCCGGCGGCGGCCGCGGCGGCCCGCAGGTTGCACAGGGCCGCGCCGCAGCCGACGTGGAGGGAGCGCCGCTCGGGGTCGGCGGCGGGCATGGCGCGCTCCATGTCGGCGCGCATCTCGACGGTGCGGTGGCCGAGGTGGCAGCGGAAATGCCACGGCTGTGCGTTGTGCATGGAGGGCGCGGCGGTCGCGGCGTGTACGAGTTCCGCGGCCCCGGTGGCGTCCAGTGCTCGCGCGGCCATGCTCACCAGCGTAGGGCCGCGGCCCGCGGCTCACGAGTCGAGCGGCGGCGGCCCCGCGGGGACCGCCCGGCGGACGGGCGGCGGCCCACGGGCGCGGCCGTCCGGTCCCCCGCGCCGGCCCGGTCCGCGGCCGCCGTGCGGCGGGCGGCCCCGGCGCCTCAGTCCCCCCGCGCTCCCTCCAGCGCCCCGAGCAGCGCCCGGGTGCACACCTCCCGGACCTCCGCCCGCGACGGCTCCCCGCGCTCCAGCCAGTCCAGGACCGCCGCCGTGACGAACGCCAGCCAGCCGTGCACCGCCAGCCGCAGCGCCGCGGGGGCGGGCCCGTCGATCAGCCCGGCGGCGGCCTGGGCGTCGAGCACCGCGACGATCCGGCGCTCCTGCTCGGCGAGGAGCTGCTCGTGGATCTCGTGGATCTCCCGGTCCCCGGTGGCCGAGGCGCGGTGGAAGGCGCGCAGGCCGCGCGCGTGCTCCTCGGCGTAGCGCAGGTACGCCTCCAGCCCCTGCTGCACCTGCCGGCCGACGGGGGTGTCCGGGTCCGGCTCGGTCATGCGCAGCAGGTGCTCGCCCTCGTGCCGGATGACGGCCGCGTAGAACTGCCGCTTGGTCGGGAAGTAGTGGTAGAGCAGCCCGCGCGAGACGCCGGCGCGCTCAGCGACCGCCTCGATCCAGACGTCGTCGAAGGGCCGCTCGGCGAAGAGTTCGGCGCCGATCCGCAGCAACTGCCGGCGCCGCTCCTCGGTGCCCATGCGGGTGCGCGGGCGCCCCGTCTGCGTACCCCGAGCGCCGGAACGAGCCATCGCGCCACCTTACTTGACACCGGTTCAGCACTGCCGCACGCTGCTTACTGAATCGAGTTCAATAAGGGAGGGCACGATGGCGACGCCGTTCTTACGCACCCGTCCCGCACCCTGGCCGGAGCTGAGCCGCATCCCCCGCCCCCGCCACCGGCTGCCGGTGGTGGGCGACGTCTTCGGCCTCGACCCCGGCACGCCCGTACAGGACTCGCTGCGGCTGGCCCGGGAGCTGGGGCCGATCTTCCGGCGCAAGATCTTCGGGCTGGAGATCGTGGTGGTCTCCGGCGCGGACCTGGTCGCCGAGTTGGCGGACGAGTCGCGGTTCACCAAGCGCGTCGTGCTCGCGGTCTACAACCTGCGCGAGGTGGGCGGCGACGGCCTCTTCACCGCGCACAGCCACGAGCCCAACTGGCAGCTCGGCCACGACATCCTCGCGCCCGCCTTCACCCGCGAGGCCATGGAGCGCTACCACCCGGTGATGCTCGCGATGGCCTCCCGGCTCACCGCCGCCTGGGACGCGCACGCCGCCGCGGGCACCGCGGCCGACGTCTCCGCCGACATGACCAAGCTGACCCTGGAGACCATCGCCCACACCGGCTTCGGCTACGACTTCGGCTCCTTCGAGCGCACCGAGCAGCACCCCTTCGTCGCCGCCATGGTCCGCTCCCTGCGCCACGCCCAGGGCGCCGACGTGCCCCGGCCGTTCAGCCCGGTGAAGAACCGCGTTCCCGGCCGCGGCAGCGCCGACGCCGCGTATCTCACCTCCGTCGTCGACCGGGTCGTACGGGAGCGCACCGCGCGCGCGGACCCGGAGGCGCAGGACCTGCTCGGGCTGATGCTCCACACCCGCCATCCGCGCACCGGGGAGCGGCTGTCGCCGGAGAACATCCGGCACCAGATACTGACGTTCCTGGTCGCCGGGCACGAGACGACCTCGGGCGCGCTCTCCTTCGCGCTGTACTACCTCTCCCGTCACCCCGAGGTGACGGCCCGGGCCCGCGCCGAGGTGGACCGGGTGTGGGGGCCGGCCGGGGATCCGTCGTACCGGCAGGTGAGCAAGCTGCGCTACGTGCGCCGGGTGCTGGACGAGTCGCTGCGGATGTGGCCCACGGCGCCCGCGTTCACCCGCGCCGCCCGTACGGACACGATGCTGGGCGGCGTCCACCCGATGCGGGCCGGCGCGTGGGCCCTGGTCCTGATCCCGGCCCTGCACCGCGACCCGGCGGTCTGGGGCGAGGACGCCGACCGCTTCGACCCGGACCGCTTCCTGCCTGAGCGGGTACGGGCCCGGCCCGGGCACGTCTTCAAGCCCTTCGGCACCGGCGAGCGGGCGTGCATCGGGCGGCAGTTCGCGCTGCACGAGGCGACGCTCGTACTGGGGCTGCTGCTGCGCAGGTACGAGCTGCGCGCCGACCCCGGCTACCGGCTGGACATAGCCGAGCGGCTGACGCTGATGCCGCGCGGGTTCACGCTGGCGCCGGTGCGGCGCCGGCCCGCCGCGCCCCGGGCGGCGCCGGGCACCGCGGCGGAGCCGGCGGGATCACCGGGCTGACGCGCCCGACGACTCGCCCGCGGAGACGCGCTCGTGGTCCTCTTCCTCGTCGATGCCGCCGGGCAGCGGCGGGGCGGTGCTCGGCTCCCCGGACTCGGTGCCGGGCCCCTCGGACGGGCCCTCGGTGGTCGGCCCGGGACTGCCCGTGGGCTCGGCGCTGGGGCTGCGGGAGCCGCTGGGCGACGGCGGGTTGAAGTGGTCCCGCGGCGGCTGCGGCAGCTTCCGGTCCTCGCCGGGCCGCGCGCCGACGGGCCGCTCGAACCACAGGTCGGTGTTGACGTCCACGATGACGAGCCTGGACAGCGCCTGCTGCGCCGGGGTGACCACGACGGTCCGCGACGGCCGGTAGCCGCGCCAGCCCGTGCCACCGTAGCGGTCGTTGCCGCTCAGCTTCTCCGGCGCCGTCAGCGGGCTGCCGCTCGCGCACCGCACCCGCGGTACCCCCTTGTCGTCGACCATCACCGCGGTGCCTGCCTGGAGCACCGACTGGAACGGGCTCGCCTCGCCGTCCGCGAAGCCGTGGCCCGTGAGGCGGGTGTCGGAGCGCAGCAGCACGGAGGTGAGTTCGCGCAGGAAGCCCGGCAGATCCCCCTCGTCGACCCGCAGGGTGCGGGCGAACGCCGCCTGCTTGCCGGCGTCGCGGCCGAGGAAGGCGATCTGCTTGTCGACGTCGCAGCTCGCGACGTTCCGTACGCCGCCGTAGAGCCCGGCCTTCCCGCCCGGCACCGACTGGTGCCTGCTCGGCTCCGCCGGCGGCGGGCTGTCGGGCGTCGCGGCGGTGCGGGAGGGCGACGGCGCGGCGCCGTCGGGCGTCGCGGTGCTCGGGGTGAACGGGTCATGCCCGCGGTCGGCGACGGGCTGCAGCACCAGCTCCGCCGCCGCGTCGGCGGCGGAGGCGCTGCCGCCCTGCCCGGGCAGGGCGCAGGACGCGGCGGTGACCGAGAGGACGAGGACGGTGGCCGCGGCGCCGGCGAGGTGCGCGGAGCGCGGCAGCCGCGAGAGCCGCGGCGTGGGGCGCGCGGGGCGCGGGGCACGGCGCGGCGGCAGCGGTGCACGGCGCGCGGAACGCAGACGGGGCACGTGGGTCTCCCTCTCGGGGGCCGGGTGGACACCTTCCGAGGCCATTGTCTGAATTGTTACCAAGGTGTGCGCAAGCTGAGAGCCGCCATCGGCGCGACGCCGCCCGCGCGCCGCGTGCCGGGGCGCCGCCGGTACCGTTGAGGTGGGAGAACAGCCGATCGGCGACCGCCGCGAGCGGAGGGAGCATCGCGCATGACCGAACGCAAGCCCCCGGGTGTGAGCTTCGAGTCCTGGATCGACCGGCAGATCCGGGAGGCGGCCGAGCGCGGCGAGTTCGACGACCTCCCGGGCAAGGGCAAGCCGCTCGCGGATCTCGACCGGCCGTACGACGAGCTGTGGTGGGTCAAGGCGAAGATGGCGCGCGAGCAGTTGTCCGCGCTGCCGCCCTCCCTCGCCGTCCGCAAGGAGGCCGAGGCCGCGCTCGCCGCCGTGACCAGGGCGCGGAGCGAGCGGGAGGTGCGCGAAATCGTCGCGGAGGTCAACGAGAAGATCCGCGCGGCGCACCGCGCGCCCGCCGTCGGCCCGCCGCTGAGGCTCGCCCCGCTGGACGCCGACACGCTGGTACGCGAGTGGCGTGAGGGGCGCGAGGGACGCAAGTAGGGCCTCCGGAGCGACCGGAAGCTGAGCCTCCGCGAGCCCTCAACGCGCGTGGGAGCGTCGATCGTTGGTGGTAGGGTCCCCCTCGAAACGTCAAGCCGTACGCAAGCGCACGGGGTAGACGCAGTCCGGGGGGAACTGATCCGTAGGTCACCCCTGCGCGGCCATTCGCCGTCCCGACCAGACGGCGCGGCAGTCGGACGCCCGGCCATACCCCGGATACGGGCGTCTCGCACCGCTTCCGGCCCGGCTTCCGCCACGGCGGACCCGGCAGCCGGACCCGTCCACCCCCGCCGGGTGAAGCGGCCCCGGGACACTGCGTGCCCGCCCCGCCACCGCCTCCGGACGGCGCTGCTCATCGGCACCAGTCGTCCGAGAGGGGGGAGCCGGTTGACCACCCGACGGCAGTTCCTCGCGGCCGCGGCCGGGGGCGCCGGCGGCGCGGCCCTGACCCCCGCCCCGCTCGCCGCCGCGCCGGGCAGCCCGCGCGGCGACCGCCCCAACATCGTGCTGATCGTCGCCGACGACCTCGGCTACGGCGAGCTGGGCTCGTACGGTCAGCGGCTCATCCGCACCCCCCACCTGGACCGGCTCGCGGACGAGGGACTGCGGTTCACCGCCGCGTACGCCTCCGCGCCGGTCTGCGCGCCGTCGCGCGCCTCGCTGCTGACCGGCCTGCACAGCGGCCGGGCCCGGGTGAGGGAGAACCCGATGCGCGGCATCCAGCCCTCCATCGGCGACGCCGACACCACGGTCGCCGAGCTGCTGCAGGCCCGCGGCTACCGCACGGCGTGCATCGGGAAGTGGGGCTTCGGCCCCGAGGAGCCGGACCAGCACAGCCACCCCAACTACCGGGGCTTCGAGGAGTTCTACGGCTATCTGACGCACCGGCACGCGCACTACTACTTCCCGCAGTACCTCTGGCACAACAGCCGCCGCGTCCCGCTCGCGGGCAACGGGGAGGGCGGGCGCGGGACGTACGCGCCCGAGCAGTTCTCCCGGCGCGCCCTGCAGTTCATCCGCAGCCACGCCGAGGAGCCGTTCTTCCTCTACCTCTCCCCCAACGTGCCGCACGCCCCGAGCACCGTGCCGGACACCGGCGAGTACAGCGACACGGACTGGAAGCCGGAGGACAAGGGGCACGCCGCGCAGGTCGCCAACTTCGACCGGATGGTCGGCCAGGTGATCGAGGAGCTGTACGCGCGCCGCATCGCCGAGGACACCGTGGTGATCGTCACCAGCGACAACGGCCGGCACGAGGAGGGCGGCGTGACGCCGGCGCTCTTCCAGCGCGAGCAGGGGCTGCGCGGCTACAAGCGGAATCTGTACGAGGGCGGCATCCGGGTGCCGTTCATCGCCTGGTCCCCGTACCGCATCCGGCGGGGCGTCGTGAACCGGCCGACGCCCCACATAGACCTGCTGCCCACCCTCGCCGAGCTGGGCGGCGCCCCCGCGCCCCGGGACGTCGACGGGCTCTCCCTCGCCCCGCTGCTCACCGGCACCGGGCCCGCGCCCCGGCACGAGTTCCTGTACTGGTACCGCAACGAGCGGGCCTCCACGCCCCTGGCCCGCGCCGCCGACCACGACCGGATCGGCCGGATCTCCGAGGCGGTGCGCGCCGGCGACTGGAAGGCGGTGCGCTTCGCACCCGGCAAGGACCGCAGGGCCCCGGCCGACCGCTGGCAGGTGGAGCTGTACAACCTGGCGGACGATCCCGCCGAGTCCGTCGACCGGGTCGCGGACCGGCCGGACATCGCCGCCCGGCTGGTGCAGGTCATGCGGCGGGAGTGGCGCGACACGTACGACCGCGAGCCCTTCGGCGTACGCATCGCCGCCCCGCCCTACGCCGAGCCCGGCCGGGTGCTGACCGTCACCGCCACCCTGCACAACGGGTCCGGCAGCCCGTGGACCGAGCCGCGGGTGCAGTTGCAGGTCCCGGAGGGCTGGAAGGTGCGCGCCGCGACCCGCAGGCCGCGCGGCCGGCTCGCGCCGGGCGCCGAGGTGGTCACCCGCTGGCGGGTGACGCCGCCGAAGGGCGCCCCCGCGGGCCGCTGGGAGCTGCGCGCGCGGGCCGCCGCGCGGTGCGCGGGCGCGCCGCTGACGTACCGCACGCGGCAGGCGCTGCTCACCCCGCCGGCGAAGGGCGGCTACTTCGGCGACCTGCCCTGGCTGACCTGAGGAGCCCGTGCCGTACGGACCGGGCGGCGCCCGGCGCGTACGGCACGGAGGGCCGCGCGGTCAGGGGCGGGGGATGTTGCGGAGGTTGGAGCGGGCCAGGTCGAGCATCGTGCCGACGCCGCCCTCCAGCACCGTGCGCCCGGCGGCCAGCGCGAAGCCGCGCACCTGCTCCAGCGTGATCCGCGACGGGATCGAGAGCGCGTTGGAGTCGGTGATGAGCTCGACCAGCGCGGGGCCCTTCGCCGCCAGCGCCTCCCGCAGCGCGCCCTCGATCTCCCCGGGCTTCTCCACCCGCCAGGCGGGGATGCCGACGCCCCGGGCGATGGCGGAGAAGTCGACCTTGCTGTGGTCGGTGCCGTACGCGGGCAGGCCGTCGACCAGCATCTCCAGCTTGACCATGCCGAGCGAGGAATTGTTGAACAACACGGTCTTGACGGGCAGGTCGTGCTGCTTGACGGTGATCAGCTCGCCGAGCAGCATGCCGAGGCCGCCGTCGCCGGAGAGCGAGATGACCTGGCGGTCGCGGTCGGCGCTGGCGGCGCCGATGGCGTGCGGCAGGGCGTTGGCCATGGAGCCGTGGGTGAAGGAACCGATGACGCGGCGGCGGCCGTTGGGCGTGAGGTAGCGGGCGGCCCAGACGTTGTTCATGCCGGTGTCGACGGTGAACACGGCGTCGTCCGCGGCGAGCGTGTCCAGCAGCCGGGCGGCGTACTCGGGGTGGATCGGGACGTGCTTGTCGACGTTCGAGGTGTACGCCTCGACGACCTTGGTCAGCGACCGCTCGTGCTTGCGCAGGGTGGCGTCGAGGTAGCGGCGCTCGCGCTTCTCGCGCAGCAGCGGCTGCACCGCGTCCAGGGTGGAGGCGACGTCGCCGTGCACGGCGACCTCCAGCGGCGTACGGCGGCCGAGGCGGGTGGCGTCGATGTCGATCTGGACGGTCTTGCCCTGCGGCAGAAAGGCGTCGTACGGGAAGTCGGTGCCGAGCATCACGACGAGGTCGGCGTCCTGGAGCGCGTCGTAGCAGGCGCCGTAGCCGAGGAGGCCGATCATGCCGACGTCGTACGGGTTGTCGTACTGGATCCACTCCTTGCCGCGCAGCGTGTGCCCGACGGGCGCCTTGACGGTCTCGGCGAGCCGCATCACCTTCGCGTGCGCCCCGCGGACGCCCGCGCCGGCGAAGAGGGCGACGCGGTCGGCGCCGTTGAGGGCGTCCGCCAGCTCGCGCACGGTCTGCGGGTCGGGGACGATGGCGGCCGGGCGGGCGCAGGGGACGGTGTGCCCCGTGGGTTTGGCGGCCGGCTTGTCGGCGATGTCGCCGGGCAGGACGAGCACCGCGACCTCGTTGGCGCCGACGGCGTGCTGGGCGGCGATCCGGGCGATGCGGGGCATCTGCTCGGGCTGGGAGATCAACTGGCAGTAGCCGGACGCCTGGTCGAAGAGCTTCTCCGGGTGGGTCTCCTGGAAGTAGCCGCTGCCGATCTGGGTGGACGGGATGTGCGAGGCGATGGCGAGGACGGGGGCGCCGCTGCGCTGGGCGTCGAACAGGCCCTGGATGAGGTGGGTGTTGCCGGGGCCGCAGGAGCCGGCGCAGGCGGCGAGCTCCCCGGTGACCTGCGCTTCGGCGGCGGCGGCAAAGGCACCGGCCTCCTCGTTCTGCACGTGGATCCACTCGATGACGCCGTCGCTGCGGCGGATGGCGTCGACGAGCGGGTTGAGGCTGTCGCCGACGACGCCGTAGATGCGCTTCACGCCGTACTGGAGCAGGACCTCCACGAGTTGGTCGGCAACCTTGGCACTGCTCATCGCGCTCTCCTCGCGTCGGCTCCGCGTCGTCCGGGACAACGTGTTCGATCGTAAGCGATCACCGTGGAAGTGGGCGGATGGGACGTCACGGGGCATCCTGGCCGCGGAGCAGGCGCGCGGGCTATAGTCCGAAACTAGCATCGCTAGTTTTGATGAGGAGGCCCGCCGTGCGCACCGTCCACTTCGCCGCCGCCCGCCGCACGCCGATCGGGAAGCTGCGCGGCTCGCTGTCCGCCGTACGCCCCGACGACCTCGCCGCGGGGGTGATCCGCGGGCTCCTCGACGGCGTTCCCGCGCTCGACCCGGCCCGTATCGACGACGTCTACTGGGGCGCCGCCAACCAGGCGGGCGAGGACAACCGCAACGTCGCCCGCATGGCCGCCCTCCTGGCCGGCCTGCCCGAGTCGGTCCCCGGCGCCACCCTCAACCGTCTCTGCGCCTCCGGCCTGGAGGCCGTCACCACCGCGGCCCGCGCCATCGCCGCGGGCGAGGCGGACGTGGTGCTGGCCGGCGGCTCGGAGTCGATGAGCCGCGCGCCGTTCGTGCTGCCCCGGCCGGACGAGGCGCTGCCGCGGGCGATGGCGACGGCCGACACCCGGCTGGGCTGGCGGCTGGTCAACCCGCGGATGCGGGACCTGCACGGGCTGCTCGCGATGGGCGAGACCGCGGAGGAGGTCGCCGGGAAATACGGGGTGGGGCGGGCGCGGCAGGACGAGTTCGCGCTGCGCAGCCACCGGCGGGCCGCGGCGGCGCGGGCGGCGGGCCACTTCGACGCGGAGCTGCTGCCGGTCGTACGGCCCGAAGGCGCCGCTCCGGTGACGGCGGACGAGTGCATCCGGGAGGACACCTCGGCCGCGCAACTGGCGAAGCTGAAGCCGGTGTTCCGGGAGGGCGGCAGCGTGACCGCGGGCAACTCCTCCCCGATGAACGACGGGGCCGCGGCGCTGCTGCTGGTGAGCGAGGAGGCGCTGGCGGAACTGGGCCTGGAATCCCTCGGCCGGTACGCGGCCGGCGCCTCGGCCGGCGTCCACCCCGACGTCATGGGCATCGGCCCGGTGCCGGCGACCCGCAAGGCGCTCGACCGGCTGGGCTGGTCGGTGGCGGACGTGGAGACGGCCGAGCTGAACGAGGCGTTCGCGGCGCAGTCGCTGGCGTGCGTGGACGAGCTGGGACTGGACCCGGAGACGGTCAACCCGGACGGCGGGGCCATCGCGCTGGGCCACCCGCTGGGCTGTTCGGGTGCGCGGATCCTGACGACGCTGCTGCACCGGATGGCGCGTACGGGCGCGCGGCGGGGGCTGGCGACGATGTGCGTCGGGGTGGGGCAGGGCTCGGCGGTGCTGGTGGAACGGGCCTGAGACCGGCCCCGCGCCGCGCGGGGCGCTACTCCCCCACGCCCTTGGCCGCCCAGGTCTCCCAGCCCGACGGCGGGTTCCCGAGCACGGCCGCCCGGCGCCGTGACGCCGCCTCCTCGTCGGTGTGCAGCGCGTGCGCAAGCCGGCCGGTGCCCTCCCCCGACTCGGCGAGCGCGCGGATCACCGCGTCCCGCGTGCCCTCGACCCGGGGCGCGATGTGCTCCAGGTCGCGCAGGGCGGAGTACCAGTCGCCCGGGATGGGCGCGGGGCGGCCGGCGTCGCGGGAGTTGACGCCCGTACGGAGCATGCCGAGGGCCCACAGGCAACTGTCGACGATCTCCGCCAGCAGCCGCACCTCGCGGGTGAGCACCCTGGTCTCCTCGGGAGTCAGCCGGACCGTGAACTCCAGTCCGTCGTCCCCTTCCGGCGCGCGGTAGACGACCGTCATCCTGACCCCCTAGCGGCATGCCCGGGCAGTGCGGTGGCTGCACTCTATGCACCGCCGACGTGCCCCGGGAAGCCGCAGGGCACGGCTGACGCACAATGGCTCCCATGGATCTCCGCATCTTCACAGAACCGCAGCAGGGCGCCTCGTACGACACCCTCCTGACCGTGGCCCGCGCCACCGAGGACCTCGGCTTCGACGCCTTCTTCCGCTCCGACCACTATCTGAAGATGGGCGACGTGAGCGGCCTGCCCGGGCCGACGGACGCCTGGGTGACGCTGGCGGGCCTGGCCCGCGAGACCCGCCGGATCCGGCTCGGCACGCTGATGACCGCCGCCACGTTCCGGCTGCCGGGGCCGCTGGCCATCCAGGTGGCGCAGGTGGACCAGATGTCCGGCGGGCGGGTCGAGATGGGCATCGGGGCGGGGTGGTTCGAGGACGAGCACGCCGCGTACGGGATCCCGTTCCCGAAGGAGAAGTTCGCCCGGCTGGAGGAGCAGCTCGCGATCGTGACGGGGCTGTGGGGCACGCCGACCGGCGAGACCTTCAGCTACTCCGGCACGCACTACGAGCTGCGGGACTCCCCCGCGCTGCCGAAGCCGGTGCAGGCGCCGCTGCCGGTGCTGATCGGCGGCATGGGCCCGAAGCGCACCCCGGCGCTGGCGGCCCGCTACGCGGCGGAGTTCAACGTGCCGTTCAGCTCGGCGGCGGACACCGAGCGGCAGTTCGCCCGGGTCCGCGAGGCGGCCGAGGCCGCCGGCCGGTCGCCGTCCGACCTGGTCTACTCCAACGCGCTCGTCGCCTGCGTCGGCAAGGACGACGCGGAGGTGGCGCGCCGGGCGGCGGCCATCGGCAGGGAGGTGCCGGAGCTGAAGGAGAACGGCCTGGCCGGCACCCCTGCGGAGGTGGTCGAGAAGCTCGGCCGCTACGCCGCGGCCGGCTCGCAGCGCTTCTACCTCCAGATCCTCGACCTGTCCGACCTGGACCACCTGGAGCTGATCGCCGCCGAGGTGCTGGCGCAGGTGTCGTGACCCGGGGGCGGCGGCCAGGACCGTGAAACCCCTGGCGGGCGGCGGCGGGCGGAGCAGCCGCCGCCGCTCCGGGAGGGGCCGCGGCCCGCGTGGTTCGGCCGGGCGGTGGAGCGCTGCCGCGCGCTCGTGCTCGACGGGAATCCGAACCCGCTCGACGTGCTCCACTCCCCGCCGCCGAGCGCCGCACGCCGCCCGGCGCGGAACCGCGCGAGCCCAGCCCGGCGTTCCCGTCCCGGCAGGTCCACCGCACGTTCGGCCGCTCTGCGTACCGCCGGCTCGCCCCGGGCCCGCGCACGCCGCGAGCGTACCGGCGAGCCCGCGGGCCCGCTCCCGGAGTTCCGGGACCGGCCCGCGTGGAGTCCCCGGCTCGCCCCGGTCCGCCACCGCGGCCTCCCCACTTCATGACCCCCGGCCCGCCCAGCGCCGTGGCCGCACTCCCGACGCCCGGCTCGGGCGGGGTTGACACCGCATAACGCTTGCCGCCGACCTCTTGACCTTCCTCCCGGCCAACTTCTATGTTCACCGGCAAGAGGTAGAACGTAGGACCTCCCACGACCCCGCCTTTCCCCGGGACAGGGACAGGCGCGGCGCCATCTCCTTGTTTTCCCCTCCTGGAGGCACCGTGAGCGACGTATCACCAGAGCCGGGCGTCGACCGCCGGCGAGTGTTGCAGTACGGCGGGGCGCTGAGCGCCTTCGGCGTCATGGCGCCGGCGCTGGCCGCCTGCTCGGGAGGTCCGGACTCGACCTCGGACACCGGCGGGGGCGGCGGCGGGGACTCCGTCACCGCCGTCATCGGGTACGGCAACGACCAGAGCTGGGACCCCACGCTGACCGCGTCCGCGTTCTCCGTGGCGGCCAACCACCACATCTTCGAGGGGCTGCTCGACACCGACCCCATCACCCGCGAGCCCTACCCCGCGCTGGCGACCGAACTGCCCGCCGACACCGGCGCCGGCACCTGGTCGTTCACCCTGCGCTCCGGGGCCACCTGGCACGACGGCAAGCCGGTCACCGCCGACGACGTGGTGTTCACCTTCGACCGGATACTCGACACCGAGACCCAGACCCTCGCCCACGGGTTCTTCGCCGGCTGGCTGAAGGAGGTGAAGAAGACCGGGGACGACACCGTCGACCTGGTGCTCGCCTTCCCCTTCCCGGACGGGCTGTCCCGGCTCACCCTGGCGAAGATCCTCCCCAAGCACATCCTCGGCAAGTCCGGCGCCTGGAAGGACCTCGACACCGGCCTGCCCGAGGTCACCGTGGGCTCGGGCCCGTACAGGATGACGGCCAACCAGCCGCTGTCGAACACCTCCTTCGAGGCGTACGCGGACTACAACGGCCCGCGCAAGGCGAACTTCAAGAAGATGAACTGGCTGTCCATCGTGGACGCCGCCCCCCGGGTCGCGAAGATCTCCGGCGGGAGCGCCGGCGCGCAGATCTCCGACAACATCCCGTACGCCAACGTGAAGCAGTTGGAGCAGGACGGCCTCACCGTCGAGGGCGGGGCCGGCATGAACCACATGTTCCTGCTCTTCAACACCGAGCGGGCGCCCTTCGACGACGTACGCGTGCGCCAGGCGCTGCACTACGCCATCGACACCGACAAGATGATCGAGGCGGGCCTGAAGGGCTACGGCAAGGCCGCCAGCTCCTTCCTCGACGAGGGCAACCCCACGTACCGCAAGGCCAAGACCGTCTACGGCCACGACCCGGACAAGGCCAAGGCGCTGCTGGAGGACGCCGGGGTCAGCGGGCTGAAGGTGACGCTCATGGCGTCGACCGTGAGCTGGATCGCGGACTGCATCCCGACCATCAAGGAGTCCTGGGACGCCATCGGCGTGGAGACCACGCTCGAACCGCAGGAGACCTCCGCCCTCTTCACCAAGCTGGACCAGAAGGCGAACTACCAGGTCGTCGCCTCCGCCTCGAACCCCAACCAGCTCGGCATCGACGCGGATCTCATCCTCCGCTACAACTACACGGCCGAGAACGTCTGGATGGACTACGCCCGCTGGTCCCAGGCGTCCGAGGCCAAGCAGTTGTTCCGGCTCATGGACGCGGCCACGCGCGAGCCGGACCAGGAGAAGAAGAAGCAGATGACGCAGGAGTACCTGGACGTCATCGCGGAGAACGCGGTCATCTACCCCGTGGTCCACACCGAGCTGGTCACCGCCTGGGACGACGGCAAGATCACCGGGATCCAGCCGCAGCCCTACCCCGGCATCAACCTCCTCAAGGCCAAGCCCGCGTAGGGCGGGGCCGCCACGGTCGGTCAAGGCCAGGGTCCGTCTTCACTCTCCCGTCTGCGGCTGGGGGTACCGCCCACGCGCGCGCAGCACGCTGTGGGGGAGGAGCCTGGCACGCACGCTCGCCGCGTTGTCGGGATCGACCGAAGAGGCCCGCTATGCGGACGCCCCTCCGCCTTGCGATCGCACGCACCACCCCCTACGCCCGGGGGGCGTGGGCGGTGCCCCCTGCGCCGCCCGCCCCACGGGCGAACGACGCGAGATCGAAGACAGACCCTAGGAGCTCACGTACGTGGCCCAGATCGCCAGGATGCTGCTACGCCGCATCGCCCTGCTCGTCCCGCTGATGCTCGGGATCGTGCTGTTCGTCTTCCTCGTCATGCGCTTCTCGGACATCGACCCGGCGGTGGCGAACTTCCAGGGTGCCAACCCCACCGAGCAGCAGCTCGAGGAGTACCGCGAGGAGCACGGGCTCAACGACCCCCTGCCCGTCCGCTACGCCGCCTTCGTCGGCGACCTGCTCAAGGGCGACATGGGGCTCAGCGCGCTCAACGGTCGGCCGGTCATCGACCAGGTGACCACCGCGCTGCCCCTGACCATGCAGCTCACCTTCCTCGGGCTCGTCCTCGCGATAGTGCTGTCGGTGCTCTTCGGGGTCACGGCCGCGATCTACCGCGACCGCATCCCGGACCAGGTGATCCGCATCGTCTCGCTGATCGGCGTCGCCGCGCCCGCCTTCTGGGTGGCGCTGCTGCTGATCCAGTACCTGGCGGTGGACTGGGGGTGGTTCCCCTCCGGGGGGTACGTCAATCCGGGCGACTCCTTCACGGGCTGGCTCAAGACCATGACGCTGCCGGCCATCGCGCTGTCGCTGCACGTCGCCGCGCAGCTCACCCGCATCGTCCGCACCGCGGTGGTGGAGGAGCTGGACAAGGACTACGTGCGCACGGCGATCGGCAGCGGACTGCCGCCGGTCGTCGTGGTCGGTCGCAACGTGCTGCGCAACGCCCTGGTCAACCCGCTGACCGTGCTCGGCCTCCGGGTGGGCTACCTGCTCGGCGGCGCCGTCGTGATCGAGACGATCTTCTCGCTGCCCGGCATGGGCACGTTGATGATCAATGCGGTGAAGAACGGCGATCCCGCGGTCGTGCAGGGCGTGGTGCTGACCGTCGCCGTCGCCTTCGTCGTCGTCAACCTCGTCATCGACATCCTCTACCTGCTGGTCAACCCCCGACTGAGGAGTGCCGCCTGATGCTCGCCACCCTCGGGGGCCGCCAGAAGCTCGCGGAGCGGCTGTCCCGGCCCGGCCTGCGGCTCCGCGGGCTCAGCCGGCTGCCCTGGACGTCCCGGATCTCGCTGGGCCTGCTCACCCTGGTGGTGCTGGTCGCGGTCTTCGCGCCGCTGCTCGCCCCGCACGACCCGCTGGACCAGCAGGCGCAGGCCGGCGGCACCGGACACCCGTCCGCCGACCACTGGATGGGGCAGGACAGCCTCGGCCGCGACATCCTCAGCCGGCTGATGTACGGGGCCCGCTGGTCGCTGATCATCGGGCTGGGCGCCACGCTGCTCGCGCTGGTCGCCGGGGCCGTGCTCGGGGCGATCGCCGCCACCTCCCGCAAGGCGGTGGACGAGTTCGTCATGCGCTGCCTGGACATCGTCATGGCGTTCCCGGGGATCGCGCTGGCCGCGGTGCTCGTCGCCGTCTTCGGCGGCAGCATCCCGGTGCTGGTGTGCGCCATCGCGTTCCTCTACGTGCCGCCGATCGCGCGGGTCGTCCGGGCCAACGTGCTGGACCAGTACGGCGAGGACTACGTGACCGCGGAACGGGTCATCGGGGCCCGTACGCCGCACATCATCGTCAAGCACGTCGCCATCAACTGCGCCGCGCCGATCCTGGTGTTCTGCACCGTGCAGGTCGCCGAGGCGATCGTCTTCGAGGCGTCGCTGTCCTTCATCGGCGCGGGCGTCCGCCCGCCGGACCCGTCCTGGGGCAGCGTCATCGCGGACGGCAAGAACATGGTGCTGCTCGGCGGCTGGTGGGCCACGGTCTTCCCGGGCCTGCTGATGCTGCTGACCGTGCTGGCGCTCAACATCCTCTCCGAGGGTATCTCGGACGCCTGGGCGGCGCCCGCCTCCCGGCGGTCCGAGAGCGTGGCGGTCAAGGAGGCCGGCGCCGAGGACCGGATCGAGGCCGCCGCGCCCGGCACCGGCAAGGTGCTGGAGCTGCCGGGTCTCGCCGAGGCCGCGCGCAGGCTGCGCGAACGGGCCCGGCCGCTGCCCGGCGGCGAGCCGGTGCTGGCGGTGAGGGACCTGGCCATCGGCTTCGACCAGCGGCACGCGGGCGTGGACATCGTCGACGGCATCAGCTTCGACGTCAGGCCCGGCGAAGTCCTCGGCCTCGTCGGCGAGTCGGGCTGCGGCAAGTCGCTGACCGCGCTGACCGTGATGGGCCTGGAGCCGGCCGGCGCGCGGGTGCGCGGCAGCGTCGTCTTCGACGGCCGGGAGCTGGTCGGCCTGCCGATGCGGATACGCCGCAAGCTGCTCGGCCACGAGATGGCGATGATCTACCAGGACGCGCTCAGCTCGCTCAACCCGGCGATGACGATCCGCGCCCAGCTCAAGCAGTTGATCCGGCGCGGCGGCACGCGCACCGCGACCGAACTGCTGGAGCTGGTGGGCCTGGACCCGGAACGTACGCTGCGCAGCTATCCGCACGAGCTGTCCGGCGGGCAGCGGCAGCGGGTGCTCATCGCCATGGCGCTGTCGCGCAACCCGAAGCTCATCGTCGCCGACGAGCCGACGACCGCGCTCGACGTCACGGTCCAGGCGCAGGTCATCGAGCTGCTGCTGCGGCTGCGCGAGGAGCTGGGCTTCGCGCTCATCCTGGTCAGCCACGACCTGGCGCTGATCTCCGACGTCACCGACCGGGTGGTCGTCATGTACGGGGGGCAGATCGTCGAGACCGGCGTCACCGCCGACCTCGTCGAGGCGCCCTCCCACCACTACACCCGCGGGCTGCTGGGCTCGGTGCTGTCGCTGGAGTCGGCCCAGGAGCGGCTGACGCAGATCCGCGGCGTCGTACCCTCCCCGGCCGACTTCCCGGCCGGCTGCCGGTTCGCCGACCGCTGCCCGATGGCGAGCGGCCGGTGTCTGGACACCGCGCCGGAACTGGTCGGCGAGGAACGCAAGCACGAGGTGGCGTGCCACCACCCGGCGGTCGAGCCGGCGGTCGCCGCCGTGGGCGAGGCGGAGAAGGAGGCGCTGCGATGAGCGCAAAGGACAGCGGCGGCCCGGGGTCGATCGGCGAGCTGGCCGGCGAGCCGCTGGTCGAGGGCGATGGGCTGGTCGAGGGCGGCGGTGCGCCGCCGGCGCTCGTCACCGTACGGAACGCGCATGTGGTGCACCGGGCGCGCACGGGCGGCCTGTTCGCCCGCGACCGGGTGTACGCGCTGACCGGCGCGGACCTGACGATCGCCGCGGGCGAGACGGTCGGCGTGGTCGGCGAGTCCGGCTGCGGCAAGTCGACGCTGGCGAAGGTGCTGGTCGGGGTGGAGGAACCGACGGCGGGCACGGTGGAGTTCCGGGGCCGCGACATCTGGAAGATGGACGGCGGCGAGCGGCGTACGGCCATCGGCACCGGCGCGGGCATGATCTTCCAGGACCCGTCGACCGCCCTCAACCGGCGGCTGCCGATCCGGCAGATCCTCCGTGATCCGCTCGACGTGCACCACCGCGGCACGGCCGCCCAGCGCACCGAGCGGGTCCGGGAGCTGATGGCCCTCGTCGGCCTGCCGCCGGTGCTCGCGGACGCGCTGCCGGGCCAGTTGTCCGGCGGCCAGCGGCAGCGGGTGGCGATCGCCCGGGCACTGGCGCTGGAGCCGGACCTGGTGGTGGCCGACGAGCCGACGTCCGCACTGGACGTGTCCGTACGGGCGCAGATCCTCAACCTGCTGCTGGACCTGAAGGAGCGGCTGAACCTGGCGCTGGTGTTCGTCTCGCACGACATCCAGACGGTGCGGCGGATGAGCGACCGCGTCATCACCATGTACCTGGGCAGGATCGTGGAGGAGGCGCCGGCCGTCGCGCTGGGCTCCGGCGGCGACTCCCCGGCGGAACACAGCACGGACACCGCCCGGCACCCCTACACGCGGGCGCTGTTCTCGGCGACGCCGGGGCTCCTCGACCCCATCGACCCGATCCCGCTCGCCGGCCCCGTGCCGTCGGCGACCCGGCCGCCGAGCGGCTGCCCGTTCCGTACCCGGTGCTGGAAGGCCACGGCGGAGTGCGCCGCGGCCATGCCGGAGGTCACGCAGGCGGCGCAGTCCCACCGGTTCCGCTGCCACCACCCGGTGGCCGCCGGGGAGAGCACCCGTGATCTCGTGATCCAAGCGAAGGAGAGCGCATGACCCGTCCCACCCACCTGACCGGCGTCGTACCGCCCGTCTGCACCCCCCTGACGCCGGACGCCGAGGTGGACACCGCCTCGCTGATCAGGCTGGTGGACTTCCTCGTGGCGGGGGGCGTCGACGGGCTCTTCGTGCTCGGCTCGTCCTCGGAGGCCGCCTACCTCAGGGACGAGCAGCGCAGGGCCGTGGTGGACACGGTGGTACGGCACGTCGGCGGCCAACTGCCCGTACTCGCCGGCGCGATCGACATGACGACGCCGCGCGTGCTCGACCACGCCCGCAGCGCGCTCGACGCCGGCGCGGACGCGCTCGTCGTCACCGCGCCGTTCTACACCCGCACCCACCCGGCGGAGATCGACCGGCACTTCCGCGAGGTCGCCGGCCGCACCGGCGCGCCGGTCTACGCCTACGACCTGCCGGTGTCCGTGCACACCAAGCTCGGCCACGACCTGGTGCTCCGGCTCGCCGCCGACGGGGTGCTGGCCGGGCTGAAGGACTCCAGCGGCGACGAGACGGGGCTGCGCCGCGTCATCGTCGGCGTCCGGGACAAGGTCGCGGGCTTCTCCGCGCTGACGGGCTCCGAGACGATGGTGGACAGCGCGCTGGCGATGGGCGCCCACGGCGTCGTCCCGGGCCTGGGCAACGTCGACCCGCACGGCTACGTGCGGCTGTTCCGCAGCGCGCGGGAGGGCGACTGGGAGTCGGCCAGGACCGAACAGGAGCGGCTGCTCGCCCTCTTCGGGATGGTCAGGAGCGGCGACCCGGCGCGGATGGGCATGAGCTCGTCGGCGCTCGGGGCGTTCAAGGCGGCCCTGCATCTGCGCGGGGTCATCGACTGCCCGGCGACGATGCTGCCGCAGATCCCGCTGGACACCGAGGAGGTACGGCGGGTGGAGAAGCACCTCGCCGCGGCGGGGCTGCGCTGACGGGGCTCCGGTGCCGTACGCCGGCGGGAGGGGCGGGCCAGGGGATGGCCCGGCGCCCTCCCGCCGGTTTTCTGCTCCCCCCGGCGGCGACCGGCCGGCCGCCAGGCACCGCCGGTCGCCGCCGGGGGCGTCAGCCGCCCAGGCCCTGTCTGGCACATAGCGCCGTCCGCCCTCTGGGCGGGCTCCCCCACAGCGCGCAAGCGCGCGTGGGCGGTACCCCCAGACGCAGGCGGGATTTGTCAGACAAGGCCGAGGTTCCGCAGGTCCAGGCGGCGGAACTCGATGGTCTCGTACGACCCGGCCGCGCCCGTCTCGTACAGGACCCCGATCGTCTGGCCGTTGACCTGCACCAGGTCCGAGTACGCCGCCGGCTGCTGCGACAGCGTCGTCACCTTGGTGAAGTTGCGCCCGGCGTCGTCGCTGCGCCAGACCGCCAGCTTCTCGCGCTTGGCGGGGTTCGAGGGCCCGGAGAAGAGCAGCGGCGCGTGCCGGCCCACGGGCTGGAGCACGCTCGCCTGGACGACCGGCACCTCGTCGAGGTCCGGCTGCACCCGGTACGGCCGGTCGAGGGTCGCGCCGCCGTCGCTGGAGTAGGCGTCGAGGCGGTTGCCGGGAGAAGTGCCGTTCTGGTCGCGGGTGCTGAAGTACAGGCGGCCGTCGGGCAGTTCGGCGGCGATGTTCTCGTTGCTGTTGATCTCGCCCTCGTACTCGTCGTCGACGAAGCCCATCTTCCAGGAGCGGCCGCCGTCGTCGCTGTAGATGGCGTGGGCGCCGTAGTACCGGGCCTCCTGCCCGGTGTCCGCGGAGCCGGCCGGCGGGGCGGTGGAGTGGTTCGAGGGGATGACGAGCCGGCCGCGGTTCGGCCCCTGCTTGAGGGCGACGGCGTGGCCGGGACCGGTCGCGTACCAGCGCCACTGCGGCAGCTTGACGTCGGCGGTGATCTCCCGCGGCGCGTCGAACGTGCGGCCGTCGTCGGTGGAGCGCTGCACGAAGACCCGCCGGCTCTGCTCGGCGGTGACCTCGCCGCGCATGATCTGCGCCTCGGTGACCTTACCGCTGTTGTACGAGGTGACGAGCACCAGGTCGCCGGTCTCCGGGTCGACGACGGGCGCCGGGTTGCCGCGGGTGTCGCCGCCGCCCGCGGCGACGACGGACATCGGGCCCCAGGTGCAGCCGCCGTCCTCGGAGCGGCGGACGACGACGTCGATGTTGCCGGTGTCCCCGGCGCCGCCGACGCGGCCCTCGGCGAAGGCGAGGAGGGAGCCGCCGCGGGTCTTCACGGTGGCGGGGATGCGGTACGTGTCGTAGCCGCCCTCGCCGGATCTGTAGGGGACGGAGGACGTGCAGCGGGCCTGGCCGGACGCCGTGGCCCCGGCGTCGGCCGCCGCCGTGCCGGGGCCCGCGGCCAGGGTGCCGAGCAGGGCGGTCGCGGAGAGGAAGAGGAGGCTTGTCGAGGTGCGCATGCGGCGACTCCGAAGTCATGGGACGTAGGAGGTGGGATGTCCGATCGCAAAACGTAGAGGGCGCGGCGGCCCGAGGCAAGACCCCGGACGCCGGGAAAGATCGCACCAACGCACGGGAGTCCAGGTGTTCGTGTGCGATCGTGAGCGGGAATCGAGCCTGTTGGACAGGGGAAACGGGCCCCGGGAGGCGCGGACACCGAGCGGGCGGAACGGGCAGGCGGAGGAGGCCGGGTGGCGAGCACGGGCGAGATACGGCGGGCGCGGTACGCCGTCGCGGCGGTGTTCGCCGCGCACGGCGCGGTCACCGGCAGCTTCGCCACCCGGGTCCCCTGGGTGCAGGACCACGCCGGGATCAGCGCCGGGCAGCTCGGTCTCGCGCTCGCCATGCCCGCCCTCGGTGCCGCCAGCGCGATGCCGCTCGCCGGCCGGATCAGCCACACCTTCGGCGCCCGCCGCGCGCTGCGCGGGCTGATGGTCATGTGGTGTCTCGCGCTGGTGCTGCCGGCCCTCGCGCCCGGGCTCGCGACGCTCTGCGCGGGCCTGTTCGTGTACGGCGCGACCGCCGGCATGGCGGATGTCGCGATGAACGCGCTCGGCGTCGACGTGGAACAGCGGCTCGGCCGCTCGATCATGTCCGGGCTGCACGGCATGTGGAGCGGCGGCGCGCTCGCGGGCTCCGCGGCCGGCACCGTCGCCGCGCACACCGAGCTGGACGGCCGGGTCCACTTCGCGCTCACCGCCGCCGTCCTCACCGCGGTCTCGGCCGTCGCCTGCCGCTGGGTGCTGGAGCCCGTCGCGCACGCCGACGAGGAGCCGCCGCCGCACTTCGCGCTGCCACCGCGCTCGGCGCTGCTCATCGGCGCGGTCGGGTTCTGCGCGGTGTTCGCCGAGGGCGCCAGCCTGGACTGGTCGGCGGTCTACCTGCGCGACGAGATGGGCTCCTCCCCCGGCCTCGCCGCCGCGTGCACCACGGGCTTCGCGCTGACGATGGCGGTGGCCCGGCTGGTGGGCGACGCGGTCGTCGAACGCCTCGGCCCGGTGCGCACGGTGCGCGCGGGCGGGATGCTGGCGACGCTCGGCGGGGTGCTCATCGTCACCTCGTCCGCCGCGGCGCAGGCGATGGCCGGGTTCGGGCTGCTGGGGCTGGGCATCGCGGTCGTCGTGCCGGTGGTCTTCGCGGCGGCGGCCCGGTCCGCCCACGCGCCGAGCCAGGCGATCGCGGGGGTGGCGACGATCATGTACGCCTCCGGGCTGATCGCCCCGGCGGCGATCGGGCAGGTCGCCGACGCGACGTCGCTGACCGTGTCGTTCGGGCTGGTGACCGTGCTGGCCACCGGGCTCATCGCGGGCGCGGGGCTGCTGCGCGGGCAGCGCTCAAAGACGCGGGCCAAGGCGCCCGGCGCCGTACCGGATCCGGCGCCCGCGCCGGGCACGGACATGTAGGCGGGTGGCCGAGCCCGTACGGGCCCTCAGCCCACCGCCTTCGCCGCCGCGCGGCCCGCGGCCCGGCCGGAGAAGAGGCACCCGCCGAGGAACGTGCCCTCCAGCGCGCGGTACCCGTGGACGCCGCCCCCGCCGAAGCCGGCGGCCTCCCCGGCCGCGTACACGCCCGGCAGCGGCTCCCCGCCCTCGGCGAGCACCCGCGAGGACAGGTCCGTCTCCAGCCCGCCGAGGGACTTGCGGGTGAGGATGTTCAGCCGTACGGCGATGAGGGGGCCGTTCTTCGGGTCCAGGAAGCGGTGCGGGGAGGCGGCGCGGATGAGCTTGTCGCCGAGGAAGTTGCGGGCGCCGCGGAGGGCGGTGATCTGCATGTCCTTCGTGTAGGCGTTGTCGATCTCGCGGTCGCGGGCGGTGAGCGTGCGGCGCAGCGCCTCCTCGTCGATGAGCTTGTCGCCGGTCAGCTCGTTCATCCTGCGGACCAGGGTGGCGAGGTCGCGTTCGACGATGAAGTCGACGCCGTTGTCCATGAACGCCTGCACGGGCGCGGGCGCCCCGGAGCCGGCCCGGCCCAGCACGTCGCGGACGCTCTTGCCGGTCAGGTCCGGGTTCTGCTCGCTGCCGGAGAGCGTGAACTCCTTCTCGATGACCTTCTGGCTGAGGACGAACCAGGTGTAGCCGTGGCCCGACTTCATGATGTGCTCCAGCGTGCCGAGCGTGTCGAAGCCCGGGAACAGCGGCACCGGCAGCCGGCGGCCGGTCGCGTCCAGCCACAGCGACGAGGGTCCCGGCAGGATCCGGATGCCGTGCCGGGCCCAGATGGGGTTCCAGTTCTCGATGCCCTCGGTGTAGTGCCACATCCGGTCGCGGTTGATGAGCCGGCCGCCCGCCGCCCCGGCGACGTCGAGCAGCAGCCCGTCGACGTGCGCGGGGACGCCGGAGAGCAGCTTCTCCGGCGGGGTGCCGAGCCGCTCCGGCCAGTGGGCGCGGACGAGGTCGTGGTTGCCGCCGATGCCGCCGGAGGTGATGATCACCGCCTGGGCGCGCAGCTCGAAGGTGTCGGCCACCTCCCGGCCGCTCGCGGTGCCGCGCGGGGCGTCGCTGGGTTCGAGGATGTCGCCGGTGACGGTGTCGACGGCGCCGCCGCTGCGGGCCAGCCCGGTGACGCGGTGCCGGAAGCGCATGTCGACGCGGCCGAGTTCCGCGGCCTCGCGCACCCGCCGCTCGAAGGGGGCGACGACGCCGGGCCCCGTGCCCCAGGTGATGTGGAAGCGGGGTACGGAGTTGCCGTGGCCCTCCGCGTCGTAGCCGCCGCGCTCGGCCCAGCCGACGACCGGGAAGAACGACATGCCCTGGGCGCGCAGCCAGGCGCGCTTCTCGCCGCTGGCGAAGTCGACGTACGCCTCGGCCCACTTGCGCGGCCAGTGGTCCTCGGCGCGGTCGAAGCCCGCGGTGCCGAGCCAGTCCTGCCAGGCCAGCTCGCGGCTGTCGCGGATGCGCAGCCGGCGCTGCTCGGGCGAGCCGACGAAGAACAGGCCGCCGAAGGACCAGTGCGCCTGGCCGCCGAGAGCCTGTTCCGGCTCCTGGTCCAGCAGGATGACCTTGCGTCCCGCGTCGGCCAGCTCCGCGGTCGCGGCGAGTCCTGCGAGCCCCGCTCCGATCACGATGACGTCGGCGTCGTAGACCATGGCTGCCGCCCCTCCGAAGGTTACCGGTCGGTTCAGATCCTGTTGACCGGGCGCCCGCCCGTCAACCGCCGGACGCCGGCCACTTTCCCCGCCCGCGGGCGGGGCGGGTCGGCCGCGGGGTGCGCGGGGGCGTTCGGTTAGGGTCGAGGCCGTGAGCGACCCGGAACGTCCGTCCGCCGTGCGGTTGTGGTTCTCGCCCCGGCGGCTGCGTGCCGAGGGCCGCACCCCGGACTACCGCTTCTCGCTCGCCAACGAGCGGACGTTCCTCGCCTGGGTGCGGACCGCGCTGGCGCTCGTCGGCGGCGGCATCGCCGCGGACCAGTTCCTCACCGAGATGTCCCGCCCCTTCCGTACGGCCATCGCCGCCGTGCTGCTCGCGGGCGGGGCGGTGTGCGCGGTTCGCGCCGTCAACCACTGGATCCGCTGCGAGCGCGCGATGCGCCGCGGCGAGGACCTGCCGGAGTCCCGCTTCCCCGGACTGCTCGCCGTGGGCACGGCGGTGGCGGCGGCGGTGCTGATCGTCGTGGTGCTGGTCGGGGCCGGGCGGTGAGCGGCGCCCGGGACCCCGGGGCGCAGCCGGAGCGGACGCGCCTCGCGTGGCGGCGTACGACGCTGGCGTTCGCGGTCGTGGTGGTGCTGGAGCTGCGTCGGGTGGTCGTCGAGGGGGGCTCCGCGGGCGGGTACGCGGGGCTGTCGCTGGCGCTGTGCACGTGGCTGGTGTTCCTGGCGGTGGGCCAGCGGCGGATAAAACAACTGGCCGCCGCCGCACCGGCGGCGATGGCGCCGGGCCTGGCGCTGGGCGCGGGCCTGTGCCTGGTGGCGTCCGCGACGTCCGCGGCCGTGCTGCTCATCTGACGCCGCCGTGGCCGCCGTCCGCACGCTCCCGTCCGAACGCCCCGCGTCCGCTTCCGGGTCGCCGACGGGCCGCCGTCCCCGCCCGCGCCCGGTCCTAAGCTCGCAGGCGGCACCGCGGTGCGGGCAGGAGTTGTCGTGAGGGGGGCATGCGCATGGGCGTCACCGTGCCGCTGATCGTCGTGATGGGGGTGTCCGGCTGCGGCAAGACCACGGTGGGCCGGGAGCTGGCCGAGCGGCTGAACGTGCCGTACGCGGACGGCGCCGACATCGGCCGGGAGGCCGGCCTCTCCCCCGCCCTCGGCGAGCCGTCCGACGAGGCCGTCGCCGGCTGGCTCCGCAGACGGGCCGCGAGCGGCGGCGTCGTCAGCAGGCCCGCGCTGCGCCGCCGCGACCGCGACCGGCTCGCGGCGGCCGTGCCGGGGCTGTACTTCCTCCATCTGGACGGCTCGCGGCACCTCGTCGGCGCCCGGCTGGCCGAGCGCAAGGAGCTGTTCGTGCCGCACGACGTCCTGGACGCCCAGTTCGCCGCGCTCGAACCGCTGGCGCCCGACGAGCACGGGGCGGCGGTCGGCATCGACGGCACCCCGGCGCAGATCGTGGACCGCGCGGTCGACGCCGCGCGCACGCCGTACAGCGTGCAGCTCGCCACCGGCGTGCACGCCTACATCCAGCCGGACGGCGGCTGGTGCCTGAGCAACGCGGGCTTCGTCAGCGACGGCACGACGACGCTGCTCGTCGACACCGCCGCCACCGAGCCCCGGGCGAAGCTGCTGCGGGAGGCGGTCCTGGCCAGCGGGGCGCCCGACCCGGCGCTCGTGGTCAACACCCACCACCACGGCGACCACACGTACGGCAACAGCGTCTTCGCCCCCGCCACGGTCGTCGGCCACGCCGCGTGCCGGCAGCAGGTGCTCGCGGCGGGGCGCCATCTGGAGCTGCTGTGGCCGGAGGTGGAGTACGGGGACGTGCGGCTGACGGCGCCGGGCATGACGTACACGGAGTCGATGACGCTGACCGCGGGCGGCACGGAGGTCCGGCTGCTGCACCCGGGCCCCGCGCACACGGTCGGCGACACGGTGGTGTGGCTGCCGGAGCAGCGGGTCGTGTTCGCCGGGGACATAGCACTCTGCGGCGGTACGCCGTTCGTCGCGTTCGGCTCGCTCGGGGGGTCGCTGCGGGCGCTGGAGCACCTGCGGTCGCTGGGCGCGGAGACGGTGGTGCCGGGGCACGGTCCGGTGACGGACGCGGGCGTGTTCGACGCGGTGGAGCGGTATCTGCGGTACGTCGGCGAGCTTGCCGCGCAGGGGCGCGCGGCGGGCCGGACGCCGCTGGAGACGGCGCGGGCCGCGGACCCGGAGGCGTTCGCGGAACTGCGGGAGCCGGAGCGGCTGGTGGCGAACCTGCACCGGGCGTACAGCGAGCTGGCGGGCGAGCCGGAGGGCCGGCCGCTGGACGCGGCGGCGTACTTCGCGGACATGGCGGCGCTGAACGGCGGCAAGATGATGCCCTGTCACGCGTAGCGCCTGCGGCGCGCGCGGCGGGGCGGCGGCGACGCGGGACGGTACGGGATCCGGCGGGAGCCGGGGCCGGGTACGTCACGCCGCGGTGGGCGCGGCCCGGTGGGCTCGGGACGCACGGTCCCGGCTTCGGCGCGAGTGCCGGCTCGGCGCGTAGCGCCGCGCGTGCCCGCGGCCGGCGCTCCGCGCGTCCCGTTCACCGGGCCTGGACGCCATACCGACCGGTCGGCATTATGGGGGCCGGGTCCGCGCCGCCGGGTCCGCCGCCGACCGCCGCCCCCGGAGGGACCCGCATGAGCGACGACCACCCGCCCGGCCTCGACCCCGACGCGCTGCGCCGGCACCTCGACGCGCAGCTCCCCGGGCTCGTCCGCGGCGGGCTCCGCGCCCGGCTCGTCGAGGGCGGCAGGTCCAATCTCACGTACGACGTCACCGACGGCACCGGCCGCTGGGTCGTCCGACGCCCCCCGCTCGGCCATGTCCTCGCCACCGCCCACGACATGGCCCGCGAGCACCGCGTGCTCACCGCCCTGCACCCCACCCCCGTCCCCGTACCGCGGACCCTGCTCCTCTGTACCGACGAGACCGTGCTCGGCGCCCCCTTCTACGTCATGGAATACGTCCCCGGCACCGTCTACCGCACCGCGGGGCAACTCGCGCCGCTCGGCCCCGCGCGCACCCGCGCCGTGGTCGAAGGACTCGTCGACACCCTGGTCCGCCTCCACGAGGTCGACCCGGCCGAAGCCGGCCTGGCCGGCTTCGGCCGTCCCGACGGCTTCCTGGAACGCCAGCTCCGCCGCTGGGGCAAGCAGCTCGACGCCTCCCGCAGCCGCGAGCTGCCCGGCATCGACGAGCTGCACGACGCCCTCGCCCGCGACCTGCCGCCCGCCGCCGCACCCGCCGTCGTCCACGGCGACTACCGCCTCGACAACGTCCTCGTCGACGCCGCCGGCACCGTGACCGCCGTCCTGGACTGGGAGATGTCGACGCTCGGCGACCCGCTCACGGACCTCGGCCTGCTCGCCATGTACAGCGCCCCCGCCGGCGCCGACTCCCCCATCGCCACCACCGCGGACGCCCCGGGGCACCCGGCCGCCGCCAAGATCGTCGCCCGCTACGCCGCGCGGTCCGGCCGCGACGTCTCCCGCGTCGCGTGGTACACGGCCTTCGCGTACTTCAAGCTCGCCGTGATCCTGGAGGGCATCCACTACCGCTTCACGCTCGGCCAGACCGTCGGCGCCGGCTTCGACCGCATCGGCGAACTCGTGCCCCGCTTCATCGCGGGCGGCCGCACCACTCTGCAGGAAGGCTGACCGGCCATGGACTTCGCACCCGACGCGCGCACCGAGGAACTGCGCGAGCGCCTGCTCGCGTTCATGACCGAGCACGTCCTCCCCGCCGAGCCCGTCGCCGCCGCGCAGCTCGCCGGGGAAGACGACCCGTGGGCGCACCCGCCCGTCGTGGCCGAGCTGCGTGCCGAAGCGCGCAGGCGCGGGCTGTGGAACCTCTTCCTCCCCGACACCGTGTACGGGGCGGGCCTGACGAACCTGCAGTACGCGCCGCTCGCCGAGATCACCGGCCGCAGCCCGCACCTGGCGCCGCTGGCCCTCAACTGCAGCGCGCCGGACACCGGGAACATGGAGCTGCTGGCCCAGTTCGCCACCCCGGAGCAGCGCGCGCGGTGGCTGGAGCCGCTGCTGGAGGGGCGTATCCGCTCGGCGTTCGCGATGACCGAGCCGGCCGTCGCCTCCTCCGACGCCACGAACATCGAGACCAGGATCGAGCGGGACGGCGACTCGTACGTCCTCGACGGCCGCAAGTGGTACATCTCCGGGGCGATGAACCCCGACTGCGCCGTGTTCATCGTCATGGGCAAGACCGACCCGCACGGCACCGATCTCCGCCGCCAGCAGTCCATGGTCCTCGTCCCGCGCGACACCCCCGGCCTCACCGTCCGCCGGACCATGCGCGTCTACGGCTTCGAGGACCGTCTGCACGGCGGCCACGCCGAGATCGTGCTCGACGGCGTACGGGTCCCGGCGGCGAACCTCGTCGGCGAGGAAGGCGGCGGCTTCGCCATCGCGCAGGCGCGGCTGGGTCCCGGCCGCATCCACCACTGCATGCGGCTGATCGGCATGGCGGAGCGGGCGATCGAGCTGATGTGCCGGCGGGCGGTGGAGCGTTCGGCGTTCGGCAAGGAGCTGGCGCGGCAGGGCGTGGTGCAGACGTGGATCGCGGACGCGCGGGTGGCGGTGGAGCAGTTGCGGCTGCTGGTGCTGAAGACCGCGTGGCTGATGGACACGGTCGGCAACCGCGGCGCGCACACCGAGATCCAGGCCATCAAGATCGCCGTGCCGCGGGAGGTCACCGGCATCCTGGACCGCGCCGTCCAGTTGCACGGCGCGGCGGGCGTCAGTCAGGACACGCCGCTGGCCGAGCTGTGGGCGTCGGCGCGCACGCTGCGGCTGGCGGACGGGCCCGACGAGGTGCACCAGCGGTCGCTGGCCCGGCGCGAGCTGCGGAAGTACGCGCGGGGCGGGTGAGCGTGCGCCGTACGGGCGGGGGCGCGCGGCTTGGTACGGCCGCGGCCTTCCGGGGCTCCGGCGTTACGGCCGCAGAGCGCGCATGAGCAGTTCCGCCATCCGGTCGCCGATCTCCCGGGCCGACATCGGCCCGTCCGGGCGGTACCAACTGCCCAGGTGGTGCAGCGCGCCGAAGTGGTAGTCGACCACCAGGTCGGCCGGGGTGGCGGTGGAGAACACGCCGCCGGCCTGGCCCTCCTCGATCAGGCCGCGGAAGCGCTCGTGGTAGCGGCGCCGCTCGGCCCGTACCTCCTTGTACTTCTCCGGGCTCAGCATGTGCATCGAGCGGAAGAAGATGAGGGCGTCCTCGTGGTGGTCGACGGTGGTGACGACCACGTCCGCCGCCGCCTCCCGCAGCCGCTGCTCGACCGGGGCGTCCAGCGCCGCGAAGTGGTCGAGACGCTGCTGCTGGAGCCGCAGGAGGCGGCCGTAGATCTCGTGCAGGAGATCGTCCTTGGAGCCGAAGTAGTGGTAGAGGGCGCCCTTGGTGACGCCCGCGGCCTCGACGAGCTCCTGCACGGAGGTGCGGTCGAACCCCCGCTCCGCGAAGAGCCTCGTGGCGGCGGCGAGCAGCCGCTCCGGCACCGTCCCGATGTTCCCGCCCGTCGTCGTCGCCATGTCCTCGCCCTTCGTCGTCCCGGCCTCCAGTGTCGGTCCCGGCACCCCGGCCCGTCCCGGGCTCCCGGAAGGCCCCCGGCCCGCCCGGGTCAGTCCCGGCCCTCCTCCAGTGTCCGCTGCAGCTTGTTCATGCCGCTCAGCCAGCGGTCCGGGTCGGTGGCGCGCAGCGCGCTGTAACCGGCGACCTCGGGGTGCGGCAGGATCAGGAAGCGGTCCTCGGCGATGCCGGCCAGCACGGCGTCGGCGACCTGCTCCGGCTCGATCGCGCCGGGGGCGAGCACGAGGTCGCCCGCCGCGCCGGTGGCGCGGAGCATGTCGGTGCGTACGCCCTGGGGGCAGACCGCGTGCACGGAGATGCCGCGGTGGCGGTACGTCAGCGAGAGCCACTCGGCGAAGGCGAGCGCGGCGTGCTTGGTGACGGCGTACGGGGCGGCGGCGACCATCGACAGCAGGCCGGCGGCCGAGACGGTGGCGACGAACCGGCCCCCGCCGCGCTCCAGCCACTCCGGCACCAGTTCGCGTGCGGCGCGCACGTGGGCCATGACGTTGACGTCCCAGGCGGCGGACCACTCGTCGTCCGGGGTCTCGGGGCCGCCGCCGGTGGCGAGGCCGGCGTTGGCGCAGAAGAGGTCGATGCCGCCGAGCGCCGCGCGGGCGGCGGGTACGGCGTCGGAGGCGTCGCCGGGCAGCGCGACGCCGCCGATCTCGGCGGCGACGGCGCGGGCCCCGGCCTCGTCCAGGTCGTTGACGGCGACGCGGGCACCCTCGGCGGCGAGCCGCCGCGCCAGTGCGGCGCCGATGCCGGCGGCGCCTCCGGTGACCACTGCCCGCGCGTCCCGCACGCTGCCCACGGTGCCCGCCTCCCCACGGTTGCCGGTACCGCGCAGACTAACCGGTCGGTATGCCGAGGGGGAAGGTCGCGGGTGCGCGCCGCCCCCGGTACGGGGCCGTTGACACGGCCCCGTACCGCGACGATGCTAAGCAGTCGCTTAGACGATCCCGACGCACCCGCGCCCGCCCCGGGAGGCACGCCATGGCAGAGCCCCGCACGTTCACCTCGGTCGACGAGCTGAAGGGCGCGGTGGGCGAGGAGTTGGGGTACACGGACTGGGTGGAGATCGACCAGCGGCGCGTCGACCTGTTCGCCGAGGCGACCGGGGACCACCAGTGGATCCACGTCGACCCGGAACGGGCGGCGGCGGGCCCGTTCGGCGGGACCATCGCGCACGGCTACCTCACGCTCTCGCTGCTGCCGCTCTTCGGCCCGCAGCTCATCGACGTCACGGGCGTGCGCATGGGCGTCAACTACGGCACGAACAAGGTGCGTTTCCCCGCGCCCGTGCCCGTGGGCTCCCGGCTGCGGGCGTCCGCGACGATCACGGACGTCGCCGAGGTCACGGACGGCGTGCAGCTCGCCGTGCGGTACACGGTCGAGCGCGAGGGCGGCGGGAAGCCGGTGTGCGTCGCGGAATCGGTGGTCCGCTACTCCTTCTGACCGCTCCTCCGACCGATCCGCTCCGGCCGGCTACTTCCGGGCGCTCCGCTTCGCGGCAGGCGGCGCGGCCGGTGCCGCGACCATCCGGCCGACCAGGTCCGCGTAGAGCGCCGCCAGCTCTTCCGGCGGCCTGCTGCCCGACGCGCTGAACCACCGGGCCACGTCCACGCACAGCGACAGCACGGCCAGCGCCGTCCCCGGCACGTCGGCCACCGCGAACTCGCCGTCCCGTACGCCGTCCTCGATGATCCCCCGCACCAGCCTGTCGATGTCCCGCCGCAGCGCGACGATCTCCGCGTAGTGCTCCTCGCCGAGCGCCGCCAGTTCGTACTGCACCACGCGCGCCGTCGTGTGGTGCTCCGCGTGCCAGCGCGCGAAGGCCCGTACGGCGCGCGCCAGCCGCTCCCCTGCCGGGCCCCCGGACTCCGCCGCCGCGGCGATGATCGCCCGCGCCCGCTCGTGGCCGACCCGGCTGATCCGGAAGAGCAGCTCTTCCTTGGTCTTGAAGTGGATGTACAGCGCGGCAGGGCTCATCCCGGCGCGGCCGGCGATGTCGCGGGTGGTGGTGGCGTGGTAGCCGCGCTCCGCGAAGGCCTCGACGCCCGCGGTGAGCAGCCGCTGCGCCGCCTCCGGCTCGACGCCGCCCCAGGCCGCGGGGTCCTGGACGTCCTGCATGCTCGCTCTCCGCTCTCCCGGGTGCAGCGGAGAACACCCTACCGCCGACGCTGAGCAAGCGCTTAGGGCCGTACGGGCCGGGAGTGACACCCCGCGCCCGGCCGCGGCGGACCCGCGGACGCGGCCCGTGACCTCGCGGTTAGCGCTGCTAGTTTCCGCTGCACGCGCCCTAAAATGTGCCGCATGGCCCGCCCCCGCAAGCCCCTGCTGAGCCGCGAGCGCATCGTCACGGCGGCCCTCGCCCTCGTCGACGCCGAGGGGCTGCAGGCCGTGTCCACCCGGCGGCTCGCGGCCGAGCTGGGGGTGAGCGGCCCCTCGCTCTACAACCACTTCACGACGAAGGACGAACTGCTGGACGCCGCCGTCGACGCCGTGGTCGCCGAAGTCGACCTGTCGATGTTCGCGGACGGCCTGCCGTGGCCCGAGGCGCTGCTGGCCTGGGCGAGGTCGTACCGGGCGGCGCTGGCCGCGCACCCCAACATCGTGCCCGTGCTCGCCCAGGGCCCCGGCCGCAGGCCGGCGGCGCTGCGGCTGGCGGACGCCGTCTTCGGCGGCATGGTCGACGCCGGCTGGCCGCCGGCGCAGGCCACCCGGGTCGGCGCGCTCATGCGCTACTACGTGGCCGGATCCGCGCTCGGCTCGTTCGCGGGCGGCTTCGTCGCCGACCCGGCGGCGTACGACCCGGCGGACTACCCGCACCTCGGCCGGGCGCACCTCCTGGCGGAGCACCGCCAGGAGGTGGACGAGGGCGCGTTCGAGACCGGGCTGCGGGCGCTCGTGGACGGGCTGAAATT
This sequence comes from Streptomyces sp. CNZ287, assembly GCF_007827615.1. Classification (NCBI taxonomy): domain Bacteria; kingdom Bacillati; phylum Actinomycetota; class Actinomycetes; order Kitasatosporales; family Streptomycetaceae; genus Streptomyces; species Streptomyces sp. CNZ287. Next base: position 106,989 of record NZ_VISV01000013.1, on the reverse strand, counting down.
GCAGTTCGCCCAGCTCAGCGGGGAGCCGTCGGCGTGACGCGGGCTCGGCGCGGGGGTGCCGCCCGGCGGGCCGCGGGCGGGGCTATGATCCCGCAATGGCCGACCTGGTACGCGTGATCTACCGCAAGTACGACGGCACCCTCCACTGGAACTCGACCATGCGCCGCCTCGGCGAGGACGAGCACGGCGTGTGGCTCGGCCAGCCCGCGGGCGGTACGACGCGCAATGGCACCGGCCCGCCCGTGGTCTTCGAGTGCGCGCACGTGGCCCTCTTCCCCCGCGACGCCTGGTGGACCGCCGAGTTCAACGCCCCGCCGCGGCGCACCGACCTCTACGCGGACATCACCACGCCGCCGCGGTGGCGCTCGGCCGCGGAGGTCACGATGGTCGACCTGGACCTCGACGTCGCCCGGCGGCGCGGGGAGCGCGAGCCGCGGCTGCTGGACGAGGACGAGTTCGCCGACCACCGGGTGCGCTACGGCTACTCCGAGGAGACCGTCGCGCGGGCGACGGCGTCGGCCGCGTGGCTGATGGCGGCGGTGGCGGCGGGCACGGAGCCGTTCGCCGGGGCGTACCTGCACTGGCTCGAACAGGTGGCGGAGGGCTAGGGTCTGTCTTCACTCTCGCGTCGTTCGCCCGTAGGGCGGGCGGCGCAGGGGGCACCGCCCACGCCCCCCGGGGCGGGGGAGTCCGGTGCGTGCGATCGCAAGGCGGAGGGTCGATCGCGTAGTGGGCCTCTTCGGTCGATCCCGACAACGCAGCGAGCGTGCGTGCCAGGCTCCCCCACAGCGCGCTGCGCGCACGTGGGCGGTACCCCCAGCCGCAGACGGGAGAGTGACGACAGACCCTAGGACCGGCCGCGCGCACCGGCCGGCGGGTTACCGGCGCGTCGGGAGGCGTGAATTCGCAGGTCCGGTGGAGGTGGGCCGACCTACCATGGCGGGCATGGCCCAGTCGAACACCTTCGTACGCCCCCGCCCGCCACGCCCCCGCGGTCGCCGATGAGCGCCGGGACGCCGGACGCCCCGGTGGCCGATCCGCTGCGCGGGCCGACGCTCGCGGAGCTGCGCCGGCGGACGTCGGTGAAGTGGCGGGCGTATCCGCCCGACGTGCTGCCGCTCTGGGTCGCCGAGATGGACACCCGGCTCGCCGCGCCCGTCGCCGAGGCGGTGCGCACGGCGGTCGACCTGGGCGACACGGGGTACGCGACCGTCGAGCCGTACGCGGAGGCGGTGGCGGAGTTCGCCGGGAGCCGCTGGGACTGGCGGGTGCCGACGGAGCGGATCGCCCTCGTGCCGGACGTGATGCGCGGCATCGCCGAGGTGCTGAGGCTGGTCACGGCCCCGGACGACGCCGTCGTCGTCAACTCCCCGGTCTACCCGCCGTTCTACGCCTACACCGAGCACCTGGGCCTGCGCGTGGTCGAAGCGCCGCTGGGCGAGGACGGGCGCATCGGCTTCGCCGCCCTGGCGGAGGCGTTCGCCTCCGCGCGCGCCGGCGGCCACCGCGCGGCGTACCTGCTGTGCAGCCCGCACAACCCGACCGGCACCGTGCACACCGCCGCCGAGCTGGCGCGGGTCGCCGCGCTCGCCGGGGAACACGGGGTGCGGGTCGTCGCCGACGAGATACATGCCCCGCTGGTGCCGCCGGGTGCGCGGCACGTCCCGTATCTGACCGTGCCCGGCGCGGAGCGCGGCTTCGCGCTGCTGTCGGCGTCCAAGGCGTGGAACCTCGCGGGGCTGAAGTCCGCGGTCGCCGTCGCGGGCGAGGAGTCGGCGGGCGAGCTGGCGCTGCTGCCGCAGGAGATGTCGCACGGAGCGAGCCACCTCGGTGCCCTCGCGCACGTGGCCGCCTTCCGGCACGGCGGCCCGTGGCTGGACGCGCTGCTCGCCGGTCTCGACGAGAACCGGCGGCTGCTCGGACGGCTGCTGGCGGAGCGGCTGCCGGGGGCGGAGTACCGCGTTCCGGACGGTACGTTCCTGGCCTGGCTCGACTGCCGCGCGCTGGGGCTCGGGGACGACCCCGCGGCGGTGTTCCTGGAGTACGGACGGGTGGCGCTGGCGTCGGGCATCCCGTTCGGCACGGGCGGCGCGGGGCACGCGCGGCTCAACTTCGCCACCTCGCCCGAGGTGCTGACCGAGGCGGTGGACCGGATGGCCACCGCGGTGGAAACGTCACCCCAGCCGGGAGGCAGGCCATGACCGACGACACGACGGCGGACCGGCAGGACGGCAAGGCGGCCGGCGAGCGCGGCCGCGGGGCGCGGCGCGGAGACCCGGGCGCGGGAGCGCGTGCGGGCACGGCGGCGACGCCCGCGGCCCACCCGCCCGTGCACGCCTTCCGGGACGACGCCCTCGGCGCGCACGACGCCGTCGCCCTCGCCGCGCTCGTCCGCGACGGCGAGGTCGGTGCCGGGGAGCTGGCCCGGGCCGCGGTGGAGCGGATCCGGCTCGTCGACCCCGAGTTGCACGCCGTCGCCGTCCCGGCCTTCGACACGTACGAGACGGACGGCGCGGCCACGGGACCGCTCGCGGGCGTACCCACGCTGCTCAAGGACAACACCGACTACGGCGGTCTCCCCACCGGCCACGGCAGTGCGGCCTTCACCCCGCACCCCGCGCCGCGGCACGCGCCGTTCACGCGCCAGTTCCTCAGCACCGGCATGACGTTCCTCGGCAAGACCCGGCTGCCGGAGTTCGGCTTCAACGCCAGCACGGAGTACGAGGACGGCGAGCCGGTCCGCAACCCCTGGCACACCTCGTACTCCCCCGGCGGCTCGTCGGGCGGCAGTGCCGCGCTCGTCGCCTCCGGCGCCGTGCCGATCGCGCACGCCAACGACGGCGGCGGCTCCATCCGCATCCCCGCCGCGTGCTGCGGGCTCGTCGGCCTCAAGCCGACCCGGGGCCGGGTCGTCGCCAACGAGACGGGCCGCAGGCTGCCCATCGACATGGTGGGCGACGGGGTGCTGAGCCGCTCCGTGCGCGACACCGCGGCGTTCCTCGCCGCGGCCGAACGGCACTGGCGCAACCCGCGCATGCCCCCGCTGGGCCTGGTCGAGGGCCCGGGGACGCGCCGGCTGCGGATCGGCCTGGTGGCCGAGTCGCCGACCGGCGCGCCGACGGACGCGGCCACGCGCGCGGCCGTGGCGGCGGTCGCCACCGCGCTGGCGGGGCAGGGGCACACGGTCGAGACCTACGCGCTGCCGCTCGACGGCCGCTTCGAGCAGGACTTCATCGCGTACTGGGGGATGCTCGCGTTCCTCGCCGGCGCGGGCGGCCGGTTCGTGTACGACCGGCATTTCGACGCGCGCCGGATGGACGGCCTGAGCAAGGGCCTGCGGTCGACGTACGTGCGCCGCATGCACACCACCCCGGCGTTCCTGCGCCGACTGCGCCGCGCGGCGGACGAGGCGTACGACGCGGCGCTCACGCGCTACGACGTGCTGCTGTCCCCGGTGCTGGCGCACACCACCCCGCGCCTGGGCCACCTGTCGCCGAACGTCCCGTACGAGGAACTGCTGAACCGCCTGCGCGCGTACGTGGCGTTCACCCCCATCAACAACATCAACGGCGGCCCCGCGATCTCCCTCCCCGCCCCCGCCACCGAACCGGCACCGGCGGACGGTCTGCCGGTGGGCGTGATGCTCTCGGCGGCCCACGGCGACGAACGCACCCTGCTGGAACTGGCCTTCGCCCTCGAGGCCGACCTGCCCTGGCGCCGCATCCAGGACGCCTGAGAGAACGAGGAAAGCCGGATGGTCTTCGGAAAGCGGGTGAAGCTGCGGGCGTTCGAGCCCGCTGAGGCGGACGCGCTGTGGCGGTGGAACCACGACCCCGACGTGATGCGCTGGATGGACGACGGCTACGCCGCGTCGCTGGCGCGGGTCCGCCGGAACCTGGAGGAGCGCGCCCCGAACGCGTACGGAGACGTGCTGTACGCGGTCGAGGTGCTGGCCGACGGCGCGCTGATCGGCCTCGTCCGGCTGCGCGACGCCGAGCCGGAGACGGGTCTGGCCGCGCTGGACGTCTACCTCGGCGAGAAGGAGTACTGGGGTCGCGGCTACGCCACCGACGCGGTGCGCGCGCTCTGCCGCTTCGGCTTCGAGGACATGCGGCTGCACAAGATCTCGCTGACGGTGGTGACCGAGAACCACGCGGCGATCAGCGTCTACAAGAAGGTGGGCTTCGTGGAGGAGGGTCGGCTGCGGTCCGTGTTCCGGCGGGACGGGCGCTGGTACGACCAGTTCACGATGGGGCTGCTGGAAGGCGAATTGGTCGACGGCCGTCCCTAGTGTCTGTGGTCAATCTCCCGTCTGCGGCTGGGGGTACCGCCCACGCGCGCGCAGCGCGCTGTGGGGTGGGCGGGGTTCAGCCGCAGTCGGCCTCTCTCGCGCCCGCCGACCAGCGGACGCCGCCGAGGAGGTGGCGGACGAAGTCCGGCTCGGCGGTGTGGCCGCCACGATGGGGAACGACTGGCCGCCCTCTACTCCTGGCCTGGTAGAAGGCGTTCGGGGCCCGCAAGGGATATAAGTGGCGAACTACCACACTCCATTACATACTAGGAAAAGGTGCCACAAGGCACAGTGCTGGATAGGGCCGCCCGACCACCCGCCGTCAACCGACACCACACGTGGTCGACCCGGCATTCCGCGACGGCCGGCGGGCGGCTGGTCCGGCCGAGAACTCCTCGCGTTGGGCATCCATCCGAAAGCCGGGCCCGCATGGGTCCACCCCCCACACGAATGGACTACATATGAAGAACTCGCGCAGCAGGAAGACCGCCGCTGCCGCCGCCGGTGCCTGCATATTGTCCCTGGCCGTGGCCGTCCCCGCCTCCGCAGAGGGCACGGCGCAGAAAGACACCGAGGTGTCCGTCTTCCACGGTGTTCCGGGCCTCACCGTCGACGTGTTCGCCAACGGGGACGAATTGGTCCCCGACTTCAAGCCCGGCACCCTGACCGAGCCGCAGCCGCTGGCTCCCGGCACCTACGACATCGAGGTCTTCCCCGACGGGGAGGGCCCCGACGGCGAACCCGCCATCCAGAAGAGCATCGAGGTCCCGGCCGGGGCGAACGCCACGATCGCGGCCCACCTCAACGCGCAGGGCGACCCCACGCTCACCGCGTTCGTCAACGACACCTCCAAGGTCCCGGCCGGCGAGTCGCGGCTGACCGTCCGCCATGTGGCTGCAGCACCCGCCGTGGACGTCCGCGCGGACGGCAAGCCGGTCATCGAGGGCCTGACCAACCCCAACGAGAAGTCGCTCAAGGTGCCCGCCGGCACGGTGAGCGCCGATGTCGTCCTGGCCGGGACGGACACCGTGGCCATCGGCCCCGCCGACCTCAACCTCGCCGAGGGCACCAACACCATCGTCTACGCCTGGGGCAGCGCCGAGGACGACAACCTGGCACTGAAGACGCAGACGATCAGCGGCGTGGATTCCGCACCGCGTGGTGCGAGCGCCGGTGAGAGCGGCGCGATGGCCGGCGACAACGAATCCGCCGCCGTCTGGTTCGCCTCGGGGACCACGGGTGCCGTCGCGGTTGCCGGTCTCCTGGCCTCCCGCCGCCGGCGCAGCAGGAGCAACTGACAGACGGGCATGCGTTCCTCCACCGCGGGCGCGCGCCTCTCCGCGGCGGCCGTCGGGGCCGCCGCGGTGGCCGCCGCCGTCCTGTCGGCGCTGCCGGTCTGGTCCCTGTGGCCGACCGGTGCCCCGGTGCCGCCGGACTTCGGCGACCGGCCGGGGCCCCGGGAGCCCGCGGCCGTCCCCTCGTCGGCGGCCTGGGAAAGGGGACCCGGCACGGCGGAGGACGGGGCCGGCCCTGTACCCGAGCCGACGGCGCTGCGCGTACCAGAGGTCTCGCTGCACACCCGGGTGAGGGACGTCGGCGTCGAGGACGACGGCACGGTGGAGGTCCCCGCCAACACGGGACAGTCCGGCTGGTACCGCTACGGCCCCGCGCCGGGTGCCTCCGCCGGGTCCGCCGTCCTCGTCGGCCATGTGGACGACCGCACCGGCGACCTGGGCGCTTTCGCCAAGCTGTACGAGGTCAGGAAGGGCGACGAGGTCACCGTCGCCCGCGAGGACGCGCCTCCCGTGCAGTACGAGGTGGCGGCCCGCGAAGTGGTCGACAAGGACAGGCTCCCCGTCGAGGTGTTCCGGCGCCACGGGCGGCCGGTCCTGACCCTGGTCACCTGCGCGCCCCCTTACGATCCCGCGCGCGGCGGCTATCAGCGGAGCCTGCTGGTATACGCCGTCCCCGTCCAGGAGCGCGGCTAAGCCCCGCAGGACCGGGTGCCGGGAAGGGTGGTTCTGCGTGCCGCCCGTTCACCGGCCGCCGCTTCCCCCGTCCGGGAAGTGAGGACACCGCGGACCGGCCGTCAGGGCGCCGCCTCCTTTCCGCGCGCCGGCACGGCCGTCACGTCATCCGGCTGACCGCGGAGGGCGGACGGCGGCGGGCGCTCAGAACAGCACGAGCGCCCGGCCCCCGCGACCCGCCAGCATCGCGTCGAACGCCGCCGGGATGCCGTCGAGCCCGATGCGGGCGGTGACGAGCCCGCCCAGGTCCAGTTCCCCGGTGCGTACGTGCGCGGCGATGGCCGGCAGGTCGCGGGCCGGGTCGCTGTTGCCGTAGACGCAACCGGAAAGCGTGCGGCCGAAGTAGAAGAGCTCCAGCGCCGAGAACGACACCCGCTCCTCCTGGCCGCCGATGCCGACGACCGTCGTCCGCCCGCCGCGCCGCGTGCTGGACCAGGCGGTGCGTATCGACTCCGCCCGGCCGGCGCACTCGATCGCCACGTCGGCGCCGATCCCGGCGGTCAGCGTACGGATCCGCTTCGCGGTGTCGCGCTCCCCGCCCGGCGCGGCGAGGACGAAGTCGGTGGCCCCGGCGGCGCGCGCCAGTTCCTCCTTCGCCGGCGACACGTCCACCGCGACGAGCGGCCCGGCGCCCGCGATCCGGGCGGCCTGGAGCACGGCGAGCCCCACGCCGCCGGCGCCGAAGACGGCGACCGACTCCCCGGCCCGTACCGCGGCAGCGTGGTGCACGGCGCCCCAGCCGGTGAGGACGGCGCAGCCGAGGAGCGCGGCGTCGGCCAGCGGTACCCCGGCGGGCAGGGGCAGTACGGCGCGGGCGGGCACGACGGTCTCCTCGGCGAAGGCGGCGGTGCCCAGGCCCGGGTAGAGGCCGGCGCCGTCGCGGGTGGCGTACGGCTCGGCCGCGGCGGCGCCCGCGGCGGCGCAGAGCCACGGCTCGCCGAGCCCGCAGTAGTGGCACGCGCCGCAGGACGGTGCCCAGTTGAGCACCACCTCGTCGCCCACGGCCACGCCGGTGACGCCCTCGCCGACCGCGACGACGGTGCCGGCGCCCTCGTGGCCGAGCACCGCGGGTACGGGCTGGCGCAGCGTGCCGTTGGCGAGGGAGAGGTCGGAGTGGCAGACGCCGGCGGCGGCGAGCCGGACGCGCACGTGTCCGGCGCCCGGGGCGGGGAGGTCGATGTCGGCGAGTTCGAGCGGGGAGCCGATCGCGGGCAGGACGGCGGCGCGGGTCATCGGGGGCTCCGTATCTCCGGGTGGCGGCGGGGTGCGTACGTCAGAACTGCAGCGACTTGGTGTGCAGGAACTCCGCGAGCCCCGCCACCCCCAGCTCGCGGCCGATACCCGACTGCTTGTGGCCGCCGAACGGCGCCAGCGGGTCGAACTTCCCGCCGTTGACGACCACCGTCCCGGTCTCCATCCGCCGCGCGAACGCCGCCGCTTCCGCATCACTGGCCGCCCACACGGCGCCGGCCAGGCCGTAGACCGTGCCGTTGGCGATGCGCAGGGCGTCGTCCTCGTCCTCGTACGGCATGATCGCCAGCACCGGACCGAAGATCTCCTCCTGCGCGATGGTCATGCCGGGGGTGACGTCGGCGAAGACGGTGGGCCGGACGTAGTAGCCGCGCTCGCGCCCCTCGGGCGCCCCGGGCCCGCCGGCGAGGAGCACGGCGCCTTCTGCGGTGCCGCGCTCGATGTAGCCGCGGACGCGCTCGCGCTGTACGGAGCTGACGACGGGCCCGAGGCGGGTGGCGGGGTCGCGGGGGTCGCCGGGCGCGTACTTGGTCAGGGCGGTGGTGGCGAGGGTGAGCGCCTCGTCGTACGCGTCCCTGTGGACGAGCATCCGGGTCCAGGCGGTGCAGGTCTGGCCGGAGTTGGCCATGACGTTGGCGACACCGGCGCTGACGGCCCTGGCGAGGTCGGCGCCCGGCAGGATGACGTTCGCGGACTTGCCGCCCAGCTCCAGCGCCACGGGCTTGACGGCCGCGCCCGCCGCCGCGGCGACGGTCCGCCCGACGGCGGTGGATCCGGTGAACGACAGGAAGTCGGTGCCGGGGTGCTCCACCAGCGCCCGGCCGGCCTCGGCGCCGTACCCGGTGACGACGTTGAGGACGCCGGGCGGGAAGCCGGCCGCGGCGACGGCCTCGGCGAAGATCCGGGCGACCAGCGGGGTGTTCTCCGCGGGCTTGAGGACCACGGTGCAGCCGGCTGCGAGCGCGGGGGCGGCCTTGGCGACGATCTGGTGCAGCGGGTAGTTCCACGGCGTGATCGCGCCGACGACGCCCACGGGCTCGTGCAGGACGGTGGCGGTCCCGGCCTTCTCCTCGTACGGGTACGAGGCGCCGATCCGCGCGTACGAGGCGGAGACGGCGACCGGCACCGCGGCGTGCACCTTCCGGCTGAACGTCAGCGGCGCGCCCAGCTCCGCGGTGACCGTCGCGGCGATGTCCTCCGCCCGGGCGGCCAGCACGTCGCCGAGCGCCCCGACGCGCGCGGCCCGGTCGGCGGGCGGCGTCGCCGCCCAGCGGGGGAACGCGGCGCGGGCGGCGGCGACGGCGGCGTCCACGTCGGCCGCGGTGCCGGCCGGCACGGTGGCGATGACCTGCTCGTCGGCGGGGTCGACGACCTCGATGACACCGTCGCCGGCGGCGGGCTGCCAGCGGCCGTCGATGAACATGCCGTCGTGAGCCTGCATCGGTACGTCTCCCGGTGGGTCGGCGGTGTGCCTACGCCACCAAACTAGCGCCGGTAGTTTTCGGCGCCCAGGCCGTCCGGGCGTGCGGTGGGTCACGCGCGCCGGGTGGCGCCGCCCGCGTGCACCTGAGACCATTCCTATGGTTCCCCATAGGAATGGTGACGGGAAGACGGGCGGTACCCCATGACCAGCAGCGCAGAGCAGGAGCGCGCCGAGCGGGCGCGCAAGACCGCCGAGGGGCTGACGTACCTCTCCGGCTTCGGCAACCAGCACAGCAGCGAGGCGATCCCCGGCGCCCTGCCCACCGGGCGCAACTCCCCCCAGCGCGCCCCCCTCGGGCTCTACGCCGAGCAGTTGTCCGGCTCCGCGTTCACCGAGCCCCGCGCCCGCAACCGGCGCTCCTGGCTCTACCGCATCCGCCCCTCCGCCGCCCACCCCCGCTTCGTCCGCGCGGACAACGGCGCCCTGCGCACCGCCCCGTTCACCGAGGCGGTCCCCGACCCCAACCGGCTCCGCTGGAACCCGCTGCCCGAACCCCCGCCAGGCACCGACTTCCTGGCCGGCCTCTGGACCCTCGGCGGCAACGGCGACGCCGCCCAGCGCACCGGCATGGCGATTCACCTCTACGCAGCCAACGCCCCCATGGACCGCGTCTTCTCCGACGCCGACGGCGAACTCCTCGTCGTCCCCGAGCGCGGCGGGCTGCTGCTGCGCACCGAACTCGGCCTGCTGCACGCCGAGCCGGGACACGTCGCCCTCGTGCCCCGCGGCGTCCGCTTCCGCGTCGAGCCGCTGACCGCGGGCGCCACCGTGCGCGGCTACGTCTGCGAGAACTACGGCAGCCCCTTCGTCCTCCCCGAACTCGGCCCCATCGGCGCCAACGGCCTGGCCAACCCCCGCGACTTCCTCGCGCCCGTCGCGGCGTACGAGGAGACGGAGGGCCCGGTCGAGGTCGTCAGCAAGTTCTGCGGCAACCTGTGGGGGGCCACGTACGACCACTCCCCGCTCGACGTCGTCGCCTGGCACGGCAACCACGTCCCGTACGTCTACGATCTGCACCGCTTCAACGTCATCGGCACCATCAGCTACGACCACCCCGACCCGTCCATCTTCACCGTCCTCACCTCGCCCTCCGACACCCCGGGGCTCGCGGGGGTCGACTTCGTCGTCTTCGCGCCGCGCTGGCTCGTCGGGGAGGACACCTTCCGCCCGCCGTACTTCCACCGGAACGTGATGAGCGAGTACATGGGCCTCGTCGAGGGCGCGTACGACGCGAAGACAGCCGGGCCGGGAGGTTTCGTGCCCGGCGGCGGCTCGCTGCACAACATGATGTCCGCGCACGGGCCCGACCAGGAGACCTTCGACCGGGCCTCGGCCGCCGAGCTGAAGCCGCAGAAGATCGACGACGGGCTGGCGTTCATGTTCGAGACCCGCTGGCCGGTCACGCTCACGCCGCAGGCGCGGGACGCCGAGCACCTCCAGCAGGGCTACGACGACGTGTGGCGGGGGCTGCTGCGGCAAGCAGGGGGTCTGGGGGGTTCCCCCAGAGGACACGGCAGGCCATGACCGGTCTCTTCGCCCCCGACTCCCTCCAGCTCAACCGCAAGCTGCCGCTGTGGTACCAGGTGTCGCAGTCCCTGCGCGCCTCCATCCTCGGCCGCCCCCCGGACGCGCCGCTGCGGCTGCCGACGGAGGAACAGCTCGCCGGGCACTACGGCGTCAGCGTGCTCACGCTCCGCCAGGCCCTCAAGGAGCTGGAGGAGGAGGGCCTGATCACGCGGCACCGGCGGCACGGCACGTTCATCGAGGCCACCGCCCGGCACACCGCCCCCGTCCGGCTGCTGGGCTCGGTCGACGCGATCGTCGCCCAGCAGTCCGGCGACCGCACGACCCTCCTGGCCCACGGCCCCGCCCCGGTCCCCGCGGACCTCGCCGGGTACTTCCCGGACCTCGCCGAGGCCATGACGTACCGCCGGCTGCGCCACGACGGCGCCACCGGCGAGGCCACCAACTGGGCCGACAACACCGTCCACCCGGAGGCGGCGGCCCGCATCGACCCGGCGGACCTGGAGCGCTGGCCGATGACGAAGGTCCTCCGCGACCGCGCCGGCATCCGCATCGCCCGCATCACGGACACGGTCACCGCCACACTGGCGGAACCGGAGACGGTCGAACTGCTCGGCGTCCCGCTGCTGAGCCCGATCCTGCACTACACGGGCGTCTCGTACGACGACGCCGGCAGGGTGGTGGACGTGGCCAGGATCCGCTACCGGGGCGACCGGTTCTCGTTCAGCGTGACCCTGGAGGCGCCGTAGCTCCGCAACGGCCCGCGAGCCACCAGTCGTCGGCCGGCCGCGAGCGGCGGGACGGTGACGGCGTCCGGGGTGTCGCACCGGGATCGTAGGATGCGAAGCGCCCTGCGGGGGCTCGGAGTCGAGGGGAGGTCGCGGGATGGGTGGTTCGGCGGACGGCGGTCCCGCCGTGGCGGAGCCCGCCGCGTCCGCGGAGGAGCCGCCGGCGGAGGAGCGGGCCGTGCACGGGGAGTCCGCGGCGGACGCGGCCCCGGCGGCGCGGGGGTCCGTCGTCAGGCCGCGGGCGTCTGTGGAAGGCGGCGCGTCGCCCGCCCCTTCCCGCGAGCCCGCCGAAGGTGACTCCGCCCCGCTGCTCGCCGATCTCATGCCCTGGGGCGTCGCCCCGCTGCGGCTCGGGCGGGGGTGGGTCATGGCGCCCGACGCCGCCTCGCTGCGGCGGCGGTGGGATGCACTCGTACGGGCCGAAGGCGACGAGCGGGACGCACTCTTCCGGGCGACGCGGGCACGGACGACGCACAGTGCCGTGGCGCAGTTGCCCGGCCGGGCCGCCGGGACCGGGCGGCTGGCGCGGGAGGCGGGGCCGTGTCCCGAGCCGGTGCGGGTGCTGCACGGGGCGTACGACCGGCAGTGGCTGATCCCGGACAACCGGCTGCTCGACGCCGCCCGGCCCGAGTTGTGGCGCGTCGCGGACGACCGGCAGTTGTTCGCCGTCGAGGCGGGGTACGTCACGCCGGGGCCCGGCGGGTCCCGCGGGCTCGCCGTGGTCGCGTCCGCACTGCTGCCGGACGGCCGGTCGCCCGCCGGGCGGCCGGGCCGGATCCGGCCGCTCTACCGGCGCCCCCGCGGCCGGGAGCCCAATCTCCCGCCGCGGCTGCTGCGCTGGCTGGGCAGGCGGCTGGGCGGCAAGGTCGGTGCCGAGGACGTGTTCGCCTGGGTGCTGGCCGCCGGGCAGGCCACCCCGCGCGGGTGCGCGGTGCCGCTGACCGCGGACCCGGAGGTGTGGCGGGCCGGCGTGGAGCGCGGGCGGCGGCTGCTGGAGGTGCAGCTCCGCGGCGCCCGCGGCGGCGGAAGGCCCCGGCTCCCGGGCGGCCGGCGGCCGTACGTGCGGGCGGCGCTGCCGGCGAGGCCCGCGGAGGTGTCGTACGACCCGGAGGAGGAGGCGCTGCTCCTCGGCGAGGGCCGCATCTCGCCGGTGCCGCGCGGCGCGTGGGAGTTCACGGCGGGCGGCGTCCCCGTGCTGGAGCAGTGGCTCGCCGCACGCCTGGAGCCCGCCGAGCCCGGGACCCTGGCGGCGATACGGCCGGCGGCGTGGCCGCAGGAGTGGACGTCGGAGCTGCTGGAGCTGATCACCGTGCTGGCGCTGCTCGCGGAGGCGGCGGACCCGGGCGCGGACGAGGCGCGGGGCACGGACGGCTCGTACACCGGGGAGATCACCGCGGAGATCACCGCGGCCGAACTGCACGAGGCGGGCATCCTTCCCGCCCCGGCCTCGGCCCGCCGCCCCGCGTCGGTGCTGGACCACCACGAGGAGGGCCCGGAGGGGCAGTTCGCCCTGATCTGAGCACGCGGCGGGCGTGCGGCTGGTCGCTCGCGCGGCGTTCCACCGCCACAGGCTCCCTACCGGTCCCGTCGACGACGTCCCGTGAGCGGACTGCCCCGCGAACGGCCTTCGGCCGAGCCGATACGCGCCCTGGGCCGTGCGCCCGGTCGGCGCGGACGACGCGCAGGGACTGCTGCCCGGCTCCAGCGGCCCGCGGACCGCCCGGGGAGGCACAAGGCAGCGGAACGTCATCTCAAGGCGGGGACGCCTTTCAAGAGGGCGCCGGGCAGCGTCGGCCGCCCTGGCAGGACCCCGTCACTCCGGCCCGCCGGAGGGCTCGAAGCCGTCCAGCACCCGTCCCAGCAACCGCCGGAACGCCGCCTCGTGGTCCCCCGGTTGCGGCGCCTGGGCCAGGGTCGCGGCCAGGTGGGGATACTCGCCCGTCGCCAACTGCCGCGCCAGATACGCCCCCCGGACCGCCTCTTCCTCCGCCTCGGTCCACGGCAGCGCGCGGGCCCGTTCCGCAAGCGCGATCTCGAACGTGACGTAGCTGGTCACCGACGCCGTGACCATCGCGACCAGCTCCATCTTGGTGCCCGGCGGCACGTCCAGGCCCGCCAGGGCGGCGAGGAACCGGTCGAGGTAGCGCAGCGCGTGGGGCGTGAACCCGTACGCGGTGGTCGAGGTGAGCCGCGGCAGCCAGGGGTGCCGGCGCATCAGGTCCCGCGACTGCTCCGCCAGCGCCAGCACGTCGGCGCGCCAGTCGCCGGTGAGGGGCACCGACAGGTCGTACTCGGCGCTGACCGCGTCGACCATCAGCTCGTGCAGGTCCTCCTTGCGCGGCACGTAGTTGTAGAGCGACATGGTGCCGCTGCCGATCTCGGCGGCGACGCGGCGCATCGAGACGGCGTCGAGCCCGTCCGCATCGGCGATGCGGACCGCGGCGGCGGCGATCGCGGCGCGGCTGTGCGCCGGGCGCGGGCCGCGGCCCGCGCGCTCCGGGCGGGTCCAGATCACCTCGGGTGCGGCGCCGCGCGCCGTCCCGTCGGCGGCTCGTCCGCTCGCTGCCATCGCTGCCTTCCTCGGGGCCGTCGGGTGCCGGTTTACGTACAGCGTACTGAGTCGGCTATGCTCGGCCGCATGACAACTACGTACGCTGTACTTAGTAAGGCGCTGGAGAAGCGCTACGGCGACGTCCACGCCCTCCGCGGCCTCGACCTCGCCATCCCCGAGGGCACCGTCTGCGGCCTCCTCGGCCCGAACGGCGCCGGCAAGACCACCGCCGTACGCGTGCTGACCACACTCGTCGCGCCGGACGGCGGCACCGCGCGGGTCGCCGGGTACGACGTCGCCGCCGAGCCGGCCGCCGTGCGCCGGGCCATAGGCGTCACCGGGCAGGCCACGTCCGTGGACGACGACCTGTCCGGGCGCGAGAACCTGCGCCTCTTCGCCCGGCTGCTGCGCCTGCGCGGGCCCGCGGGACGGGAGCGGGCGGACGAGCTGCTGGAGCGGTTCGGCCTCGCCGAGGCCGCCGGCCGGCCGGCCCGCACGTATTCCGGCGGCATGCGGCGGCGGCTCGACCTGGCCGCGAGCCTGCTCTCCCGGCCGCGGGTGCTCTTCCTCGACGAGCCGACCACCGGGCTCGACCCGGCCAGCCGCGGGCAGATCTGGGCGGCGGTACGGGAGCTGGCGGCGGCGGGCACGACGGTGCTGCTCACGACGCAGTACCTGGAGGAGGCGGACCGGCTGGCCGACTCGGTGGTGGTCGTCGATCACGGCCGGGCGGCCGTCACCGGCACGCCGGACGAACTGAAGCAGCGCGTGGGCGCGTATGCGGAGGTGGTCGTGGCCGACGACGCGGCGCTCGCGGCGGCGGCCGTGGTGCTCGGGCCGCTGACCGGCGGCGAGCCGCGGCTGGACGCGGAGCGGCGCGCGGTGGGGGCGGCCGCGTACGACCCGGAGCTGACGCTGCCGCGCGTGGTGCGGGAGCTGGACGCGGCCGGGGTGCCGGTGGTCGACGCGACCCTGCGCCGGCCGACGCTGGACGAGGTGTTCCTCCGGCTCACCGGGGCGGACGCCGCCGGGACGGCGAAGGACGGCTCCGGGACCGCGCGGCACGCGAAGGAGGCGGCGGCGTGAGCGACCTCGCGTACGACGGCATGGCCATCGTCGGCCGCCAGTTGCAGCGCGCCCGGCGCAACCCCGCGCTGCTCGTCATCACCCAGGTGATGCCGCTGACGCTGCTGCTCTTCTTCGGCTACGTCTTCGGCAACTCGGTCTCACTCCCCGGCGACGCCGACTACCGCACGTACATCGTCCCGGGCCTCTTCGCCACCACCGCCGCCGGCGGCCTGGTCACCGGCATGCTCCAGGCCGCCGTCGACACCGGCCGCGGGGTGACGGAGCGCTTCCGGGCGCTGCCGATCAGCCGGGCGGCGGTGCCGCTGGGGCACGCGGTGGCGGACGTGCTGCTGTTCGCCGCCGGGCTGGTGCCGCTGGTCGCGGTGGGCTACGCCGTGGGCTGGCGGAACGACGGCTCCGCGGCGGCGACGGCGGGGGCGCTGGGGCTGCTGCTCCTGCTGCGGTTCACCTCGGCGTGGATCGGGATCCACCTCGGCATGGCGGTGGGCAACGAGGAGGCAGCGGGGCAGTTGGCGAGCACGACGTTCATGCTGCAGTTGCTCTCCAACGCCTACGTACCGACCCACGGCATGCCGGGGTGGCTGCGGGCGGTGGTGGAGTGGAACCCGCTCAGCGCGTACGTCACCGCCGTACGGGACCTGACGGGCAGCGCGCCGCCGGGGCTGGACGACGCGCCGGGCCCGGCGTGGCCGATGACGCATCCGGTGGCGGCGGCGCTGGTCTGGTCGGTGGTGCTGCTGGCCGTCTTCGTACCGCTGGCGGTGCGGCGCAGCGCGCGGGGACGGGGCTGAGACGCGCCGCTCCGGGTCCGCTCGGGTGGGGGCGAACGGACGCGGGCAGCGATCGGGCGGGCGCGGCATGCCGGGTCGCCGCGCCCGCCCCGATACGGGCTGTCTGTCAGCTCCGGCGGTTGCCGAAGAGGGTGCGCCGCAGCTTCCGCAGCGGGGCGAAGAGGGAAACGCGCGCCATACGACCCGGCTTCGCGGCCCTCTCCTCGCGCGCGGTCAGCTCACGCATCAGCATGGTGGCGCTGTCCGTGTCCCCCTGGGGGGCGGCGGGTCCGCCGAGCACGGCGAGATGCCGGTCGACGCGTGCCCGCGACGCGGTGCTCCCGCAGTTGATCGCAGGAACTCGCGCTTTGCCGCGCATTGCTATCTGATCCATGACACTCCCCACCCTTACGAGGGCTCCCGGCCCGGGCAGGCTAACCCTATCGTCTGCCTGCGTCACATGCGCATCCCCCACAAGGGAATCATCCCCAATTCCCGGCCCAGAACGCGGTCTTGACCTGGAGAACCGTTTCATCTGGCTGGAATACGCCCCTCGACGGTGGATCGCGTTCCGCTTCTCCCGGTTCCTCCGGCCCTACGGCGCCGGGGACGCGGACTCGTCCGCCGGCGCGTCGACCGGCCAGGAGTACCAGGAGCCTTCGAGGGTGTCGTAGTCGTACAGCGGGCGGCCCTTGAGGGAGCTGGTACGGAACGGGGCGCCCTGGTCGTCGATGCGTACGGCCCCGGACTCGTCACCGCTGCTCCACTCGACCTCCAGATACCAGCCGACGTCGTAGTCCTCGGTGTCGGCGTGGATGAGGAGGGACAGCGGCTCGTCGTCGGTGACGCGGAACGGCAGCGCCGGAGGGTCCCATGTGTGCGTGGAGTCGCCGCCCTGCCGGGGCTTGAGGACGGGGCGGGGCTTGTCGAGATCGACGCGGTACGCCGCCTGGGTGACCTCGCCGCCGCAGCCGCTGGACATCGCGAACGCGCTCCACGGCAGCGGAGCGCCGGTCGAGGTCTTGCGCACGTGGACGGCGTTGATGGTCACCGGCTCGTCGCCGCGGGGCTCGATGGCGGTCTCGATGTTCGTGGTCCCGCCGTGGACGGCGCCCTGGCTGGAGGCCCACGCCTCGGCGTCCTGCGCCACGGGCGGGGGCGGCACGTCGTCGGGCGACTTGTCGATGAGGTAGCGGTGGTCGCAGCCGTTCGACCAGACGTGGGAACGGACGGACCAGGCGAGGGGGGTCCGCACGGCGGGCGTGTCCTTGCCCGCGGTTCCGGCCCCGCCCCTGCGGGGCGTGGCACCGGGGGTCGCGTCCGCCTCCGCACCCTCACCACCGCCGGCGGGCGCGGGCTTGCGCCGCTCGGAGGGCTCGGCGGACCGCTCCTTCTCCGCGCTCTCGCCCCCCTGTGCACCCCCGCCACCGCGGCCCCCGTCGGCCAGGACCCCGCTCGCGGGCCCGGTGTCGCCGTCGGCGCGGCCTTCGCCGGTGGACCCGCTGGAGGCGGCCACGAACGCCACGAGCGCGGCAGCCGCCACCCCCGCCCCGGGCACCCCCACCCGCCGCCACCGCCGCGCCCACCGCGGCCCGCGGCCGTCGCGCGAGGACGGGGAGGCGCCACGGGCGGAGTCGCGACCGGGGCGCAACTTGCCGGAAAGACGACGGATTTCGCCGGAGCCGGAGTCGCTTGCGCCGCCGCGGACCTCGCGGGCGGGAGAGCCGAGGGGCGCGGAAGCCGACGCGTCACCGGCGCCGCCCGCACGGGCGGCATCGCCACGGGGAGCGGCAGCCGAAGGCCCGTGGGTGGCCACGCCGGTGCCCCCGGCCACGGAATGCTGCACCGCGGAGTCCGCTACGTCGCCGGCACCGCCCCCGGCGGAGCCCGCGCCACCACGGACTCCACCAGAACCCGCACGTACGTCGGCGCCCCGCGCGGCTATGCCGCCAGAGGCCATGGGCCGCTCGGCCGGCGCGGCCGAGTCCGGCGCCTCACCGGCGCCGGAGTCCCGTCCGTCCGCGCCGCCGGAGGCGGAGGGCCGTGCGGCTGAAGCCGCCCCGGCCGCAGCGGAGCCGCGCCCTTGCGCGGCGCCCGGCGGCGAAGGCACCGTTGCGGTTGCGTCGTTCGCGGCGGGACCCGCCGCCGGGGGCTTCGCCTCGTTCACCTCGCCGGTGGCACCGCCACGTGCCGCCTCCGCTGCCGCGCCGGACCGGTCGCCGACTCCGCCACCCGCCGCCGCGCCACTGCCCGGCCTCGCTCCGCGCGACCGGCGTCCCGCTTCTCCCTCGCTCATGCCCGCCCCAGGCGCACCGCGGGCTCCACTGCCCCGCGCACCCGGCCGTGCGCCAGCCGGCCGGCCCTCCGCTCCCCCGCGGCTCGAGCCCGCCGGCGGCTCCCCCGCCGCCCACGACGGAGCCGACCCGCGGCGCGTGCCGTTGACGCGGTGCCAACGGCGGTGGAGTTCCACCAGTTCTTCCGGGGTCGCGCCACACAGGCGTGCGAAGCGTTCCGCCGGGGCATAACTCGATGGGACCGCGTCGCCGTTGCAGTAGCGGTGGAGGGTCGACGTACTCACGTGGAGGCGCGCCGCAAGCGACCCGTAACTGCGCCCCGAGCGCTGCTTCAACTCGCGCAACAGCGCCGCGAACTTCTCCGTCGCCGCGTCTTTCACGTCCCGCCCCCGTTCCGACGCGTTCCACCCTAGTCCTGTCCGCGCTGGTCGGTGGCCGGATTCCCGTTCCAGCTTCCCGTTTCCACCGCGATCGCTTGCGGCCGGTTCCCCCGGGTCCGCAGGCTTGTCACCAGCACCAAGCCAAGCCCCAGCACCGAAGCGGCGCGGCGCCGGGCGGAGTACGGGGGTATCCGCTCGGCGCCGCGCGACGGCCTCCCGGGCCGGGTCGGTTCGCGGGCGGCTCCGGGTGCGGTCTGCGTACGTCGTCGGCTCGGCCCTTGGTGGGCCTCGTCGGCCGGGTCGCTGCGCGCCGACCGTCCGCCCGGCGCCGTACCCGCGAGCACAACGGCCCGGCCCGGGTGACGAGGCCCCAGGTTCGGCGTGTACCCCCGAGGACCCGGACCGGGTCCCGAGCCCGGTGGGGTCCTACGCGCCGGCGTAGGCGGCGCGCAGCGCCTCTTCCACCGCGGTCAGCGCGGTTCCGTGGTCGAGTCCGAGGCGCTGCGCCCGCTGCGCGTACACCTGTGCCGCCGCGGCCGCCTCGCGCTGCGCGGCGTCGCCCGCGGCGGCCACGTAGCTGCCGTGCCGGCCGCGGGTCTCGATCACCCCGTCGCTCTCCAGCGCGCGGTACGCCTTGGCGACGGTGTTCGGGGCGAGGCCCAACTGCTCGGCGAGGCCCCGGACGGTGGGCAGCTTGGTGCCGGCCGGGAGGACGCCACCGCGGGCCTGGGCGGAGATCTGGGCGCGCACCTGCTCGTACGGTGCCTCGGGCGCCTGCTGGTCGACGATAATCTGGATGGTCACGGACTCATTGTGGTCCGCGGGGCGAAATTCGCACGACAGCGGCACCCCCGTCGCCGTACGGTGCGGCGCCATGAGTGTGCTCGTACGCGACTTCCGCCCCGAAGACGCCGACGCCGTCGCCGAGGTGCAGCGCGCGGCGGTGCCGTTCCTCGTCACCACTCCCGAGTCGGTCCGCTGGAACGTGGCGTCCGCGCCGCCGGAGAAGCGGCTGCGGGCGCTGGTCGCCGAGGTCGGCGGGAAGGTCGTCGGCGAGTGCGAGGCGTTCGTCCAGTACGACAGCAGCACCCCGGGGCAGGGCATCGCACAGCCGTACGTGCACCCCGGGCACACCGGCCGCGGCGCCGGTTCCGCGCTGGTCGCGGCGGCCGAGGCGCATCTCGCGGCGCGCGGCGTGACCACCGTCTACACCTGGGTGTACGACACGGAGCGCGACCTCGGCTTCGCCGAGCGGCGCGGCTACCGCCGGGGGCGCACCGGCCGGATCCTCCACCTCGACCTGCGCGCCGCGCTCCCGCCGCGGCGCGAGCCGGCCGCGGACGTGGAGCTGCGCGCCTTCGCGGACTTCGACGATCCCCGGCCGCTGTACGAGGCGGACGCGGAGGCGGCGCTGGACGAGCCGAGCGACACGCCGGCCGACGCCATGTCGTACGAGCACTGGCTCGACCACACCTGGCGCGAGCCGCTGCTCGACCGCGACCTGACGATCGCCGCCCTGGTCGACGGCGAGGTGGCGGCGTTCAGCCTGGCGGAGACCGACGGGCGCACGCGCTATCTGTCCGGGATGACCGGCAGCCGCCGGGCGTTCCGCGGCCGGGGGCTGGCGAAGCTCGCCAAGCACGAGTCGCTGCTGCGGGCGCGGGCGGCCGGGTACACCGACGCGTTCACGGGCAACGACAGCGGCAACGAGCCGATGCTCGCGATCAACCGCTGGTTCGGCTACGAGCCGTTCCTGACCGAGCTGCGCTGCATCAAGGACCTCTGAGGGCCCCGCCCGGCGTCACGGCGGGCCCGCCGTCTGCGGCAGCACCACGGCCCGGTCCGGTATCCGCGGGTCGTATGCCAGGGGGTCGTCCGCCTCGTGCCAGTGCACGACGAACCGCTCCCCCGCCCGGTACGCCTCGAGCCCCGCCCGGCACGACGCCACCAGGTCGTCGGGAAGCGCGTCCAGCGGATACCAGCCGATCTCGGCGCACTTGTCCGGCTCCGCATTCACCACCCGGGCGCCGGGCGGCAGTTCCGCGGCGAAGAACCATCCCATCCTCGACCGGCCCGCCGGCGGCTTGTGCTGCATGACCAGCGCCACCGCGACCTGCTCCGGGGCGAGCACGAGGCCGATCTCCTCGGCGGCCTCGCGCAGCACCCCGGACCGTACGTCCTCGCCGTCCTCCAGATGGCCGCTGGGCATGTTCAGCAGGCCGTCGGCGTAGCCCGTGCCCGCCCGGCGGGCGAGCAGCACCTCCGGCGCGGGGGCGCGCCGGAGGAGCAGCAGGTGCACGTCCACGATCTCCCGGTGGCGGTCGGGGCGCTCCAGCCGGGCCACGCGCTCTCGCGGTGCGCCGTCGGTCACTTCTGCGCTCATGCGCCGATCCTCGCAGCCGCCACTGGACACCTGCTTGGCGCTCAGCAGTCGTAGAGCGCGCTCCCGTGGACCGCCTCGCAGTAGCGCACGTGCAGGTGGTTGTCGTGGTTGGCGTACTGGGTGACCAGGCCCTCGGAGATCAGCTGCGGATCGTTGAAGAAGATCAGCTTGATGTGCCCGGGGGCCGAGGCGCGGATGGCCTTGACCAGGTCGCGGGTCGCCGCGCGGTCGTACGCGGCCGACTGCCAGGTGATACGCCCGGCGGTGCACTGGGCCGAGTCCGTGCGGATCGGCCAGACGTCGAAGTCGAGCCCCAGCTCGTGGCTGGCGTGGCCCGGGATGTCGCCGCCGTGCTCGAACCCGCTGTCGCCGACCGGCAGCTTGCCGTTGCCGGTGCCCGCGAAGGAGGCCGCGGCGGCCTCCAGTTGGGCGACGGCGGCGGAGGTGCCCCAGTGGGCGTTCGCGTTGCCGTCCGGGCTCTGGCCGCACATCGTGCTGCCGAAGCTGGTGTTCTCGTAGTGCCAGAGCAGGTTCTTCCAGGTGACGGGACCGACGATGCCGTCCACGCCGATGCCCGCGTGGCCCTGGAAAGTGCGTACGGCCGCGGTCGTGGCGGCGTCGAAGGTGCCGCTGACCGTGAGCCCGGCGCCGCGCTTGGCGTTGAGCGCGGCCTGGAGGGCCCTGACGGCCCCGCCGGTGTCGCCCTGGCGGATCGTGGGGGTGAGCGCGCCCCAGGTCTGCGGTCCCACGATGCCGTCGACGCCGAGGCCCTTGACGCTCTGGAACTGGCGCACCGCCGTGTTCGTGGCGGGGCCGAACACTCCGTCGGGCGAGACCGAGATGCCCTGTCCGGTCAGCAGGTGCTGCAGCGCCAGGACGTCGGTGCCCCTGTTGCCGCTGCTCTGCGTCGGGAAGGCGGCCTGGGGGTACGCGTACGCCGGGGAGCCGAGGCCCAGGAGCAGGGCGGCCACGGTGGCGACCAGGGCGGCCAGCCGGAACAGCGGTCTGTTCTTCCGTTTCTTCGTCTTCTTCATCTTCTTCATCTTCTTCATCTTCTTCATCGCGTTCTCCTCCGCGGAATCGCCGGTCACTTGCCTGCCTGCAGCGCGCCCCAGGTCGCGGGTCCCACGATGCCGTCCACGCCGAGCCCGCGGCTGGTCTGGTAGTCGCGTACGGCCGTCTGCGTGCCGGAGCCGAAGATGCCGTCGATGCCGACGGTGCGGCCGAGCGCGGCGGTCAGGGCGCGCTGGAGCCGGGTGACGGCGTCGCCGGTGGAGCCGTTCTGCAGGGTGGGCGTGGTGCCGCGGGCCAGCAGCGCGGTCCAGGTGCGGGGGCCGATGATGCCGTCCGCGGTGAGGCCCCTGGCGGTCTGGAACGCCTTCGTGGCGGTGACGGTGCCGGCGTCGAAGGTGCCGGTCGGGGTGGCGCCGCCGGGGTCGTGTCCCGCGGCCTCCAGGAGGCACTGGGCGGCGTCGACCAGGGCGCCCGTCGAGCCGGAGCGGATGGTCCCGTAGGCGTTGAAGCTCAGGTTGGCGGTGGTGCAGGTGACGGGCGGCGGGGTGCCCTTGCCGACGTCGAGGTAGTTGCGGTCGATGTGCAGGCGCTGGCCGCCGTACGTCTCGTAGACCTCGCCGACGTACTGGTGGATGCGCTGGTGGCCGGCCCAGTAGGAGTCCGGGACGTACGATCCCGCGTCGGTGTCGGCGACGCCGTTCCACCACGCGAACCACAGGTGGTCCACGCGCAGGTAGCGGGCGTCGTCGTAGACGCTGGCCGCGTCCCGGATGCCGGAGGAGGCGCTGGAGTACAGGCCGGAGAGGTAGCCCTTGGCGTGCAGGCCCTCGGTCCAGCCGGAGACGTAGCTCATGACCGCGGCCTTGCAGGAGGCGGTGGAGGTGTAGCCCTCGATGTCGGAGTAGAGCGCGCTGCCGGCCGGGATGCCGAGGCTCTGGGCGGCGGTCACCGAGGCGTTGGCGGCGCTGACGCCCTGGGCGCGGGCGGTGACGGGGTCGGACGACATCTTGTTGGAGAAGTTGCTGCACGGCGCCTGGCGGCCGACGTCGATGGGGATGAGGTGCCAGCCCTTGTTCGTCTGGTTCGTCACCCAGCTCGCGGTGAGGTTGGGCTGCGCGCAGGCGCGGGTGGCGCCGGAGATGTAGACGCCCACGGCGCGGTACGGGGAGCCGGCGAGCCAGGCGTCCATCGTGGTCTGCGACGGCGCGGCGCAGGCGTCGAAGCCCTGGCCGCGGAAGTCGCCGGGCTGCGGCCCCGCGGCGGCCGTCGGCGCGGCGGCGCCCCCGGACGCGGCTCCGGCGGCGGGCAGTTCGGTGCGCTCCGCGCCGGCCGTCAGCTCGGCGCCGGCGAGGACGCCGCGTACCAGGTCCTCGGTCGCGGGGCCGTGCGCGGCGGTGACCAGGACGCCCGCGTCCTCGACGGCCACCTGGATCGCGCCGTCGCGGGACTTCGCCGCAGGCGCCGTCGCGCTGCCGCGCGGGGCGACGGCGGTGGCCGCTGTGGTCTGCCGCGCGGCCCCGGCGTCGATCGGCTCCACGACGAGCCCGGCGGTGCGGCCCTTGAGCCCGGGCGCGCAGGAACTCTGGTCGCCGGGCTCGCCGAGGTAGACGGCGGGGCGGTCGAAGCGGATGCACGCACCCGGGTCGGCGGCGAGGTCGACGACCCGCCAGCCGGCCGGGACGGTGACCTCGTAACCGCGGTAGTCGACGGTTCTGCCGGTGCCGGGCGGGGACCCGGCGGCGGCCGGGCCCGCGGCGGTGAGCCCGCCGAGGGTGACGAGGGCCGCCAGGCCGGCGAGCAGGGGGCGCCAGGACCCCGTACGGCTGGGTGACATCGCGAATCGCTCTCCTACTGCGGTGGGGTTCCGGGGAACTCCGTGCGGGCTCCGGTCGCGGGACGGCACTGCGGCACGTGTCTACGCGACGACCGGAGCGCGGCGGTTGCGCGACGGTTGCGCGGCTGCTGCCCGCGGCGACCGCGGGTGCCGGGCAGGGCCGTTGCCGTGGGGGCGACGCGGCGGACGAGGGCCCGGCTGCCCGGGCTGAGGGCCGGTGGTGGCGGTAGGTACACCGCCGGGCGGGCGGGCAGGGCCATGGTGGGGCGTCCCGGCCGTTCCTAGCGTTGCCGGCATGGAAGACATGGCTGACAACGGAGAACAGCTCGGCACCAGGCCCACGGGCGGTACGGACGCGTCCGGCCGTCGCAGCCCTTCGCGGCGGTTCGCCCTGCGAGGGCTCGCGGCCTCGGCGGGCGGCGCGGCGCTCGCCGCGGGGGTGGGTACGGGGACCGCACGGGCGGCCGGTGCCGGGCGGCGGCGCGACGGAGTGCGCACGTACGTCCTCGTCCACGGGACGCACAGCGCCGGCGCGTTCTGGACGGAGATCGGGCGGGAGCTGGCGCTGCGCGGGCACCGCGTCGTGGCCGTGGACCAGCCGCTGCACGGCACCGAACGGTTCGTACCGGAGGCGTACCAGACGCAGGATCTGGCGGCTCTCGCGACGGAACCCTCCCCGGTCGCCGCGCTGAACCTGGACGACTTCGAGGCGCGCGTCACCGGCGCCGTACGCCGGGCCGCGCGCCTCGGCGGGCCCGTGGTGCTGGTCGGGCACAGCATGGGCGGCCTGTCGGTGAGCCGCGTCGGGAACGCCGTGCCCGAACTCCTCGACCACATCTGCTACATGGCCGCGTTCTGCCCGAGCCGCACCATGCCGTCGCTGGACGTCTGCGCCGCCTCACCGGAGGGGCAGGACGCCATCAGCCCGGTGGAGCAGGTCGTCGGCGATCCGGAGAAGCTGGGTGCGCTGCGGCTGAACTGGCGCAGCGCGAACCCCCGTGACCTCGCGGTCTTCAAGGAGATGATCTGCGCGAACTACACGGACGGCGCGTTCCTGCGGGTGCTGGAGGGCATGCAGACGGACGAGTCGCTGACGGCGTACGCCGGGCGGGCGGTGGGACGCAGGCACACGTGGGGGCGGGTTCCCCGCACGTATCTGCGGTTCGGCAACGACAGGACCGTGGCCACCGCGCTCCAGGACCGCATGATCGCGGAGGCCGACGCACTCACCCCGCACAACCGCTTCACGGTCCACGACTTCCCGGACGCCGGCCACCTCGGCCCGGCCGATCCCGCCCCCGTGACCGACATCCTGCACGGGCTGCCGCTTTCCTGACCCGGCGGCGCGGCGGCCACCTCCGCACGCCTCAAGGCGGTGTGAGGTCGTCGAGTTGTGCGGTGAGGCCGGGGTGGGCGGTCAGGTGGGGGCGGGTGGCGGCGAGAGGCCGGACGAGTTCGGCGGGGTCGTCCTGGGCCAGCGCCGCATGGAGCCGGCTGAGCGGGAGGCGGGCCGTGGCGGGCAGGTCGGTCAGGGCGGCGATCTGCCCGGCGATACGGCGCAGGTCGGCCGCGTGGTCGCGGGCCCAGGCGGCGACGGTGCGTTCCGCGGCGCGCCGTTCGCGGGTGGCCTGGACACGCTGCTCACCGGTGGTGCCGGCGGGCCCGGGGCGGCCGCGGAGGTAGCGCCGCTCGGCGGCCTGGCGGCTGGCGACCCCGAGCGGATGGGCCAGGTCGGCCCAGCTCGCCCCGGCGTCGCGGGCGGTTTCGATCAGGCCGGTCTCCCATCCGGCGAGCTGCTCGCGCACCTGCCGCAGCAGCACCAGGGAGGCGAGCGCCTGCTCCGGCCCGGGACCGGGAGCGTCAGGGGCGTCCGGGGACTCGCGCTGGGCGCCCCGCACGGCGTCGTCGATGGCATGCAGAGCTGCCGCGGCGGCGAGGAACGACGCCGGGCTCTGCGCGTTCGTGCTGGTCAGGGACGGCTCGTCGGCTGCAGTCACGGACACTCCTCTCCTCGTCATCAGATGGACGACACCATGTTTGTCATCCATTGGATGACATGGTACAACGGTGTCAGTGAGGCGCATTGGCAGCAACTGCCTGAACCTGCTGGAGGTGTTTTCACGATGTTGATGCGCACTGACCCCTTCCGCGAGCTGGACCGCCTGGCGCAGCAGCTCATGGGCCCGGGCACCTGGTCCCGCCCCTCGCCGATGCCGATGGACGCCTACCGCGACGGCGACGAGTATGTGGTGGCCTTCGACGTCCCGGGCGTCACCGCGGACGCGATCGAGATCGACGTCGAGCGGAACATGCTCACCGTCAAGGCCGAGCGGCGCCCGGCGGCGAAGTCCGGCGACGTGCAGATGGAGCTGTCCGAGCGGCCGCTGGGTGTCTTCTCCCGCCAGATCATGCTCGCCGACACCCTCGACACCGAGCACATCCAGGCCGACTACGACGCGGGCGTGCTCACCCTGCGCATCCCGATCGCCGAGCGCGCCAAGCCCCGCAAGATCACCATCGGCTCGGGCCGCAAGGAGATCCCCGGCTGATCACCGTCCGGAGAGGTGCGGAGGGCGGAACTCCCCGCCCTCCGCACCTCCCTGAGCAGTCCGCGGCCAGACGGGGGCGGCCCCCTGCTGCCGCGCGGACTTCAGGGGCGCGATCCTGCTCCCGCCGGCCATCACCCGCCCTGCGGCCGTCCCGAGCCACGTGACCATCCCGCACGCCCGGTGCCAGAACACCGGCCACGAACAGAAAGGCGAATCACCCCAGTGATCTCCGACCGGCACGTACCGCCCCAGCGACCGTACGGGACGGCGTACGAGCAGATGCTGGAGAGGGTCCGCTACGAGGGCGCCTACCCCACCCGTGAGAGGGCCGACGAAGCCGTCCGCCTCGTTCTGGCCGGACTGGGGCGCCAGCTCACCGGCGAGGAACGTGTCGACCTGGCCGGCTGCCTGCCCGTGGAAGCAGCGCGCGTGCTGACCGCGCAGATCCCCGACGTCCGGCCCCTGACCGGCTGGGACTTCGTCGAGGACCTCGCCGCAGGCACCGGCGCTTCCCTGGCGACCACGCGCTGGGACGTCGGCTCCGTCTTCTCCGTCGTGGCCGCCTACGCGCGCCCCGACCTGATAACCCGCATCCTCCGTCAGGTCCCCGCCGGCTACGCCCTGTTGTTCGGCCGCGCCGAACTCGCACCGGCCGCGGCGGCGAACCGTTGACGGCTCAGCGGACGGGTTTGTCCCAGTTCAGTGAGTACCGGCGCAGTACGTGCCGAGTAGAGCGAAGGGTGCGTCAGGCGCGCTGTGCCCCGACTGCGCCGCCGTCCCTACGATGAGGTGATGACGACGGAGCTGTGGCACATCACCGAGCGGGCGCGCTGGGAAGCCGCACGGCGGACCGGGGTGTACGAGCAGTCGACCCGCGGCCGCACCCTGGCCGAGGAGGGCTATATCCACTGCTCACTTCCGCACCAACTCGCGCCGGTGGCACAGGCGCTCTACGGCACGCGCCCGGAAGAGGACCCGGTGGTGCTGGTCATCGACGCCGGCCGGCTGTCCGCTCCGGTGCGTTTCGAGGCGGCGGAGCCCGGCGGCGAGGAGTTCCCGCACGTATACGGCCCGATCCCCGCCGACGCGGTCGTCCGGGCCGATCCCTGGCCCGCCCCCCGGTAACCGGGCACGGCCCGCGGCGCCCGGCGAAACCGCGAATGAACGCAGAAGCGGCCTTCGGCGCTGTGGCTCCGGGGGCCGCCCGACTCCTGCGCGCTCACCCGCATCGACGTCGCCCGCTGACCAACGATCTTCACCACGGACAACCGGCCCGAAAGCCGCAAGTCTCCTCAACCTCAACACCGTGAACGGGGCCTCCCGAATACGGACCTGGGAAGTGCCCGCCGGCACGGACGCCGCAAACCCCGCCGCACCGGGGTCCGCACTCAGCCCCGACGGCACGACACTGGGCTACTCCGGCCCGGAACCACGCACCGGAAAGCCGTACCGCCTGGTCCTCCAGGACACACACGCCGGAAGAATCCGCCGTTCCGTCGTCCTGGACGCCCCGGGCGGCGGCCCGGTCGCCGCGCTCGCGTTCAGCAAGGACGGCCGGACCCTCGCCGCGAGCAGAAACGCATCCGAGGACCACCCCGACTGGTCCACCGACATCATCGACACCGCAACGGGCCGCGTATCCCGCACCCTGACCGACGTCGGCGGATCCGGAGCGGCACTCGGCGGCTCCGGCGACGACTTGGTCCTCGTCACGACATCGAGCGACAGAGTCGACCTGCGCACGGGCCGGGCAACGCGCAATGCCCTGCGAAACACCGACCTGTACACCGTCACGTTCAGCCCCGACGGAAAGACCCTGGCCGTCAGCGACCCCACCGGCATCGCCCTCTGGAATGGGGACGCCACCCAACGCCTGGGCCGCATGCCCGGCCGCCCGGTCACGCCCCTGCGGTTCTCCCCGGACGGACACTCCCTCGCCGGCGTCGAAGACTCGGAGCGGCTCCGGCTCTGGGACGTACCGTCCCGCCGACCGCTGGGCGCGGCCCTGCCAGGAAGCGGAGACACCCTCCACGACGTGGCCTTCGACGACCAGGGAAGTCCCTGAGAGGTCCCTGGCGCCCGTGCTTCCGATCAAGGGGTTCGCATCGTCACGGCTCAACGCGCTTGCCTCCCCTGCGAACCCCTGCCACCTTGACATGTACCGCCCAGTACAAGGATGGTGACGCCGAAGCAGCTCACGACGACCGTGACCAGGGGACGGTGTGATGCGCTATCGGGTCCTCGGCAGGCTCGACGTCTGCAACGGCACGCGGCGGATCACGCTGAACGCCGCGAAGCAGCGTGCGCTGCTCGCCCATCTGCTCATCAACGCGGGCCGGTTCGTCCCCGCCGACGCGCTCATCGCCGAGCTGTGGGGCGACGACGTACCGGATTCGGCCGCCAAGTCGCTCCAGGTCTACGTGCACCGGCTGCGCCGCGCCCTGGGCGGTGACCCGGAGACGCTGCACACCCGTCCCGGCGGCTACGAGCTGGGCATCGAGCCCGACGGCACCGACGCCGCCCGGTTCGCCACCCTGGCCGCCGCCGGACGCGCGGAGCTGGCCGACCGGCGCCCCGCCGCCGCCGTGGAGACGCTCACCGAGGCGCTGGGGCTGTGGCGCGGCCCGGCGTTCGCCGACGTGCCGGCCACCGATGCCGTACGGGCCGAGGCCGCGCGGCTTGAGGAGAACCGGCTGACGGCCTGGGAGGACCTGGCCGACGCGAAGCTGGCCGTCGGCCGGCACCCGGAACTGGCCGCGGAGCTGGGCGCACTGCTCGCGCAGCATCCGCTGCGGGAGCCGCTGTGGGGCCGGCTGATGCTGGCGCTGCACCGCGCCGGGCGGCGCTCGGACGCGCTGCGGACGTACGCGCGGGCCCGCCGGACACTCGCGGACGAGCTGGGCGTGGAGCCGGGGGCGCAGTTGCAGGAGGTGCACGCGGCGGTGCTGGCGGGCGGCCCCGAGCCGGCGCCGCGGCCCGAGGCCGCGGAGCGGCCGGCGTACTGCCAACTGCCGGCGCGCATCCCGGACTTCGTGGGACGGCGGGAACAGTTGGTGCAGGTGCTGCGGTGGCTGGGGCAGCCGGAGGGGGCGGCGGACCGCGAGGCCCCCGGCCTCGACGCGTGGCAGGTCGACGCGCGTCACCCCGCGCCGCGCACGGTCCTCGTCACCGGGGTCGCGGGCGCCGGCAAGTCCACGTTCGCGGTGCACGCGGCGCATCTGCTCCGCGACGCCTTCCCCGACGGCCAGTTGCACGCCGACCTGCGGACCGCCGCGGGCCACCCGGCCGACACCGGCGACGTGCTGGCCTCCCTGCTGAAGACCCTCGGCATGACCGGCGCCGGCATCCCCGAGAGCCTGGAGGAGCGGGTCCGGCGCTACCGCGCGGAAATCGCCGACCGCCGCGTGCTCGTCGTCCTCGACAACGCGGGCTGCGAGCGGCAGATCCGCCCCCTGCTGCCCGGCACCGGCGACAGCGCCGTGCTCGTCACCAGCCGCGCCGCCCTCGCCGGCCTCGAAGGTGCGCTCCGCGTGGAACTGGGCCTGCTCAGCGACGCGGAGGCGCTGGAGTTGCTGGCGCGGGCGGCCGGCGACGACCGAACCCGCCGCGACCCCGCGGTCGCCACGCGGATCGCGGCGCAGTGCGGCAACCTGCCGCTCGCGCTGCGCATCGCGGGCGCCCGGCTGGCGACCCGGCGGCACCTGTCGCTGCCGCGGCTGGCGGATGCGCTTGCCGACGAGCGGCGGCGGCTGGACGAGCTGGTCGCGGGCGACCTGGAGGTACGGGCCAGCGTCACGCTGGGCTACGCGGCCCTCGACCCGGCGGCGCAGCGGGCGTTCCGGCTCCTGGGCCTGCTGGACGTGCCGACGGTGCCGGGCTGGGTGGTGGCCGCGCTCCTCGGCGACGCGCCGGCCGGTACGGACGAAGACGGCAGGGCCGGAGACGGCGTAGGCGGAGACGGTACGGCCGGAGGCGACACGGTGCGGGGCGCGCGGCCCGCGGCCGATCCCACGGCCCTCGCCGAGCGGTCCCTCGACGCGCTCGTCGACAACCACCTCGTCGAGGTCCACACCGCGGAACCCGCCGCGGAACCCCGCTACCGCCTCCACGACCTCCTGCGCCTCTACGCCCGCGAGCGCGCCCACGCCCAGGAGCCGCCCGCCGAACGCGCCGCCGCGCTCGGCCGCGTCCACACCGCCTACCTCGACCTCGCCCGCCGCGCCGACGACGCCCTGTCCTCCGGCTTCTCCGGCCGCGTCCAGGCGCCGGCCCCCGGCCACAGCCCTCCGGCGGCCGAGGCGGCCCGGGTCGCGGCGGAGCCGCTGGCCTGGCTGGAGGCCGAACGGACCACGCTGCGCGCCCTGGTCCGCCAGGCGGCCGACGCCGGCGAGGCGGGCACCGCGTGGCGGCTGGCGGCGGCGCTGGCGGCGTTCTTCGAGACGTCCGCGCACTTCGACGACTGGCGCGAGACGCACCGGACGGCGCTGGCGGCCGCGACCGCGGCCGGCGACCGGCTCGGCGTCGCCGTCCTCCACCGCAACCTGGGCGAGCTGGAGACCGTGCAGGACCACTACGGCGAGGCGGTGGTGGCGTTCAAGCGGTCGCTGAAGGAGTTCGCGGCGCTGGACCGCCCGCGCGCGCTCCCCCGCGCGAAGCCGGGCGACGGCCCCCGCGACCCGGCGCGCGGCCCGGCCCGCGACGGCCGTCAGGACACCGGCGGCCACCACCCCGCCGAGTCCGCCGCGGCGGCGGGCCTCGGCGTGCTGCTGCGGCTGCGCGGGCAGTACGCGCAGGCCGCCGCCTGTCTGCGGCGCGGCATCGAGCGGGCCAGGGCGGGCGGCAACGTGCGGTCCGAGGCGTACGCGCGCTGCGGCCTCGGCACCGTCCATCTGGAGTGCGGCGAACCGGGCGCCGCCCGGCGCGAGTTCGACCTGGCGCTGGCCCTCGCGCAGCAGGACGGCTACCGGCACGGCGAGGCGTCCGCCGAGCGCAACCTCGGCCTCGCGGACCTCGCCGTCGGCCGCGTGCACGCGGCGGCGGCGCGGATGCTGCGGAGCTGCGAGCTGGCGGTGGAGAGCGGCGACCGGGTGGGCGAGGTGCACGCGCTGCAGTGGCTCGGGCATCTGACGGACGTGGCCGGCGAACCGGCACGCGCGGAGCGGATGCTCGACGAGAGCCTGGCGGCGTACCGGCGGTTCGGCGAGCGGTTCGGCGAGGCACTGACGCTGCGCGCGCAGGCGGACCTGCTGCTGCACGCGCACCGGCCGGCGGAGGCCAAGGCGACGGCGCGGCAGGCGCTGTCGATCTGGCGGCACCTCGACACCCCGTACTGGACGTCGCGCACGCTCGACGTGCTCGCCGCCGCGCACGCGGCGGCGGGCGGCGCGGGGGGTGAGGTGGCGGCCGCCAGGGTACGTCGTCAGGCCTCGGCTCTACGCGCGTCAGTCGGCCTGCCCGCGGCCCTCCGGGCCCCCGTCGCCGCAGGCCGCCGTCTCGGCGGCCACCTCACCCCGCCCCCGGAGCCGCCCCCGTCCTTCCGCACCCCGCGCGACCCGCTGCGGGTGGCGGCGGAGAGCCGCTGAGCCCGCGGGCGGGGCGGGAGCACCCCGCCGCCCGCGGCGGCGTCAGGCGTACAGGCCGCGCATGCGTACCGACAGACAGGTCACCGAGCCCTCCAGCTTCTCGAACTCGCTGATGTCCACCGGCACCGGCGTGTAGCCCAGCTCCTCGTACAGCGCGGCCGTCTGCGGCGCACTCGCCGCCATCAGCAGCGCGCCGCCGCCCAGGAGGATGACGTGCGCCCCGGCCGCCTCCGGCACCTCGATACGGCCCGGGAAGAGCTCCGGTGTGTCGATCAGCCCGGCGTGGGTGGCGAAGGTGCCGTCCGGCAGGGCGGTGATGCCGGACTTCAGGTGCAGCACCTTGGTGACAGGGACGGTGACGACGCGGGCGCCGAGCGGTTCGAAGCAGGCGCGGAGCTGCCGGATGCCGTCGGTGTTGGTGCGCCCGCCGAGGCCCACGTAGAGAGTGTCGCCGACCTTGAGCACGTCGCCGCCGTCGAGCGTGCCGGGCGCGTGGACCCGGTTCACGGAGCAGCGCATGAGGCTCACCGCGGCCTCGACGCCGGGGGTCTCCGGCTTGCGGGAGTCGGCGCCGGGGCGG
The DNA here is from genome assembly GCF_007827615.1 of Streptomyces sp. CNZ287. NCBI lineage: Bacteria > Bacillati > Actinomycetota > Actinomycetes > Kitasatosporales > Streptomycetaceae > Streptomyces > Streptomyces sp. CNZ287. The sequence goes on along the minus strand of NZ_VISV01000013.1, from coordinate 74,599 downwards.
GTGACGAGGGCGACGTTCTTGTACATCACCACCGTGTCCTCGACGAAGACCGCGTCAGGGCAGTCGTCCGCGGGCTCGACCTCAACGGTCTCCCAGCCGTGCAGTTCGAGGGCGGCGACGTAGGACCGCCACTGGGCGAGGGCCCGGTCCGCGTCGACCGGCGTGCGGTCGATGTGCGTGACCAGGCCCTCGGCGAGACGGGGTCCGGGACGGCGTACGAGAGCTTTCCTGCTGCGCATGGAGCAGGTCTACCACGCCCTTCAGTGGCTGTGACCGCCGCCGTCCGCCTCGTCCTGCCCGCTCTCCGCGTCCTGCTCGCCGTCCGCGCCGCCGCCCGCGGTGACCGTGAAGGCCGCGGTGCGCACCTCGCCGTCGTGCTTGAAGTCGAGGAACAGGCGGTACGAACCGGTGCTGGGCGCCGTCGCGGAGAAGGCCACCTCGGGGCCGGGCTCCGTGCTGCCGTCGCCGGGCTCGCCGTTGGGGTGGACGTGCAGGTACGCCAGGTCGCCGGCGCGGAGCGCGACGAGGTGCCCGTACGCGCCGAGGTACGGCTGGAGGTCGGTGACCGGCTTGCCGTCCTTCTCGACGGAGAACTCCACCTCGCGGGCGGAGCCCGGCGTCAGGGCGCCGTCCAGCGTCACCTCGTACCCGTCGACGGTCGCCGTCCGCTCCGGCTCGGCGAGCGCCGCCGGACGGTAGTCCCCGGCGACGGCGAGGTCGCCGCCCAGGGTCAGGCCGTTCTCGGGGCCGCCGGTGGGCACGAAGTCGGCGAAGACCCGGTAGTCACCGGCCTTGGGCAGTTCGACGGGCGTGCTCCAGGTGCCGGCGGCGTCGCGGACGGGGTGGAGGTGCCGGTACGTACCGAGATCGCGGGAGGCGACGATCAGGTGCAGCTCCTTGCCGTGCTCCCGCTCGTACGAGGTCACGGGCTCGCCGTCCGCGCCGCGCACCGCGAAGCGCAGTTCGGCGGGGCTGCGGGCGTCGATCCGCCGGGTGTCCAGGTCGAGCGTGTAGCCGGACTCGGAGAGCTGGAGGCCGCCCGCGGCGGGTCCCGCGTCCTCGCCGTGGCCGCCGCCGTGCCCGTCCCCCTTCTCTCCCGCGTCCTTTCCCGCTTCTTCCCTGGCGCCCGCGCCCGTGTCCGCGGCGTGTCCGCCGTGGGCCGGGGCGGTGTCCTCGTCGGTGACGGGCCCCACGGCGCTGCCGACCCCGTACGCCCCGGCGAACGCGACGGCCAGCGCACCTGCGAAGAGTCCGGCCCTGGCTGCGGTGTTCATCGCTCGCTCCTCTCGGTCGGCCCGTCCCTGCGACCGGCCCTCGACACTGGCGACGATACCCCCTAGGGGTATAAAGTCAAGCGAGGGCGCCGCTTGCGTGGGATACGGGTCAGGGGTATACATGGTGTCGGAGGATCTAATACCCCCTGGGGGTATAGCGAGCCACGAGGAGCAGTGATGACCACCACCACGCCTGGCAGGACGGCCGAGGTCGAACTCGCGATCGGCGGCATGACCTGCGCCTCCTGCGCCGCACGGATCGAGAAGAAGCTCAACCGTATGGAGGGCGTCGAGGCCACCGTCAACTACGCCACCGAGAAGGCCAAGGTCACCTTCGCCGGCGACGTGGCGGTCGACGACCTGATCGCCACCGTCGAACGTACCGGTTACACCGCCGCACCGCCCGCCCCCGCCGGCCAGGACGCCGGCGACGGCACGGCGGACGGCACCGGCGGGCAGGGCCCGCCGGACGAACTGCGGACGCTGCGCCAGCGGCTCTTCGGCTCCCTGGCGCTGTCGGTGCCGGTGATCGCGATGGCCATGGTCCCGGCCCTGCAGTTCGAGTACTGGCAGTGGCTCTCGCTCACGCTGGCCGCACCGGTGGTGGTCTGGGGCGCCTGGCCGTTCCACAAGGCGGCCTGGACCAACGCGCGGCACGGCGCGGCCACCATGGACACGCTGATCTCGGTCGGTACGACCGCGGCGTTCCTCTGGTCGCTGTGGGCGCTGTTCTTCGGCACCGCGGGCGAGCCCGGCATGACCCACCCCTTCGAGCTGACCATCGCCCGCGGCGACGGCTCCGGCAACATCTACCTCGAAGCCGCGGCCGGCGTGACGACGTTCATCCTCGCCGGGCGGTACTTCGAGGCGAAGTCGAAGCGGAAGGCGGGCGCGGCGCTGCGCGCGCTGATGGAGCTGGGCGCCAAGGAGGTCGCGGTGCTGCGGGACGGCCGCGAGGAGCGGGTGCCCGTGGACCTGCTCGCGGTCGGTGACCGCTTCGTGGTCCGGCCGGGCGAGAAGATCGCCACCGACGGCACCGTCGTCGAGGGCACCTCCGCCGTCGACGCCTCCATGCTCACCGGCGAGTCCGTGCCGGTGGAGGTCACCGTGGGCGACGCCGTCACCGGCGCCACCGTCAACGCCGGCGGCCGGCTGGTCGTGGAGGCCACCCGGGTCGGGTCGGACACCCGACTGGCCCGGATGGCCCGCCTGGTCGAGGACGCCCAGAACGGCAAGGCCGCCGTGCAGCGGCTCGCGGACCGGATCTCCGGCGTCTTCGTGCCCGTCGTCATCGCCCTGTCCCTCGGGACGCTGGGCTTCTGGCTGGGTACGGGCGACGGGATCGCCGCCGCGTTCACCGCCGCGGTCGCCGTGCTGATCATCGCCTGCCCCTGCGCCCTCGGCCTGGCCACCCCGACCGCCCTCATGGTCGGCACCGGACGCGGCGCGCAGCTCGGCATCCTCATCAAGGGCCCCGAGGTGCTGGAGTCGACCCGCAAGGTCGACACCGTCGTCCTGGACAAGACCGGCACCGTGACCACCGGCACCATGACCCTGCACGCCCTGCACACCGCGGGCGGCGAGGACGAGGAGACGGTGCTGCGCCTTGCGGGCGCGCTGGAGCACGCCTCCGAGCACCCGATCGCCCGGGCGGTGGCCGCGGGGGCGACCGACCGCCTCGGTACGCTGCCGGTGCCCGAGGACTTCGCCAACGTGCCCGGGCTCGGCGTCCAGGGCATCGTCGAGGGCCACGCGGTCCTCGTCGGGCGGCAGCAGCTCCTCGCGGAGTGGGCGATCACGCTGCCCGCCGGACTCGCCGCCGCCAAGGAGCGGTCCGAGCAGGCCGGGCGCACCGCGATCGCGGTCGCCTGGGACGGCGAGGCCCGCGCCCTGCTCGAAGTCGCCGACGCGGTGAAGCCCACCAGCGCGCAGGCCATCAAGCGGCTGCGGGACCTGGGCCTGACCCCGATCCTGCTCACCGGCGACAACACGGCCGTCGCGAAGACCGTCGCCGCCGAGGTCGGCATCGACGAGGTCATCGCGGAGGTCCTCCCCGAGGACAAGGTCGACGCGGTCAAGCGGCTGCAGGCCGAGGGCCGTACGGTCGCGATGGTCGGGGACGGCGTCAACGACGCCGCCGCCCTCGCCCAGGCCGACCTGGGCCTGGCCATCGGCACCGGCACCGACGCCGCGATCGAGGCCGCCGACCTCACCCTGGTCACCGGCGACCTGCGGGCCGCACCGGACGCCATCCGGCTCGCCCGCTCCACCCTGTCCACCATCAGGACCAACCTCGGCTGGGCGTTCGGCTACAACACCGCGGCCCTCCCCCTGGCCGCCGCGGGCCTGCTCAACCCGATGCTCGCGGGCGCGGCGATGGCCTTCTCCTCCGTCTCGGTGGTCGCCAACAGCCTCCGGCTGCGGCGCTTCCGGCCGCTGGGCTGAGAGCCGCCGCACCGGGGACCGGTGACGCCGCGCCGCCCGACGGGCCGAAACGGCCCGTACGGGCGGCGCGGCGTTTACGCGTGGCCTGCGGACGGCCGGAGGTGCCGGCCGCCGACGCACCGGGGGTCTCCGCCGGACGCTTCCGGTGCTCCCGCCGTCCCGGCGAGCACTGCCGCGTCCGCGGCATACGCTCGTACCCGAGCCGCGGGTCGCGCCCGCGGCGACGGGGTACGGTGCCCTCCGCGGACGCGCGGCAGCAGGGTGCGGCGCGGGGCTGAGGGGGAGGAAGGCGTCGTGGAGATGAGGGAGACGGAAGAGTCGCGGGAGGCCGGGGCGGCCCGGCCGGTGGCCGGGGCAGAGACGTCCTGGGAGCTGTTCCCGGCGCTGCGTACCGCGCCGGAGCGGGTCGCGCTGCGCTTCGGCGGCACCGTCCTGACGTACGGCGAGCTGGCCGCGGCGGCGGACGGCGTCGCCCGGCGGCTCGGCGGTGCCCGGCGGGTGGCGGTCTGGGCGACGCCGGAGCCCGCGACGGCGGTGGCGGTGACGGCGGCGCTGGTGGCGGGCATCGCGGTGGTGCCGCTCAACCCCCGTACCGGGGTGCGGGAACTGGCGCACATCGTGACCGACAGCGAACCGGAGCTGGTGCTCGCGGCGCCCGGGGCGGAGCTGCCCGAGGCGCTGGCGGGGGTGGCGCGGGTGGACGTGGCCCCCGGGACCCCCGGTTCCGAACCCGGGTCCGCGACCCCCCGGCCCGCGCCCGCGCCGCCCGGCCCCGGCACCCCCGGGCTCGTCGTCTACACCTCCGGCACGACCGGGCCGCCCAAGGGCGTCGTCCTGCCGCAGCGGGCGCTGGCCGCGACCCTCGACGACCTCGCGGAGGTCTGGGGCTGGACCGAACGGGACACGGTCGTGCACGCGCTGCCGCTGTTCCACGTGCACGGGCTGGTCCTCGGCGTGCTGGGCCCGCTGCGCCGCGGCGGCGCCGTGCACCACGTGGGGCGGTTCGCCCCGGAGACGGTCGCGGCGGCGCTGGCCGCGGGCGGCACGATGCTGTTCGGGGTGCCGACGATGTACCACCGGCTGGCCGACGCCCTCGACGCCGAACCGGCGGCCGCCCCCGGGGCACCGTCCGGTACGTCCCTGGCCGCCGCCCTCGCGGGTGCCCGGCTGCTGGTCTCCGGCTCCGCCGCGCTGCCGGTCGCCGACCACCGCCGGCTGACCGCCGCGACCGGCCGCCGGGTCGTGGAGCGCTACGGCATGACGGAGACGCTGATGAACACCAGCGTCAGCCCCGGCGACCCGGACGCCACCGGCAGCGTCGGCGTGCCCCTGCCGTCCGTCGCCGCCCGGCTCGTCGACGACGCGGGGGCCGAACTCACCGCGTACGACGGGGAGACGGTCGGCGAGATCGAGGTCCGCGGCCCGAGCCTCTTCACCGGCTACCTCAACCGCCCCGAGGCGACGGCGGCGGCGTTCCGCGACGGCTGGTTCCGCACCGGCGACATGGCCGTACGGGACGCGGCCGGCCGCTTCCGCATCGTCGGCCGCCGCGCCACCGACCTCATCAAGTCCGGCGGCTACAAGATCGGCGCCGGGGAGATCGAGAACGCGCTGCTCGAGCACCCGGCCGTCGCCGAGGCGGCGGTCACCGCCGAGCCCGACCCGGACCTGGGCGAGCGCATCGTCGCCTGGGTGGTCCCGGACGGTGCGGCGCCGCCCGCCGCGGAGCTGTCGTCGTACGTGGCCGACCACCTGGCCCCGCACAAGCGCCCCCGCAAGATCCACTTCCTCGACGCCCTCCCCCGCAACGACATGGGCAAGGTCCTCAAGCGCGCCCTGGGCGGCTGACCGCGCCCGTCAACTGCCCCGCCCCCGCTCCTTCCACCCCGCCGCCGGCGGCTCCGCCGCCAGGGTCGCGGGCCTGACGGCCTCGGGGCCGAAGCGCCTGCGGGCCCGGTCCGCGGCCGCCTCGGCGCGGCGGGCGCGGACGTCGCCGGGGTCCAGCGAGAGCTGCCGGTACGCGCCGGCCGCCGGCAGCAGGTGGTCGGCGCTGAGCGCGTACGCCCGTACCCGGGCCCGCTGCAGCCCGAGGGCGGCCAGCAGGCCGAGGGCGGTGGCGGCGAGTACGGGCGAGTGGTCGGTGGGTTCGGCGATGGCCCGGGTCCGCGTGGTGGAGCTGCGGTCGGCGTACCTCACCACGAGGGTGACGCGGCCGGTGACCTGCCCCTCCCCGCGCAGCCGCTGGCCGATCCGCTCGGCGAGCCCCAGGACGGCCCTGTGGTGCCGTACGGGATCGAGGCAGTCGGCGTCCAGCACCAGCTCCGCCGACAGGGACGCCGCCGGTTCCGCGGGGGTGACCGGGCGCGGGTCGTAGCCGCGGGCGCGGTCGCCGAGCAGGCGGGCCTGGTTGACGCCGAGGAGCCGCTGCAGGGTCACCGCGGGCAGGTCGGCGATCTGCCCGACGGTGTGCAGGCCGTACCGGCCGAGCTTCTCCGCGGTCGCGCGGCCGACCCCGGGCAGGGCGGCGACCGGGCGCGGGTACAGCCACTCCGCCGCCCGCCCCGTGGGCACGGTGGTGGTCTCCCCGGGCGCGGACGCGTCGGCCGCCATGGCCGCGAGCATGCGGTTGCCCGCGAGTCCGGCGCTGCTGTCGATGCCGTAGAGGGCCTTCAGTCTCATCTTCACGAGCTGGACCGCGTCGTAGGCCGACAGGTCGAAGTACCGGAGCGCGGACGTCAGATCGAGCTGGACGGCGTTCGGCGGCATCTCCTGGACGTGGGGCGTGACGCCGCCCATCAGCTCGACGATGTCCGCGTACTGCTCCTCGCTCGGCGAGGCGTGCAGATGGAGGTGCGCGATGTGCCGTCGGCGGGCGGTCATCCCGCGCTCCCCGGGCTGCGGTGGCCGAGCTTCTTCAGGTCGGCCGACCGGCTGCCGGCGGGCTGCAGGTCGGCGTACGGGTGCAGGCGGGCGCCCGCGGTGCCGTCGGTCAGGGTGCGGCCCGGCTGGGCGGGCGTCGGGTGCGGCCGGTCCTCACCCAGGAGGGCGAGCGCGGCCTCGGGTCCGTCGTCGCGGCGGGCGGCGGCGATCCGGTCCAGGTCCCAGGCCATGGTGCCGACGACGGTGCGGCGGGTGCCGCGCACCTGGACCGTGCCGCGGACCAGCAGCAGGCCGCTGTGGAAGACGGTGTGCGCGCAGGCCGGGTGGGAGTCCTCGAAGAACGCCAGGTCGACCAGGCCGGAGCCGTCCTCCAGCGTGACGAAGATGATGCGCTTGCCGCTGGCGATCGGCGGGGTCTGGGTGGAGGCCCGCACGCCGGCGACGAGCACCTGCTGCCCGGGGCGCAGGCCGGCGAGGTGGGCCGCGTCGGTCGCGCCGATCTCGCGCAGCAGCCGGTGGTGGTGTTCCATCAGGTGCTTGGAGACGTCGATGCCGAGGGTGTCGAGTTCGGCGCTCAGGGTCTCGCGGCCGGTCATCTCCGGCAGTCCGCTCGGCTCCGTGCCGCCGACCGCGTCCGTGCCGAGGGGCAGTTGGCCGTCGGCCGCGAAGCGGGCCCGGGACTGCCGGTGCAGCTCGTCGATCTGGAGGAGGAGGTCGCGGCGGGTGGAGCGGCCGTCATCGGGACCGCCGAGGCCGTCGAGGGCGCCGATCCGGGCCAGGCGCTCGGCGACCGGCCTGCTGGGCCGGGCCCGCTGCCAGAAGTCCGACAGCGACGCGTAGGGCTGCCCCTCCTCGATCCGTACGCCCTCGTCCTCGCTGATGCCGTGCACCGCGGCCAGCGCGAGCCGCACCCCCCACCGGTCCGTGTCGGTCTTCTCCACGGTGTGCTTCACCTTGGAACGGTTGACGTCGACGGGCAGGAGGGGGACACCGCGCCGGCGGGCGTCGGAGACGAGGACGCGCTTGGGCCACATGCCGGGGTCGTGTTCGAGGAGGCCGGCCAGCAGGAACGCCGGATAGTGCGCCTTGAGCCAGGCGCTCTGCAGCGCGGGGACGGCGAAGGCGACCGCGTGGGCCCGGCAGAAGCCGTAGGCGCCGAAGGCCGCGACGGTCTTCCAGACCTCGTCCCGTACGGCCGTAGTGTAGCCGCGCGCCCGCGCCCGCCGGTGGAACCAGTCCCTGATCCGGGGCAGCCGGTCCTCGTCCCCGAGCGCGCGCCGGGCGATCTCCCCCAGGGCCCGGTCGCATCCGGTCATCACCCGGAAGGTCTCGATGATCTGCTCGTGCCAGATGGTCACGCCGTACGTGTCGGAGAGCACCGGTTCGAGGTCCGGATGGGCGTACTCGGGTGCGCCGCCGTGGCGGGCGGCGACGTAGCGCTCGGGCATGCCGCCGGCGACAGGGCCCGGGCGGAAGAGGCTGATGTCCGCGATGACGTCCTGCGGGTCGCGGGGCTTGAGCCGGGAGAGCAGGTCCTGCTGGCCGGGGGACTCGAGCTGGAACAGGCCCAGGGTCTCGCTGTCCTGGATGAGCTTGAACGCGAAGACGTCGTCGAGCGGCACCTGCCCGGGGTCGTCCAGGTCGATGTGGTCGCCCGTCGCCTGGGCGATCTCGGCGACGGCGTGGGCCATCGCGGACTGCATGCGTACGCCCAGGACGTCGAGTTTGATGTTGCCGAGGTCCTCGATCTCCTCCTTCGCGGCCATGGCCATGGGGTAGTCGCCCTGCGGGGTGGGCTGCACCGGCAGCCGGTCCAGGAGGGTGGCGTCGCTGATGACCACGCCGCAGGGGTGCATGGCCATGCCGTGGACGAGGGCGTCGAGACCTTCCGCGAGCTCCCACAGCGGGCCGTACCGGTGCGCCTCGGCGGCCAGTTGCCGCAGTTCGGGCAGTTCGGCGAGGGCGCCGGTGATGTCGGCGGCCCGCAGGTGCGGGAAGCTCTTGGCGATCCGGTCGACGTCGGCGGGCGCGATGCCGAGGGCGAGGCCGGCGTCCCGCAGCGCCCTGCGGGCCCGGTAGGTCTCGGGCATCGCGGTGACCGCCACCCTTTCCTTGCCGAACCGGTCGAAGATCACGTCGTAGCACTCCAGCCGGCGGGCCGACTCCACGTCGATGTCGATGTCGGGCAGCGACGTGCGCCGCACGCTCAGGAAGCGCTCGAACAGCAGCCGGTGGTCGAGGGGGTTGGCCGTGGCGATGTCCAGGACGTGGCAGACCAGCGAGCCGGCGCCGGAGCCGCGGGCCGCGACCCGGATGCCCTTGGCCCGGATGTCGGCCACGACCTGGCCGACGGCGAGGAAGTACGAGTCGTAGCGGAGCGTGGAGATCGCTTTCAGCTCCTCATCCAGTCGGGTACGGGCCTCGGGGTCGCGGTCGAGGCCGCGCCGGGCCATGCCTGCCTCGCACCGCCGGCGCAGCAGCCGCGCGGCGCCGTCCGCCCCGGGCCCGGCGCCGAAGAGCGCCGGCTCCGGGAAGTGCGGCCGCCCCAGCCCGAGGTCCGCCCCGGGGTCGATCGTGCACGCGGCGGCCGTCGCGGCGGTGTCCGCCATCAGGCGGCGTGCGCGCCGTACGTCCGCTCCCGCGCACTCGGCGACCAGCCGCGCGACCGCCGCCATCGCCCGCTCGTCCTTGAGCCAGCGCTGCCCGCTGTCCAGCCGGCGCCAGTCGATCGGCCGCAGCAGCCGCGCGGCGTCCAGGACGTCCGCGAGCCGGTGCTGGCCGGGGTCGGCGTAGCGGACGGCGTTGGAGAGCACGACGGTGGTGCCCGTACGGTCGCCCAGCGCCAGGGTGCGGGCGGCGAGGCGCAGCGACCCGGGCCCGAGACCCGCGCGCTTGTGGGCGACGGCCTCCAGCCGGAGCCCGGCCCCGAAGACCTCCCGCCACGGCGCCAGCAGCCTCGCCGCGACGTCCTCCCGCCCCACCGCCAGCGCCCGCACCGGCTCGGAGAGCGGCCCGAGCAGGGCGACCAGGCCGGGGCCGCCGTGCTCACGCAGCGCCTGCCACGGCACCACCGGCGGGCTGCCGCCGGTCGCACCCGCGTGGGCGGCGGACACGATGCGGCACAGCCGCGCCCACCCCGCCCCGTCCCGCGCGAGCAGCACGAACCGCAGCGGCGGCTCGGCCACATGGCCACCGCCCCGCGCCGGGGTACGCCGCCGCAGCGCGGGCGGCGGCGGTGCCACGCCCGCCGCCGCCAGATCGACCCCCAGCACCGGCCTGACCCCGGCCCCGGCGCAGGCCCGTACGAACCGGACGGCACCCGTGACGGTGTCCCGGTCGGTCAGCGCGAGGGCTCCCATGCCGCGCTCGGCGGCGCGCCGGACGAGGTGTTCGGGATGGGCGGCGCCGTAGCGGGCGGAGTAACCGGACGCGACGTGCACGTGGGCGAAGCCCACCATGCCGCACCTCCATCACTCCACCCCGTTTCGGACTTTTATCCCGATCAGTTCTCTCGTACGTTCGTTCGAATATCCTAGCTCTCCCAAGTCCGCCCGGCGAACGCTCCGGATCGCGCAATCTCCCAGCTCGGAGGGGCCGCGAAGGCCGCCGGCGCCGCGCTTTCCGCCATCTCCGCGGCAGGGCGGGCCAGTTGGGCGCACACGGGCCCGCACATGAGATGCGTCACTCGCCCGGCGCGGCCACCGCCCCGCCTCCATCCGGCGACATCCTGATTGGACTAGACCAATAAGAACGTTTCAAGCTTCCCTTGCCCCCCTCTCACCAGGGGTTTTCGATTTAATTGGTGTAGACCTCTTGACCCTTGAGTGCGCGCGCACCTACGTTCCGGTCGATCCCCCCGCCCCCGGACCCCACAGCCGGCCGCCCGTGCACCGCCATGCCAAGGACCGACCGCTGCCCACCCGCCCACCCATCTCCGGGAGTAGACGATGTCCGCACCGTCCGAAGAGCAGACCGTCCGCCGCAGAACCGTCCTCGCCGCCGCCGGGTCCGCCGCCCTCGTCGCGGCCTCCGCCACCCCGGCCCTGTCCGCACCGGCACCCGCGGCCGCCCCGGCCGCCGCCGACGGACCTGCCGCCGACGCCGCCTGGCCCGACCCCGCGCGCGACGTCGCCAGGGACGGCACCGCGACCGCGTCCAGCGTCTACGACCGCGACCCGGCGAGGTTCGCCGCCGCGCACGTCAACGACGGCGACCTGAGCACCCGGTGGGGCTCCAACTCGCCCGAGAACGGCTATCCCGACCCCAGCCGCGAATGGGTGCAGATCGAACTCGCCGAGCCGAGCCCGGTGCACCACGTGGTGATCCACTGGGAGACCGCGCGCGCCGCGCACTACCAGATCCACGTCTCCGACGACGGCGAGACCTGGCGTACCGCCCGCGACGTCCCCGACGCCCCGGGCGGCCGGGAAGTCCTCGAACTCGGCCTCACCACCGCCGTCCGCTACGTGCGCATGCAGGGCGTCGCCGTGGCCACCGGCTGGGGCTACTCGATCTTCGCCATGGAGGTCTGGAACGGCCCGCGCCCGGGCGTCGGCCTCCCCGCGGGCCGGGTGATCCCGGTCCCGGTCGCGCAGACCTCGCAGCCGGACGCCCGCCCCTTCGTGCTGGACCGCCGCAGCCGGATCGTCGCCGCCGACCCGAAGGCCCGGGCCGTGGCCGGGCTCCTCACCGGCTACCTGCGCCCGGCGACCGGCTACCCGCTGCCCGTGGTCACCGGCCCGGCCCGGGACGGCGACATCACGCTGCTGCTCGGCCGCGCCCACGCCCCGTCCCGGGCGCGGCTGGCCGTCGCCGAGGGCTACACCCTGGCCGCCGGCGAGCGCGGGGTGCGGATCGCGGCGGCGACCCCGCACGGACTGCTCAACGGCGTGCAGACGCTCCGGCAACTGCTGCCCCCGTGGATCGAGAGCGACACGGCAGGGCCCGGCCCGTGGACCGTCGAGGCGACCGAGATCCGCGACCACCCCCGGTTCGCGCACCGCGGCCTGATGATCGATCCGGCCCGCAACTTCCTGGAGGTCCGCGAGGTCAAAGAACTCATCGACGGGCTCGTCCAGTCCAAGGGGAACGTGCTGCACTGGCACCTCACCGACGACCAGGGCTGGCGGGTCGAGATCGACTCCTGGCCCCGGCTCACCGAGGTCGGCGGCGGGATGTCCATGCCCGGCGGGCGGACCGGCTTCTACACCAAGGACCAGATCCGGGACGTCGTACGGTACGCCGCGGAGCGGCACGTGCAGGTCATCCCCGAGATCGAGATGCCCTCGCACACGACGGCGGCCAGGACCGCGTACCCGCACCTGAGCGGCGCCGGCGGCTACCTGGCGGATCTGGAGACCACCTACGCGTTCGTCGACGACGTGCTCCGCGAGGTCGCCGCGCTCTTCCCCTCCCGGTACGTCCACCTGGGCGCCGACGAGTCGGACATGCCGCACGACCAGTACGTACGGTTCCTGCGCCGGGTCGAGGGCATCGCCCGCGGCCACGGGAAGACCATGATCGGCTGGTCGCCGAGCTGCGGGGTCGGCCTGGACACCGAGACGGTCCACCACTACTGGCAGGACCAGAGCCGGGAGATGTCACGGGAGTGGTTCGACCCGCGCCGCCCGGTGCTGCTCTCCCCGACCCAGCAGACGTACCTGGACTACCCCTACCCGACGTACGACACCCGGCGCGCGTACTCGTGGAACCCGTCCGACCTCACCGACGGCTGGACGGGCGCCAAGGTGCAGCGCGACTACGGGCTCAACAACGAGGACATCATCGGCATCGAGGCGCCGATCTGGGGCGAGCGGATGCTGCGCGGCCTGCCCGACGTGCAGTACCAGGTGTTCCCGAGGCTCCCGGCGATCCTGGAGAAGGCGTGGTCCCCCGCCGAGGTCACCGAGGACGCCGAGGGCGTGGTGGCCAGGACCGGAGTGCAGGGCGCGCGCTGGCTCTTCGCCGGCCGGAACTTCTGGGCGGACCCGGGGGTGCGCTGGGAGCCCGCGGCCGTCGGCGCCGATCTGCGCGCCGACCGGGACGGCACCGTGAGCGGCGCGGTGGCGCGGCTGGCGCTGCCGGGGGTGGCGCCGGCCGGGGTCACGGCGACGGTCGAGTGGGGCGACGGCACCACGGGCCCGGCCACGGTCACGGGCGACGCCCCGGGCGACCGCCAGATCAACGGCGTCTACCGTATCGAGGCCGGCCACCGCTATGCCCGCCGCGGCACCTACCGGGGCACCGTCCACCTCACCACCCCGACCGGCAGGACGACCGCCCGCTTCACCGCCACCCACGGCTGACGCCGCCCCCCGGGTCCGCCGGCGCCCAGCGGGGCGCCGGCGGACCGTGCCGCGGTGCATGTCGTCGGCGTACGCGGCCGCCAGGCGCAGCGCGAGACGGTCCTGGTCGACGGCACCGCCGCCCTCGGCGAGTTCGCGTACGAGAACGAGCGCCTGAGCGGTGTCGTCGCTCCACCGCCACACCTCTTCCCGGGGCAGCGTCCGCGCCTCCAGGGCCGCCGGTCCCTCCCGGCGCAGGATGCCGAACCAGCGGTCACCGAAGGCGTCACCGAAGGCGAGCCCGTGCAGCGAATCCAGCACGGGGGCAGGCAGGTTGGTCACCGGGGCAGTATCGCAGCGAGACGTCGCTCCCCCACCCGGGTTCTCGGCAGGGCGCGGTCCTCGGCCCTGTCTGACAGATCCCGCCTGCGTCTGGGGCACCGCCCACGCGCGCTTGCGTGCTGTGGGGGAGCCCGCCCAGAGGGTGGACGACGCTATATGTGCCAGACAGGGCCTAGTGGCCCGTCGGGCGGATGAGGCCCGTTTCGTAGGCGAAGACCGCCGCCTGGGTGCGGTCGCGCAGGGACAGTTTGGTCAGGATGCGGCCCACGTGGGTCTTCACCGTCTGCTCCGCCACCACCAGCCGCTCGGCGATCTCCGCGTTCGACAGGCCCTGCGCGATCAGGCTCAGGACCTCCGTCTCGCGTTCCGTCAGGCCGCCGACGCGGTCCTTGAGCGGGGTGCGCGGGGTACGGGTCAGGCGGGCGAACTCGGTGATGAGGCGGCGGGTGACCGCCGGGGCGAGCAGGGCGTCGCCGGTGGCGACGACCCGTACGGCGTGGGCCAGTTCCGCGGCCGAGGCGTCCTTCAGGAGGAAGCCGGACGCGCCCGCGCGCAGCGCCTCGTACACGTACTCGTCGAGGTCGAAGGTCGTCAGGATCAGCACCCGGACGGCCGCGGACGGCGGCTCGGTGAGGCGGCGGGTGGCCTCGATGCCGCCGAGGCCGGGCATCCGGATGTCCATCAGGACGACGTCCGGGCGCAGTTCCGCGGTCTTCGCGACGGCGTCGGCGCCGTCCACCGCCTGGCCGACGACCTCGATGCCGGGCTCGGCGTCGAGCAGCACGGTGAAGCCCTGGCGCACCATGACCTGGTCGTCGGCGATCAGCACGCGGATGTTCGTCACGGGGTGTCCTCACCGTCCGGGATGGCGGGGCTGGCGGGGGCGGCGGGTACGGGCGCCGCCGCGGGCAGTATCGCGGTGACCTCGTAGCCGCCGTCGGGGGTGGTGCCGGTGGCCAGTTCGCCGCCCAGCATCGCGGCGCGCTCCCGCATCCCGAGCAGCCCGTGCCCCGCCCCGGCCCAGGGCGGCGCGGCGCGCTCGGGCGCGGTGTTGGTGACGCGGACCGTGAGCCCCGCCGGGTGGTAGCCGATCTCGACCAGGGCGCGTGCCCCGGGCGCGTGCCGGGCCACGTTGCTGAGCGCTTCCTGCACGATGCGGTACGCGGACAGCTCGATGCCCGGCGGCAGCGGGTACGGCTCGCCGGTGGTCCGGATGCCGGCGTCCACCCCCGCGCGGCGTACGGCGGCGGCGAGTTCGCCGAGGCGGTCGAGGGTGGGCTGCGGGGCGTGGCGTACGTCGTGGGGGCGCAGGGCGGCCGCGCCCGGCGACGGGTCGTCGGCGCGGAGCACGCCCAGCACCCGGCGCAGTTCGGTCAGCGCCTCGACGGCGCTCGCGCGGATCCCCGCCAGGTTCTCCTTCAGCTCCGCCGGCGGGTCCCGCACGAGATGCGGCGCGACCTGCGCCTGGATGGAGATCACCGACATGTGGTGCGCGACGACGTCGTGCAGTTCGCGCGCGATCCTGGTGCGCTCCTGGAGCAGCACGCGCCGGGCCCGTTCCTCCGCGGTCAGCTCCTCCTGCGCCGCCAGTTCGGTACGGGCCACCCGGCGCCCGCGCAGCGCGACGCCGGCACCGACGGGGAGGGTGAGGACCAGGACGGCGAACGGCACGCCCTCGGTGTCGCCGAGGAAGCCGTAGCCGAGGCCCACCAGCACGCTGATCACCAGCGTCTCGACGGCGATCCGCGGCCGGCACCGCAGCGCCACCGCGAAGAGCACCGTGGCCTGGAGCACGAGCCCGGTGCCGGTCCACGGGAACATCGCGCCCGCATCCGAGCCGGAGGAGACGATCGCGTACCGCGCGACCACCACCATGGCCACCGTCATGATCCACCACGCGAGCACCGGCCGGACCAGCGCGATCAGGAACGCCGCCGTCTGCAGCGCGGTGAGCAGGGCGGCGATGCGCGTGCCCATGCCGTAGCCGAAGGCGTACTGGTTGGTGGCGGCGATCTGCAGCGCCGCCAGCCCCAGCACGACCGGCACGACCAGCGCCGGCAGCCACTCGCGGAGCCGGGAGCGCTCGGCCGCGGCAGCCGGTTCCGTACGCGGCGGCGGGCTGACGGCCGTCGTCCACAGGTCCGCGCGCAGGACCCGCAGGGCCGTACGAAGCCACCCCGCGACTCGCTCTGCCATCGTCCCCTCCTTCACTCGCCCCACCTTAGGTACCTCGCCTGCCGGGCCCGGCCCCTCTCGTACGGGTGGAAGGCGGCCCGGCACACCAGCAGCACCGCCGCGAACAGGGGCAGCCACGGCAGCCGGGCCGCCACCCAGCCGCCCCCGTCCGGCAGCGTGTGCAGCCCCGGCAGCGCCCCGCCGGCAAGCAGGCCGAGAGCCGAGACCGCCATCATCGCCGTCTGGTGCCAGAGGAAGACCGTCATCGCCGACAGATTGAGCAGCGCCACCGCCGCCCACGCGGCCGGCCGCCGCAGCGCCCGGCGCAGCGGCCCGAGCAGCAGCAGCGCGCCGCCGCACTGGGCGAGGCCGAAGGTCACGGCGGCGAGGGTCGGCGGATCGAGGTTGGAGACCGCGGCGCCGGGCACGCCGACCATGGCGGCGGGGTAGCCGGCGGCCAGCACCAGCCCCGCGGTCGCGGCGGCGCCGCCGCCGAGCAGGGCGCACGCCGTCCGCCGTCCCGGCAGCCCGCGGCGGGCGCCGCGCGCGCCCAGCGCGTACGGGACGAGCCACCCCGCGGCGACGTTCACCCACCCCAGCGCGGCGGGCCCGTCGAAGCCCAGCCGCCACAGGTCGACGCAGCCGGTCACGGCCAGCGGCCACAGCGGGTGCAGCCGCGCGGCCGGCGGGGTCGCGGCGGTCAGCACGGCGAACACCAGCAGGAACCACAGCGGCGACAGCGCCAGCTTGCCGAGGGTCCGTACGGTCGCGTACCCGGCGCCCGACGCCAGCAGCACGCCGAGGACCACCGCCCACACCGCGAGCACGGCGGCGACGGGCCGGAAGAGCCGGTCGAGCCGGCCGCGGAGCCAGCGGGCGTAGGGGATGCCGGCGGCGCGGGCGGAGGCGTGGCCGCGGGCGGCGACGTAGCCGCCGACGAAGAAGAAGACGGCGAGGGTCTGCAGGGCCCAGGAGACGGGCGCCAGCGCGGGCATGTAGTGCAGCGGGCTGGCGGCGCGCACGGTGCCGCTGTCGACGACGAGGGCGGTGACCAGCCAGTGCCCGAGCACGACGCCGAGGATGGCGAGCGCCCGGAGGGCGTCGATCCCGCGGTCGCGGGTGGCGGGGGTGGCGGCGTCCACACGGAGGAGGAGGTCACGCATGGGCGCCGCCGCGGGTCTGGAGAGCGGGGGCCCGGGCGTACGGGAAGGGCGGGCGCGGCGTCGGCGGGAGCGCGGTCGCGGCATGGTGCCGGGCGGCCGGGCCGGGTCCGTGGGCGTACGGGCGCGGGAGAGCCGCGGTCACCGCCGCGTGCGGCCCGGCGGCCTCTCCCGGCACGCCCGGACGTGCGCAGGCTGCCTCCCCCCGCACGATCCCGGCCATGCTCCGCAGCGGTACGGAGCCGGGGGTGAGGTAGTCGCTGTGGCCGCCCGCGCCCGCGGGGAAGGGGCAGGCGCCGAAGGCCGGTGAGACCGGGTCCCGGCCGAAGCCGAGGACCGTCACGAGCAGCGGGATCCGTACGTGCGGCACCTTGCCCACCCAGTCGTCCGCACCCCGCCCCGCCCACACCGCGGCGGGCGTGCGCAGGCCGGCGGCGGTGTCCGCGCCGACCCCCGGGCTGCCGTACAGCACGATGTCCGCGACCCGCAGCCCGGCGGCGGCGCGGCCGCAGACCACCGAGCCGTACGAGTGGCAGAGCAGTGAGATCCGGACGCCCGGACGGGCGGCGGTCAGCGAGCGGACGAAGGCGCGGAGCCGGGGTGCGGCGGCCTCGGCGCGGTCGGCGGTGAGCGACTCGGGGCTGAGCGTGCTCGGCGTCGCGTAGCCGAGCCAGGCGACGACGGCGTCCGGTCCGCCGCCGGCCGGGTCCGCGCGCAGTTCGCCGTGGAGCGCCTCGGCGCCCGCGCGGAAGCGCCCGTACGCGTCGAGGCCGGTGTCGGCACCCGGGACGAGGACGGCGATCCGCCCGGCGCGGGCCAGATCGCCGAACACCTCGGCGCTGCGCCCGCCGTCGCGGCCGTCGAACGAGACGAACCGCCGCCCGGGCGCCGCCATGGCACGCAGCGAGTCGGCGCGCCGCCGGTCCCCGTGGGCGGCGGCCATCCGCGCGGCGGCGCGGATGCCGTCGCGGTTGGCGGCGTACCGCTGCGCGAGGGCGGCGGGAGTCGCGGCCCTCACCTCGAACGGCACGCCGGGCGCCGGCGCCGGCACGGCGGCGGGCCGCGCCGCGGCGGCCACGGGCAGCGCCACGGAGGCCGCGACCACCGCGGCCAGCACCCCCCGCCGCAACCGCGCACCGCGGGTGCGGCCCGCGGTGGTTGGGGACCCGGCGTCGGAAGCACCGCCTCCGCGGGACCGGGAGCCGCAGAGCCGGGCGCCACAACGCTCCCGGGCCCGCGGCCGGATCACCGGCCGCCCCGCACCCCGGTCGCCCGCGTCCCGCGGACGTCCCTCACGGACTGCTGACCGCCGTCCCGACCCCGCACCGCGCACGTCCGGTTCGCAAGGTCGGGGGCGTGCCATAGCGGGTCCTCTCACCGGGGTGTGTTCCGGTGAGAAAGCTAGGAACCGGCGGGCCTCGTCGGCGTCCCGCCGGAGAGCCCACCTGGCGGGTAGCTCTCAGGTATGACGGGTACGGGCGGCGCGCCGCCGCCCGCGCTCAGCCCCGCAGCACCGCCCGGTCGACCAGCGTGACCAGCGGCACCTCGAACTCCGCGCGCTGCGTCTCAGGCCGCGCCGCCAGGTAGCCCCGTACCCGCGCGAGCAACTGCGCCCGCTCGTCCTCCGGGAGCAGCAGCAGCCGCGAGTGGGTGGCGACCATCGCGGTCAGCGAATCGCGCGTGTACCGCAGCCGGTTGGGGAACCGCTGCCGCTGCACCGGCTCGAACCGCTCGTGGGCCGGCACCTCCACCTCGTCCGCCAGGTCGGCGAAGCACGCCTCACCGCGCGTGACCTCGTCGAGGCCGGTGATCCAGTCCACCTCGCGGTCGCCCCCGTTCCACAGCCCGGCGACCACACCGCCCGGCCGCAGCACGCGGGCGATCTCCGGCAGCGCCCGCTCCGGGTCGAACCAGTGGAAAGCCTGCCCCACCAGCACCGCGGTCACCGAGGCGGCCGGCAGCGGGATCCGCTCCGCCGTCCCCTCGTGCACCGGCACGTCCGGCAGCGCGCGCCGCAACTCCGCCCGCATCGCCGCGTCCGGCTCGACGGCCGTGGTCGGCACCCCCTCCGCGACCAGCGCGGCGGTCAGCTTGCCGGTGCCGGCCGCGAGGTCCAGGACGTGCGGTCCTTCGCGGTCCGCGACCGGTGCCAGGGCCCAACGGACCGCGGCCGCCGGGTAGTCGGGGCGGAACTCGGCGTAGGCCGCGGCCTGGCCGCCGAAGGAGGAGGCGCGCCGCCGGTGCAACTCGTGGTCCGTAGTCATGATCGGTACGGTACGCGGTGCGCGAAGACGCCGGAGAGACGTTCTCCACGAGCCGCCGGGCACGGGACCCGCCCTGGGAGCCCCGGGCGCCGCCGCCGTACGATCCCCCCATGCCACGCGCGCGCACCGAACCCGCAGCGGACGCCGAGGCGGGCGCGGACGCCGAGGGCTGGCCCACCGCGCCCGGCACGACGGCGCTCAGCGTGCCGCTGCCCGAGGTGGACTCCGTCGTACGGAACTGGCGCGCCCGCTACGACACCGCCGCCGCCCACGGCGGCACCGCCCACGTCACCGTCCTCTACCCGTTCCTCCACCGCGCCCGCGTCGACGCGCCCGTACGCACCGCGCTGCGGCGGCTGTTCGCCGGCCACGAGCCGTTCGAGGTGACGTTCGCGCGCTGCGCCCGCTTCCCCGGGGTGCTGTACCTCGTCCCCGAGCCGGACGACCCGCTGCGGGCGCTGACGAAGGCGGTCGTCGAGCAGTGGCCGGAGCACCCGCCGTACGGCGGCCTCTTCGGCGACCTCGACCCGCACCTGACGGTCGCCAACGGCGGCGGCGACGCGGTGCACGCGGCGATCGAGGCGGACCTCGCGCCCCGGCTGCCGGTGGCGGCGCGGGTACGGGCGGTGGACCTGGTGGCGTACGACGGGCGGCGGTGGCGGGAGTGGCTGCGCTTCCCGCTGGGCGGCCGGGAGCCGGGGCACGGCGGATAGGGGCGTACGCCGGGGACGTACGGGACCGCCCGCAGCTCAGGCCCCCGCGGCGCCCGCGGCCTCCGCGGTCCCCGAACGCCGCTCGTACGCCTCCCTGGCGTCCAGCAGTTCGTCCCAGTGCTCCGCCGCCCACGCGCACGCCGCCCGCAGCGGCTCCAGCATGCTCCGCCCCAGCGGCGTCAGCGCGTACTCCACCCGCTGCGGCGGCCCCTCGTACACCGTCCGCGCCACCAGCCCGTCGCGCTCCAGGGACCGCAGCGACCGCGTCATCATCTTGGGCGTCACCCGCCGCAGCGGGACGCGGAGTTCCGAGTAGCGGCGCGGCCCGCCCTCCAGGCACGCGAGGATCAGGCCGCCCCACTTGTCGCCGAAGCGGAACGGCAGTACCGACGACGGGCACAGCTCGTCGAACATGTCGGGGCGCAGCGGCTCGCTCATCCCGCCAGCGTAGGCGGCGCCCCCGGTATCCCGGAGGAAA
Organism: Streptomyces sp. CNZ287; assembly: GCF_007827615.1. Taxonomy (NCBI): domain Bacteria; kingdom Bacillati; phylum Actinomycetota; class Actinomycetes; order Kitasatosporales; family Streptomycetaceae; genus Streptomyces; species Streptomyces sp. CNZ287. Next base: position 54,584 of record NZ_VISV01000013.1, on the reverse strand, counting down.
CCGGGGGCCCGGTTAGCGTGCGGCGGACGACGACGGCCGAGCAGCGGGAGGCAGCGGATGGGCAGGATCGTGGTGTACGGGGCGGGCGGCAGGGCCGGTCGCCGGGCGGTGGCGGAGGCGCGGAGGCGCGGGCACGAGGTGGTGGCCGTGGTGCGGGACCCGGCGAAGCACGCGGGCGTCGCGGGCGAGGGCATACGGCTGGTGGCCGGCGACGCGGCGGACGCGGAGGCGGTGGCCGCCACGGCGGCCGGCTGCACGGCGGCGATCGCCGCGGCGGCGGTCTACGGGGAGGGCACGGACCCGGACGCCTTCTTCCGCGCCTCGGCGAAGGCGCTGGTGGCCGGTCTCGGCCGGGCGGAGGTGCCGCGGCTGGTGCTGGTCGGTCTGGCGTCGCTGCTGCCGGACGCGACGGGCCGCCGGATGCTGGACGACCCGGCGTTCCCGGCGGAGTTCCGCCCCTTCTGCGAGGCGCACGCGGCGGGTCTGGACCTCCTCCGTACGGCGCCGCCCGGGCTGGACTGGCTCTACGTCAGTCCCGCCGGCGACTTCGACCACGACGCCGGCCGCACGGAGGGCGGCTACCGCGTCCACCCCCACGGCGACGCGGGGGCACGCATCTCGTACCCGGACTTCGCGGTCGCCCTGCTGGACGAGGCGGAGTCGCCCCGCCACAGCCGTACGCACCTGGCGGTGACCGGGGCCCCCTGACGGGCCGCGGGCGGGGCCGTCCCGGTCACCGCGCTCCCGGACCCCGCGCTCCCGGACCCCGCGCTTGCGTCACCGCGCCCGGTCCCGGAACACGTGCCGGTACGTCCGCGGAGACACCCCCGTCTGCCGGGCGAACTGGTGCCGCAGGTTCGCCGCGCTCCCCAGCCCCGCGCGCCGTGCCACCGCTTCCACCGGCACGTCCGTGGTCTCCAGCGGCTCCTGCGCCAGCCGGACCCGCTCCTGCAGCAGCCACTGCAGCGGGGTGACGCCGAGGGTGTCGCGGAACCGGCGGGCGAAGGTGCGCTCGGCGAGGTGCGCGGTGCGGGCGAGCGCGGCCACGGTCAGCGGCTCGTGGAGCCGGGCGCGGGCCCAGTCGAGCACAGGTGCCAGCCCGTGGCCGGGCGCCGCGGGGCGGGCCGGGGCCGGCGGCAGCCTGGCGTACTGGGCCTGGCCGCCCTCGCGGTGCGGGGGTACGACCATGCGCCGGGCGACCTCGTTGGCGACGGCGGCACCGTGGTCGCGGCGGACGAGGTGGAGGCAGAGGTCGACGGCGGCGCCGGTGCCCGCGGAGGTGAAGACGGGGCCGTCCTCGCAGTACAGGGCGTCGGCTTCGACGCGGACGCCGGGGAAGCGGTGGGTGAAGTCGGCGGCGTTCATCCAGTGCGTCGTCGCGCGGCGCCCGTCCAGCACGCCGGCCGCCGCCGGTACGTACGCACCCGCGCACAGCGTGACGATCCGCTTGCCCGCCTCGTACGCCTTCCGCACCGCGGCGACGAGGCCGGGCGGCGGGTCGAGCTGGAGGCTGCGGGTCAGCCCGGGGATGAGCACGGTGTCGGCCTCCGCCAGGTCGGCGAGGCCGTACGGGCTCTGCAGGAGCAGCCCGGGCGCGGTGGCCAGCGGCCCCGGCTGGGCGGCGCACAGGCGCAGCTCGTACCAGGGGTCGACGAGGTCGCTTCGGTCGAGACCGAAGACCTCGCAGGGGACGGCGAGTTCGTAGGCGGGGGTGCCGTCCGTGACGGCGACCCCGACGACGTGGCGGGGCACCGGGGGCTTCGGCGGCGGAGACATGGCAGGAATTTAGCGCAGGGAGGCATTTCTGCCCATGGCCGCGCGGGGTGCGGACGGGCGAGGCTCCGGTCATGGCCGACACGACCAGCGGCGCCGCCCCGGCGGCCGGCGCCGAGCCGCCGCACGCCGCGGCCCCGGTACGCCCGGGGCGTACCCCGGGACGCCCGGGGGGCCGCGGCCCGGAGCCCGCGTCTCCGGGCCGCGCGCACTCCCCCGGCGGCCTCACCGCGGCGCAGGGCACCGCGATGTACGTCGGCGCCGTCCTCGGCACCGGCGTCATCACCCTGCCCGCGCTCGCCGCCGACACCGCCGGCCCCGCCTCCCTCGTCGCGTGGGCCGCGCTCGTCCTCGTCTCCGTGCCGCTGGCCGCCACCTTCGCCGCCCTCGGCGCCCGCCACCCGGACTCCGGCGGCGTCTCGACGTACGCCAGGCTCGCCTTCGGCGAGCGCGCCGCGACGGTGGTCGGCTGGTGCTTCTTCCTCGCGATACCGCCGGGCGCCGCAGCCGCCGCGCTCTTCGGCGGCGCGTACGTCTCCGCCGCCCTGGGCGGCGGCACGGCGACGACCACCGCCACCGCGGCCGGGCTGATGGCCGCCGTCACGGCCGCCAACGCCGCGGGGCTGAAGGTGACGGGACGGCTGCAACTGGCGCTCGCGGTGCTGCTCGTCGTCCTGCTGCTGACCGCGGTGCTGCTGTCGTTCCCCCATGCCCGTACCGACAATCTGCGGCCCTTCGCACCGCACGGCTGGACCGCCGTCGCACCGGCCGCGGCGCTGCTGGTGTGGAGCTTCGCGGGCTGGGAGGCGATCACGCACCTGGCGGGCGAGTTCCGCCGGCCGGCCCGCGACCTGCCGCGCGCGACGGCCGCGGCGGTCGCGCTGGTCGGCGTGCTGTACCTGTCCGTCGCCTTCGCCGTCGTCGCGGTGCTCGGCCCGGCCGCGGCGGACTCGGACGCGCCGCTGGGCGACCTCATGGCCCGCGGCCTCGGCGGCCCGGCCCGCCATCTGGCGGCGGGCGCCGCGCTGCTCCTCACCCTCGGCGTCATGAACGTCTACTACGCGGGCGCCGCCAAGCTCGGCGCCGCCCTCGGCCGCGACGGCGCGCTGCCGGCGAAGCTGGCGCGGGGCAGTGAGGCCGGGGAGGTGCCGCGGCGCAGCCTGGCGGTGATCTCGGCGCTGGCGTTCGCGGCGCTGGCGGCGGTGACGCTGACGGACACCGGCACGAAGCCGCTGGTGCTCTTCACCACGGGCTCGTTCACCACGGTGTACGCGGTGGGGGTGGCGGCCGCGTTCCGGCTGCTGCCGCGCGGCAGCGGCGGGCGGAAGGCGGCGGTGCCCGCGCTGGTCGCGGTCGGGGCGCTGCTGGTGGCCTCGGGCCCGTACCTGCTGTGGCCGCTGGCGGTGACGGCGGGGGCCTGGCTGTACACAAGACGCCGCCGGCCGGCGACGGGGGCCGGTCCGTCGGCACACCGGTAAGGACCGGGTGCCTGTGGCACCCGGTCCTTACCGGCACGTTCGCTCGATCGCCGACCGCTCGGCCGGCGACCGTCCAGCCGCGGACCGCTCAGTCGAAGTTCAGGTCGCCGGTGCGCGTCCGCTTCAGCTCGAAGAAGTTCGGGAACGACGCCATGGCCACCGCCCCGTCGAAGATCCGCACCGCCTCCTCGCCCCGCGGGATGGCGGTCATCACGGGCCCGAAGAACGCCACGCCGTCGATGTGGATGGTCGGCGTGCCGACGTCCTCGCCGACCGGGTCCATGCCCTCGTGGTGGCTCTTGCGCAGCGCCTCGTCGTACTTGTCGCTCTCCGCCGCCTCGGCCAGCTCGGCCGGCAGGCCCACCTCGGCCAGGGCGTCCTTGACGACGGTCTCGTAGTCCTTCTCGCCCCCGTTGTGGATGCGGGTGCCGAGCGCCGTGTAGAGGTCGCGCAGGACGTCCTCGCCGTGCTGCTGCGCGGCGGCGATGCAGACCCGCACCGGGCCCCACGCCTTGTCGAGCAGCTCCCGGTACCACTCCGGCAGGTCGCGGCCCTCGTTGAGCACGGACAGACTCATCACCCGGAAGCGCAGGTCGATGTCCCGCTGCCGTTCCACTTCGATGATCCAGCGCGAGGTTATCCACGCGAACGGACAGGCGGGGTCGAAGTAGAAGTCGACCTTGGGCTTTTCACCGGCGGCAGCCGCCATGGGCCATCTCCCTGCTGTGGTACGGATAGTCGCGACGTTGACGCGAACGTCAACGCCGGACATCCCCGCCGCATTCCGAGGAGCCGCCATTTTCCCCGACACCCCGGCGGTCCTGCTGCTGACCGGCGTCCAGGCCGCCGGCAAGTCCACCGTCGCCCAGTTGATCGCCGAACGGCTGCCGCGCTCGGCGCACGTCCGCGGCGACGTCTTCCGCCGGATGGTCGTCGGCGGACGCGCCGAGATGACGCCGGAGGGATCGCCGGAGGCGCTGCGGCAGTTGCAACTGCGGTACGGGCTGATGGCCCGCACCGCGGACGCGTACGCGGCGGCGGGGTTCACGGCGGTGGCCCAGGACGTGGTGCTGGGCGCCGAGCTGCCGCGGACCGCGGCGCTCTTCCGTACGGACCCGCTGCTCGTCGTCGTCCTGGCACCGCGCCCGGCGGCGGTGGCGGCCCGCGAGGCGGGGCGGGCGAAGACGGCGTACGGGCCCGCGTGGGGCGTACGGGAGCTGGACTGCGTGCTGCGCGACGAGACCCCGCGCCTCGGGCTGTGGCTGGACACCTCGGACCAGACGCCGGCGGAGACGGCGGACGAGATCCTGGCCCGCGCCTGGCAGGAGGCCCGCGTCGAGCGCTGACGCGCCCCGCGCCGAGCGCCGGCACCCGTACGGGCGCCCCGCCCCCGGGTGCCGCGCCGCCCTGCTCTCAGCGAATCCCCCCGCGCGCCGCCGCACCGCCCGGCACCCTGGTCGCATGCCCGAGACCGTCGCCGTACTCTCCGACATCCACGGCGTGCTGCCGGCCCTCGAAGCCGTGCTCGCCGAACCCGACGTACGCGCCGCGGACGCCGTCGTGCTCACCGGCGACCTCGCCGCGGGACCGCTCCCCGACCGCACCCTCGACGCCCTGACCGCGCTCGGCGACCGCCCACTGGGCGCTGCTCGGCCCGGGCGGCGCGGCGCTGCGGCGAACGGCGTACGACTACGGGGCGGCCTGCGCCCGCATCGCGGCGGAGTCCGGCTACGCGGAGGCGGCGGCGTGGGCGGACGCATACGTGTGGGCACGCAACTCCGCGGAGGACGCACTCGCGGCCTTCAGTGACTGACCGCGCTGCGCGGACCGCCGGACGCCGCCCGCCGACCGCGTCGGGCCGGCACTCCGCAGGGTACGGCCCCGTACCTCCGGTCCCGTGACCGCACGAACCGCGACCCCGCCCGTTCAGTCCTCCCGGTCCTCCCCGTCCTCCCGGTCCTGCTGCGGCGGCTCCAGTTCCTCGGCCGTCGCCGCGTCCCCGGGGCTCCCCAGCTCCCTCTTCTCGACCATGCCCAGCGGGTCGATCGGGTCCAGGGGCGCCGGTACGTCGTCGTTCTCGCCTTCCTCCGCCCCGGCCCCCGCGCCGTCCGCCGCCGCAGGCGGCCCGCCGGCGGCCGGGGCGCCTGCCGGACCCGGCCCGGCCAGGCCGGACTGCGCCCGCTCCAGGAACCGCAGCAGCTCCACCGGGAACGGCAGCACCAGGGTCGAGTTCTTCTCCGCCGCCACGGCGCCCACCGTCTGCAGCAGCCGGAGCTGCAGCGCCGACGGGTGGTCCGCCATCTGCTCCGCCGCCTGCGCCAGCTTCCGGGACGCCTGCAGCTCCGCGTCGGCGTTGATGACCCGCGCGCGCCGGTCCCGCGCCGCCTCCGCCTGCCGGGCCATGGAGCGCTTCATGGTCTCGGGCAGCGACACGTCCTTGATCTCGACCCGGTCGATGGTCACGCCCCACTCCACGGCCGGGCTGTCGATCATCAGCTCCAGGCCCTGGTTGAGCTTCTCGCGGTTGGAGAGCAGGTCGTCCAGCTCGCTCTTGCCGATGATCGACCGCAGCGAGGTCTGCGCCATCTGGGAGACCGCGAAGCGGTAGTCCTCGACCTGGATGACGGCGTCGGCCGGGGCCACGACCTTGAAGTAGACGACCGCGTCGACCCGGACCGTCACGTTGTCACGGGTGATGCCCTCCTGGGCGGGGATGGGCAGGGTCACGATCTGCATGCTGACCTTACGCATCCGGTCGACGAACGGAACGATCATCACGAAACCCGGGCCGCGCAGCCCGGGCCTGAGCCGCCCGAGCCGGAAGACGAGCCCCCGCTCGTACTGCTTCACCACCCGGGCTCCCGCCATCAGGTAGATGGCCCCGAGGCAGACGATGGTCACCGCCGCTGCGATCAGTGCCTCGATCATCACGGCTCCCTGCGTTGCGTGCGAGTCGGCCGATCTCCGTCAACGGTAGCCCCGCCGCCGCGCCGGAGACACTTTTCGGAGGAACCCTCCGGATATCGCGGCCGGGCGCACCCGTCAGGCCCGGAAGACCGCACCGCCCCCGCCCGGTGGGGGTCCGGGCGGGGGCGGCGGCCGGGGCGCTCAGGCCCCGTGCGTCGGGTTCGGCAGACGCCCCGGGGTCAGTAGACGCTCACCCCGTAGGCGTTCAGCGCCTCCACGACCGGCTGGAAGAAGGTCGTGCCGCCGGTGGAGCAGTTGCCGCTGCCGCCGGACGTCAGGCCGAGGGCCGTCGTGCCGGAGAACAGCGGGCCGCCGGAGTCGCCGGGCTCTGCGCACACGTTGGTGCGGATCATGCCGTAGACGATGTCGCCGCCGCCGTAGTTCACGGTCTGGTTCAGCGCCGTGACGCTGCCGCCGTGGAGGCCGGTGGTGGAGCCGCTGCGCTGCACGGACTGACCCACGGTCGCGTTGGCGGCACGGGTGATGTCCTGGCTGCTGCCGTTGTACAGGTTCACGGTGCCCGGGTGGGTCTGCGAGGTGTTGCTGTACCGGACCAGCCCGTAGTCGTTCGTCGGGAAGCTCGACCCGACGGTCGGGCCGATGGTGGTGGTGCGGCCGGAGTTGCTGTACCAGGTGCCCGCACCGTCGGTGCAGTGGCCGGCGGTGACGAAGTAGTACGTGCTGCCGCTGCGGACGTTGAAGCCCAGCGAGCACCGCCAGCTTGAGGCGTAGATCGCCTGGCCGCCGTTGATGTAGCTCTGGAGCTTGCCCTTCATGCGCTCGATCCGCAGGGCGCCGGCGTCGGCGCCCGCGGTCCGCTTGATGCGGGCCACCTCGGCGTTGGTCACGGTCTCGTCGATGCTGACGACGAGGGTGCCGGTCTTCTTGTCGACGCCCCAGGCGGTGCCGCCGACGTCGGCGGCGAGCACCGCGTCGTCGGCTCTGGCCAGGGTCGCGGCGCTGAAGCCCTCGGGGGGCTGGGCGGCGCCCGCCGCCGGTACCGCGAGCGCGGCGCCGGCCAGGGCGGCGGTCAGCGCGGCGACCAGCCGCAGTCGCTTCTTGGTGCCGCTCAGTGGGGGTGTGCGCTTGATCCTCACTCAATCCTCCGAGTGTGCTCGGGGACCCGCCGGCGGGCAGGTCCGTGAGGCGCAGCCACGGGGCGGAGAAAACACAGAAGGGCTCGCCCGGCCGGCATGTGCGCCGGCCGTGGGGGTGTGGCCCCTTATTTTCGTCGTGCCCCTGACAAGCGCTGCTGAGAGTATTCAGACGATGGCAGGTGTGCACAAGTAGGCACTGGCACATGTTGGCGCAAACGCGCCCCCGGCCCCGCCCGACCGGCCAGGCCGGGCCGCCTGCCACTCGATCAGCGCGGAAACCACCCGAGCGGAGGCCGAAACACCCTTCCGGCCCCGCGGATATCTCCTGTCACCCCGTCAGGCCCCCTGCGCTGGGGGAACTCTGACGAACCGACAGCCGTTTCTGTGCCAGTACTGTCACGAACCCGGCCCGTGCCCTCTATCTGATTGGCACATCATCCGCATCATGGATGACCATAGGTGAGCGGACAGACATCCCCGGACTCCGGGGACAGCCCACGCCGCGGGAGAGAGAGGAGGCGTCATGGGATCGGTACGCAGGGCTAGTGCCTGGCTCGGCCTCGTCGACGACAACGAAGACGAGCGCTACTACGACGGGTACGAAGACGACAGCTCGGACACCCCCCAGGGAGACGCCGCCTGGACGACGGACCCGCGCGTGCGCGTGGCGTCCCAGGTCGCCCAGGAAAAGGGCCGCCGTATCGCCACCGTGTCGCCGGACGGGTTCCGCGACGCGCGCGGAATCGGCGAGCTCTTCCGCGAGGGCGTCCCCGTCATCGTGAACCTCACGATGCTGGAGGCCGCCGACGCCAAGCGCGTCGTCGACTTCGCGGCCGGGCTGACCTTCGGACTGCGCGGCTCGATCGAGCGGGTGGCGACGCGGGTCTTCCTGCTGACCCCCGCGGAGTACGCGATCGTCCCGGGCGAAGTGCCCCGCTCCACGCAGGGCGGGTTCTTCAACCAGAGCTGACGCGACGGCCGTTGCGAAACGCCGCAGAAGAAGACAGCGGAAGACCGGGGCTGGGCGGTACGGCTCAGCCCCGGAACGCGTCCAGCCCCGTCAGCGCCTTGCCCAGCACGAGCTGGTGCATCTCCACCGTGCCCTCGTACGTCAGCACCGACTCCAGGTTCGTGGCGTGCCGCATCACCGGGTACTCCAGCGAGATGCCGTTCGCCCCGAGGATCGTGCGGGCCGTCCGGCAGATCTCGATCGCCTCGCGGACGTTGTTGAGCTTGCCGAAGCTGACCTGTTCCGGCCGCAGCGTGCCGGCGTCCATCCGCGTGCCGAGGTGGTGCGCGAGCAGCACGCCCTTGTGCAGTTCCACGGCCATGTCGGCGAGTTTGGCCTGGGTGAGCTGGAAGCCGCCGATGGGCTTGCCGAACTGCTCGCGGGTACGGGCGTAGTCGAGCGCCGCGTCGAAGGAGGCGCGCGCCGCGCCCATGGCGCCCCAGACGATCCCGTAGCGGGCGTGCGTCAGGCAGCTCAGCGGGCCGCGCAGCCCGGTGGCCTCCGGCAGCACCGCGTCGGCGGGCAGGCGCACTTCGTCGAGGACCAGCTCCGCGGTGACCGAGGCGCGCAGCGACCACTTGTGCCTGATCTCGGGCGCGCTGAAGCCGGGCGCGTCCGTCGGCACGGCGAAGCCGCGGATGCCGTCGTCGGTACGGGCCCACACGACGGCGACGCCGGCCACCGAGCCGTTGGTGATCCACATCTTGCGTCCGGTCAGCACCCAGTCCGAGCCGTCGCGCTTCGCGTACGTGCGCATCCCGGCCGGGTCGGAGCCGTGGTCCGGCTCGGTCAGGCCGAAGCAGCCGATGACCTCGCCGGTGGCCATCCGCGGCAGCCACCGCTGCTTCTGCTCCTCGGAGCCGAACCGCCAGATGGCGTACATCGCGAGCGAGCCCTGCACGGAGACCAGGGAGCGGATGCCGGAGTCGGCGGCCTCCAGCTCCAGACAGGCCAGCCCGTACTGCACCGCGGAGGCGCCGGCGCAGCCGTAGCCCGTGAGCGACATACCCAGGGCGCCCATCGCACCGAGCTCGCGGGCCAGTTCGCGGATGCCGGGCAGCTCGCCGCGCTCGTACCAGTCGGCGATGTGCGGCAGCACGCGGTCGGCGGCCCAGCCGCGCACGGTGTCGCGGACGGCGATGTCCTCGGGGCCGAGGAGGTCGTCAACTCCCAGCGGATCGGCGGGGTTGAACGGCGGCGTAGTGCTTGAGCCCATGGCTGTCGTCCTCCGGCGGTCCCTCGGGGTCACGGCCCGACGCTACTTGCGCGTATTCGGCGTCGTCCACCCTCCCCGCGCGCGGCGTGACCTCTTGCACACGCCGTAAGCGGGCGGGCCGCGCACCCCGCTCCCACACCCGGCCGCCGCCGTCCCGCACGCCGACCGCCGCACCCCGCTCCCGGCGCACCCCGGCCGGGGCCGCGGAACCGGCGCCCGCCGCCTCGCCCGCCGCCTCGCGGGCGTCGTTCGCCGGGCCGCCGCCCGCCTCGCCGGGCTCACCGCACTCCATCGACCGCGGCAGCCGCAGCGCCGTGAGCGCGCCGAGCAGCAGCAGCCCGGCGCTGACGGCCAGCGTGACGTGCATGCCCTGCACGAACGCGTCCCGCGCGGCGTCCCGCAGCGTGGCCCCCGCCGCGCCGCCCAGCCCGGCCGCGGTCTCGTACGCCTCGCCGAGCGAGTTGCCCGCCGCGTCGGTGGCGCTCGACGGCACGCCGGGCACGGTGCCGAGCGCGGGCCGGTAGACGGCGTTCATGACGCTGCCGAGGAGCGCTATGCCGATGCCCGCGCCGAGCTGGTACGAGGTCTCGCCGATGGCCGCGACCCCGCCGGCCTGCTCCGCGGGCGTCTCGCTGAGCATCGACTCGTACGCGCCGAAGATGGTCGTCTCCAGCCCGTACCCCAGCAGCACGAAGCCCGCGCACAGCACCAGCGGCCGGTCCTCCTCGCCCAGGCTGATCAGGCCGGTGACGGCGACGGCGGTGACCAGGAAGCCGAGGGCGACCATGGCGCGCGGGCCGAGCCTGGCGACCATCCGGGAGCCGGCGAGGCCCGCGGCCACGGCGGCGACGGTCAGCGGGATCAGCCGCAGCCCGGTCTCCAGCGGGCTGAGGCCGAGGACGAGCTGCATGTACTGCACGGCGACGAGCTGGAGCCCCACGAGGGCCAGCAGCGCGAGCACGATGCAGCCGACGGCGGTGCCGAAGGACCGGCAGGAGATGACGTCGAAGTCGACGAGGGGGTGGGCGCGGCGGCGCTGCCTGCGGACGAAGAGGACGAGCAGGGCGCCGCCGAACACCAGCGGCGCGACGACGGCCGGGTGCAGCGGCCCGTCGCCCGCGCCCGCCTGCTTGAGCGCGAGGACGACGCCGAAGAGGCCGACGGCGGCGATCAGCGCGCCGAGGACGTCCCAGGGGCCCGCCCGGTCGGCGGTGGACTCCGGCAGCAGCCAGCGGCCCACGGGCACGGCGATCACCATCAGCGGAATGTTGATCAGGAAGACCGAGCCCCACCAGAAGTGCTCCAGCAGGAAGCCGCCGAGCAGCGGCCCGATGGCCGCGCCCACGGCCGCGGTGGCGCTCCACAGCCCGATGGCCGCGGCGCGCTCGCGGCGGTCGGGGAAGACCTGGCGCAGGATCGACAGCGTGGCCGGCATGATCATGGCGCCGCCGACGCCGAGGAGGGCGCGGGCGGCGATCAGCACGTGCGGGTCGCTCGCCGCGGCGGCGAGCGCGGAGGCCAGGCCGAAGATCGCGTAGCCGAGGAGCAGCACGCGGCGGCGGCCGACGCGGTCGCCGAGGGTGCCGAAGAGGATCAGCAGGGAGGCGGCGACGAGGGGGTAGGCGTCGACGATCCACAGCAGGTCGACGGCCCCGGGCTTGAGGTCTTCCGTGAGCGCGGGGACGGCGACGTGCAGGACGGTCGCGTCGAGGGCGACGAGCAGCAGGCTGGAGCAGAGGACGGCCAGCACGGTCCAGCGTCCGGCGCCGCCGCCGTGGGCGCCGGGAGCGTCCCGCGGCGGGCTCGTGGCCGTGGCCGTCCCTGACATCTACGCACCTCCCGGACTCGCGCGAGTCGACAGCGTACGCGAGTCCTCCGGATGCAGGCGGCGGCACTACCCGTTGAGGTGACGGCGCCCCGGGTTGCGGCGGAGGCAGACCCTCCCCGGGCCCGGCGCCTTCCCGCCCCCCGCTGTCCCCTCCGGTCCCCGCGCGCCGGGTCCGGTCCCCCCGCGCGCCGCAACGGCTCCGCTGACGTGCCATGATTGCGCGCCCCCGGTCCGGGAAGTCACTGGTTGAGGGCATTGCGCACGATGCGTGACGCCCGTCACATCACGGCCCGGCCGGCCGCCAGGCGAACGGTCCGCAACGGTACGGCGAATCTCCGATAAACGGAGGAGCGCGAAAAACAATTGACCGATTGGCCGCACTCAGATATTCCCAGAAAGCGGAAGACATGAGTCCTGAAATGGCAGTGGGGTAACCGCCGTTGACGACACAGCCCACATCACATAGGCGTTACAAATCCGGGGGATTGGTCAATCCACCGCAGTCGGCGATGTAGCGTCGATTCCGTGCGAACCGAAGAGAGACCTCCGCAGGGAGCGGAGCGTCCGACCACACACGGCGGCTGGCAGCCGCGTATGACCAGGACCCGGCTGTGGCTGTTCTGGTCGTCGCTGGCCGTCTACGCGGGGATCGTCGCGGCCGTCGTGACCACGTCGTGGCTGGTGCACCTCGACTGGCAGCTGATGCTCTTCCGGCCGTACAAGCAGTGGCCGGAGTTCCACGCCTTCCTGGACTACTTCGTGGTGCTCGGGCAGCGCGCCCCCACCGCCGTCGCCGTGCTGGCCTGGCTCGGCTGGCGCGCCTGGCGGCAGCACACCCTGCGCCCGCTGTTCATGCTGGCCGGCTCGCTGCTCCTGCTGAACGTCACGGTCGGCGCGGCGAAGATCGGCATGGGCCGGCTCGGCCCGCACTACGCCACCCAGATCGGCTCGAACGAGATGTGGGCGGGCGGCGATATATTCCCTTCGGGTCACACCGCGAACGCCGTCGTGACCTGGGGTGTCGTGGCCTATCTGGCGACGACGCCGGGCGCCCGCAGGACCGCCTCCGTGGTCTGCGCGATGGTGGCGCTGGGCGTCGGCGGCACGACCGTCTACCTCGGTACGCACTGGCTGAGCGACGTGCTCCTCGGCTGGGTCGCCGGCCTGCTCGTGCTGCTGGCCCTGCCCTGGTTCGAGCCCGGCGTGGCCCGCGCGGAGGCGTGGCTGCTGCACCTGCGCGACCGGCTGCGCGGCTCCCCGGCCGCCGGGCCGCCCGCGCCCGCGTCGCTGTCGCCGCTGGCCACGCGCGTGTCGATCGTCTCGCAGCGCCCCACGGGCACCGGCTCGCCGAGCACCAGGGAGATGGCCCGGGTCACGGGCTCCGGCACCGCCGCCCGTCCCGACACCTGGCCGCACCTGGCGCCGCGTCCGCACACCACGCGGCACGAGCGCCCTCCCGTCACCCCGGCGGGCCACCGCCGCCCGCCGCAGTCGGACCGCCCCGGCGGCCGGCCGCAGGCACGCGCGGGCGGCTGACCCGCCCCCAGGCCCTGTCTGGCAGATCCCGCCTGCGTCTGGGGGTACCGCCCACGCGCGCGCAGCGCGCTGTGGGGGAGCCCGCCCAGAGGGCGGACGGCGCTCTGTGCCAGACAGGACCTAGCCGACCCAGGAGCGCGTGACCCGGCCGTCCTGGACGGTGAAGTTGAGCCGTCCGCCCATGAACTCCATGGTGATGATGGCCCCCGGGGGCAGCGAGCGGACGGTGGTCCAGCCGCGGTCCCTGGCCCGTTCCTCGGCGTCGGCAGCGGCCAGGCCGACGTAGCTCTCGGGGTCGTCGTCGGGGTTCGGGGACGGTGTCGGCAGGTTCGGTGGAGTCGCCATGGCGCCCACGCTATGCCCCCTGGTCACGGCCGCGGTAGGGCGGCGGACCACGGGGATGTCCCGGCCCTGTTCACCGCGGGTCACACTTCTGTCACAGCGCCCGCGGCCCGCCGGGAGGCCCGGAGGAGGGCCCGTACAGGCGTCCGGGAGGCACCTCCTGACGGGCTATCGGGAATTGCTGTCAGGGCCGCTAATCGCACCTGCTGTTTACCCGCCGGGCCCCCTGGAATTCATCGATTTTCCCCCGGACGGCGGCGTCCGGTGTCAGCTCCGCATAAACCCTCGGATGGCCTCTTCGCGACACACCGGGCGAACGCGCGTAGCACGCCGGATCCGTACACCGGTGGCACCGTCGTGCCGTGGACGCGCGCGTCGTCACACGTGACCTACGAGCGGAAGGTACAGAGACGATGGGGACGACAGAGGCGGCACCGGCACCGGCACCTGCTCCCCCGCGCGCACGACGGCACGGCTCGGTGGTCGTGGACTGGCTGACCACCACGGACCACAAGAAGATCGGGCACCTCTACCTCATCACCTCGTTCGCCTTCTTCCTCTTCGCCGGCCTGCTCGCGATGGTGATGCGGGCGGAGCTGGCCAGGCCGGGGATGCAGATCCTCAGCCACGAGCAGTTCAACCAGTCGTTCACGATCCACGGCACGATCATGCTGCTGCTCTTCGCCACCCCGACGTTCGCCGGGTTCGCCAACGAGATCATGCCGCTGCAGATCGGCGCGCCCGACGTGGCGTTCCCGCGGCTGAACATGCTGTCCTACTGGCTGTTCCTCTTCGGCGGCCTGATCGTGCTGAGCAGCTATCTGACGCCCAGCGGGCCCGCGGACTTCGGCTGGTTCGCGTACGCGCCGCTGAACGGCCCGGTGCACTCCCCCGGCGTGGGCGCGGACCTGTGGATCATGGGGCTGGCGCTGGCGGGCTTCGGCACCATCCTGGGCGCGGTCAACTTCCTCACCACGATCGTCACGATGCGCGCGCCCGGCATGACGATGTTCCGGATGCCGATCTTCACCTGGAACACCCTGTTCACCTCGATCCTCGTGCTGATGGCGTTCCCGGTGCTGGCCGCGGCGCTGCTGGTGCTGGAGTCGGACCGGCGGTTCGGCTCGGTCGTCTTCGACGGGTCCGTGGGCGGAGCGCTGCTCTGGCAGCACCTGTTCTGGTTCTTCGGCCACCCGGAGGTCTACATCATCGCGCTGCCGTTCTTCGGCATCATCAGCGAGATCATCCCGGTCTTCTCCCGCAAGCCGATCTTCGGCTACGTGATGCTGGTCGCCGCCACCGTCGCGATCACGGGTCTGTCGATCATGGTCTGGGCGCACCACATGTTCGCCACCGGGGCGGTGCTGCTGCCGTACTTCTCCCTCGCGTCGTTCCTGATCGCGGTGCCGACGGGGGTGAAGTTCTTCAACTGGATCGGCACGATGGTCAACGGCTCGCTGTCGTTCGAGACGCCGATGCTGTGGTCGATCGGGTTCCTGGTCAGCTTCCTCTTCGGCGGTCTCACAGGCGTCCTGCTGGCCTCGCCGCCGCTGGACTTCCACGTGACGGACACGTACTTCGTCGTCGGCCACTTCCACTACGTGGTCTTCGGGACGGTGGTGTTCGCGACCTTCGCGGGCTTCTACTTCTGGTGGCCGAAGTTCACCGGGAAGATGCTGGACGAGCGGCTGGGCAGGATCCACTTCTGGACCCTGTTCGTCGGCTTCCACGCCACGTTCCTCGTGCACCACTGGCTGGGCGTGGAGGGCATGCCGCGGCGGTACGCGGACTACCTCGACGCCGACGGCTTCACCACGCTCAACACGATCTCCACCATCGGCGCCTTCCTGCTCGGCGCCTCCACGCTGCCGTTCCTGTACAACCTGTGGCACACGGCCAAGGAGGGCGAGAAGGTCGACGTGGACGACCCGTGGGGCTTCGGCCGCTCCCTGGAGTGGGCCACGTCGTGCCCGCCCCCGCGGCACAACTTCAAGACGCTGCCGCCGATCCGCTCCGAGTCCCCGGCCTTCGACCTGCACCACCCCTACGCCCTCGCCACGGAGCGCCGGGACGAGACGGATCAGCGGAACCGGCGGGACGAGCAGGGGGCGCGGGAACCGTAGCGCGGGCGAGGGCGGACGGGCTCCGGCGGGCGGCCCTCAGGCGGCCACCGCCTCCTCCCGGGTGCGGCGGGCGTACAGACCGCCGAGCACCGTGCCGGTCAGCGGCAGCGTCGGGCGGTGGACGTGCAGGCGGGCGAAGAGGCCGTCGTAGCGCTCGGCGGCGCGCGCCGGGTCGAAGCGCGCGGCGTTCGCCAGCGCCGCGGTGCCCATCTCCTGGCGCAGGTCCTCGTCGCCGATGAGCCGCAGCAGCCCGCGGGCGACGGCCGCCGGCTCGCCCGGCGGCACGAGCAGGCCGTCCTCGCCGTCCTCGATGATCTCCCGCGGGCCGAGCGGGCAGTCCGCCGCGACGACCGGCAGGCCGCCGCGCATGGCCTCGGCGATGGTCAGCCCGAACGACTCCAGCGTCGAGGTGTGCGCGGCGATCGAACTCTTCGGCCACTCCGGCTCCAGCGGGTGCACGGTGCCCATGAGGAGGACGTGGTTGTAGAGGCCGAGCCGGTCGATCTGGGCGCGCAGCGCGTCGTGGCGGGGGCCGTCGCCGTAGATGCGCAACTGCCAGTCGGGGCGCGCCCTGACGACCCGGGCGAACGCCTTGACGAGGTGGTTGAAGTGCTTGAGGGGCGCCAGCCGGCCGGCGGCCATGACGCACCGGGCGGTGTTGTCGGACGGCGCCACCGCCGGCGCCGGGACGCCGTTGGGGATGGCGGTCACCACCACGCCCGGGAGCCGCAGGTGCTCGCGGTACGCGCGGGCATCGGCCTCCGTCATGGTGACGACGGCGTGCAGCCGCGGGTACGCGGCGCTCAGTGCCACCCGCAGCTCCCGGGGGTGGGTGGTGAACGTCAGGTGCTCCTGGCCGACGCGCAGCACCCCGCGGCGGGTGTGGCGGGCGACGACGACGTTGAGCCCGGGGCGGGTGCCGATGACCGCGTCGGCGTCGAGGTGCCGCAGATGCCCGGCCAGCAGCCGGTCGGTGAGCGCGCTGTACTGGTGGTAGCGGCCGTCCGCGCGCGGGTAGTGGCGCGCGGAGCGGGCGTAGTCGGGATGCCCGCCTGCGTAGCAAGGGCTGTCGGGGCGCTCGTCGACGAGGGCGCGTACGGGCACGTGCGGCCCGGCGTCGAAGACCGGCTCATCCTTGTGGCGGAAGACCGAGACGATCTCCACGTCGTGCTGCTCGGCGAGCGCGCGGGCGAGGGTGAAGGTGGTGCGCACGGTGCCCCCGACGGCGTACGCGTTGCTGATCAGAAAGGAGATCCGCATGGTGTACCTCGGGACGGGTGCGGGCAGTCCCCTGAAAAGCGTCGCACAGCCGCGGCCAACCGGCATCACGGCAGGTCAGAGCCGGTATGGGCGGGTGGTGCGGCCGGTCAGGGCCGGTACGGGAGCTGCGGCACCGTGAAGCAGTTCTCCGTCATCTCGCCCTGGGTGACCCACCCGCCGTCGCCGCCGTCCGCGTCGTCCTGCCAGCGGGCCGCCGACACGCACGTGGGCCGGGTCTTCGGCGGCTCCGGCACCTGCTCGAAGCGGGCGGGCAGCAGCAGCCCGCCGGCGTCGTAGGGCTCGGCGCGGTTCATGAAGTCCTCGACGCACGCGCGCGTCAGATCCTCGCCGCACGACTTCGCCGCGTCCGCGAACCACATCGCGGCGGCCCAGCCCTCCAGTTGCCACTGCGAGCGGGCGTCGGTGCCGGCGTAGCGGTCCATGCCGTCGCGGAACGCCTTGACCGCCGGTTCTTCCGTGTCCTCGTAGTTGCGGCTGGAGCCGGTGACCCAGAGGGAGTTGCGGCAGCGCTCGGCGTCCGCGTAGTCCTCCCGGACGCTTGAGTTCCAGTTCTGCACGTTGGTGACCTTCGCGGTCAGCTCCACGCCGGCCTCGTCGAGCGCCCGGCACAGCTTGGCGTTGCCGCCGGTGTCGACGGCGTCGAAGACGAGGTCGACACCGCGGGCGCGCAGGTCGG
The DNA here is from genome assembly GCF_007827615.1 of Streptomyces sp. CNZ287. Lineage (NCBI taxonomy): Bacteria > Bacillati > Actinomycetota > Actinomycetes > Kitasatosporales > Streptomycetaceae > Streptomyces > Streptomyces sp. CNZ287. The sequence goes on along the minus strand of NZ_VISV01000013.1, from coordinate 37,258 downwards.
CGGCGACCGCGTCGAAGTTCGGCAGCGAGAAGTCGACCTGCTCGGTGACGACGTCGTAGCCCTCGGCCTCCAGACCGCTGGTCACGCTGCGGGCGTACGCGGCCGAGGCCGCCTGGTTGTACGAGACGACCGCCGCGGTGCGGGCGCCGTGCTCCCGCTTGAAGTAGCGGTAGACCTCGGTGCCGCCGTACAGGTCGCCGCCCCAGCCGGGCTTGCCGCCGGTGCGCGGGGCGCGGCTGCCGTAGATGCCGTACAGGTGCGGATACGTCTCGTACGCGGCGCCGATCGGCTGGCCGCCGATGTCCGGCACGCCGGCGTCGCTGACCTGCGGGGCGCCAGCGTAGTTCAGCGAGGTGGTGGCGACGAGCGCGAACACCTTCTCCTTCAGCACCAGCTCGCGTACGCAGTCGCTGTTGCCCAGGCTGCTGCCGCCGTCGTCGCAGGTGACGACCTCGACGGGCCGGCCGCCCACGCCCCCGCGCGCGTTCAGCGCCTCGAAGTACGCCAGCGCACCGTCCTGCGGCCCGCTGAACGCGTCGCCCACCGGGCTCGTCTCGCTGGCGATGACGCCGACCCTCACCGGCTCCCCGCGCGCCTCGCCCGACGACGCGGCGCCGCCGCCCCGCTCCGCGGACCGCCGGGTGAACTCGCTCTCGGGTACCCTGCTGCCGCACGCCGCGGCCAGCAGCACCAGCGCGGCCGCCGCCAGCGCGGCACCCCCCGGCCTCCTCACCCCGGGCCTCCTCAGCTCAGCATCCGGGGCCCGGCGATCCGCTCATCTCGACCAGGGTGCAGATGGCCCGCTTCGACACCTTCCACGAGCCGTCCTGGAGCACCGAGATGCCCGTGGCGCCTGGCACGACCGTCTCGCCCTTGAGCGCGATGTCGTACGTCACCTCCGCCTCCTCCGCGGAGTCGAACTCCACCCCCGTGACCTCGGCGCCGACCTGCTTCCACCGCTTGTCGTCGGAGAACGCCGTCATCAGCGGCCGCATCGCCTCGCCGTCCTCCAGCACCGCCAGCTTCGCGTCGGCGTCGGAGTCCGGCGAGAAGAACGTCGTCCAGTTCTCCTCGATCTCCTTCTCCGCCGCCGCCGGATCGGCCGGTTCCGCGCCGCCCGCGCCGTCGTCCGCGTCCTCGCCCGCCTCCGCCGCCGGGCTGCTCTCCGGCTCCTGCGCGCTCGGCGTCTTGTCCGGTGTGCCGGCGCCACCGCCGTCGTCCCCGCAGCCGGCCGCGCCCAGCCCCGTGAGCAGTACCGCCGCGGCCAGCCACGCGGCGCTGCGCGTGCGTGCTCCTCGGGTCATCCGTCCTCACCCCTGAACGTCGTCATGCGTCGAGTGTCCCGCCGTTCGGTCGGCTCTACTGCGGAGTAGAACCACACACGGCATAGTGCATCCCAAGCGGCGGCGATGCACAGGGGGCAGAATGCGGCAAACCGGCCCGGCGCGCGGGCACTCGCTGAAGGCCATGGCCCTGCAGTGGGGCAGTTGGGCCGCGCTCGCCGCCGGGGCCGTGCTGTGCGCCGCCGGCTGGTACGGGGTGTCGGGAGAGCGGTTCGCCGAGCGGCAGATCCCGTATCTGGCGTCGTGCACGATCCCGGGGGCGGCGCTGATCGTCGCCGGGGCGGTGCTGCTGTCGCGCGGCGACCAGGGGCTCGCGGCGGCGCGGGTCGAGGAGTTGTACGGGCTCCTGGTGGCGGCGGACGGGGACGACGCGGGCGCCTCCGCAGGTCCCGCGCCGGCTCTCGCGGAGCCGGGCGCGGCGGGCCCGTATCTGGCGGTGCCCGGCGGGACGCTCTACCACCGGCCAGGCTGCCCCCTCGTCGACGGCAAGACCGGCGCCGTACCGGTCGCGGATCCGGCGGAAGCCGCGGGTGAGGAACGGGCGCGGACACCGTGCCCTGTCTGCGAGCCCCGCCCCGGGGGCGCCGCCGCGCCGGAGGCGTGAGGTGTCGCTCACGTACGAACTGACGCTCGCCGGGCTCGCGGTGGGCAGCGCCGCGGCCCTCTCGGGCATCGGCGTCGTCGTCACGTACCGCGCCACCGGCGTGCTCAACCTGGCGCACGGCGCGGTCGCGATGGTCACCGCGTACGTCATGCGCCAGCTCGCCGTCGGCTGGAACTGGCCGCTGTGGGCGGCGGCGGCCGTCAGCCTGCTCGTCGTCGCGCCCGGCATCGGGCTGCTCATGGGGCGGTTCGTCTTCCGGCCGCTGTCGGTGCTGCAGTCGGGCGCGGCGGGCGCGGGCGGCGCGCAGGCGCTGGTGGCATCGCTCGGGGTGTTCGTGCTGCTGATGGGCGCGGCGGGGCTGCTGTGGGGTACGGGTGCGCGCACCGACGCGCCCGAACTGCTGCCGTCCGACCCGTGGGTGCAGCTCGGTACGGCGGTGGTACTGGCGAGCGCGGTCGCGGCGGTCACCCGGTGGACCCGGTTCGGGCGGGAGCTGCGCGCGGTGGTCGACAACCGGCGGCTCGCCGCGCTCAGCGGCATCGACGCCGACCGGGTCGCGGACGCCGGCTGGGCGTTCGGCACGTTCACCGCGGGCGTCACGGGCGTGCTGCTGGCGCCGGAGTACCGGCTGGACCCGTACGGACTGCCGCTGCTGGTGATGGCCGTCATCGGGGTCGCGGTGGCGGCCGGGCTGCGGAGCCTGCCGGCGGTCGTGGCGGTGGCGCTGGCGGTCGGCGTGGCGCAGGCGCAACTGACCCGGCTCCATCCGCCGGGCTGGGGCGAGCAGTTGGTGCAGGCGCTGGGCGCGAACCTCTTCGCGGTGCTGCTGCTCGTCGCGGCGCTGGCGCTGCCGCGGCTCCGGGCCGGTTCGGGCGACGGCTTTCTGCGGGTGCCGGCCGACACCCTGGACTCGGCGGGCGACGGGCGGACGTGGCTGGTCGCCGGGGTGCTGTTCCTGCTGCCGCTGGGCTTCGCGGGCCCGGACCTCACCACGTCGGTCCAGGTGCCGGCGCTGGCAGTGGTGCTGCTGTCGCTGGTGGTCGTCACGGGGCGGGGGGGCCAGGTCTCGCTGGGCCAGGCGGCGTACGCGGGGCTGGGGGCGCTGTTCACGGCGCTGCTGGCGGCGGGGCGGTTCCCGGGGCTGCCCGCACTGCCGGAGCTGGTGGCGCTCGGCGTCGCGGTGCTGCTGGTGGCGCCGGTGGGGCTGCTCACCGGGTACCCGGCGATCCGGCGGCGGGGCCTGGCGCTGGCGCTGGTCACGCTGGCGGTGGGGGTGGCGGTGAGCCGCTTCGTCTTCGCGCAGCCGTACGCGACGTCGGGTCTGACCCTGGGCCGCCCCGCGGGCTTCACCGGGGACCGGGCGTACTACGTGCTCGAACTCCTGCTGCTCGCCGCCGCGGTGGCGGCGGCCGGGGCCCTGCGCCGCGGCCGCCGGGGCCGCGCGCTGGCGGCGATACGGGACCACGAGTCCGGCGCCGCGGCGGCGGGCGTCGCAGTGCCGGCGCTGAAGGTCACCGCCTTCGCGGCGGGCGCGGCGCTGGCCGCCCTGGGCGGCGGCATGCTGGCCATGGGCGCCCGCGCCTTCGACCCCAACGCCTTCGACCCCGTGCGGGGCCTGCTGTGGTTCGCGGCGGTGGTCGTGCTGGGCGCGGACAGCATGCTGGGCGCGCTCCTGGCCTCGGCCCTGCTGGTCGGCCTGGACGCGGGCACCCGCGGGGGCATGGCGGCGGCGGTGATCGGCATCCTGGCGGTCCTCCTGGGCCGCTTCCCCGGCGGCCTCTTCGAGGCCCTCCGCACGGCGGCGGTCCGCCGGCTACGGCCCCCGCGGCTGACCCCGCTGGGGTTGCGCGTACGCACGAGCCTGTCCGGCGCGGCACCGCCTCCGGCGGGATTCGCGGGCACGGCACCGGCGGACCCTGTCTCTGCCGGACCACCACGGGCACGTACAGGCGGCAGGACGAACTCCGGGTCACGCCCGCCACGAGCCGCGGACGCACCCGCAGCCCCAGCGCCTCCGGCGCGCGGAACGGCCGGTGCCGGCGCGGAGCGCCCGGGGTCGGCGGGACAGGCCCGGACCCCGGGCGAGCGGATCCCACCCGGGCCCGCCGCAGGCGAAGCGCCTACGCAGGCAGAGCCGGCCCCCGGCCGTGCAGACGTACCCCGGCCCCGTAGGAGCGAAGCCCCGCAATCACCGCACCCTCTGCGCCAGTCCACCGCCGGCCGCGAGCCGCCCGGCCCAGGGAACCGGAGCCTCACCCTGCGCCGTCGCAGGCAGCACGGCCGTCCCCCGCCCGGCCGCCACCCCGCCGTCGTGTCCGGTGCGCCCGCCGCGGGCGAAGACGTGCTCGCCGCCCGGGGGGTCTCCGTTTCGTACGGGGACTTCACCGTGCTCTCCGGGGTCGATCTGCGGGTCGAGGCCGGGCGGGTCACCGCGCTCGTCGGGCCCAACGGGGCCGGGAAGTCCACCCTCTTCCACACCCTGGCCGGGACGCTGCGGCCGCGGGCCGGACGGGTGGTGCTGCAGGGGCGGGACGTGACGCGGCGCAGCGCGCACGTGCGGTCGCGGCTCGGTCTTGCGCGGACCTTTCAGCAGCCCGCCGTCTTCTCCTCCCTCACCGTCGCCGAGAACGTCGCCGTCGGCGCCGAGCAGGGCCCTGTCCGCGACCCCGCCGCCGCCGACCGCGTGCTGCGGCTCCTCGGCCTCGACGGGCCGCTGCGCGACATGCCCGCCACGGATCTGCCCACCGGCACCCTGCGCCGCGTGGAACTCGGCCGCGCCCTCGCCGGCGGTCCCCGCGTGCTGCTCCTCGACGAGCCCGCAGCGGGACTCGACCTCGGCGAGACCGCCGCGCTCGTCCGCCTCCTGCGCGCGCTCGCCGCCGACGGCATGGCCCTGCTCGTCGTCGAGCACGACCTCGGCCTCGTCGGCGAACTCGCCGACACCGTCTACGCGATGGCCGCAGGACGCATCGTCGCCTCCGGCACCGCCGCCGGCGTGCTCGCGGCCGCCGGCGCAGGACCGGTCCCCGGCCGGGACGCACCCGCGGAGGCCCCGTGACCGTCGAGATCGCCCTCCACCGCGCCCGCGTCCGCTACGGCCCGCTGGAGGCCCTGCACGGCATCGACCTCCCCGTGCCCGCCGGCCGGCTCACCGTCCTGCTCGGCCGCAACGGCTCCGGCCGGACGACCGCGCTGCGCGCCCTCGCCGGTACGGTGCCGCTGGCCGCGGGCCGCGTGGTGTGGCGCGGCGAGGACGTCACGCGGATGCCCGCGTACGCCCGCGCCCGCCGCGGCCTGTCGCTGACCCCCGAGGTACGCGCCGTCTTCGGCTCGCTGACCGTCGCGGAGAACCTGCGGCTCGCCGTCCCCGGCGGGGACACCGGGCCCGCGCTCGCCGCGTACCCGGAGCTGGCGCGCCTGCTGCCGCGCCGCGCCGGCACCCTCTCGGGCGGCGAGCAGCGGATGCTGGCCGTCGCCCGCGCGCTGCTGTCCCCCGCCCGGCTCGTCCTGCTCGACGAGCCGGGCCAGGGGATGTCGGCCGCGGTGGCAGCCCGTACGCACGAACTGCTCGGCGGGCTCGCCGCCACCGTCGTCGTCGCGGAGCAGAGCCTGCCGCCCGGCCTTGCGGCCGCGGCGACGGTGGTGCACGAACTCCGTCGCGGCAACGTGGTGTTCAGCGGCGAGCCCGCCGAAGCCGGGGCGCCGTGGCACACGGCGGCCCGCTGAGGGATCCGTCAGACGTGCAGCCGCTGGCCCGGCAGGATGACGTCCGGGTCGGCGCCGATGACGTCGCGGTTGGCCTCGTAGACCTCGCGCCACGGCGTGCCGTGCGCGGCGGCGATGCGGCTGAGCGTGTCGCCGGGCCTGACGGTGTAGTTGCCGTCGCCGCGCTTCACCGGCTGCCGCTGCTCCCCGCCGCGGTCCGCCCGCTGCTCGGCGCGCGGCTGCGGGCGGGGCTGCTCCTGCTGCTCCGGCTCCGCGACCGCGGGTGCCCCGCCCGACGCGCCGGCCTGGACGGAGCAGTGCGGCCAGGCGCCCCAGCCCTGCGCGGCCTGCACCTTGGTGGCGACGGCGATCTGCTGCTCCCGGCTGGCCCCGTCCGCGGTGGCCGCGTAGGCGGTGCCGCCGTACGCCTCCCAGGTGGAGGCGGCGAACTGCAGCCCGCCGTAGTACCCGTTGCCGGTGTTGATCGCCCAGTCGCCGCCGCTCTCGCACTGCGCGATACGGTCCCACACCCCGCTGTCCGCGGCGCCCGCGGGCGCGGCGGCGGCGAGGAGGGCGAGGGGGGTGAGGAGCGCGGCGGCTCCGGTGACGACGGCGGCGTTCCGGCGGGTGCCGCGTGTGCTGCGTGTCCTGCTGGCGCTGATGGTGGTGCCTGCCTCACTGGTCGTACGGTCACTGCGGGTGGCGCGCATGTCGCCCTTCGGGAAAGGCATTCGTTCCTCTCGGTGGACCCGGGTCCCCTGCCCGGGCGGTGCTCGGTGCACGCGGCGGCCGAATCTAGGCACGCTTGTCGGGCGTAATCAACCAAGACCCCGTCATTCGAGGCCAGTTGCCGGTTACCGCGAGTATCGATCAATACCGGACAGGTCGCCGCGCCGGTCAAATCCGGCTTTGTCTGGTAAATCTTCGGTCGCACTGTGGCTCGCCTCACGGCACCAATCCGCGTGATTCGCAGATCAGTTGACTCACAGTGAGAATTTCCGGTCGTCTCCCTACGGTCCGTAGATCCCGTTCCGGCAATCGCCGCCCGGGGCGTGACTCCGCACACAGGTCGTCCGTTGTGCCCAGATGAACACGCACCACGACGACGAGGAGCGACTCGTGCCCCGCATGCTCGAAGTGAGCGACGCCGTACGCGCCGAGATCGGCGACGAGGAGGCGGACCGGCTCGTCGCCGGCGAGTCCGCCCCCGGCACGTACGACTGCACCTCCTGCCGCGCCCCCGGCGACTGCGCGCAGGAGCAGACGAGCACCGTGCTCTTCGTGGGCGAGGAGACGGCGGTGCTCGCCTTCGCCCACGCCACCTGCATCCCCTCGCAGGTCGTCCCGGTCTCCGAGGACCAACTGCAGGGCGCCGTACGCTCGATCACCGCGGACGAAGGCCCGGCGCCGGCACACGCCCCCGCGCCCGCGCCCGTGGAGGCGCACGCCCCCGCCGCCCTCGCGCCCGCGGTCTCCCCCGCTCCCCCGGTCCCCGTCCCCGCGGACGCCCCCGCCGCCTCCCTCGCCGCGGTCGCGCCTCCGGCGGCACCCGGGGCACCCGCCGCCCCGGCGGCGTCCGGCGGCGACCACGCCGAGGCGCAGGCCGTCCTCGGCGTCACCTGCGGGCTGGTGATGTGCGGCGACGACGCCCGCCCCGCGCTGGTCGTCGAGCCCACCGCGCCCGTCGTCCGGCCCGGCTCAGAGGGCCCGGGGGACGACTTCCTGCCGCTGCTCATCGAGAGCGGCTTCCTGCCCGTGATGGACATGGTCAAGCCCCCGGCGCCGGTGACCGGCTGGTCCGTGCTGCTCGTCACCGGCCACCTGCACGCCGTGATGCAGCCCGGCACCGCGGGTCAGCCGCCGACCGCCTGGTGGCAGGCGCACCAGCCGCTGCACGTCTCGGACGGCTGGCGGGCCGCCGCGGCGAAGGAGCAGGAAGTGCTGGTGTATGCCGCGCCCGCCGGGGCGATCGGGCGGCAGCCGCGGGAGGACCTGCTCGGCGAGGCGCTGGCGCAGGCCGCCGCGCGCGGGCTGCTCGTCGGCGCGGCGATGCCCCTCACCGGGACCTGATCCCCAAACCCGAACGGAGCATCGGTACCTGATCGGAGCAACGCGTACCCGCATCCCTCCGTACCGCGCCTTCGTTGCACAAAGTGTGCACCGATACCACGCGATTCCCGGCATGCGCCCCGCCCACGAGCCCCACGCGGCCGCCCGCCCGTCGGGGACGCCGATCTACGACGCCCTCTTCGCCGAGTACCGCCGGCTCTTCCGGGCGCTGCCCGGGGACCGCTCCGGCGAAGAGCAGCTCCGCTTCGACGCGATCATGAACTCCCGCCCGTCACTGCCGTCCACCGGGCGCCTGCGACCGCACGTCCACGTGCACCGCCACCGCGCGGCGGACGACTAGCCTCGACGGCCGGTCGGCAGGCCCGGGCCGCCGCCCCACCGTCCCGTGCCGCGTACGCCGCCGTGCGGGTACGCGGCACCCGCAGCCCACGGGAGCCGGGGCCGCTACTTCTTGCGGCCCCGCTTCTCCCGCACCCGTACCGAGATCCGGATCGGGCTGCCCTCGAAGCCGAACTCCTCGCGCAACCGCCGCTCGATGAAGCGCCGGTAGTTCGCCTCGATGAACCCCGACGCGAAGAGCACGAACCGCGGCGGCCGGGTGCCCGCCTGGGTGCCGAAGAGGATCCGCGGCTGCTTGCCGCCGCGCACCGGATGCGGCTGCCCGGCCACCAGCTCGCCGAGGAAGGCGTTGAGCCGGCCCGTCGGCACCCGCGTCTCCCAGCCCGCCAGCGCCGTCTCCAGCCCCGGCACGAGCTTCTCCATGTGCCGTCCGGTACGGGCCGAGACGTTGACCCGCGGCGCCCACTGCACCTGCACCAGGTCGCGCTCGATCTCGCGCTCCAGGTAGAAGCGGCGCTCCTCGTCCAGCAGGTCCCACTTGTTGTACGCGATGACCAGCGCCCGCCCGGCCTCGACGGCCATGGAGATGATCCGGGTGTCCTGCACGGTCAGCGTCTCGCCCGCGTCCACGAGCACGACCGCGACCTCCGCCTTCTCCAGCGCGGCGGCGGTGCGCAGCGAGGCGTAGTAGTCGGCGCCCTCCTGGAGGTGGACGCGCCGCCGGATGCCCGCGGTGTCGACGAAGCGCCAGGTCTTCCCGCCCAGCTCGATCAGCTCGTCCACCGGGTCCCGGGTGGTGCCCGCGACGTCGTCCACGACGACGCGGTCCTCCTTGGCGAGCTTGTTGAGCATCGACGACTTGCCGACGTTCGGCCGCCCGATGAGCGCCACCCGGCGCGGGCCGCCGAGCCCGCCGGCGAACGACTGCGCGGGCGCGTCCGGCAGCACGTCGAGCACCGCGTCGAGCATGTCGCCGGTGCCGCGGCCGTGCAGCGCGGAGACCGGGTGGGGCTCGCCGAGGCCGAGCGACCACAGGTACGCCGCCTCCGACTCGCCCGACTGCCCGTCGACCTTGTTGGCGCAGAGCACCACCGGCTTGCCGGCCCGGCGCAGCATCTTCACGACGGCCTCGTCGGTGTCCGTGGCGCCCGTCTGCGTGTCCACGACGAAGACCACCGCGTCCGCGGTCTCCACCGCGTACTCGGCCTGCGCCGCGACCGAGGCGTGGATGCCGAGGACGTCCTGCTCCCAGCCGCCGGTGTCGACCACCTTGAACTGCCGGCCCGCCCACTCGGCCTCGTACGACACCCGGTCGCGGGTGACGCCGGGACGGTCCTCCACGACGGCCTCGCGGCGGCCGATGATGCGGTTCACCAGAGTCGACTTGCCGACGTTCGGCCGGCCCACGACGGCCACCACGGGCAGCGGGCCGTGCCCGGCCCGCGCCAGGTCGCCCTCGACCTCGTCGAGGTCGAAGCCCTCCTCGGCGGCCAGCTCCATGAACTCGGCGTACTCGGCGTCGCCCAGCTCCCCGTGCTCGTCGCCGTGGGCCGGGCCGTCCGGGCCCTCCTCCGGGGAGATGCCGGTCTCGCTCATCACGTTCCTCGTCCTTGCGTTCTCGGCCGCGTACGGCCCGGTCGGCCGGGCAGCGGCCTTCACGTCTGCTCTAGCGGCCAGTGTCGCGCCTGGCGGCGGCCAGGTGCGCGGTCAGCCGGTCCTGGATGCGCAGCGTCGCCTCGTCCATCGCCTTGCGGGTCCGCCGCCCGTCCGGGGACCCGGCCTGGAAGGGCTCGCCGAAGACGATGTCCACGTGGGAGCGGACCGGCGGCAGCGCCTTGACCACGCGGCTGCGCCGTTCCGCCGTGCCGAGCACCGCGACCGGCACCACCGGGGCGCCGGAGCGCACCGCGAAGTACGCGAGACCCGCGCGGATCGAGGAGAAGTCGCCCTCTCCCCTGCTGCCCTCCGGGAAGATCCCGAGCACCCCGCCCTCGTCCAGCACGCCCAGCGCGCGGGTGATCGCACCCCGGTCGACCGTGGTGCGGTCGATGGCCACCTGGCCGATGTTGCGCAGGTACCAGCCGACGATCCCGACGAACGCCTCCTGCTTGATCAGGAAGTGCACGGGACGCGGCGAGGTGCCCATGAGCAGCGGGCCGTCGACGTTGTGGGAGTGGTTCCCGGCCAGGATCACGGGCCCGCTCGCGGGCATCCGCCAGGCGCCCAGTATCCGCGGCTTGAAGTAGCCGTGCATGACGGGCGCGGACATCCGCCGCCCGACGAGCGCACCCCGTGTCTCCGGCACCGCGCCGGCCGGTTCTGTCACCGACCCTGCTGCTTCTCTTCGACGAGGGTCACGACGCACTGGATGACCTGCTCCAGGGTCAGCTCCGTCGTGTCCACCTCGGTGGCGTCCGCCGCCTTGGCGAGCGGGGAGACCTTGCGGCCGGAGTCCGCGGCGTCGCGCCGGGCCAGCGACGCCTGCGTGGCGGCCAGGTCGCGGGCCTCCCTGCCCTTCAGCTCGCCGCTGCGGCGCGCGGCCCGTACCTCCTCGGACGCGGTGAGGAAGATCTTCACGTCCGCGTCCGGCAGCACCGTCGTGCCGATGTCCCGGCCCTCGACCACGATTCCGCCGCTCTTCACGGACTCGGCGGCGATCGACCGCTGCAGCGCGGTGATCCGCGTCCGCACCTCCGGGACCGCGCTGACGGCGCTCACCGCGGCGGTGACCTCCTGGGTACGGATCGGGCCCGCGGCGTCCGCGCCGTCGACGGTGATGGTGGGCGTCCCCGGGTCCGTACCCGAGACGATCTGCGGCTTCTCCGCGGCGGCGGCGATCGCGGCGGCGTCGGCCACGTCCACCCCGTTGGTCAGCATCCACCAGGCGGCGGCCCGGTACTGGGCGCCGGTGTCGAGGTAGCGCAGCCCGAGCCGGGCGGCGACGGCCCGGGACGTGCTCGACTTGCCCGTACCGGCGGGGCCGTCGATGGCGACGATCACGGGGGCCCGCTGGGCCCTGGCAGCGCTGTCCACGGGGCGTACGACACCCTTCCTGAGGTCGACGACGAGGTGAAGCCGAACTTTGTGCGGCACTAGGTTACTGCTACCTGAACGGGCCTTGGTCACTGCCTCAAGGGCCACCCGCGCTCCCGCAGCGCGGCGGTGAGCGCGTGCGCGGCCGGGGGCTCGACCATGAGCTGCACCCGCCCGGCCTGCTGGCCGGTGGCGTGCTCGATGCGGACGTCCTCGATGTTGACCCCGGCGGCGCCCGCGTCGGCGAAGATCCGGGCCAGCTCGCCCGGCCGGTCGCCGATGAGCACGGTGACGGTCTCGTAGTCCGCGGGGGCGGCGCCGTGCTTGCCCGGCACCCGCTCGCGGCCGGCGCTGCCGCGGCGCAGCACGTCCTCGATGCCGGCCGCGCCGGTGCGGCGCTTGGCGTCGTCCGCGGCCTGGAGCGCGCGCAGCGCCCGTACCGTCTCGTCGAGGTCGGCGGCGACCTCGGCCAGCACCTCGGCGACCGGGCCCGGGTTGGCGGAGAGGATGTCGATCCACATCGCCGGGTCCGAGGCCGCGATGCGCGTGACGTCCCTGATGCCCTGCCCGCAGAGCCGGACCGCGGCCTCCTCGGCGTCCCGGAGCCGGGCGGCGACCATGCTGGAGACGAGCTGCGGGGTGTGCGAGACGAGGGCGACCGCGCGGTCGTGGGCGTCGGCGTCCATCACCACGGGCACGGCGCGGCAGAGCGCGACCAGTTCGAGCGCGAGGTTCAGCACCTCGGTGTCGGTGCTCTCCGCCGGGCTGAGCACCCAGGGGCGGCCCTCGAACAGCTCCGCGGAGGCGGCCAGCGGCCCCGAACGCTCGCTGCCGGCCATGGGGTGGCTGCCGATGTAGCTGGTGAGGTCGCCGCCCAGCTCCTCGAGGGTGCGGCGGGGGCCGCTTTTGACGCTGGCGACGTCGAGGTAGCCGCGGGCGGCGCCGCGGCGCTGGGCGTCGGCGAGCGTGCGGCCGGTGAGCGCGGGCGGCACGGCGACGACGGCGAGGTCCACGGGCGCTGCGGGCGGCTGGTCGGTGCCGGCCCCGAGGGAGGCGGCGGTACGGGCCTGGTCGGCGTCCTCGTCCTGGAGATGGACCGTGACACCTCTGCGGGACAGCGCCAGGGCGGCGGAGGTGCCGATGAGGCCGGTGCCGATGACGAGGGCGGTACGCACGGCGCAAGGATACGCGGCGGCCGCCCCGCGGGGCGCGGGGCGGCCGGTGCTACGGGCGTACGGGCCGGGCGGGCCGGGCCGTCAGAGCCCGACCTCCTTCATCAGCATCCCGACCTCGGTGTTGGTCAGCCGGCGCAGCCAGCCCGACTTCTGGTCGCCCAGCGCGATCGGGCCGAAGCGGGTCCGCACCAGCTTGTCGACGGGGAAGCCCGACTCGGCGAGCATCCGCCGCACGATGTGCTTGCGCCCCTCGTGCAGCACCACCTCGACGAGGTAGTTCTTGCCGGTGTTCTCCACCACCCGGAAGTCGTCCGCCTTGGCGTAGCCGTCGTCGAGCCGGATGCCGTTCTTCAGCCGCTTGCCCAGGTCGCGCGGGAGCGGGCCCTGGATCGCGGCGAGGTAGGTCTTCTTCACGCCGTAGCGGGGGTGGGTGAGGCGGTGGGCCAGCTCGCCGTGGTTGGTGAGCAGGATGATGCCCTCGGTCTCGGTGTCCAGGCGGCCGACGTGGAAGAGCCGGGTCTCCCGGTTGTCCACGTAGTCGCCGAGGTTCTGCCGCCCCTCCGGGTCGTCCATGGAGGAGACCACGCCGACGGGCTTGTTGAGGGCGAAGAAGAGATACGACTGCGTGGCCACGGTCAGCCCGTCGACCTTGATCTCGTCCTTCTCCGGGTCGACGCGCAGCCCCTGCTCGGTGACGATGCGCCCGTTGACCTCGACCCGCGCCTGGTCGATCAGCTCCTCGCAGGCGCGCCGCGACCCCATGCCGGCCCGCGCCAGCACCTTCTGCAGCCGCTCGCCCTCGGGCTCGCCGAACGTCTTCGGCAGCGCACGCTGCGGCTTGGTGTGCCGGGCCCTGGCCCGCTCCTCCAACTGCGCGTCGTACTCGCGGGAGCGCGCGGGCCTGGCGGGCGCGCCGCCGCGCCCGCGGCCCCCCTTCCCCGGGCCGCCCGGGCGCTCGCCCTGGGGGACACCGGACTTCTCGTACCGCCGCTCCTCCGGGCGGGGCCGTCCCCGCTCCTCGGAGCGGGGACGGCCCTGCCGGCGCTGTTGCGCGTCGCGCTTGCCGCCCGCCCCCCGGGGGTCGGAGCCCGAGGGCTTCCTGCTGTTCCTGCCGCCGCTGCTTCGCATCTACCGTCAGTCCGTTGGTTGGTCAGGTCTCGTCGTCCACGTCGAACGATGGGACGCCCTCCTGGGACTCGCCCTCCACCGCGTCCGCATCCGGGAGGAACGGGGCGAGCTCGGGGAGCTCGTCCAGACCGCGCAGGCCCATCCGCTCCAGGAAGTAGTTCGTCGTCCTGTACAGGATCGCACCTGTTCCGTCTTCCGTGCCCGCCTCCGCGATAAGCCCGCGCTGGAGCAGCGTGCGCATGACGCCGTCGCAGTTGACGCCGCGGACGGCGGAGACGCGGGAGCGGGAGACCGGCTGGCGGTAGGCGACGACCGCGAGGGTCTCCAGCGCGGCCTGGGTGAGGCGGGACTGCTGGCCGTCGAGGACGAAGCCCTCGACGGCGGGCGCGTACGCGGCGCGGGTGTAGAACCGCCAGCCGCCGGCGACGTGGCGCAGGTCGAAGCCGCGGCCCTGGACGGTGTACTCGTCGGACAGCTCACGCAGGGCGTCCGAGATCTCGCGGGGGCGGCGGTCGAGGACCTTGGCCAGGTGCCCGGCGGTGACGGGCTCGTCGACCACCATGAGGACGGCTTCGAGGGCCGGACGCAGCGGGAGCCCGGCGGTGGGGCTCGCCTCCGCCTCCTTCTCCGCCTCCGCCTCCTTCTCCGCCTCCTTCTCCGGCCGCGCGGCCGCGGCTGCCGTCTCCGCCACACCGGCCGCGCCGGACACGTCCGCCACTGCGTCGCTCATCGCTCGTCCTCGCCTTCGCCTTGGTTCCCGCCGGCCGCGTCCGCGTCGCCGGACGCCGTGTCGAACTCGTCGGTGACCACCGGCACCACATCCTCCCGCCCCGTCCACCGCACCGTCAGCGGCTCCAGCGCGCCCTCCTGGTCGAGGGCCACCGCCCGCTCCCGGTACAGCTCCAGCAGCGCCAGGAACCGGGCGACGACGGTCAGCGGGTCGGGGGCGTCGGCGATCAGCTCCTGGAAGCTGACCGAGCCGTGCTCGCGCAACCGGGAGACGACGACCTGCGCCTGTTCCTGCACGCTGACGAGCGGGGCGTGGATGTGGTCGACGTAGACCTGGGGCACGGGCTTGGGCTGCATCGCCTTGACCGCGAGCCGGGCGAAGCCCTCCGGGCCGATGCTGATGACCACCTCGGGCAGCAGCTCCGCGTGGTGCGGCTCCAGCCCGACGGTACGGGGGTGGAGCAGCGACTCCTCCTCCAGCCGGCGGTGGAAGATGCCCGCTATCTCCTTGTACGCGCGGTACTGCAGCAGCCGCGCGAAGAGCAGGTCGCGGGCCTCCAGCAGCGCGAGGTCCTCCTCGTCCTCCACCTCGGCGGCCGGCAGCAGGCGGGCGGCCTTGAGGTCGAGGAGGGTGGCGGCGACGACGAGGAACTCGGTGGTCTGGTCGAGGTCCCAGTCGGGGCCCATGGCGCGGATGTGGGCCATGAAGTCGTCGGTGACGCGGTGCAGGGAGACCTCGGTGACGTCCAGCTTGTGCTTGGAGATGAGCTGGAGGAGGAGGTCGAAGGGACCCTCGAAGTTGGCGAGCCGGACCCGGAAGGCACCGTCGTCGGGGTCGTCGCCGCCGGGCTCGGCGCCGGGTTCCGGGGCGTTCCCGGGGCCGGTCGCGGGGCGGGACTGAGCGGCGGGCTCCGGAGCGCTGTCCGGTTCCGGTACGGGGCCGGGCGCGGGCTCGCGATCGGTTTCGGGCTCGGGGTCCCGGCCGGGTTCGGGGGCCGGCTCCTCCGCCGGGTCCGCGCCCCCGGGTCCCACCGGTGCGGGCTCGGTCTCCGGCTCGGGGTCCGGCCGGCCCGGCGCCGGGCCCGGCTCGTCGGGCCGCGGGGCGGGGCCCGGGATGGGCACCGGCGGCCCCGGCACGGGTGCCGGTTCCGGCTGGGGCAGGGGCATCGGCTCGGGGTACGGCTCGCGCACCGGATCCGGTTCCACGGGCCGCGGTGCGGGCTTGGTGGGCGTCGCGGCGACCCCGGGGCCGCGACCGAGGGAGCGCCGGGCGGTACGCGCCGGGCGCTGCGGGTCGTCGTGCCTGTCGTCCATCGCTCGCAGCGTATCGCCCGGAGCGGTGCCCGCCCGGTTGCCGTGGACGTCGGGGCGGCGCCCAGGAGGTCCGGTACGGGCCGCCGGGACCTGCTCCGGCCGGAAGCGTACGGCGGGGGCGTCAGCGGCCGCGCAGGCGGCGTACGAGGATGCTCGCGTCGCCGCGCGACTCCAGGTCGGCCAGCACCACCGCCACGGCCTCGCGGACGATCCGGCCGCGGTCCACCGCGAGACCGTGGTCGCCGCGGAGCACGAGCCTGGCGTGCTCCAGGTCCATCAGCTCCTCGGCGGAGACATAGACCGTGATCTTCTCGTCGTGCCGCTCCCGGCCGCTGGGCCGGCGCGCCGCGCCGCGGCCCCGGCCGCGCCTGGGCTGGGCCGCCGCGGCCGAACCGCCGCTCTGCCGCGCGGACTTCGCCCGCGCCTGGGCCGCGGGCTCCCGCTCGCCCTGCCGGGCCCTGCCCCCGGGGGCGGCCTCGGTGCCGGCCTCCCGGCCGCCGTGCTCGGTCGCCTCGGGGTCCCGCCGGGCCGCGGGGGCCGTGGTGCGCTTGGGTCCCGGAGCCGCCGGGCCGGCCTTGCCGCCGGTGCCCGTGCGGGCCCGCGGGTCCTCGCCCGTACCGCCGGAGTGGCCCGCGTCGTCCGGGCCCGCCTCCTCGCCGCCGGCGCCGGCCTCGGCTTCCTGGCCCGCCGCCTCCGCGTCGCCCTCGCGGCTCGGCGCGGGTACGCGCGGACTGCCGCCGGGCGCCTCGCCGTTGGCCCGCTGCCGGTCCGGCTGCGGCGTGGACGACTGGAGCGCGGTCCCCCCGGTGGTACGGAAAAGCTCGTCGGCCCCGGGCAGGCTCACTCGGCGTGGCACCGGGCGAGCACCTCCCTGGCGAGCTGACGGTAGGCGGCCGCGCCCACGGAGTTCGAGGCGTACGAGGTGATGGGCTCGCCGGCCACGGTGGTCTCGGGGAACCGGACGGTGCGCCCGATGACCGTGTGGTAGACGTGGTCGTCGAAGGCCTCGACGACACGCGCCAGCACCTCGCGGCTGTGCACCGTCCGCGAGTCGTACATCGTGGCGAGGATGCCGTCCAGCTCCAGCTCCGGGTTGAGCCGCTCCTGGACCTTCTCGATCGTCTCGGTGAGCAGCGCGACGCCGCGCAGCGCGAAGAACTCGCACTCCAGCGGCACGATCACCTTGTGCGCCGCGGTCAGTGCGTTGACCGTGAGCAGACCCAGCGACGGCTGGCAGTCGATGACGACGTAGTCGTACTCGGGCAGCAGCGGCTTCAGCGCGCGCTGCAGCGTCTGCTCCCGCGCCACCTCGCTCACCAACTGCACCTCGGCGGCGGAGAGATCGATGTTGCTGGGCAGCAGGTCCATGTTGGGCACGGCCGTCTTGAGCAGTACCTCGTCGGCCGACATGCCCCGCTCCATGAGCAGGTTGTACACCGTGAGGTCCAGCTCCATCGGGTTGACCCCGAGGCCCACGGAGAGCGCGCCCTGCGGGTCGAAGTCCACGAGCAGCACGCGGCGGCCGTACTCGGCCAGCGCCGCGCCCAGGTTGATGGCCGACGTGGTCTTGCCGACGCCGCCCTTCTGGTTGCACATGGCGATGACCTTCGCCGGGCCGTGGTCGGTGACCGGGCCCGGGATGGGGAAGTACGGCAGCGGGCGGCCCGTGGGACCGATGCGCTCCCGGCGCTGCCGGGCGGCGTCCGGGGCGAGCGTCGCGGCGTACTCGGGATCCGGCTCGTAGTCCGCGTCCGGATCGTAGAAGTGACCTTCTGACAGGTCCTCGAAGTCGGAGGTGGCGGATGCGGCGAGACGTGTGCTGTCCTCGCCACCGCTCTGGCTGCCGGTCATGGCGTTCACGTGATGACCGTCCATGCTCTGGTATACGTTTCCGCCCTGGTGTGCGTGTGCCGAGAAGGTGTGGACGGCGACGGAGCCGACAGGCGCCTCCACCCCCGAGGGTCCGTGGCCCCGCGCAGGCGTGCCTGGACGACCACCCCCGGGAGCAAATGTCGACTCATTCACAAGTCGTCCTACCTCCTTGGTGACCAGGGCACTTCTCGATTGGTCAGCGTGGCACCATGCCGACGATTGGCGACTCTATGGCGTGTCGGGGTCCCGCAGCAACACAATCCCGCAGACAGAGCACGATGTGTCGGGTGCGGAACACCACTTCGGGCGCCCTTTGCGGCGGTACGGCGGCCGGCCGAACCGCTGGTGACAAGGTTCGGCCGGTGAACCGGAGTTGACAGTGTCGCCGATGTGGTCGACGTGCCGCGCACCTGCGCGAAATCAGCCAAGCACGCGCGCGAGTTCGGTCGCCGGAAGACCGTGCGCTTCCGCCACGGGACCGTAAACGACCTGCCCTTCGTGGGTGTTGAGGCCGAGCGCGAGCGCCGGATCGGCGCGCAGCGCGCCCCGCCAGCCGAGGTTCGCAAGCTTGACGATGTACGGGAGCGTGGCGTTGGTCAGCGCGTACGTCGACGTGTTGGGCACCGCGCCGGGCATGTTGGCGACGCAGTAGAAGACCGATTCGTGCACCCGGAAAGTCGGTTCCGCGTGCGTGGTCGGACGCGAATCGGCGAAGCAGCCGCCCTGATCGATCGCGATGTCGACAAGGACACTCCCTGGCTTCATCCGCGACACCAGCTCGTTGTCGACGAGCTTGGGGGCCTTCGCGCCCGGGATGAGCACCGCGCCGATCACCAGGTCGGCCTCCACCACGGCCTGCCCGAGGGCGTAGGCGTTGGAAGCCAGGGTGCGCACCTTCGTGCCGAAGACCTTGTCCGCCTCGCGCAGCTTGCGCACGTCGGTGTCGAGGAGCGTGACGTGGAAGCCCATGCCGACGGCGATCTGCGTGGCGTTCCAGCCGGAGACGCCGCCGCCGATCACGACCGCCTGGCCCGGCGCCACGCCGGGCACGCCGCCCGGCAGCACGCCGCGGCCGCCCTGCGAGCGCATCAGGTGGTACGCGCCGACCTGGGGCGCGAGCCGGCCGGCGACCTCCGACATCGGGGCGAGCAGCGGCAGTTGCCGGTCGGCCGTCTCCACCGTCTCGTACGCGATGGCGGTGGTGCCGGACTCCAGCAGCGCGTCGGTGCACGGGCGGGAGGCGGCGAGGTGGAGGTAGGTGAAGAGCACCTGGCCCTTGCGGAGGCGCTGGTACTCCTCCGCGATCGGCTCCTTGACCTTCAGCACCAGGTCCGCCGCGGCCCACACGGCATCGGCCGTGGGCAGGATCTCCGCCCCGGCCGCGACGTACTCCTCGTCCGGGATGGACGAGCCGACGCCCGCGCCCTGCTCCACGACGACCTCGTGGCGGTGGCGGACCAGCTCGTGGACTCCGGCGGGCGTGATGGCCACCCGGAACTCGTTGTTCTTGACCTCGCGTGGAATGCCGACCTTCACGATGGATCACGGTCCTTGGGGTGAGGGAACTCGTCAGGCCCCGGTCGGGGTGCCCGCCGCGGCTTGGCCATTCTTAATGAAGGAATCCTCTGAGTCCAGCCTTTGAAACAGGCACATTTCTGCGATGTGTCGATGGATTCACAGGTCTGCGGCGGCCGGTCGGGGCGCCGGCCCCGCCTTCGGACCCTCCCCGGCGGGCTCGGACCCCTCCGCCGGGACGGTCCCGGCGGCGGCCTCCACGGGCTGCGGCACGGGTTCCGCGGGGTCCTCCGGAACGGCCGCGGAGCCGGTCCCGCGCTCCCCGTCCCCCGGAGCGTCGCCGTGCTGCGGCCCGGCGGCGGGCTCCGGTACGGGCTCCGCGGCGGACCCGGCCACGGGCGCGGGCCCGGGGTCGTCCGCGCGTTCCGCTTCCGCCTCCGCTACGGCCACGGCGGCGGCCCGCACCGCAGCCGCCTCCGGCACCTGCTCCGCCAGCCGTCCCGCCGCCGCCCGGTGCAGCTCCGCGGCCTCCGGGTCGCCCGCGCCGTCGACGAGGTCCGCCAGCCGCAACTGCACCGCCGTCCGCAGGGCGGTATCGCCCGAGAGCCGCGCCACGTCCACCGCGCGCGTGCACGTCCTGATGGCCTCCCGCGGATACCCCGCGTACTGCTGCACCCGCGCCACCTCGCCCAGCGCCCGCGCGTGCCCGCCGACGTCCCCGAGCCTGCGGTGGGCCGCCGCCGCCGCGCGCCACTCGCGCAGCGCCCAGCCCCAGGCCCCGGCGTACGTGTGCACCGCGCCCAGCCGGGCCCGCAGCCGCGCCTCGTCGGCCAGCTCGCCCCGCGTCTGCCGCAGCGCCAGCGCCCGCCCGAACCAGTCCGCCGCCCGGCCCCAGTCCCGCAGTTCCTGGTACGCCGCCCCCACCGACTCCAGCGCCCGCCCCACCGGCTGCGGGTCCCGCACCTCGCGCGCCGCCGCCAGCGCCCCCCGGTACCGGCCCAGCGCCTCGTGCGGCCGCTCCGCGCGCAGGTCCAGGTCGCCCAGGTTGAGCAGCGCCGCCGCCTTCTCCCACACCAGCCCGCGCCGCTCGGCGACGCCCAGCACCAGCTCGTGCAGCCGGTACTGCTCGGGCGCCGCCTCCGCCTCGCCCCGGTGCGCCGCCAGCGCCCGCGACAGCGCGGCCACCAGCCGCCGCGCCAGCGTGTCCAGCTCCCCGTCGGCGACCGCGATCCGGGCCGCCGCCAGCAGCGAGGGCAGCCGGCTGCCCAGCCACGCGGCGGCGGCCTCCGGCGACGGGAAGCGCAGCGCCCGCGGGAGCCCCCCGAGCCGGGTGTGCACCGCGGAACCCGGAGGCTCCGTGACGGCGCGGCAGGACTGCAGCAGGCGTACATAGCGCTCCAGCATCCGCGCCCGCGCGAAGAGCATCTCCTCCCGGCCCACGCCCGCCTCCAGCACCCCGCGCAGCAGCGGCTGCAGACAGCCGGGCACCTCGTACTGCGTGAGGTTCGCCCGGTCCGGTTCCGGCACCTCGCGCAGCAGGCCCTGGCCCGCGCAGTCCGCGAGCGTGGTGCGGGCCGCGGCGACGGTGCACCCGGCGAGCGCCGAGGCGGAGTGGGCGTCGACGACGCCGACGGGCGCCAGCGGCAGCAGCCGCAGCAGTTGCGCGACGGACGGCGGCAGCGATTCGTATACGAGCCGGAACGCCCGCGCCAGCGCCTTCGGCCCGGACGGCCGCCCGGCGGACCCCTCGGTGCTGTCGCCCTTGCGGCGCAGCTCCCGTACGGCGTCGGCGACGCACGCCTGCGGGTGCCCGGCGAGCCAGCCGCCGGCGAGCACCAGCGCCGCGGGGTGTCCCGCGCACTCCTCGGCCAGTACGTGCGTGGCCTCGGGGTCGCAGGCGATGCGCGTCTCCCCCGCGTACGTGGCGATCAGCGCCAGCGCCGCCGTGGGCTCCAGCCCGCCCAGGGTGCACGGCCGCACGTCGGGCACGCCCTTCAGCGGGCCCTCGGCGACGGCGACGACGAGGCAGTCACGGGACTCGGGAACCAGTGCGAGCAACTGCTCGGGGGCGGTGACGTCGTCGAGGACGAGCACCGTGGAGCGCTCGGCCAGCGCGGCGCGCAGCTCGGCGGCGAGGTGGTCGGGGCCCGCCCCGGCGACCGGCGGGACGCCCAGGGCGTCGAGGAGGTCGCGTACGGCCCGCTCCAGCGGGACCGCCACACCGCCCGGCCCCGAGAGCCGCGCGGTGTGCACGCCGCCCGGGTAGTCGCCGGCGACGCCGCGGGCCAGCTCGGCGGCGAGCGCGCTGCGCCCGGAGCCGGGCCGCCCGGCGATGAGCAGCACCCGGCCGCGCGGGGCGGGGCGGCCGGCGAGGGTGTCGAGCCCGGCGCGGGCGATGTCGGCGCGCAGGGAGTCCAGCTCGCGGGTCCTGCCGACGAACCGGTGGGGGGCGGCCTGTTCCGTCACGCCGGTGAGCGTAATTCACCCAGCGTGAAGGCCGTGTCACGTGACGGCACATGGCCGAACGCCGGAACGAAAATCACCGCATCGGATCAACCGCCCGGCGGCCCCCCACCTGCGCCGTTCAGGGCGTGAACGGGCGGGCCGGCCAGGGGGCGTTCGCGGGGCGCAGCGCGTCGGGACCGCCGTCCGCGCGTGCCGCCTGGAGCGCCAGCACGCCCAGCATCAGGCAGTTGTTGTGCAGGTCCCCGGCGAGGGCGCCGCGCACCAGATCGGCCACCGGGACGCGGTCGATCATGAGGTCCAGCTCCTCGCCGTGGGCGGCGTAGCGCTCCCCGTCCGCCTCGGTCACCCCGCGGGCGAGGAAGACGCGCACCGCCTCGTCGCAGCCGCCGGGCGTGGTGTACACGTCGACCAGCACACGCCAGTCGTCGGCCCTGAGGTGCGCCTCCTCGTACAACTCGCGCTGGGCGGCGCTGAGCGGGTTCTCGCCGGGCACGTCGAGGAGCCCCGCGGGGATCTCCCAGAGCTTGTGCCGTACGGGGTGGCGGTACTGGTTGAGCACCAGCACGCGGTCGTCGTCGTCGAGGGCGAGGATGGCGACCGAGCCGGGGTGGACCTGGTAGTCGCGGCGGGCCACGGTGCCGTCGGGCATCACCACGTCGTCCGTGCGCACGGAGGTCTTGGCGCCCCTGAACGGCGTCTCGGAGGCGACGATCTTCCACTCCGCCGCCGCGTCCTTCAACTGCTCCGCCATCACTTGCCCCCCTCGCGCACGGCGGCCACCGGCTTCTGCGCACCCGCGTGCGCGCCGTGCGGGCCGGCCTGCTGCTGCACCCCGCCCTGCTGCTGCGCTCCCGTTTCCCTCGCCGCCTCGTGCCTGGCGACGGCGGCCTTCAGCAGCCCGGCGAAGAGCGGATGCGGCCGGGTGGGCCGCGAGCGCAGCTCGGGGTGGGCCTGGGTGGAGACCAGGTACGGGTGGACCTCGCGCGGGTACTCCACGTACTCCACCAGCTTGTTGTCCGGGGAGGTGCCGGAGAACGAGAGGCCGGCCTTCTTCTCCAGCTCGCTGCGGTAGGAGTTGTTGACCTCGTAGCGGTGCCGGTGGCGCTCCTCGACGTACGGCTGGTCCGCGTACGCCTCCCGTACCACCGAACCCTCCGCCAGCTTGGCGGGGTAGAGGCCCAGGCGCATCGTGCCGCCCATGTCGCCCTCGCCGGCGACGATGTCGAGCTGCTCCTCCATGGTGGAGATCACCGGGTCGGTCGCGGCCTGGTCGAACTCCGTGGAGTTCGCGCCCGAGATGCCCGCGAGGTTCCGCGCCGCCTCGATGACGATGCAGTGCAGGCCGAGACAGATGCCGAGCAGCGGGACCCGGTTCTCCCTGGCGTAGGTGATCGCGCCGATCTTGCCCTCCACGCCGCGCTCGCCGAAGCCACCGGGGATGACGATGCCGTCCACGTCGGCGAGGTGCTCGCGGGCACCCTGGGGCGTGCGGCAGTCGTCGGACGTGACCCATTTGATCTTGGCGCGGGCGTTGTTGGCGAAGCCGCCCGCGCGGATCGCCTCGGTGACCGACAGATAGGCGTCGGGCAGGTCGATGTACTTGCCGACAAGGGCGATCGTCACCTCGTGCGCAGGCTCGTGCACGCGGCGCAGCAGGTCGTCCCACTCGGTCCAGTCCACGTCCCGGAACGGCAGGTCCAGCTTGCGGACGACGTACGCGTCCAGACCCTCCGCGTGCAGCACCTTGGGGATGTCGTAGATCGACTTGGCGTCGATGGCGGCGACGACGGCGGCCTCGTCGACGTCGCACATGAGCGAGATCTTCCGCTTGATCGCCGCCGGCACCTCGCGGTCCGCGCGCAGCACGATCGCGTCCGGCTGGATGCCGATGCTGCGCAGCGCGGCGACCGAGTGCTGGGTCGGCTTGGTCTTCAGCTCGCCGGACGGGCCGATGTAGGGCAGCAGCGAGATGTGGACGACGAACACGTTGTCCCGGCCGACCTCGTGCCGCACCTGGCGGACGGCCTCCAGGAACGGCAGCGACTCGATGTCGCCGACGGTGCCGCCGACTTCCGTGATCACCACGTCCACGTCGTCGGAGGACATGCGCCGGATCCGGGACTTGATCTCGTTGGTGATGTGCGGGATCACCTGCACCGTGTCGCCCAGGTACTCGCCGCGGCGCTCCTTGGCGATCACCGAGGAGTAGACCTGGCCGGTGGTGACGTTCGCCGAGCCGTCGAGGTCGACGTCGAGGAAGCGCTCGTAGTGCCCGATGTCGAGGTCGGTCTCGGCGCCGTCGTTGGTGACGAAGACCTCGCCGTGCTGGAAGGGGTTCATCGTGCCCGGGTCGACGTTCAGATACGGGTCGAGCTTCTGCATCGTGACCCGCAGCCCGCGCGCCTTGAGCAGAGCACCCAGGCTGGAGGCGGTGAGCCCCTTGCCGAGCGAGGAGGCGACGCCTCCCGTGACGAAGATGTGCTTTGACGTCGTGGATGGCATGGCCAAGAGGGGCTCCCGTGGTCGCTGATGAAGTGCGTGGCGGGGTGCCCCAGATCGAGGTGGGTCGCTCGGCGAGCGCCGCCGCCACATGCCCGGCCGGCCCTCCGCTCCACGGGCTACCAGGGTATCAGTGATCCCCTGGTCAGCGCCCGCGGCCGACCGCCGTCCCTCCGCCCGACCCGATCGGGCGAGGCGGAATCCGCGACCGTGGCGCACGCGCGCACGCGAAGGCTTTATCCTCTGCGGAACGCACTTCTAGCTGGAGAGGCACGTGGCCGGGCGGATCGAGGATTACGCACTTCTGGGCGACATGCAGACGGCAGCGCTCGTCCGTCGCGACGGCACGGCCGACTGGCTCTGCCTGCCCCGGTTCGACTCCCATGCGGTGTTCGCCTCCCTATTGGGGACCGAGGAGCACGGCTTCTGGCGCCTCGGTCCCGCGTACGCCCCGGAGTCCACCCCGCCGCCCGCCACCCGGCGGCGCTACCGGGGCGACTCGCTGGTGCTGGAGTCCGAGTGGGACACCCCGCGCGGCACGGTCCGGCTGATCGACTTCATGCCCCCGCGCGACAGCGCCTCGCCGCAGCTCATCCGCATCGTGGAGGGCGTCACGGGCCGGGTGCCGATGCGCTCCGCGCTGCGGATGCGCTTCTCCTACGGCCGGATCGTGCCGTGGGTGCACCAGACCGAAGACGGCCGCACCGTCGGCGTGGCCGGTCCCGACTCGGTGTGGCTCGACGCCCCGGTTCCGACGTACGGCCGCGACCTCACGACGTACTCCGACTTCACCGTCGGCCCCGGCGACCGTCTTGCGTTCACGATCAGTTGGCAGCCCTCGCACCGCGAGCCGCCGCAGCCCGCCGACCCCGAGGCGTCGCTCACCGCCACCGAGGACTTCTGGCAGGAGTGGACCGAGCACTGTACGTACCACGGTCCCTACCGGCACGCGGTGATCCGCTCGCTGATCACGCTCAAGGCCCTGACGTACGAGCCGACCGGCGGCATCGTCGCCGCGCCCACCACCTCGCTGCCCGAGGACGTCGGCGGCGTGCGCAACTGGGACTACCGCTTCACCTGGCTCCGCGACGCGGCCATCACGCTGTCGTCCCTGCTGCGCACCGGGTACCACGAGGAGGCCCGCGCCTGGCGCGAGTGGCTGCTGCGGGCGGTCGCGGGCGACCCGGAGAACCTGCAGATCATGTACGGCATCGCCGGCGAGCGCGAGCTGGGCGAGTCGGAGCTGGACTGGCTGCCGGGGTACGAGGGGTCCCGCCCGGTGCGCGCCGGCAACGGCGCGGCGGGGCAGTTGCAGCTCGACGTCTACGGCGAGGTCGTCGAGGCGCTGCACCTCGCCCACATGACGGGCCTCACCCGCAACGACTACGCCGCGCTGCTGCAACTGAAGATGATCCGCTGGGTCGAGGACAACTGGGACCGCCCCGACGAGGGGCTGTGGGAGGTCCGCGGCCCGCGGCGGCACTTCGTCCACTCCAAGGTGATGACCTGGGTGGCCGTCGACCGCACGATCAAGCTCATCGAGTCCGGCGAGGCGGACGGCCCGCTGGAGCGCTGGCAGCGGCTGCGCGACGACATCCACCGGGACGTGTGCGAGAAGGGCTACGACCGGCAGCGCAACACCTTCACGCAGTCCTACGGCTCGCAGGAACTGGACGCCTCGCTGCTGCTGATCCCGCAGGTCGGCTTCCTGCCGCCGGACGACAAGCGCGTCATCGGCACCATCGAGGCCATCCAGCGCGAGCTGGGCACCCCCGACGGCTTCATCCGCCGCTACCCGACGGCGGGCGACGAGACCGGCAGCGACGGGCTGCCGGGCGACGAGGGGGCGTTCCTCGCCTGCTCGTTCTGGATGGCGGACGACCTGGCGATGATCGGCCGGGTGCAGGAGGCGCGGCAGTTGTTCGAGAAGCTGCTGGCGCTCCGGAACGACCTGGGGCTGCTCGCGGAGGAGTGGGACCCGCGGCTGCAGCGCCAAGTGGGCAACTTCCCGCAGGCGTTCAGCCACGTGCCGCTCATCGACACGGCGCTGCGGCTGAGCGCGTCGGGGGCGTACGGGTAGCGCTCCCCGCGGGCGCGTGGCCGCCGCCCCCTTCGTTCGCATGACCGCCCGGTCCGCGCCCATCAGACCTCGCCGTACGTCATCAACTCGTCGTAGATCGACAGGACCTGGGTGACGGTGTCGTCCTCCGTCGGCCAGGTGCCGGCCTGGGCGCGGCCCGCGGCGGCCAGGGCCGCGCGGCGGGCCGGGTCGTGGAGCAGGGCCGCCACCGCGTCGGCGAGCGCGCGGGCGTCCCCGTACGGCACCAGCTCCGCCGCGTCGCCGACGAGTTCGGGGACGCCGCCGACCGCCGTGGCCACCAGCGGGGCGCCCGCGTGCAGCGCCTCCTGGGCCAGTACCGGGCGCGCCTCCCACGGGCTGGAGAGCACCGCGACGTCCGCGGCGGCCAGCAGCCGGGGCAGGTCGTCGCGGCGGCCCAGGAGCCGTACGGGCAGCTTCTCGGCGTCGATGCGGCGCTGGAGCTTGGCGCGGGCGGGGCCCTCACCGGCGACGGCGAGCAGCGGCTGCTCCGGCAGCGCCTGCCACATGCGGGCGGCCTCCAGCAGCGGTTCGTGGGTGGTGGACGCGTCGAGCGGGGCGGCGGTGAGCACCAGGGGCCGGTCCTGGGCGCCGAGTTCCGCGCGCACCTGCTGCTTGCGGAGCGCGGCGCCGTCGCCGCCCGGGTGCGGGTGGCGGGGCGCGGGGACGGCGATGGGCGCGAGCCGCGCGTCGCGCGCGCCGCGCCGGCGGGCGCCGTCGACGAGGTCGGTGGTGGCGCCGAGGACGACGCGGGCGGTGCGGGACACCCGTCGTTCGAGGAGCGGCATCATCCGGCCCCGTACCCCGTCCGGATCGCTCCGGGTGTGCCAGGTGACGACCAGCGGCCTGCGCTGGCCCAGGATCGTCGAGCACGCCATCAGCCCGCACTGCAGGCCGTGCGCGTGGACGAGGTCCGCACCGGCGCAGGCCGCGCGCAGGGTGGTGGCCGTGCAGAGCGGCGCGGTGGCCAGCCCGCCGCGCTCGGGGAGCCGCGCGACGAGGGCGCCGGCGGCGGCGAAGCCGTAGCGTTCGGCGGCGGCGGGCGTCGCGACCACCGTGACCCGGATGCCGCGGGCCACCAGCCCGGCCGCCAGCGAGCGCACATGGACCCCGCTGCCGCCCTCGCCGCGGCCGACGAGCTGCACGGCGTGCAGCGCGGTCGGGCCGTGGGGCGGTGCGGGGGTGCTGCTCACTGGGCCGGAACTCCTGTCCGTGGCGTCGCAGGGCCTGCCCAGGATGCCACTCCCGAGGAGGGGCCGGACCCGGCTCGGCGCCGTCAACCGCTCTGTACGGGCGTACAGGTCAGACATGCACCACCCTTCCGGGCGATGCCCCGCACGCCCGTCGTGCGCCGGTACGACCCGCGAAGGGGGCGGACAGCACGGTGCATTCCGCCCAACCACCCCGATAGACGCATCCCGCACACGCCGGGTTGCCCCACGGCACCCGTTCGGCCCACACGTGGCCTCCCGCCCCGTGCGTAGCCCGGGTCACACCGCCGCCTCCGGACGGCCGCGCGCTACTCCGCCCCCGCGCGGGCGGCGGCAAGCAGCTCTTCCGCGTGTGCGCGCGCCGTCTCGGAGTCCTCCTGGCCCGCCAGCATGCGCGACAGCTCCCGCACCCGCGCCTCGCCGTCCAGGACGGTCACGCCGCTGCGCGTGACCGAGCCGTCGCTGGTCTTCTCCACCAGCAACTGCCGGTCGGCGAAGGCCGCGACCTGCGGCAGGTGCGTCACCACGACGACCTGCGCGCCGCGCGCCAGCCGCGCGAGCCGGCGGCCCACCTCGACGGCCGCCTTGCCGCCGACGCCCGCGTCGACCTCGTCGAAGAGGTACGTCGGCACGGGGTCGGAGCCGGCGAAGACCACCTCGACCGCGAGCATCACGCGCGACAGCTCGCCGCCCGAGGCGCCCTTGGCGATCGGCCGCGGCGGTGCGCCGGGGTGCGGGGCGAGCAGCAGCTCGGCCTCGTCGACGCCCGTGGGGCCGTACGCGACGTTCCTGCCGCCGATCTCCAGCCCGTCGGCGTCGGCGGCGACCTCGGTGCGGCGCAGGTCGACCGTCACCCGGGCGTGCGGCATGGCCAGCTCGGTCAGCTCCGCGGTGACGGCGGCGCCGAAGCGTTCCGCCGCGTCACCGCGCGCCTCGGTCAGCGCCTCCGCCAGCAGCGCCAGCTCGCCGCGCAGGGCGTCGCGCTCGGCGGTCAGCTCCCCGATGCGCTCGTCGTCGCCGTCGAGCTCGGCGAGCCGGGCGGCGCCCGCCTCGGCCCAGGCGAGGACCGCGGAGACGCTGCCGTCGCCGGCCTCTCCCCTGCCGCCCGCGGGCTCGTGGCCGTACTTGCGGGAGAGGTGGGTGAGGACCGAGCGGCGCTCCTCCACCGCGGCCAGCCGCAGCGGGTCGGCGTCGATGCCGTCGCCGTACGCGGCCAGCTCCTGCGCGACGTCGCCGAGGAGGATGCCGACCTCGGTGAGCCGGTCGGCGAGCCCGGCGAGCGCCGGGTCGTGGGCCCGTACGGCCGCCAGGGCGCGCTGTGCACCCGCGACGAGTGTGCCGGCGTCGACGGCCTCGGGGTCCGCCGGGTCGCCCGCGAGCGCGGCGTGTGCGGCGGCGGAGGCGGCGGCCAGCGCCTCCGCGTGGCCCAGCCGTTCGGCCTCGGCGGCCAGCTCGACGTCCTCGCCGGCCCGCGGCTCCGCGGCGGCGACCTCGTCGAGCCCGAAGCGCAGCAGATCCGCCTCCTGCAACCGCTCACGCGCGCGGGTGGTGATCTCGTCCAGCTCGGCGCTGACGGCGCGCAGCCTGCGGTACGCCGCCGCGTACTTGGCCAGCGGCGCGGCGACCGCGTCACCCGCGTACCTGTCGAGGGCCTGCCGCTGCCGCGCGGGCTTCAGCAGCCCCTGCTGGTCGGTCTGGCCGTGCACGGCGACGAGGTCCTCGGCCAGCTCGCCGAGGAGCCCCACGGGGACGCCGCGGCCGCCCAGGTGCGCCCGGGAGCGGCCTTCGGCCGAGACCGTACGGCTGATGAGCAGGGCGCCGTCGTCCAGCTCGGCGCCGGCGTCCTCGGCCCGTACCGCCGCGGGCGAGCCTTCGGCCACGGCGACCCGGCCCTCCACGACAGCGGACCTGGCGCCGATGCGTACGAGCGCGGCGTCCGCACGCCCGCCGAGCAGCAGCCCGAGGCTGGTGACGACCATGGTCTTGCCGGCGCCGGTCTCGCCCGTCACGGCCGTGAAGCCGGGCGACAGCTCGACGACCGCGTCGTCGATGACGCCCAGGGACTGGATCCGCATCTCCTCCAACACGGTACGACCATACGAGGTTCCGGCCCCGGGTCGCGAGGGGCGTCGTGATCAGGGTCCGGGCCGGCGGCGCGACCGGGCCGTCCCGCCGGGCCGCGGCGGCGGGCGGAACGACCGCGCGTGGGACGGGCCGCGCGTCAGTTCGGCGCCCCGCGCCAGCCCGCCACCGGCAGCGCGAACTTGGCCACCAGCCGGTCCGTGAACGACGCGTGGTGCAGCCGCGCCAGCCGCACCGGGACCGCGCCGCGGCGCACCTCGACGCGCGCCCCGGAGGGCAGGTCGACCGTGCGGCGGCCGTCGCACCACAGCACGCCGTGCTGGTTGTTCGGCTGCACCTCCACCGCCAGGATGGAGTCCGGCGACGTCACGAGCGGCTTGGCGAAGAGCGCGTGCGCGCTGATCGGGACCATCAGCAGCGCCTCCACCTCGGGCCAGACGACGGGTCCGCCGGCCGAGAAGGCGTACGCGGTCGATCCCGTCGGCGTCGCGCAGACGACGCCGTCGCAGCCGAAGCGGGAGACGGGCCGGCCGTCGACCTCGGTGACGACCTCGAGCATCCGCTCGCGGGCGGCCTTCTCGACGGACGCCTCGTTGAGCGCCCAGTCGGCGTGTACGGTCCTGCCCCCGTTCCGTACGAGGACGTCGAGCGTCATCCGCTCCTCGACCTCGTACTCCCTGGTCACCACGCGGTCCACGACCTTGTCGAGGTCGTCCCGCTCGGCCTCGGCGAGGAAGCCGACGCGGCCGAGGTTGACGCCGAGCATCGGCACGCCGGACCTGCGGGCGAAGGCGGCGCCGCGCAGCAGCGTGCCGTCCCCGCCGAGCACGATCAGCAGCTCGCAGTCGTCCATCACCCCCGGGCCCGCCTCCACCAGCTCCGCCTCCGGCGGCAGCGGCAGGTCGGCCGCCTCGCCGGCGAGGACGCGCACGCCGACGCCGCAGCGCAGCAGGCCGCGCACGACCAGCTCGGCGCTGCGGATCGCCGCCGGCCGGCCGGTATGGGCGAGCAGGAACACGGTGCGGTCTGTCATCGGGGCCCCTCCGCCACGGCACGTGCCACGTCCTCGGGGTCCAGCGCGGGCGCCCCGGCGCGCAGCCACAGAAAATACTCGACGTTTCCCTTCGGCCCGGGCAACGGGCTGGCCGTCACACCGAGCACCCCCAGCCCGAGCGCCGCCCCCCGCTCCGCGACCCCGCGCACGGCCTCGGCGCGCAGCTCCGCGCTGCGCACCACGCCGCCGCTGCCCAGGCGCTCCCTGCCGACCTCGAACTGCGGCTTGACCATCAGCACGAGGTCCGCGTCGGACGTGGCGCAGCGCACCAGCGCGGGCAGTACGAGCCCGAGCGGGATGAACGACAGGTCGCCGACGACGAGTTCGGCGGGCTCGCCGCCGAGCTGGTCGAGGGTCAGCTCGCGGACGTTCGTACGGTCCCGGACGGTGACCCGCTCGTCGCTCTGCAGCTTCCACGCGAGCTGTCCGTAGCCGACGTCCGCGGCGACGACGTGCGCGGCGCCGGCGCGCAGCAGCACGTCGGTGAAGCCGCCGGTGGAGGCGCCGGCGTCCAGGGCGCGGCGGCCGGCGACGCGCAGCCCTTGAGGCTCGAACGCCGCGAGCGCGCCGGCGAGCTTGTGGCCGCCGCGGGAGACGTAGTCGGGGTCGGCGTCGTCGGCGACGACGACGACGGCGGCGGACGTCTCGACCTGGGTGGCGGGCTTGCTGGCGACCAGGCCGCCGACGGTGACCCGGCCCGCGGCGATGAGCCGCCCGGCGTGCTCGCGCGAGCGGGCCAGCTCGCGGCTCACCAGCTCGGCGTCGAGCCGGCGCCGCCGGACACCGCTCACGGGTTCCCCGGCCGGTACGGATGCGCGCCGGGGCGGGGCGGTGTGGGGCCGTGCGGCGCGGGCGGCGGCGGGCCGGGGCGATGCTGCTGGGCGTACGCCGCGGGGCCGGCCGGTGCCTGCACGGGCGGCGGGGGCGGGCCCTGGGTGCGGTCCAGCTCCTCCAGCGCCTCGCGCATCCGGCCGTGGGCGTCCTCGTAGACCTCCAGGTGGCTGCCGGTCGGCAGCTCGTCGGCGTCCGCGAGGCGGTCGAGCGCGGCGTCGACGTCGGCGTTGCCGGTGGGGGTGCGCGCGATACCGAGCGGCACGGGCCCGGCCTCGACGGGCTCAGGCTCGACCGCATCGGGTTCCGGTTCCGGTTCCGCTTCCGGCCGTCTCTCCCCCTCCGGTCCGGTTGCGGTCCGCGCGGGCGGGCCGGCCGATTCCGCGGCATCCGCCACGTCCCCGCCGCCCGGCTCCGGCCACTGCGCCGCCGGCTGCCGCACGTACGGCGGCGCGGTCGCGGTCTCGGGCTGCGCTGCGGGCATCGGCGTCGGCTCGCTCATGCCACAGACCGTACCCCGAACCACTGTCAGGACCCCGGTCAGACCCAGCCGTCCGCGCCCGCCCGCGCCTTGCGCGCCGCCGGGACGACCAGCGGCGTGCCGGTCTCCGGGGCGGCGATCACCTGGCACGTGAGCCCGAAGACGCGCTCGACGAGCTCCGCGTCCACGATGTCGTTCGGCGCCCCCTCCGCCACGATCCGCCCGTCGCGCATGGCGATCAGGTGCGTGGCGTACCGCGCGGCGTGGTCGAGGTCGTGCAGCACGGCGACCAGCGTGCGCCCCTGCGTCTCGTGGAGTTCGGCGCACAGGTCCAGGACGTCGATCTGGTGCTGGATGTCGAGGTACGTCGTCGGCTCGTCGAGCAGCAGCAGCGGCGTCTGCTGCACGAGCGCCATCGCGATCCACACGCGCTGCCGCTGCCCGCCGGACAGTTCGTCGACATAGCGATCCGCCAGCTCCCCGACCCCGGTGGCGGCCATCGACTCCCGGACGGCCCGCTCGTCCTCCCGCGACCACGGCCGCAGCAGCCCCTGGTGCGGGTAGCGCCCGCGGGCGACGAGGTCGCCGACCGTGATGCCACCGGGTGCCACGGACGACTGCGGCAGCAGCCCGAGTGTCCGCGCCACCTTGCGCGCCGGGAGCGTGCCGATCGCCTCGCCGTCCAGCAGCACCGCTCCGGTGCGCGGCTTCAGCATCCGCGCCAGCGCCCGCATCAGCGTCGGCTTGCCGCAGGCGTCGGGCCCGACGACGACGGTGAACGGGGCGTCCGGCACGGCCACCGACAGGTGCTCCGCGACGACCCGGCTGTCGTAGGGGAGGGTGACGTTCCCGGCGGCGAGACGGCTCGCTTCGGGACTCCTGTCCGGCGTACGGTCGGCCATATCCGACCCGCCCGTCGTTCCGCGGCGAGCAGCCAGAAGAGGTAGACGCCGCCGAGCACGCCGGTGACGACGCCCACGGGCACCTCGTCGGCGCCGGAGGCGCGCTGCGCCGCCCCGTCGGCGACGATCAGCAGCGTGGCCCCATGAGCGCGGCGGGCGCCAGGCGGGGACCCGGCGCGTGGGTGAACCGGCGGGCGAGCCGGGGCGCGGTGAGGGGACGAAGGCGACGGGCCCCGCGGCGGTGCCGGCGAGCGCGAGGCGTCCGTGCCAGACCTGGTCCAGCGGCATGGGCTTGGGGCCGATGGCGAGGCTGGCCACGCAGACGAGCAGCAGCGCGGCGCAGGAGGCGGGCAGTCCCGCGGCGCGCGGGGAGAACCACCGGCGGCGGGGCGGGGCGTCCTTGACTCCGTTGTCCGTTCGGGGAGCGGCGTCGACCAACGCGCGATTAGGTTAACCTGACCAAACGGTGGAGTGGGGGCGCGCTCACAGACCGAGGCGGGCCAGCGCCTTCCCCGGGTCGAGGCCGCAGGAGCCCTCCCCCGCATACGTCCACGCCGCCGCGCACAACGCCCGCAACCCGTCCAGCGGTTGGCCCTCGCCGTCGAGGCGCAGCCCCGGCTCCGTACCGCCCGCGGACGCGCTCCAGCCGCCGCACCGCGCGACGACACCCTCGCCGTCGCCGCCCGCCACCGCCACCTCCGGCTGCGCGGCCGCCAGCCCGCGCAGATCCGCCGCCACGTACGCCGGCCGGTGTCGCGGCTCCGCCGCGAGCAGTCCGGCGGCGCCCGTCACGCCGGTCAGCACCAGCAGCGCGTCGACGCCGCCGTTGTACGCGCCCTCGATGTCCGTGTCGAGCCGGTCGCCGACCACCAGCGGCCGCCGCGCGCCCGTCCTGATGATCGTCTCCCGGTGCATCGGCGGCAGCGGCTTGCCCGCCACCCGCGGCTCGGCGCCCGTGGCCAGCCGCACCACCTCCAGCGCCGCCCCGTTGCCCGGCGCGATGCCGCGCGGGGTGGGAATGGTCAGATCGGCGTTCGACGCGAACCAGGGCACCCCGCGCTGCACCGCGAACGCCGCCTCCATCAGCCGCCCCCACGGCATCGCGGGACCGCCGTGCCCCTGCACCACCGCCGCCGGATCGTCGTCCGCCGACTCCACGACGAGCAGCCCGTGCTCCCGCAGCGGCCCGTACAGCCCCTCCCCGCCGACCGCCAGCACCCGTGCCCCCGGCGGCACCTCCTCGGCCACCAGCCGCGCCACGGCCTGCGCCGAGGTGATCACGTCCGCCGGCTCCGCGGGCACGCCCATCGCGGTCAACTGCCCCGCGACGACGGCCGCGGGGCGGGAGGCGTTGTTCGTGACGTACGCCAGCCGCATGCCGCGCTCCCCGGCGCCGCTCAGCGCACCGGCCGCGTGCTCGACGGCCACGCCGCCGATGTAGACGACCCCGTCGAGGTCGAGCAGCGCCGTGTCATATGCCGTGCACAGCGGCTCCGCGCAGACATCGGTACGGGTCCTGACGGGCTGGCTGGTCACGGCGGCGGCTCCTCGGACGGGCGATATCCACGGCTCGATCATCGCGCATCGGCCACGGCACATACGATCCGGTCCATGCAGCGTTCACCCGGTCTCGACCTCCGCCCCTTCCGCGGGCTGCGCTACGCGCCGTCCCGGGTGCGCAGCCTCGCCGCCGTCACCTCCCCGCCGTACGACGTCGTCGTCCGGCCCGACGGGCTGCACCACCTGGAGACCGCCGACCCGTACAACATCGTCCGCCTCATCCTCCCCCAGGACGGCGACCCCGCCACCCGCCACCGCCTCGCCGCCGACACGCTGCACCGGTGGCGCGCGGAAGGCGTGCTCGTGCCCGACCCGCGACCCGCGCTCTACGTGTACGAGCAGCGCAGGGGCGACCTGCTGCAGCGCGGCGTCGTCGGGCTGCTGGCGCTCAGCGAACCGGCGGACGGCGTCGTGCTGCCGCACGAGGACGTGATGGAGGAGATCGTCGCCGACCGCGCGGGCCTGATGCGCGAGACCGCCGCCAACCCCGAGCCGCTGCTGCTGTCGTACCGCAGTGACGGCGCGGCCACCGGCACGGCGGCCGTCGTCGCCCGTACCACGGCGCGCACCCCGCTGCTGGCCACGACGACGGACGACGGCTTCGCGCACCGGCTGTGGGCGGTGACGGACCAGGAGGAGATCGCGGCCGTACGCGCGGACCTCGCGCGGCGGCAGGCGCTCATCGCGGACGGGCACCACCGCTGGGCGACGTATCTGCGGCTACGGGCCGAACGGCCGGCACCCCCGGGCGAGACGGGGCCGTGGGACTACGGGCTGGTCCTGCTCGTCGACACGGCCCGCCACCCGCTCGTGGTCCGCGGCATCCACCGCGTCCTGCGCACGCTGCCGCCC
Source organism: Streptomyces sp. CNZ287 (assembly GCF_007827615.1). Lineage (NCBI taxonomy): Bacteria > Bacillati > Actinomycetota > Actinomycetes > Kitasatosporales > Streptomycetaceae > Streptomyces > Streptomyces sp. CNZ287. Next base: position 2,395 of record NZ_VISV01000013.1, on the reverse strand, counting down.
GCAGAAGCCCTGCGCCTCGTCGGCGACGGCGCCCGCGTCCGGCGCCTCGACGCACCGCTGCCCGCGGCGCTGAGGGAGCTCGAAGGGACGGAGGGCAACGCGTTCCTCCTGGCGGGCGAGGACGGCCTGCACCTGGTCGAGCGCCCGGACCAGGACCTGCTGGCCCGTACCGTACGCACCGACCGCCCGGCGGCATGGCGCACCCTGGACGCCACGGTGCTGCATGCCACGCTCATCGAGCACGTCTGGCGACTTCCCGACGACCCCGAGCACATCGGCTACGTCCACGAGGCCGCGGCCGCCGCCGCCCAGGCGGCGCGCCTGGGCGGGACGGCGGTGCTGATGAAGCCGGTGGCGGAGGACCTCGTACGGGAACTCGCGCGGGACGGGGTGATGATGCCGCGCAAGTCCACGTCGTTCGGCCCCAAGCCGGCCACAGGACTGGTGCTGCGGGCCCTGGACCTGGGGTGAGTCAGGCGCGGGGCTCGTCTCCGTCCTCGTCTTCTTCCTCATCGTCGTCGACGGCGGGGTCGTCCTCGTCGGTGAAGTCGGCGCCGCTCACCTCGGCAGCAGCCTCCGCGTCCTCCTCGACCTCATCCGCGGCGTCCCCCTCGATCTCCTCCGAGTCGGGGTCGAGCGCGTCGGTGAACTCGATGCCGTCCAGCTCGGCCAGCCGGTCGGAGGCGTCCGTGAGCCCTTCGTGGTCGGCCTCGACGGCCTTCGCGAACCACTCCCGCGCGTCCTCCTCGCGCCCGACCTCCAGCAGCGCGTCGGCGTAGGCGTACCGCAGCCGCGCGGTCCAGGGGTGCACGGCGGTCGACGCCAGCTCCGGGCTCTGCAGGGTGACGACGGCGGCATCGGGCTGCCCCAGATCGCGCCGTGCCCCGGCGGCGACGAGCCGCATCTCCACCTGACCGGCCTTGTCCAACCGCTGCACCTCGGGCTCCCCGGCCATCGCCAGCGCCCGCTCCGGCCGGCCCATGCCGCGCTCGCAGTCGGCCATCACCGGCCAGAGGTCGGGACGCCCGCTCATGCGCCGCGCGGTCCGGAACTCGGCCAGCGCCTCCTGGTACTTCTCAGTGTGGTACGCGGCGAAGCCGGCCGCCTCCCGCACGGCCCCGACGCGGGACGCGAGCCGCAGCGCCACCTTGGCGTGCTCATAGGCCCGGGGTGCGTCCTCGTCGAGCAGCCGGGCGACCATGACGAGGTTCTTGGCCACGTCGTCGGCAAGCGTCTTGGGCAGGCTCTGCAGCTCCTGCCGCACGGCCTTGTCCAGCTCAAGCCCGGTGACGTCCTCGGGAATGGACAACCGCCGCACGGGCGGCCGCTCCCCCTCCCGCCGCGGCCCCCGCGCCCGATCATCCCGCCGCTCAAACCGCTGCCCACGCCCGTACCCGTCACGCCGGGGCCCGCGGGAACGGTCGTCGTCACGACGGAAGTCACGACGAGGCCGCTCGTCACCACGGCCGAAATCACGCCGCGGGCGGTCATCATCGCGCCGGAAATCGCGCCGGGGCCGGTCATCGTCACGCCGGGGCCCACGGGGACGGTCGTCATCACGCCTGAAGTCACGACGAGGCCGGTCATCGTCACGCCGAGGACCGCGCGAGCGGTCGTCATCACGACGGAAATCGCGGCGCGGCCGATCGTCATCACGGCGGAAATCGCGCCGGGGCCGGTCATCGTCACGCCGGGGCCCACGGGGACGGTCGTCATCACGCCTGAAGTCACGACGAGGCCGGTCATCGTCACGCCGAGGACCGCGCGAGCGGTCGTCATCACGACGGAAATCGCGGCGCGGCCGATCGTCATCACGGCGGAAATCACGCCGCGGCCGGTCATCGTCACGCCGGGGCCCACGGGGACGGTCGTCATCACGCCGGAAATCCCGCCGGGGACGGTCGTCACCACGCCCGAAGTCACGACGAGGCCGATCGTCATCACGGCGGAAGCCTCGCGCCCGGTCGTCCCCACGGCGGTCATCGTCACGCCGCGGCCCACGGGGACGGTCGTCGTCACGACGGAAATCGCGCCGCGGCCGGTCGTCCTGCCGCCGCGGCCCACGCCCCTGGCGGTCGCCGTCCGTACGACGCGGACCGCCGCGACGGTCTCCGTCACGCCGGTCGAAACCACGTCCGTCACCGTCACGACGCCGGCCGCGGCCGTCACGGTCCTCGTCACGCCGGTCGGGCTCGTTGGTGGTCATCACTACGCCTCTCTCACTCCCGGTCTCACCGGAACGAAAAAACAAAAAAGGACCCTTGGTCCCAGCGCTCACGCTGGGACCAAGGGTCCTCAATAATTGTTCGGCGGTGACCTACTCTCCCACACGGTCCCCCATGCAGTACCATCGGCGCGGTCGGGCTTAGCTTCCGGGTTCGGAATGAGACCGGGC
>NZ_VISV01000012.1:0-246766 GCF_007827615.1 Streptomyces sp. CNZ287 | reverse complement strand
GGATGGCACCGGGGGTTGCCCGCTTGTCGGGGCTGTCGGTGGGGTGGTTCGGCTGGGGCGAGAGTCGGGCTGGGTGGGGGTTCTGCCCGGGTTTCCGGAGGCGGGCCTGCGCTGTGCGCGGGCGGGCCCGGTGTCGGTGGCGGATGGCACCGGGGGTTGCCCGCTTGTCGGGGCTGTCGGCGGGATGGTTCGGCTGGGGCGAGAGTCGGGCTGGGTGGGGGTTTTGCCCGGGTTTCTGGTTGCTGTTGCGGCGACTTTGTGGCGGTGGGGCGCATTCCGGGTGGCCTGGGGGCGGATCTGGCGGCTGCCGGTGGGTGGGTGCGTCTGGAGGGGTGAAAGTCGGCGCTGAGGGGCTGATTCGGCCCGGATCGGGGGGTGTTACCGCGAGTTACGGCCCAGTTTCTCCAGCCCCCGAGCGCGAGGCCCGCGTGGGGTGGGCGTCAGGTATCAAGCTCGCACCACACGATCTTTCCCACGGCTTGGCGCTCCGCCACCCCCCACCGGTCCGACATCGCCTCGACGAGCAGCAACCCCCGCCCGCGTTCGTCCTCTACGTCGTACCGTCGCTCCAGCACAGGCACGCGCTCGCGCCGCGCGTCGGCCACCTCGATGCGCAGTACGCCGTCGACGCGGAGCCGCATCGCCAGGTGGAAGTCCCGGCCTGGCACCCGCCCGTGCAGCACGGCGTTCGCGCACAACTCCGCGACCACTGTCTCGACGGACAGCGACACCTCGCCGTTGCGGGGGAAGCCCCAGGTGCCGAGGCGCTGAACGGCAAGCAGACGGGCGAGGCGGGCGCCACGGCGGCTGGACGTGAACTGCATCGCGAACGTCCGGGCGAGCGCGGTCGGTTGTGCGCCTGGGGCGCGTTCCGGTTCTCGTGCAATCGTTGGGGGATTCATGGATCCCCACGTTGCCGCTGAGGCGAATACCCTGGCCAGACGTACAGCCCCTACGGAGAGTGCTGTACCGGACACGTACCGCAAGTGGGGAGGCGATTCAGTATGGCGGAATCCAAGCGTCCGAGTCGACCGGTCGAGGGTGAGGGGGCGGCGATCCTGCGCACCTTCGGGCGGCAGCAGAAGATCCTGCGAGAGCGGGTCGGCATCACACAGCCGCAGTTGGCTGGGCGGATCGGGTACAGCGAATTCATGGTCGGGGCGGTCGAGCAGGGGAGGCGGATCCCGCGTCCGGAGTATGTCGACCAGACGGATGTGGCAGTGGACGCCGGCGGGTTACTGAAGGTGATGAAGGAGGAGCTGGCGCGGGTCCGGTACCCGACGTTCTTCGAGGACTTCGCCGCCCTGGAGAAGGCGGCGGTGGAGTTGCACGCGTACGACCCGCAGGTGGTCTGGGGCCTGCTGCAAACCGAGGAGTACGCCCGCGCTGTCCTACAGGCCCGTCGTCCGCCGGTGCATGAGGACATCATCCAGCAACGAGTTGCCGCTCGACTGGACCGACAGGCGATCTTCGATCGCCAGCCCGTGCCCATTCTGAGCTTCGTGCTTGAAGAGACTGTGCTGCGACGGCCGATCGGTGGAAAGGGCGTGCTGCGCGGCCAGTTGGAGCACCTCCTTCTGACCGGACAGCGGCCGAATGTCGAGATCCAGGTCATGCCCACGGACCGGGAAGACCACGCCTGCCTGGACGGGGCGCTGACCTTGCTTGAGACCGAGGACCAGGGCAGGATTGCGTACGTGGAGGTGCAGGGCACCAGCCAACTGATCATGGAGCGGGAAAGGGTCCGCGAGATCGAGGGGCGCTATGGCATCATCCGGGCGCAGGCGCTGGCGCCGCGCGAATCACTCGACTTGATCGAGAAGGTCTTGGGAGAGCTATGAGCACGCTGGCGTGGTTCAAGAGCAGCTACAGCGGCAGCGAAGGTGGCAACTGCGTCGAAGTCGCGCTCGACTGGCGCAAGTCGTCCTACAGCGGCAGCGAGGGCGGCCAGTGTGTCGAGGTTGCCGCCACCCCCGCCGCCGTTCACGTCCGTGACTCCAAGGACCCCGACGGCCCCGCGCTCACCTTCTCCGCCGACGCCTGGCAGGCGTTCACCGACTTCGCCCGCGGGCTCGGCGCAGGGCGGTAGCCGCCACGTGCCTCGCGGCGTAGGCGCTGCCGTAGGCCGTGCCGCGGCTCCGTAGCGCCAGGTCGCGGAGCAATCCGCGGGGGCGGGGCCGTTCCGTCAGCTCCGTGAAGATCGCCTCGTGGCGGGCGGCGATCCGGGACGGGTCGAAGCGTTCGGAGGCGGCGCGGGCCGCCGCCCCCGTGCGGCGGCGGAGGGCGTCGTCCTGGATCAGCTCAAGGAGCGCGTCCGCCACGGCGTTCGCGTTTCCGACCGGGACGAGGCGGCCGTCCACGCCGTCCTCGATGATCTCGCTCGGCCCGTGCGGGCAGTCCGTGGAGACGACCGGCAGCGCGCAGCGCATCGCCTCCACGATCGTCATGCCGAACGACTCCTTGCTCGATGTGACCGCCGCGATGGAGCCCTTGACCCACTCACGCTCCATGGGGCTCGCGTTGCCCATCAGGAAGACGTGCTCCGTGAGCCGGAGGTCAGCGATCTGCGCCCGCAGGGCGTCGCGTTCGTTGCCCGTGCGGTCGCCGCTGCCGTAGATCCGTAACGTCCAGTCGGGGCGGGCCGCGGCGACCTTGGCGAACGCCTCGATCAGGAGGTCGTAGCGCTTGACCCGGGTGAGCCGGCCGGCGGCGACGACCACTTTGGCGGTGCCGTCGGCGGGGGCGACGGCCGGTGCCGGCACGCTGTTGGGGACGGCCTCGATGCGGACGCCGGGGAGGTTCAGGCGGGTGCGGTAGGCGTGGGCGTCGGCTTCGGTGACGGTGGTGACCGCGTCGAGGAGGCTGTAGCGGATGCCGAGTTCGCGACGGAGACGTCCGCCGTGGCCGTCGAGCGTGAGGTGTTCCTGGGCGATGCGGACGGGGCCGCGGCGGGTCTGGCGGGCGATGTGGACGTTGAGTCCGGGGCGGGTGCCGACGACGACGTCGGCGTCCACGGTGCGCAGATAGGCGCCGATGCGGTCGTCGGTGAGCTTGCTGTATTGGTTGTGCCGGCCGTCGCCGCGTGGGAAGACCCGGGCGGGTTTTCGGTGGTCCGGCAGGTCGCCCGCGTAGTCCGGGCTCCGTCGGCGCAGGTCGACGAGCGTGCGGATGGGTATGCCGAGCGGGGCTTCCATCATGGGCTCGTCGCGGTGCCGGAAGACGGAGACCAGCTCCACGTCGTGGCGCTCCGCGAGGGCCTGGGCGAGGGTGAAGGTCGTACGGATGGTGCCCCCGATTCCGTACGTATTGTGCAGCAGGAAGGAAATGCGCATGCGTGGTCCGTGCCCTCCCGAAGTAGTCGAATCCGACTCTAGTTCTTCGCCGCACATGCACCTTCTGTTCTTCCGGTGGCGGGAGGGGCGCGTGGGACGTAGCGTCGGATGGGGGACTACGGCATCGGAGGAGTACGAAGATGCTGGAGAACACCACGCGCAACAAGCGCTACATCGTCGGCTCCGTCCTCGTCCTCGCGGGTGTGGTGGGCGTGGTCTGGAGCGTCTGGCGGCCCTGGTACAACGGCCGGGACGGTCGCTTCTACGCGCTCGGCAGCGTCTTCGACGGGATCTCCGAGACCCGGGCGCAGCTCTTCGGCTCGATCTTCCTGCCCTTCGCGGTCGCCGCGCTGGTGGCCGTCTACGGGACGTTGACGCGCTCGCGCCGTCTCGTCATCCTCGCCGCGCTCCTGGTGCTCTTCATCACCGCGCTGTGGATGCTCCGGCAGAGCCAGTTGGTCGGCGGGCTGAAGGTCAGCACCGACGGCACCGGGCTGGACGTCGGGACGGCGAACGCCGTGATCGGCGCGGCGCTGATGCTGGTCGGGGTGGGCGTCTGGGGCAAGCAGCGGCGCCGCCCCCTCACCCCGCCCGCGGAAGAACCCGAGCCGGAGCCCCGGCTCCGCTCCGTCTCCACCACCGGCAAGCCCGGCCGGTCCGGGCGCCCCGGTGAGGCGGAAGCCCCCGAGGAGCGCCCCGAGGAGCCGCCGCGCGCCGCCTAGCGGCAGACCCGGCAGCCGTGCGTCCGAGGGGATACTGGCCCGGAACCGGACGCACGACTGAGGGGTACGGCACGTGATCGTCGACAACCGTGTGGGACCGCCCCGTCTGGGCAGCGAACGCGACACGCTGCGGGCCTGTCTCGACTACCACCGCGCCACTCTTGCCATGAAATGCGAGGGGCTGAGCGACGAGGAGCTGCGGCGGCGGTCGATGCCGCCGTCCACGCTCTCGCTGCTCGGTCTGGTGCGGCACATGGCGGAGGTGGAACGGGCCTGGTTCCGGCGCGTGTTCGAGGACCACGACGCGCCGATGGTCTGGTCCGACCGGATCGACTTCCAGGCGGCGTACGACGCGAGCGGGTCGACCAGGGCCGAGGCGTTCGGCGCCTGGGAGGCGGAGGTCGGGCGGTCGCGCCGGATCGAGCGGGAGGCGGAGTCCCTGGACCTGGTCGGGTACCAGCCGAGGTGGGACGAGGATGTGTCGCTGCGGATGGTGATGGTGCACGTCCTCCTGGAGTACGGGCGGCACAACGGGCACGCGGACTTCCTGCGGGAGGGCATCGACGGGAACGTGGGCGCCTGAGCCCCCGCCTACCGGAGGCCGGCGGTACGGAAGCGGGGCCCGACCCGATGCCGGGCCCCGCCTCTCCTGCTACTCCTCCAGGTCCGCCGGGTGGAAGTTGACGCGTTCCCGCACGACGGGATAACCGGCCTTCGCGAAGTTCGCGGCCATCGGGAAGTTCCCCCGGTCCGTCGCGCCGCTGACGAACTCCGCGCCCCGCTCGACGAGGAAGTGGGTGCACTCGGTGAGGAGGTCGTAGGAATAGCCGTGGCCGCGCTGTTCGGGGAGGACGCCGATGAAGCCGACGATCGGGCCCGAGGGGTTGTGGGCGGGGATGTGGATGCCCGCCAGCTCACCCTCCGGCGTGTACGCGGTCTGCCACCACTCCCGCGGGGAGGGGCACCAGTGGAAGAAGTCGATCTCTTCCTGTGCCGCCTGGTCCAGGCCGCCTTCCCCGATCGCCTTGAGCGCGTGGGCGTCCAGGGTGGCGGAGTGGATGCGGCGCAGGGCGTCGAAGAACACGCTGTCGTCGGGTTCGGCCCTGAAGCGCAGCCGGCCGGGCCGCTCGGGGAGGCCGCGGTCGGGGGTCCAGCGGTAGAGGAACCGCTCGACGAGGAGTTCGTACCCGGCGGCGCGGGCGGCGGCGAAGCGGGCGTCGGCGGCGGCGCGCAGGGCGGGTTCTTCGCGCCAGCCGCCGGGCAGGTTGATTTCGAGTTCGACCCGCCAGGGCACGGAGAGCAGGAGCCGGGTTCCCGCCTCCTCCTCGCCCTCTGCCACGTCGAACCAGTTGACGCTGAGGGGCTCCGCGTCGTCGGGGCCGCCCCACCAGGCGCCGCGGGCGACGACCCGGCCGTCGCGGAGGGCGACGTGCTTCCACTCCGTACGGAACCGGGTGTTGCGGTGGCCCTCGCGGGCGCCGAGGGGGTCGGGCAAGGCGTCGAAGAGAGGGGCGTCGCTCTCGGTGAGCGCACGGATGATGACCGGATCGGTCATGGATTCCTCCGGGATAACGGCTGTGCGGCGCGCTCCCGGTCAGGACTGATGAACCACGCCGGACTGCGGACGAGGGGAGCGCTGGGTAAGAGTGAACTTCACGGCACTCGCCTCCTTCCGACCGTCTCGGGGCGTGAGGTCACACAGTAGGTGATCGCCCGCGGATCCGTCCACGGATTTATGATCCGGGAAATCCCTTGAGGTGCGCCGCTCGCGCCCGTACGGTCCCCGGGACCGAGTCGTCGAGGCAAGGGCGTGCCGTTGTACACCGTGTGAGACCCCCCAAGCGCTGATTGGTCGCGCGTCGTGCGCCGCTTCGTGCGGGCGCCGTCGCGCTGCTTCTTGCTGCGGTTTTTCTCACACAGATACCGGTGTACTCCTGTGCTCACAGACTGGTTGGTCATGCCCACCTGCCTGCCGCTCGTCCGCCGCCGCTGTCACGCGTGCGCGTCCGGGCGCTTCCGGGCGAACGGCAAGTTCCGCGTCAACGCCCACCACAAGCTCCTCGACGTCTGGCTCCTCGCGCTCTGCACGGGCTGCGGGGCGACGGCGAAGCTCACGGTCCTGGAGCGGGTGAACGTACGCTCCGTACGCCCCGAACTCCTGGCCCGGCTCCACCACGACGACATCCACCTGGCCGCCACCCTGCTCCAGGACCCGGCCCTCCAGCGCCGCAACCGCGTCGCGCTCGACTGGACGGGCGCCTGGCGCCTCGACACGGGCGGCACGGACCATCTCCACCGCGAGGTCATCGACGTCACGGTGCGCTTCGCGGCCCGGATCCCGGTCCGCCCGATGCGGCTGATCGCCGACGGCTGCGCCCTCACGCGGGCCGAGGCGGAGCGCCTGATGGACGAGGGGAGGCTCATCGCCGCGGTCCGCCTCAACGCCAGACTGACCGGCGACTTCACGTTCACCCTCAAACGCTGAACCCGCACCCAAGCAACCCGGGGCCCGGCCGGCGCGCTCCGCCGGCCGGGCCCCGCGTGCGGCGCTACGCGACGGCGGTGGCCTCCAGTTCGACCAGCAGGGTGGGGATCGCCAGGCGGGTGACGCCGAGCATCGTCGTCGCCGGGGCCGCCTTCGCCGCGGCGAGGCGGGCGGCCAGTTCGCCGTAGTGCGGGAAGAGGGCGTCGACGTCGGTGGTGTAGACGTTGAGGCGGACGAGGTTCTCCAGGGACATGTCCGCCCCGGCGAGGACCGCCTCCAGGTTGTCGAGACTGAGGGCGAGCTGTGCGGCCATGTCGTCCGCGTGCTGCGGCCGGCCCTCGGGACTCATGGCGGTCTGGCCCGAGACGAAGAGCGTGCGGGTGTGGCCGGAGACCAGTTCGCCCTGGTTGAAGCCCATCTCCGTCGACCAGGTGACCGGGTTTATCGCTGTGCGTTCCATGGGCGTCAGCCTCGCAACGAATGACGACATCCTGTGTCGTATATCCTGCTGGATTTATGCGCGCCGATCGCCTGGTCTCGCTGGTCCTGCTCCTCCGCCAGCGCGGCCGGCTCTCCGCGGCCACGCTCGCGCGCGAGCTGGAGGTCTCCACCCGCACCGTGCTGCGCGACATCGAGGCCCTGTCCGCGGCCGGCGTGCCGGTGCACTCCGAGCGCGGCCGGCACGGCGGGTTCGCGCTGCTGCCCGGGTTCCGTACGGAGCTGACCGGGCTCAACCACGACGAGGCCCTCGCCCTCCTCATCGCCGGATCGCGGCGCGGCGCGCAGGCGTTCGGGCTCGGCTCGGCGCTCGCGTCGGCGATGCTCAAGGTGGTCGACGCGCTGCCGCCCGGCTACCGCGACACCGCCGCGGGGGTCGCGGAACGGCTCCTCGTCGACCCCGAGGCCGACCTCCTCGCCCGCCCGCTCACCGCCGACGAGGTACCGGACGAGGTGATGGCCGCCCTTCGCGGCGCCGTCTTCGCCGGGCGGAAGTTGCGGATCCGCTACGCCCCGGAGGGGCGGGCCGCGGCGTGGCGCACGGTGGACCCGATCGGCCTGGTGACCGTACGGGACAAGGGCTACCTGCTCGCCGCCCGCGACGGCGCCGACCGCACCTACCGCCTCTCGCGGGTCCGCGCCGCGGAGGAACTCCCCGAACCCGCGCAGCGCCCCGAGCGCGTCGACCTCGACCGGGCGTGGCAGGAGCGGAGCGCCCGCTTCCGTAGCGGCGGGGACCGGGTCGCCGTGGCGGTACGGATCACGCCGCGGCGCCGCGAGGAGCTGGTGGGCACCGCCCTCGCCGTACTCGCCGAGGACGTGGAGCCGGACGGGCGGCTGCGGCTGGAGGTGGCGTTCCAGGACGCGCGGCACGCCGAATGGGCGGTGTGGCAACTCGCCACGGACGCCGAGGCGTTGACCCCGGGGTGGCTGCGAACGGCCCTGCGCGACCGCGCCGCGGCCCTCGCCGCCCACTACGCGTCGCCGTCCTGAATCCGCCGCGGGGCCGCCCGCCCTGATGCCGTTCGGTGCCGGAACCGGGTGGTCTTCCCCTGTGCGGGTGGCGGTCCGCTACGGCGGCGCGGTCAGGCTGATCGTGAACTCCTGCTCCGCCCCGCCCGAGCAGCGGGCCCGGGCGATCTCGGCGCCGGGGCCGGTGTCCTCCTCGCGCGGCGCCAGGCACTCGCCGGTGTCGGGGCGGATGCGGAAGCGCCTGTCCGCCCCCTCGCCGGCCGCTTCGAGGCGGAAGCGCTGCGCCGGGTCGTCGTCGGCGCATGCCTCGCGCGGTTCGAGCAGGTCGCGGCCGGGGCCCTCGCGCATGACGGTCAGGCAGCCGATGCCGTGCTCCGGGTGGTGCCACTGGATCTGTACGGCGCCGTCTCCGACCGGTTCGAGGTAGACCCGCGGCAGGGCCGCCCGCGCGCAGGGCTGCTGGGCCGCGACCGCCGAGCGGTAGCGGCCCGTACGGTCCGTACCCTCCGTGACGCACAGCTCGGGGCTGCGGCCCGGACGGATCTCCGCCCAACTGCCCACGGCCTGGAGGTCGAGACCGGGCACCGCAAGGCTGCCGACCGCCGCGCGCGGCGCGCCGGGACCGGAGCCGTCCGGGAGCAGCGCCTGTACGCTCAGCGTGCCCCCGGCGCCGATCCCCACCGCCGCCAGCAGCCCGGCCGCCCACCGCCACCGCGGGGCGGGCCCCGCCGGGGGCGGAGCCGGCTCGCGGTCGTCGTCCTTCTCGGGCGGCGGGGGCGCGTGTTCGCGGGTGGCGATGCGGCGGCGTGCCTCCAGCCACGGGCCGACGTCCTGTTCGGCCAGGCCGCAGGCGCGGGTGAAGGCGTCGACGAAGCGCTCCCGGGGGAGCGTGGTCCGGCCGAGGGCGGTGGCGATGGTGCTGGCCGGGAGGGAGTCGGCGTGCGTGCCGGCCTTGGCCTCCAGCTCGCGGTACGTCAGCCCGGACCAGGTGCGCAACTCCCGCAGCGCGGCCAGGTACTCGGCGCGGGTACGGAGCTGCTCCGGCCGGGGCGCCCGTGCGGGCCCCGGGCGCGCCGGCCGCGGCCCCGGTAAGCCGCCCTCCTCGTGGATCACGACCCCAGCATGGCGGCACGGGCGGTCGCCCGCGACCGTGAAATCGGCCTTGTTCACGGGACGTTCGCGGGGCGCTCGCGGGCGTTCGGAACAGGTGAGCCCTGTTCCGAACGTACGCGAACGCCGATCCGCCTTGTCAGGTCCGCGCCGCGGCACACATTCTCGGTCCACGTCGCCGCAACCGCTCGGCGGCGGGGCCGGTCACGGGGGACGGCCGCGCTCCACCGGGCGCACGGTGGGCCGGCCCCGGCCCCGGGACCGGTACGGGCCGGGGGCCGTCGCGGGGGAAGCCCGCGGCGGCCCCGTCCCCGACGCAGGCGGTGAGCGCCGTCAGGGGCCCCGTACGGGGGGCGGGGCCCCGTAACGCCCCGGGGCCGCGGCCCGGATCCGGGCGCACGGACCCGCCCGCGGCTCTCACGGTCCTTCGGCGCGGGGGCGGGTGAAGGCGTGGAGGAGGTCGATCTCGGTGAAGCCCGCGCGGCCGTAGAGCGCGGCCGCGGCCGTACGGTCCCGGATGTCCTGGGCCGTGGCGTCGGTGTCGTCGTCGTCCAGCAGGAGGATGACCTGCGTCGCGCGCAGGTCGTCCGTGAGCGTCGCGAGCGCGGAGCCGAGGAGGCGGCGGGCGAGGCCGCGCCCCCGGGCGTGCTCCTCGACGCCGATCCACCACAGGGCGCCGTAGCCGCCGTGGGCGCCGACGAGGGCTTCGGCGACGACGGCCTCGCCCCGCTCGTCCCGTACGGTCAACTGCCGTTTCCGCGGGTCGCCGTCGGGGCCGGGGCCGACGAGGAGGCCCGGGACGCGGGGAAGTTCCGCGGCGGGAAGCCCGCGGCGGAGGTAGCGCCAGCGGCGGTGGTCGGCGAAGCCGGCGCGGACGAGGGCGGCGCGGGTGTCGGGCCGGTGGCGGACGGGCAGGCACTCCAGGCCCAGGGTGAGGGCGGAGGTGAGGTGGAAGGCGTCGACGGCGCGGGGCGCGAGGGCGGCGACGGCGTGGTCGACCAGCGCGCGGGCGACGGGGGCCTGTTCGCGGCAGTGGGCCCAGAGGATCAGCCCGGTGTCGTCCGGGGGGCGCAGCGCGTACGACACGACGCCCTGGACGCCGCCGCCGGGGGTCTCGGCGACGGCGGTGACGGGCGGGTCCAGTTCGGCCCACCAGTCGGCGTCTGCGCGTGACCGCCCGGCGAGGGCGTCGGCGAGCATGGCCGGGGTGGCGGGCGGCTGCCCGGGGAGCCGGTCGGCGTTGACGAGCCGGAGGACGGCGGACTCGTCGGCGGGCGCGTAGGGCCGGACGGTGAGACGGGCGGGGGAGGGCGGGGCGAGGGGGCGACGACGCATCTACCGGGCCTGCCGGTCGCCGCCGCGGGCAGGAGCGGGGAGGGGCACGCGGACGGCCGCCGTCCCGGGGGCCGGCGAGCGGCCGGTGAGCGGGCCGGGGCGCTGCGCGCCGGGGGCCGGTACGGCATCGGAAGCCTGCCCGTCGATGCCCCGGCCGCCGAGGGACTCGCCGACGGGCGCTTCCGCACCGGCGGCCCGTGCCGCGGCGGCCCGCTCCCGGCCCCACTCCGCCAGCGGCACCAGCGCGGCGTTCAGCCGGGTCCCGGAGGCCGTCAGGGAGTACTCGACGCGGGGCGGCACCTCCTCGTACGACACCCGCCGGACGATCCCGTCCGCCTCCATCTCGCGCAGGTGGGAGGCGAGGACCTTCTCCGTGATGCCGGGCAGGAGGCGGCGGAGTTCGCCGAAGCGGCGGGCGGGGCGGTCGTCGAGCGCCCAGAGGATCAGCACCTTCCACTTGCCGCCGATGATCTCCATCGCGGCGTCGATGCCGCAGACGTGGCCGTCGGGTGCCCCCGGCCGGTTCAGCGTGGTCATGCTCTCCCCTCCCGCTCCCGCACCTCCGGACCCCCGCCGAGGTGCTCGCTCACCCCAGGGTAACCACCCACTCCGAAGTACGTACTTGATCGTCAACGGGCCTGTGACCAGCCTTGTCGTCATGACACCGCACACCCAGGACAAGACCCCCGTGACCCTTCTCGGCCTCGGCGCGATGGGCACCGCGCTGGCCCGCGCCTGGCTCGCCGCCGGCCACCCGACGACCGTCTGGAACCGCACCCCCGCCCGCGCCGGCGCTCTGGCCGCCGAGGGCGCCCGCAGGGCGGACGGCCCGGCGGCGGCGGTCGCGGCGAGCACCCTCGTCGTCGTCTGCCTGCTGGACGACGTGTCCGTCGGCGAGGTGCTGGCCGGCACGGACCTCGCGGGCAAGGACGTGGTCAACCTGACCACGTCGACCCCCGCCCAGGCCCGTGCGCGCGCGGCGTGGGCGAGCGACCGGGGCGCGCGCTACCTGGACGGCGGGATCATGGCCGTACCGCCGATGATCGGCGTCCCGGAGACCGGCGGCTACGTGCTCTACAGCGGCCCGCGCGACGTCTTCGACCACCACCGCGACACCCTGGCGGTCCCGGCGGGCGCCACCTACGCCGGCGAGGACCCGGGCTTCGCGGCCTTGCTGGACGTGGCACTACTGAGCGCGATGTACGGCATGTTCGCCGGGACGACGCACGCCTTCGCGCTGATCCGCAGGGAGAACCTGGACCCGGCGGCGTTCGCCGGACTGCTGACCGGCTGGCTCACGGCGATGGCGCCGGCGGCACACGCCATCGCCGCGGGACTCACCGCGGACGCGGCCCCCGCGGAGGAGGTCTCCAGCCTCGCCATGCAGGTGGCCGGCACGCCCACGTTCCTCGACACGGCCCGCCAGCAGGGCGTGAGCCCCGAACTCCTGGCCCCGTACTTCGAACTGATGCGCCGCGGCCTGACGGAGCAGAACGAGGCGAAGAACCCCAAGGGCCTGGTCGACCTCCTCCTGCGCTGAGGCCGCCCCGGCGGAGGGGATCAGCGGCGGGCCGTGCCCTTTCCCGCGTCGAGGGCGTAGACGCAGCGGTCCTTGCTGCAGGCGTAGACGACGCCGTTGGCGACGACGGGGGAGCCGGTGATCTCGCCGTCCGTGGCGAGTTTCCAGCGGAGCTGGCCGCCTACGGCGTCGACGGCGTAGATGCAGTGGTCCGCGGAGCCGAAGTGGACGCGGCCGTCGGCGGCGACCGGGGCGCCGATCAGATCGCCGCGGGTGGCGAAGCGCCACATCGGGGTGCCGGCGACGGCGTCGAGGGTGTAGAGGGCGGCGCCGCTGCCGACGTGGACGTGGTTGTCGGCGACGAGGACGGGTTCGATGGACTGGCGGGCCTCGGTGGCGATGCGCCAGCGTTCGCGGCCGTCGGCGGCATCGAGGGCGTAGACCGTGCCGAGGTGGTCGGCGACGAAGACGCCGCCGCCGGTCAGGGCCGCGCCCGGGGCGTACGCGGGCGGGCTGAGGATCACCGCGGGGGCCTCGAACGTCCAGCGCAGCGTGCCGTACGCGGCGTCCAGGGCGAGGACCCGCTTGCCCGCGGACGCGAAGACCGTGGGGCCCGCGGCCACGTCGTCCGCGGGGAGGAGCCGCACCGGGACGCCGCCGCAGGCGGCGGCGTCGCCGATGGGGTACGACCAGCGTTCGGCGCCGGAGCGGGTGTCCAGGGCGCGGAGGCGGCCGTCGCCCCAGACGTAGACCGTGCCGTCGTGGGCCAGCGGCCCGGCTTCCTGGGTCTCGAACTCCGTCTGCGCGCCGCTGTGTTCCCACAGCGGCTCGCCGGTGGCGGCGTGCCGGGCCTGGAGGCCGCCGCCGCGGGTGCCGGTGACCACGGTGCCGGCGGCGACCTGGAGCGAGTACACCCAGCCGCCGGTGCCCTGGCGCCAGTGCTCGCGGCCGTCGGCGGCGTCGAGGGCGTACAGGCTGGGACCGTCCGAGGCGTGGATCACGCCCTCGGAGAGCGCCATGGACCAGGCCACCTCGCGGGTCTTGAACTGCCGCCTGCCGCTGGTCACGTCGAGGGCGTGGACCTCGAAGGAGGTGACGTAGAGCAGGTTTCCGGAGACGACGGGCTTGCCCCACACGTCGTTGGACATCCGGAACCGCCACGGCCGCCACCGCGGCGGCTCCTGCGGCGCCGCCTCGGCCGGGGGCGCGGGTGCGGTGGCGGGCGAGGAGGCGGCGGGCGCGTGGCCGCCGGAGTGCGCGGCGGGCGCCTGCTGGGTGCCGGGCGCCGCGGCCGAGCCGCGGGGCCTGGCCCAGCCCAGGTCGAGCCCGCCGTCCGCGGCGGCGCGGGCGCGGGCGGCGCGGGCGTCCACGACGCGGGGCCCCGGGCCGATCGGCACGGCGGCGCCGGCCAACTGGACGTCGGCGCCGGGGGCCTGCGGCGGTGCGGCGGCCGACTGCGGCGGCACGCGCTCCGGCGGCGCCGCGGGGGGTGCGCCCTGCGCACCGCCGGGCGCAGCATGGGCGGGCCCCGCGCCGGGGCCGTGGGCGGGACCCCCGGGTGGCCCGGCGTGCCGCGCGGGCGCGGACTGCGGTGCGGAGTGCGGTGCCGACTGGGGTACGGAGTGGGGCGCCGGCTGCGGCGGCGCCTGCGGTGCGCCCCCCGGGCCCGCCGACGGCGGGTGCGCGGGCCGCGGCGGCATCGACCGGCGCGAGGCGGAGGGCCCCCGCGACCCCCCGTGCCGCCCGGAGGAGCCCCCGTGCGCCCCGGCCCCGCCGAGCGTGGCCGCGGCCCCCCGGCGCGCCTCGATCATCCGGATCGCCGTACGCGGCAGCCACGCCGACGCCGTACCGCTGTCGTCGCCCCCGGCGCCGAAGAGGTGCGGCGCCAGGTCGGACTGGAGCGCCTCGGGCGAGGGCCGGTGGTCGGCGGTCATCTGCATGCACGCCTCGATGAGCGGCCGCAGCTCGCCCGGCAGCCCCTCCAGGTCGGGCCCCTCGCGCAGCAGCATGAACACGGTCTCGACGGGGTTCGCGCCGTGGAACGGCGCGTGGCCCGTAGCGGCGAAGACGAGGGTGGAGCCGAGCGAGAAGACGTCGCTGGCGCCCGTCACGCTCCGCGAGTCGCGCGCCTGTTCCGGCGACATGTACGCGGGCGTGCCGACGGCGACGTTGGTCATGGTCAGCCGGGTGTTGGAGACGCCGGACGCGATGCCGAAGTCGATCACGCGCGGCCCGTCCTCCAGGACCAGCACGTTGGACGGCTTGAGGTCGCGGTGGACGAGCCCGGCGCCGTGGATGGACTGCAGCGCCTCCGCGACGCCCGCGGCGATCCACCGCACGGCCTGCGGCGGCAGCGGCCCGCAGTCGTTGACCATCTCCTCCAGCGAGGGTGCGGGCATGTACGCGGTGGCGAGCCACGGCACGGCCGCCCGCGGGTCGGCGTCGACGACGGGGGCGGTGTAGAAGCCGCTGACGGCCCGGGCGGCCTCGACCTCGCGGGTGAAGCGCACGCGGAAGAGCTGGTCCTCGGCCAGCTCGGTGCGGACAGTCTTGATCGCTACGCGGCGGCCGGACGCCGACCGCGCGAGATAGACGAGACCCATCCCGCCGGCGCCCAGCCTGCCGAGCACCTCGAAAGGACCGATCCGCCGCGGGTCGTGCTGCGCAAGCTGCTCGACCACGTAACCATCCACCTCCCCGTGGGGGGCTCCCGGAACCGGGCCCCCCTGCAGCCTCTCACCGCAGGCGTACGGCCGTCAGTCCCGAAAGTACGCCTGCCGATTCTCCACTCCGGAACGCACCGGGGCTAACCCGGGGGGCGGCTCCGGACACCGCCGCCCCTGGAACCGCCGGGTCCGGTGGAACCCCGCGGGCCGCGCGGGGCGCGGGGCGCAGGACAGCACCGGGTCAGGTCCCGTCGGCGCTGGTGGCGGGGGCGGAGGGCGGCTCCGCCTCGCCCCGCGCCGACCCGGCCCCCGCCGGCTCGCCGTCCACGGCCGACGCCCCGTCCATCACCGCGAACGCCGCCCCCTGGTTGTCCACCACCACCGCGAACGTCGCCCCCGGGATCTCCTGCCGGTCCACGAGCACCCGCCCGCCCCCGCGCCGTACCGTCCGCAGCGCGTCGCCGACGTCGCCGACCCGGAAGTAGACGAGGAAGTGCGGCGGCATCTCCGGCGGCAGCACGTCGCCGACGATCGCCCGCCCGGCCACCTGGCGGCCGGACTCCGGCAGCGTCCACGCCTTGAAGTCGCCCGCGTCGAACGGGGGTGCCTGCAACTCGTAGCCGAAAACCGCCGGGTAGAAGGCGTCGGCCGCGTCCGCGTTCCGTACGTAGACCTCGGTCCAGCAGAAGGAGCCCGGCACGTCCGTGACGCCGAAGCCCGGCCGCTCGCCCGCCTGCCAGACGGAGAACACCGCGCCGTCCGGGTCCGCGACCGTCGCCGACCGGCCGGCGTCCGAGGCCGCCACCGGCCCGGTGAGCACGGTGCCGCCGGCCCCGCGGACCTTCTCCACGGTGGCGGCGAGGTCGGGGGTGGCCAGGTGGATGCCCCATTCGGTGGGCATCCGGCCGTCGCGCTTGGCGACGAGCGCGGCGATCGGCCTGCCGTCGAGGTACGCCCGGGAGTGCCGGGGGAAGCCCGGGCCCACGTCCGTGCCCTCGCCGCCCTCCGTGAACGTCCAGCCGAACAGCTCACCGTAGAAGCGCTCACCGGCGCGGAGGTCGGGCAGGGTGGCGTCGGCCCAGCAGGGTGAGCCCTCGGCGAATGCGGCCATGACCGTCGTCGTCCTTCCATGGGACCGTGGGGGAGTGGCGTGATGGGGGGACAAGCGGGACGGGGATCGCGCGATGGGTCGCATCGCCAACGTATCCGGTGCGGACATGGGCTCTTGCGAAAATACCCCGAACGTCGCGTCAATTCTGTTCGAGAGTGACAATTCGCGCACTTCCGACCGTGTGACCTCCCCGTTTGCCCTCGTCAGATCGCGGTTCGATCACGCGTCGGTAAGCTGACGGCATGACAGGTCAAGTTCGGACGGTCGACGGCCGTGTCGCCGGCCGGCGCGGCCAGGCGACCCGCACCAAGTTGCTCGCATGCCTCGGCGAGATGCTCGACTCCTCGCCGTACCGGGACGTGAAGGTGATCGACGTCGCCCGCAGGGCGTCCACCTCACCAGCGACTTTCTACCAGTACTTCCCCGATGTCGAGGGCGCGGTCCTGGAGCTGGCGGAGCAGATGGCGAAGGAGGGCGCCGGCCTGACCGGGCTCGTGGCGGGCCGCTCCTGGACGGGCAAGTCCGGTGCCCAGGCCGCGGAGGAGCTGGTCGACGGGTTCCTCGGGTTCTGGCGGCGGAACGAGGCGATCCTGCGGGTCGTCGACCTCGGGGCCGCCGAGGGCGACAAGCGGTTCTACAAGATCCGGATGAAGATCCTCAACTCCGTCACCAAGTCCCTCACCGAGTCGGTCAGGGAGCTCCAGGCGAAGGGCAAGGTGGACGAAGGCGTGCACCCGGCGGCGGTGGCCGGGTCGCTGGTGGTGATGCTCGCCGGGGTGGCGGCGCACCAGAAGGCGTTCCAGACCTGGGGCGTGAAGCAGGCGGACCTGAAGCCGTCGCTGGCGCTGCTGGTGCACCTCGGAATGACGGGGCGTAAGCCGCCGAAGCAGGTGTGAGCGCGCAGCGTAGCGGCTGCTGAATCGTTAGTGCAGAGAGCCGGGCAAGCCGCCGGACGGCGGCCCTCGCGGCACTACGCTCAGCCGCATGTCTCATGACCGTGTCCCTTCAGAGCGCGGACGGCAGCAAGGCGGGCGGCAGCCGGATGGCCGGGACGAGCGTCCCGTGCTCGTCGTCGGCGGCGGCCCCGCCGGGCTCGCGACGGCGGCGGCGCTGCGGGCGGCCGGGGTCCGGGCGGTGGTCCTGGAGCGGGGCGCCCGGGTGGGCGACTCCTGGCGCCGGCACTACGACGGGCTGCGGCTGCACACGCCGCGGCGGATGTCGGGGCTGCCGGGCATGCCGCTCCCGCGCCGGTACGGGCGGTGGGTGGGGCGGGACCAGCTCGCGCACTACCTGGAGGAGTACGCGGAGGCCCACCAGCTGGAGATCGTGTACAACGTGGAGGCGGCGCGGGTCGACCGCGCGGGCCCGGGGTCCGCTTCCGGGTCCGGCTGGACGGTGGCCGCGACCGGGGGCCGCGTCCTCGACGGCCGCCGGGTCGTCGTCGCCACCGGGTACTGCCACACCCCGTACGTACCGGACTGGCCGGGCCGCGACACGTACCGCGGCGAACTCCTGCACGCCGCGTACTACCGCAACCCCGCCCCGTACGAGGGCAAGGACGTCCTCGTCGTCGGCGGGGGCAACACGGGCGCGGAGATAGCCGTGGAGCTGGCGGCCGGCGGCGCGAAGCGGGTGCGGCTGGCGGTACGGACGCTGCCGCACGTCGTCCGCAGACCGGCCGCGGGCTGGTGCGCGGTGGCGGGCCGGCGGCTGAGCGGCGCGCTGCCGGCCAGGACGGTGGACCGGCTGGCGGGCAGGGTCAGCCGGATCGGACTCCCGGACCTCGGCGCGTACGGCCTGCCGCGCCCGGCGAGCGGCCTCTACACCCGGCTGCGGGAGGGCGCGGTCCCGGTCGTCGACCCGGGTCTGGTCGCGGCGGTACGCGACCGCCGGGTCCTCCCGGTCCCGGCGGTGGCGGCGCTGGACGGCGACGGCGTCATCCTGGCGGACGGCGACCGCGCGGAACCGGACACGGTGATCGCGGCGACGGGCTGGCGGCGGGGGCTGGAGGAACTGGTCGGCCACCTCGGCGTCCTGGACCCCCGCGGCCTGCCGCGAGCAGGGGGCCGCCGGTCGCCGGAGGGGGCGCGGGGACTCCACTTCGTGGGCTTCACGGGGCCGGCGAGCGGAAGCCTGCGGGAGATCGGGGCGGAGGCGGAGGAGCTGGCGCGAAAGGTGGCGAAGGAGGACTGAGGGGCCGGCGAACCCGGCCGCGCCCGCCGCAGCCGCGCGGGAGGGCGGCGGCCGGACGGCCCCGCCCGCCTCACGCCGGGCACCTCACGCCGGTCGCCGGAACAGGGCCGTCCACAGGAACGCCTCGCCGAAGTACGCCGACTCCGCCCCCTCGTCCCGCATCCGCCGCAGCTCGACCTCCTCCCACCCCAGCGCCCCGAAGATCCACCGCAGCGACTCCGCCGTGTACGCCAGCCCGCCGTGCAGCCGCCCGTCCCCGTACAACTCGGCGTCGGGCAGCTCCGAGCCCATCCCGCCGGCGCCGGCCGCGAAGCAGGCGAGGCCGAAGTGCCCGCCGGGGGCGACGTGCGCGCGCAGGAGGGCGAGGTAGCTGACGCGGCGGTGCGGGGGCAGGTGGTGGAAGCAGCCGGAGTCGTAGACGAGGTCGTACGGGCCGCCGCGCGGCGGCCCGGCGCGATCGGCGTCCGCGCGTGCGGGACCGGGCTCTTCGCGTACGGGTCCCGCATCGGCACGCACGGCGTGGGGCTCGGCGCGTACCCGGTCGAAGGCGTCGCCGCAGTGGAACCGCACCCCCACCCCCGCCTCCCGCGCCCGCTCCTCGCCCCACGCGACGGCCGTGGCGGAGAGGTCGACGGCCTCGACGTCGAAGCCGCGCCCGGCGAGGAAGACCGCGTTGCGCCCGGGGCCGCTGCCGAGGTCGAGGGCCCGGCCGGGGGCGACGAGGCCGCGGTCGAGGTACGCGGCGAGGTTCTCGTCGGGCTTGGCGGCGAAGAACGGGACTTCCCGCTCGCGGTTCGCGTAGAAGGCGTCCCACCAGCCGCCGCCCCGGTCGCTCCACCGGTCCGCGCCGGCCTCGAACATCCCGTCCAGCAGCCGCAGTACGTCCTCCACGGACCGTACGTCCCGCTCCATGCGCGTCGCCCCTTCCCGCCCGAGGAGCCCGACCGTACGTGACCGCGTCCGGAAACGAGGACGGTGCCCGTCCGACGACTTCCCCTGATGGTCATCGGACGGGCACCGTGTGGGCCGCTCACCTCATCGGTGTAGAAAGCGGCCGACCGCTCGGCCCGGCTTTTCCCCCTGTTGCGGGCCTGAAAAGAGAATGGCAGGGCCCGATCAACGTTTCATTAATGCCCACGTCAAGCTTACGTTCAGCGCCCCCCGGGGCCGGCGCGCGGACGGTGCGGCCGTGGCGTACGGGGCGCCGCCGCAAGGGAGTTGGACATTGGCGAGTAATCGCCGGCATTGCGCACGTCTCGCGGTCCGGCCGCCGCGGCCCCGTGAGCCGTATGCGCTACCGGCCCTCGGACGGCGACCCGGTGCCGCTGCCGGGGCGCTGGCCGCCGTGCCGCTGCGCGCGCTGCGGGGGCAGGGCCGCCCGTAGCTGAAACGGCACGGGAGAGACGGCGAGCCGCGAATCCGCCGCCGCCCCCTCACCCTCCCTCCGCCGTGCCGGCGAGGCACGCCCCGACGAGCCACCCCCGCCGTACCGCCTGCGCCCCGCCCTGGAACCTGCTCTGCGCGCCCAGGCACTCCAGCAGTTCCGCCACCCGCCTGCTGTACGTGCGTGGGGACATGCGCAGATTGCGGCAGGCGACCGTGCCGGGCGTACCGCGCGACAACTCGGCCAGCACCGGCACCAGATGAGGCGGCGGGGGAGCGGGGCGCCGCGGGGTGAACAGCTCGTCCGGGAACGCGCCGACGACGAGACGGAGACCGTGTGCGTGCGATTCTTTCCGGGGAGTCGAGTCGCTCATGCCGTCCAGCGAACCGGATGCCCATGGACATGCTGTGGATGGTGCGTCGGAGGCCGTCAATCCGCTGTCAATCGGCCCGGCCGGCTGTCGGAAAGGGGCCGGTGACGGGGGTGCCCGGGGTGCCGCAGACTGTGTGCGCGGGACTGGACAGGGGGTGGCGATGTCCGAGGGTGAGCGCGCGGAGTTATCCGGAGAGGGCGCGCCGGTGGCTGGGACCCGTGCGGGTCGCGCGGGTGCGCTGCTGGCGTCCATCCCGCCGGGCTGAGCGACCCTCACGGCGTACCGTCCCCCAGCAATGCCGCCATCGCCGCGACCAGCGCCATCCCGCGGGGCCGGCGCATGGGACGGGGGCGGGGCTCAGCCCTGCTGGGCTTGTGTCGATCCGGACTCGCGGAGTTCGCGCGCCTCGGACAGGCACGCCTGTGCCCGGTCGCGCTGGCCGAGTTCGCCGAGGGCGCGGCCGAGCACGGTGAGGACGCTGCCGCGGTGCCAGTCGCCGCCGATGCCGCGGAACCGGGAGAGGGCCTTCTCGGCGTACGAAGCGGCCTCGGCCGGTTGCCGCATGGAGAGGTGAACCTGCGCGATACGGAAGTGGGCAAGGCCCTCCCACAGCCCCATGCGGTCCTCACGGAAGGTGGCGACCGCCAGGTCCAGTTGGGTGAGGGCGCCCAGGTGGCGGTTGGCCTGGTTGAGCGCGATGGCCAGGTGATATCTGCTGCATGCCATGCGGAGCAGTGCACCGGCCTGCCGATCGATCTCCACGGTCTGCTGGGCCATTTCGATTGCCGTAGCCGTAGCACCCGCGTCGAGATGTACGCGCGCAAGATTGCCCAGCGCGTAGGACTCCCCATTCAGGTTCCCGTCCGCGCGGTAGGCGACAAGGGCCTGGTCCAGGTAGTACCGGGCGTCGTCCAGGTTTCCCAGAAGGGAAGCCGTGACCCCGCGGTCGTTCGCGGCCTCGCCGGCCGTCCAGATGTCGTTGCAGGCACCGGCCAGGCGACAGGCGTGACCCGCGTGCTCGTACGACAGTTCGAACCGGCCCGTGAACTGGTGGGCCGACGACAGAACGACGTGGGCACGGGCCTGGCTGCGGATGTCGCCCCGCTGCTCCGCCGCCTGGATCACGGCCGTGGCCAGGGGCACGAACCGAGGGGAGTAGAGGCCGGACTCCGCGAGGTCCTTGGTGGCGAGCAGCAGACCGACCGTGCGCGGCAGCGAGTCGCCGTGGGCGAACTGGCGCACGGCGGCGAGCAGGCACTCCGCTTCGCTGAAGAGCCAGTCCTGTGCCGCCTGACGGTCGTCGAAACACGGGCCGGCGTGGACCACCGGGCTGAGGTGCTTGACCAGCGTGTCGCCGGGGCGGCCGAGTTCGTACACGCGGGCGGCGGCGGCGAGGTAGTGGTCCAGGAGACGTGACTGCGCGGCGTCCCGTTCCGCTTCCGGTTCCTCGCGGTGTGCGCAGGCGCGGGCGAAGAGGCGGAGGAGGTCGTGGTAGCGGTAGCGGCCCGGGGCTGCGGATTCCAGGAGGCTGGTGTCCACCAGGGTTTCCAGGAGGTCTTCCGCGTCGTCCTCCGTACGGTCCAGGATCGCGGCCGCCGCGCTCAGCGAGATGTCCGGACCGTCGGCCAGGCCCAGGAGGCGGAACGCGCGGGCCTGTTCCGGTTCCAGTTGGCCGTAGCCCAGTTCGAACGTGGCCTTCACCGCCAGGTCGCCCACCCGGAGTTCGTCCAGGCGGCGGTGTTCGTCCGACAGCTTGCGGGCCAGGACGGAGACCGTCCACGTGCGGCGGGCGGCCAGCCGGGAGGCGGCGATGCGTATCGCCAGGGGCAGGAAGCCGCAGGCCGCGACGACGTCCATCGCCGCGTTGCGCTCCGGGGTGACGCGGTGGGCGCCGACGATGCGGGTGAAGAGCAGCAGCGCTTCGTCCGGGGCCATCACGTCGAGGTCCACGTGGTGCGCGCCGGCCAGGTCCGTCATGCGGGCGCGGGAGGTGATCACCGCGGCGCAGCCCTCCGTGCCGGGCAGGAGGGGGCGTACCTGGGCGGCGTCGCGGGCGTTGTCGAGCAGGGTCAGGACGCGGCGGCCCGCGAGCGTCGACCGGAAGAGCGCGGCGCGTTCCTCCAGCGGCTCGGGGATCTCGGCGTCCGGGGTGCCCAGCGAACGGAGGAACGAGCCGAGGACGGCGGCCGGTTCCGCCGGTGACGCACCCGCGCCCTGGAGGTCCGCGTACAACTGCCCGTCCGGGAACGAATCCCGTACCGCATGCCCCACGTGCACGGCCAGCGTCGTCTTGCCGACACCGCCGATGCCCGAGACCGACGACACCGCCATCACCATGCCGGACGCCTGTTCCAACTGCTTGCCCAGCTCGTCGACGAACGCGTCGCGGCCCGTGAAGTCCGCCAGTCTTGCCGGCAACTGAGCAGGCGACAACCGCGCGGTCGTGGTGGCCGCTGGTGCCACGGGCTGCTCACCTCCCCGGAGGATCCGCTGCTGCAGTTCCGCCAACTTCGGGCCGGGCTCGACGCCCAGCTCATCGATGGAGAGCCGCCGGCTGTCCGTGGAGACCGCCAGCGCCTCGGCCTGCCGGCCGCTGCGGGAGAGCGAGAGCATCAGCAACTCCCTGAACCGCTCCCGCAGCGGATACGCCGCCGTCAACGCCGTCAGCTCCGAGATCGCCTCGGCGTAGTCGTGCGACTCGATGCCGAGGGCGAGCCGGCGCTCCAGCAGCGACAGCCGCCACTCGGTGAGCCGCGCGCGCTCGGTCTCGGCGAACGTTCCGGGCAGGCCGGCGAGCGGTCCGCCGTCCCAGAGGCCGAGGGCCTCGCGGAGCAGCGACCGGGCCCGTCCGGCGTCGCCGTCGTGCGCCGCCGCGTCGGCCAGGGCGACGGCCTCTTCGGCGATCGCCACGTCCGGCACGGCGCCGGCTCCGGGCCGCAGGACGTAGCCGCCGGCCTGGCCGGTGATGAGGTCGGCGTCCGGGCCGAGTGCCTTGCGGAGCCGGGAGACGTGTGTACGTACCGTCCCGACGGCGTCGCGCGGCGGGTCCTCGCCCCCGAGGGCGTCGACGAGTTCGTGGGTGGTGGCGTGGTGGCCGGAGCCGATGAGCAGGGCGGCGAGGACGGTGCGCTGCTGCGGGGGCCCGACGTTGACGGGCGCGGCACCACGCCACGCCGCGACGGGCCCGAGCACCGCGAAGTACACCACAGCACCCCGCGCGACGGCCCGCCCCTCAGCCGTACCCCACCCCCTCCGGTACACCGAGTCCCGTTTCGACAGCCTGCCGTGGGGCGCGGCGCCGTGTCAGCAGCGTCGGCTCGCACGGCCTGATGTCGACGTGCGGGTTGGATGAGAGAAGGCAAGTCACGCTCCGGGACAAGAGGAAGGCCCGGCCGCAGCAGTCCCCATCTTGCTGCCACGACCGGGCCGTTTCGGCCCCCCCTCGGGCCGGTTTTCGTGCAGCACTCAGGGCTTGTGGTCACCAAGCGGTTTCGGGACTCCGGTCGAGTCGTCGTCCGTCTTCGGATCGGTGGTCTCCACGGGTGCTGCCATGTCGTCCTCGGGCGGGACGATCTGGATCTTCTTCTTGCGGGCTGTTGCCTCGTTTTCCCTGTTCTCCGGCACTTCCTGGACTCCTCCCCCTGTTTGGGTTGCGGTGCTTGAGCGGCGAACCGCCCAGCGACTCCCCCGCGGGCCGCCGGGCGGATACCGCGTAGCCGATCACCTTAATAGTGAGGCGGCCAACCGCTCGGCCCGGCATCCCCCGGGTGACGGGCCTATGACAAGAATGGTGACCGGTGGTGATAAACGTTCGATGAACGTCGCCGTTGATGAGCTCAGGAGATCGATGCGGTAGCGAGAAGCGCTCGCACGCGATCGGCGTCGGGCGACTGGGCCTTCTCGTGCAGGCCAAGCGCTTCGCTCCAGCAGGCACGGGCGCGATCCGACTGTCCAAGCTGGTCGAGAGCCCGCCCGAGGTCGGTGAGGATGTGGGCGCGGTGCCAGTCGCCACCGATGCCCTGGAGCCGGGCAAGTGCCTGCTCGGCGAGGGCGGCAGACTCCGCCGGATGCTCCCAGGCCAGTTCGGCCTGGGCCATCCGGAAGAGGGTCATCCCGTCCCAGAGGCTCATCCGGTTCTCTCGGAAGATCTCAAGGGCCTTGCGCAACTCGGCGAAAGCGTCCTCATAGCGCCCGGCTTCGGTGAGCGCGATCCCGAGCGCATACATGATGTTCGCTATACGGAAGCTCACCCCCATCCTCCGTTGGACGGTGAGAGCCTGCTCGGCGAGATCGATCGCGGAAGCCGTGAACCCCATGCTGAGGTGCAGGCGCGAGAGATTGCTGAGTGCGCTCGACTCGCCTTCCAGGTTGTCGTCCGCACGGTAGGACTCGAGAGCCGATTCCAGGTGCTCCTTCGCCTGGCCGGTCTTGCCCTGCAAGTCGGCGATGAAGCCTCGGAGGTTAGCCGCCTCACCGCCTACCCATACGTCCTCGTCAGCGCGTGTGAGCAGTAGGGCATGCGTCGCGTGTACGTTTGCCTGTTCGAATCGGCCGGAGAATACGTGGGAGAACGTCAGCACCAAGTGTGCTCGGCCTTGACTGCGAGTGTCGGCGGCGGCCTGCGCAACTTCCAGCACCGTCGTGGCCATACGAACGAACTGCAGCGAGTACGCCCCCGACTCCGCCAGATCCTTGGCGGCCAGGAGGAGATCGACCGTACGAGCCAGGGTGCTGCCTTCAGCGAGCTGCCTCACCGTAGCCAGTAGGCAAGCTGCCTCCGAGAAGAGCCAGTCGTGTGCAGCCTCCCTGCTCTCGAAGGCCAATCCCTGGAGGCTCAGCGGGGAGAGATGCTTGGTCAACGTGTCACCGGGGCGACTGAGTTCGTACGCCTTGGCTGCGGTGGCTATGTAGAAGTCCAGCAGCCGCGACAGCGCCGCCTCGCGCTCGTTCGCGGGCTCTTCGCGCTCTGCGCAGTCGCGGGCGAAAAGCCGCACCAAGTCGTGGTAGCGGTAGCGGCCCGGGGCCGCGGATTCCACGAGGCTGGCGTCGACCAGGTCTTCCAGGAGTTCCTCTGCGTCCTCCGCTGTACGGTCGACGATCGCCGCCGCCGAGGTAACCGAGATGTCCGGGCCGTCGGCCAGGCCCAGGAGGCGGAAGGCGCGGGCCTGTTCCGGTTCGAGCTGGCCGTAGCCCAGTTCGAACGTGGCCTTCACCGCCAGGTCGCCCACCCGGAGTTCGTCCAGGCGGCGGTGTTCGTCCGACAGCTTGCGGGCCAGTACCGACACCGTCCACGTGCGGCGTGCCGCCAGGCGGGAGGCCGCGATGCGGATGGCCAGGGGGAGGAAGCCGCAGGCGGCCACCACGTCCATGGCGGCGTCGCGTTCCGGGTCGACGCGTTCGGCGCCCACGATGCGGGTGAAGAGCAGCAGCGCCTCGTCCGGGGCCATCACGTCCAGGTCGACGTGGTGCGCGCCGGCCAGGTCCGTCATCCTCGTGCGGGACGTGATCAGCGCCGCGCAGCCCTCCGTGCCGGGGAGCAGGGGGCGGATCTGGGCGGCGTCACGGGCGTTGTCGAGGAGGGTCAGTATGCGGCGGCCCGCGAGCACCGAGCGGTAGAGCGCGGCGCGTTCGTCGACCGGCTCGGGGATGTCCGCGTCCGGGGTGCCCAGGGCGCGGAGGAACGCGCCGAGGACGGCGGCCGGTTCGGCCGGGGACGGGCCCGAGCCCTGGAGGTCTGCGTAGAGCTGGCCGTCGGGGAAGGACTCCCGCGCCGCGTGCGCGACGTGCACGGCCAGCGTCGTCTTGCCCACCCCGCCGATGCCGGAGACCGACGACACCGCCATCACCGTGTCCGGCGCGTTCGCCAGCTCCTTGCCCAGTTCCTCCACAACGCCGACGCGGCCGGTGAAGTCCGAGACCGTCGCCGGCAGTTGCGCCGGGCGTACGACGCGGAACGGCGCGTCGCCCGCGAGGGGTTCGGTCTTCGGGGCGGCCAGATCCTCGTCGGCCTGGAGGATGCGCTGCTGGAGTTCGGCCAGCTCCGGGCGGGGGTCGACGCCGAGTTCGTCCTGGAGCAGGCGGCGGGTGTCCGCGTAGACCGCCAGGGCCTCGGCCTGCCTGCCGCTGCGGTAGAGCGCGAGCATCAGCAGCTCGCGGAACCGTTCCCGCAAAGGGTGGCCCGCGGTCAGCGCCGTCAGCTCGGAGACGGCCTCCGCGTGCCGGGCGGCGTCGAGGTCCAGCTCGATGCGGTGCTCCAGCAGGGACAGGCGCAGCTCTTCGAGGCGGTCGCGGTGCCAGTCGGCGTACGGGCCCGGCACGCCGCCGAGCGGTTCGCCGGTGAACTGGGCGAGCGCGCCCGCGTACAGCTCGCGGGCCTTGGCGAAGTCGCCCGCCGCGGCGGCGGTTTCGGCGGCGCGGGCCAGCTCCTCCGCGGTGGCGATGTCGACCTCGGTGCCGTGGGCCCGGATCGCGTAGCCGCCGGCCTCGCTGACCAGGGCGTCGGCGCCGAGGGTCCGGCGGAGCCTGGACGCGTACGTCCGCAGGGCGGACACCGCGCGCGGCGGCGGCTCCTCGCCCCAGATGCCGTCGACCAGCTCCTGGGCCGTGGCCGTACGACCGCCGCGCAGGAGCAGCGCCGCGAGCATCGCGCGCTGCTGCGGCGTACCGACCGGGAGGGACTCCTCGCCGCGCCAGGCACGGACGGGACCGAGCACGGCGAAGCGCAGCGCACTCGTCTCGTCTTCGTGGGCCATGGCCGCCCCCTCCCCGGTCCCGGTGATTCCAGATAGCCAAGTCTGCCCTGCCGGGGGTGTTTTAGTCAGCAACGACAGCGCTCTGGCTGGGCCAATGGCCCAGTAAGTGGACGTTTTTCGGCCTTCGGGAGCACACCCCGCGCGAAGGCGCGGCGTGTGATCCTCGCCGTGCGCCCCCGGCCACGCACCGCGCGTGAGCTGACGCCTCGTCAGGAGTGCGTTGTGGTGTGCCCCCGCCGACCACCTTGGCGAAGACGATCACTTCGGACGACCACAGAGGCCAAGCCTGTCGCACGCGTCAGCTCGGCTGGATTCTATATGTCCTGAAGAGGCCGTGCCTGTTCGGGCAGAGCCGAAACAGGGGTGTCCGAATTCGGAAGGCGTGCTACGAGGGCTGCGGTAGTGGCCCCGTTCTCCTTCCGGTCGTTCCGGCTTTACGGGAACGGGGGGCCGGCCCGCCCGCCCGGGGTCGCTTGTCAGAGGGGCGGCCTACCCTGGGGCGGGAGTGCGGGGGACGTGGTCCCCGCACTCCCGGCCTGCCCCGAGCGGCAGCGGCGTCCCTCCGGTATTCCGCCACCGGAGGTGCGCCGCTGCCCCGCGCTCCGGCCTCAGCGGCCCAGCCAGATCGGGTTCGTCATCGCCGCCATCGCCCCCGGCAGCCCGCTCGCCCCGCCGTCCGCCGCCGGGTGGCGGACCTCTGCGCGGACGAACGCCGCGTACGACGGCGTCGTCTGCCACTCCACCGTCCCCGCGCCGTCCGCGAGCGTCGTCGCGTACAACTGGCCCTCGTCCGTCATGAAGCGGACCTGCGCCTTCGCCGGGCCGCCGGTGACCTTCAGCCGTACCGTCACCCTTCCGTCCGGCGCCGCCCGCAGCCGCTCCCCGATGCCCGCGTGCTCGCCCCGCGGGCCCGACGCCGTGAACTCCACGTCCACGTCCGCCGACTCCGCCAGCCAGCTCCGCCCCGCGCGCAGGCCCGCCAGGAGCGCCTGCCGGGACAGGTCGTCGGCCAGCACCACCGTCTGCGGCAGGCCCACGACCTGGCCGTCACGGTGCGCGTCGCTGTTGCCCACCGCCGGCAGCCAGTCCATCGGGCCGCCGCCCTCGCGGCCCGCCGTCAGGGCGTTGTCCCAGGCTGCCACCGCCAGCTCGTCGTCCGTCGTCCACGGCCCGTTCCACACCTCGACCGCGTCGGCGCCCTCGTAGCCGAACTTCCACTGGCAGCCGACGAACGGGCAGTTGGGGTGCGCCGGCACGACCAGCCCGCCGGCCGCGTGGATCTGCCGCACGTAACGCGGATACGCGTCGTCCCGCGCCCGGTAGCGCCAGTCGACGAAGACGCCCGGGTCGGTGCCGACCGCCAGGTAGTGCCCGTTGCGCGTCGTCACCTCCTCGCCGCAGAGCACGAGCAGGTCGTCGCCCCACAGCCCGTCCCACGCGGCGTGCCCGGAGGACGTGTTGTGCTCGGTCGTCGTGAGGAAGTCGAGCTTCGCCGCCCGCGCCGCCGCCGCGGTCTCCGCGGGCGTACGGGCGCCGTCCGAGTGCACCGTGTGCAGGTGGCAGTCCCCGCGGTACCACGCCCGGCCGCGGCCCTTGGCGCGCTCCGGCGGGAACCGCGGCGGTGCGGTCTCGCCCGCCGGGCCGTAGCGCAGGGTGATCGTCACCTCGTAGCCGAGACCCTGCGGGGCGATCGTGTACGGGCCGAGCACCACGTGCCAGCGGCCGGCCCGTACCGGCCCCGGCAGATACGCGGGTGTCGTCGCCGCCCGGTCCGCGCTGATCGCGAACTCCGTGCGGAAGCCGCCCGACCAGCCGCGGAAGCCCCGGCCGCCGTCGCGGGTGCCGCGCTCGTCGAAGATGCCGATGTCCAGGGCGTTGCCCGTCGTGCCCGCGGGCACCTGGGGGCGGTCGTAGCGGTACGCGACGTGGATCTCGCGCACCCCGCGCGGCACGTCGACGGGCAGGTAGACGAAGTCCGGTGCGCCCGGCTCCAGATGGCCGGTGACGGTCCGGCTGTCCTCGGCGCCGGCGGCGCCGGCGTCCGCGCCGTCCGCCGCGCGGGCGAAGCTCACGGGGGCGAGCGTCATCGCTCCGGCGGTGGCCGCCGAGAGCTTCAACAGGTCGCGTCTGTCCACGGGTGCGGTCCCTTCGCGTCGGTTCATCGCTGAGACGGTGCTACACGGGTCCTATATGCGGGTGACGCGGAAGGGAACACTGCGGGACGCGTGGGTCGTGAGCGAAGGGGAGGTACGGCCGGGACCGCCGTCAGCGCCCGCGGCGGCGGCGTACGGTGCCCGCCGCGGCGCCGATCAGGCGCAACGCCCGGCCGGCGAGGAAGTAGACCAGGAACACGCCGCCGAGGACGAGCAGCACCGGCCGCCAGCCGACATCGCCGTCGCCGGTCGTCGTCCCCGTGCTGCCGGACGTGGTGGTGAAGCCCGTGGCGGTCCCCGTACTCGCCGGGAACCCGCCGGAGGCCGTCGTCGTCGCGCCCATGGAGGCGCCCGCGTTCATGCCCGGGTCGATGTACCGGCCCGCGGCGCCGCTCGCCGAGCCGGCCCCGCCCGACGACTGCGCCGAGGCGACCGACGGCAGGAAGAGCACGCATAACGCGGCGGCAGAGAGGACCGGCACCACAAGAGAGAACAGACGACGCGGCCGGACGGACATGACGGGCCTCCCGTCTCACGGCGGGAATCGCCGCCGGGGTTGTTCCCAGCGTACGCCGCCCGCTGGATACTGCGCGGATGCGTATCTCCGTGACCGTCTTCCTCACCGACGAGACCGTCCGCCCCCCGGCCCTCGCGCGTGAGCTGGAAGAACGCGGCTTCCACGGGCTCTATCTCCCCGAGCACACGCACATCCCCGTCAGCCGCGACACCCCCGCCCCGATGGGCGAACCGCTGCCCCGCGAGTACGGGCGCACACTCGACCCCTTCGTCGCCCTCGGCCAGGCCGCCGCCGTCACCGAGCGGCTGGCGCTCGGCACCGGCATCACGCTCGTGGCCCAGCACGACCCGATCGTGCTGGCGAAGCAGGTCGCGACGCTCGACTTCCTCTCCGGCGGCCGGCTCACGCTCGGCGTCGGCTTCGGGTGGAACGAGGAGGAGGCCGACGACCACGGCGTCGACTGGCGCGGGCGGCGGGAGTTGGGGCGGCGGAAGATGGGGCTGATGAACGCGCTCTGGGCGCCGGAGCCCACGGCGTACGACGGGGAGGCGGAGGCGCAGGAGGCGGCGGACACGGCGGGGGACGAGGCGGGCGGCTCCGTGCCGCGTACCGCCGTACGGGCGTCCGAGGCGCACCCCAAGCCCGTCCAGGCCCCCCGCCCCCGCAAGGGCGCGCCCCCGCTGCACGGCCCGCGCACGCTGCTCGGCGGCCGGCCCGGGCCGAAGCTCTTCGCGCACGTCGCCGAGTACGCCGACGGCTGGATGCCCATCGGCGGTGGCGGGCTCACCGACAGCA
This sequence comes from Streptomyces sp. CNZ287, assembly GCF_007827615.1. Taxonomy (NCBI): domain Bacteria; kingdom Bacillati; phylum Actinomycetota; class Actinomycetes; order Kitasatosporales; family Streptomycetaceae; genus Streptomyces; species Streptomyces sp. CNZ287. Next base: position 216,849 of record NZ_VISV01000012.1, on the reverse strand, counting down.
TCCCGCGGCTGCGCCAGGTGTGGGAGGACGCCGGGCGCGATCCGGCGGCGCTGGAGGTGGTGCCGTACGCCGTGCGGCCGAGCGAGGGCAAGCTCGCGTACTTCGCCGCGCAGGGCGTACGGGAGACCGTCGTCCAACTGCCGCCCGCCGGCGAGACGGAGGTGCTGCGCGCACTCGACGCGTACGCGCAGTTCCTCTGACCGGGCAGGAACCCCGCCCGCCGCAGCCGCACCCCGGGCCCCGCGCCGCGCACCGGTGTCCGACCTGCCTCGTATGCTCGAAAGATGAAGCCCCCGCCCGTCCCCGCCCCCACCGCCAACGCCATGCGCCGCGCCCTGAAGCGCGCCCGCGACGGCGTCGCCCTCGACGTGTCCGAGGCCGCCGTGCTCCTCCGGGCGCGCGGTGCCGACCTGACCGACCTCTCCGCCTCCGCCGCCCGGGTGCGCGACGCCGGTCTGGCGGCGGCCGGCCGGCCCGGCGTCATCACGTACTCCCGCAGCGTCTTCCTGCCGCTCACCCGGCTCTGCCGCGACCGCTGCCACTACTGCACGTTCGCCACCGTCCCCGGCAAGCTCCGCCGGGAAGGGCGCGTGGGGGTACCGCCCACGCGCGCCCAGCGCGCTGTGGGGGCGTTCATGTCGCCCGACGAGGTGCTGGACATCGCCCGCCGCGGCGCGGCGCTCGGCTGCAAGGAGGCGCTGTTCACGCTCGGGGACCGGCCCGAGGACCGCTGGCCCGAGGCGCGCGAGTGGCTGGAGGCGCACGGGTACGACGACACGCAGGCGTACGTGCGCGCGATGGCCGTCCGCGTGCTGGAGGAGACCGGCCTCCTGCCGCACCTCAACCCGGGCGTGGTGACCTGGGCCGGGTTCCAGCGGCTCAAGCCCGTGGCCGCGTCCATGGGGATGATGCTGGAGACCACCGCGGAGCGGCTGTGGAGCGAGCCCGGCGGGCCGCACTACGGCTCGCCCGACAAGGAGCCGGCCGTACGGCTGCGGGTGCTGGAAGACGCGGGGCGCTCCTCCGTGCCGTTCACCAGCGGGCTGCTCATCGGCATCGGCGAGACGCCGGAGGAGCGCGCCGAGTCGCTGTTCGCGCTGCGCCGGGTGCAGCGGGCGTACCAGGGCCTCCAGGAGGTCATCGTGCAGAACTTCCGCGCCAAGCCGGACACGGCGATGCGCGGCATGCCGGACGCCGAGCTGGACGATCTCGCCGCCACCGTCGCCGTCACCCGGCTCCTCCTGGGCCCGGCGATCGGGGTGCAGGCACCGCCGAACCTGGTGGACGCGGAGTACGGCAAGCTCATCGCGGCCGGCATCGACGACTGGGGCGGGGTCTCGCCGCTGACCCCGGACCACGTCAACCCGGAGCGGCCCTGGCCGCAGGTGGAGGAGCTGGCGGCGCGTTCCGCGGCGGCCGGGTTCGAGCTGCGCGAACGGCTCGCGGTCTACCCGGAGTTCGTGCGCCGCGGCGAGCCGTGGCTCGACCCGCGGGTGCTGCCGCACGTCAGCGCGCTGGCCGACCCGGAGACGGGTCTCGCCCGTGACGTACGCCCGCGGGGGCTGCCCTGGCAGGAGCCGGACGGCGGCTTCGCCGCCGGGGGGCGTACGGACCTGCACCGCACCATCGACACCGAGGGCCGCACGGGCGACCGGCGGGGTGACTTCGACGCGGTGTACGGGGACTGGGAGGCGCTGCGCGAGAAGGCCAGGGAGCTGTCCGGCGACCCCGCCGCAGCCCCGGGGGAGACCGCGGCGACCGACGGTCACGCCGCCGATGACTCCGGCCGCCCCGCCGCCGCAGTCCCCGCCCCCGGCCGGCTCGACCCCGACGTGCGCGCCGCCCTCGCCCGCGCCGCCGACGACCCCACCCTGCTCACCGACGCCCAGGCCCTCGCCCTGCTGCACGCCGAAGGGCCCGCCCTCGACGCCCTCTGCGGCATCGCCGACGACCTGCGCCGCGCCACGGTCGGTGACGACGTCACGTACGTCGTCACCCGGAACATCAACTTCACCAACGTCTGCTATACCGGCTGCCGCTTCTGCGCCTTCGCCCAGCGCCGCACCGACGCCGACGCCTACACGCTCTCCGTCGAGCAGGTCGCCGACCGCGCCCAGCAGGCGTGGGACGTGGGCGCCGTCGAGGTCTGCATGCAGGGCGGCATCCACCCCGACCTGCCCGGCACGGCGTATTTCGACATCGCCCGCGCCGTCAAGGAGCGGGTGCCCGGTATCCACGTGCATGCGTTCTCGCCCATGGAGGTCATGAACGGCGCGGCGCGCACCGGCCTCTCCGTGCGCGACTGGCTGACCGCCGCCAAGGAGGCGGGCCTCGGCTCCATCCCCGGCACGGCCGCCGAGATCCTGGACGACGAGGTGCGCTGGATCCTCACCAAGGGCAAGCTGCCCGCGGCCGACTGGATCGAGGTCGTCACCACGGCGCACGACCTGGGCCTGAGGTCGTCGTCCACGATGATGTACGGGCACGTGGACCAGCCCCGGCACTGGCTGGGCCACCTGCGGCTGCTCGCGGAGCTCCAGCAGCGCACGGGCGGCTTCACGGAGTTCGTCACGCTGCCGTTCATCCACACCAACGCGCCGGTCTACCTGGCGGGCATCGCCCGGCCGGGACCGACGATGCGCGACAACCGGGCGGTCACCGCCATGGCCCGGCTGCTGCTCCACCCGCACATCACCCACATCCAGACGAGCTGGGTGAAGCTCGGCGCGGACGGCGCCGCGCAGATGCTCCGCTCCGGCGCCAACGACCTGGGCGGCACGCTGATGGAGGAGACGATCTCGCGGATGGCCGGCTCGTCGTACGGGTCGTACCGCTCGGTGAAGGACCTCGTCGCCATAGCCGCCGCCGCGGGCCGCCCGGCCCGGCCGCGGACGACGACGTACGGGGAGGTGCCGGAGGAGCGGCTGCGCGCGGCGGAGGCCGCGGACGGCCGGCTGCCGGAACTGCTGCCGGTGCTGGGGCAGTAGCGGGCCGCGGTACGGGAAGGGGCGCCCGGCGCGTACGGGGCGCCCGGCGCGTACGGAACGGGGCGCCCGGCGCACCGGGCGGCTGCCCGGAGGGTGCCGGGCGGGAGCCCCGGGCCGGACCCGTCCGGCCCGCCCCCTCCGCCGCACCGAGGCTCTAAGCTCGCCCCCGGGGGAGGTGGCGCCGTGCCCGAAGTGCGTCCGTCCATGCAGGACTTGATCCGCGACCGCCGCCGGTCGGGATTCGTCGGCAGACAGCGCGAGATCACCGCGTACCGGGACAACTTCCGCTGTCCCCCCGAGGATCCGGCGCACCGCTTCCTCTTCCACTTCCACGGCGTCGCCGGCGTCGGCAAGACGTCGCTGCTGCGCCGCCTCCTCCAGCTCGCCGGGGAACACGGCGCGCTCACCGCGCAGGTCGACGAGTCCGCGGCCAGCGTGCCCGAGGCGATGGAGGCGATCAGCACCCAACTCGCCCGCCAGGGCCACCCGCTGAAGGGCTTCGACCGGCTGCTCCAGCGCTACCGCCAGCGGCGCCACGAGGCGGACTCCGTCGTCGCCACCCTCGACGGCGCGCCCGGCCAGCCCGGCACCGGTGCGCCCGGCGTGCCGCACCCGGCGGGCCCCGTGGACGCCGCGGGGCCCGTACCCGCCGCCCAGGCGCCCCCCGCCGCCTCGCCCGCGGCCGGCATCGCCGCCCAGGCGGGCCTGGCAGGACTCGGCCTCGTGCCGGGACTCGGCGCCGTCGCGGGCGCCATGGACCCGCAGCAGGTCGCGCAGAGCCTCGACCGCTGGCGCGCCGCGCTCTCCACCCGGCTGCGCAGCCACGACGACGTGCAGCTCGTCCTCTCCCCGCTCCAGGCCCTCACCCCCGCCTTCCTGGAGGACCTGCGCGGCGTCGCCACCGCCGTCCCGTGGCTCGCCCTCTTCTTCGACACGTACGAGCGCACGGGACCCGTCCTCGACGCCTGGCTGTGCGACGTCATGACCAGCGACCGCTACGGCGCGCTGCCCGCCAACGTCGTGGTGACCCGCGCCGGGCAGCAGCGGCTCGACCCGGCCCGCTGGCCGGCCGGCGACTTCGCCGCCGAGCTGGAGCTGGAGCTGTTCACCGAGGAGGAGGCCCGCGCGCTCATCGCCGCCAGGGGCATCGCCGACGCCCGGGTCGTGGACGAGATCCTGCACCTGTCCGGGCGGCTGCCGGTGCTCACCTCGATGCTCGCCGAGACGCCGCCGGTCCGCCCCGGCGGCGCGGACCCGAGCGGCACGGCGGTGGAGCGGTTCCTGAAGTGGGTGGCGGACCCGGTGCAGAAGGCCGCGGCGCAGGCCGCCGCGCTGCCGCCGTCCCTGGACGAGGACGTGTTCCGGGTCGCCGTCGCGCCCGCGGCCGCCGGGCTGTACGGGTGGCTGCGCGCGCTGCCGTTCGTCAGCGACGAGGCGGGCCGGGTGCAGTACCACGGCGTGGTGCGCTCGGCGATGCTGCGGGTGCAGCGCGCGCAGTCGCCGCAGCGCTGGCGCGAGCAGCACCGCGCGCTCGCGGCGGCGCACGCCGGCTGGTGCGCGGAGCTGGAGGCGTCCCTGCCGGCCGGGAACGACGTGCGGGAGGAGCGCTGGCTGGACGAGCGGTGGTTCGGCCACCGCCGGTACGAGACGTACCACCTGCTGTGCGCCGATCCCCAGGGCGCTCTGCCCCGCGCCCGCCGCGACGCCCTCCAGGCCGCCGACGTCGGCCCGGCCGAGACCCGCCGGTGGGCGCAGACCATGGAGCAGGCGGGCACGGACGCCGACAGCGAGCCGGTACGGGACTGGGGCCGGCGGCTGCTGGCGGTGCTGGGGGAGGGCCCGCGCGGCGTCGTCGAGGTGTGCACGTTCCTGCTGCGGGAGGCGGAGCTGACGGAACCCGAGCGGGTGCTCGCGTACACGCTGCGCGGGCGGGAGCGCCGCAACGCAGACGAACTCGACGCCAGCGTCGCGGACTTCGACCGGGCGCTGGCGCTCGACCCGGCCTTCACCCGCGCGTACGCGGGCCGCGGCCAGGCGTACGTACTCCTCGACCGCTACGCCGAGGCCGACGCGGACTTCACCCGCTGCGTCGAGGCCGACTCCGACCGCGCCTGGTCGCTGACCCACCGCGGCCGGGCCCGGCTCTACCTGGAGCGCTACGACGACGCGAAGGCCGACCTGGACCAGGCGGTCGAGCTGGACCCGTCCCCGATGAGCTGGGCGATGCGCGGCGAGGTGCGGCGGGTCGCCGGGGACCCGGAACGGGCGATCCCCGACTTCGACCGGGCCGTGGAGGCGGCGGAGGGCGACTACGCCTACGCGTACGCCAGCCGCGCGCAGTGCCACGCCGCGCTCGGCCGCCCCGAGGAGGCGCTGGCGGACCTGGACCGGGCGCTGGCGGTCGACCCGCAGTGGGAATGGTGCTGGGTCGAACGCGGCCGGCTGCACCAGGACGCCGAGCGGTTCGGGGCGGCCGCCGCCGACTACACCCGCGCGCTGGAGCTGTCGCCCGACTACGCCTGGGCGTACGCCAACCGGGGCGAGTCCTACCGCCGGCTGAACCGCCTGGACGAGGCGCTGACGGATGTGGACCGGGCGCTGGAGCTGAAGCCGGAGTGGTCGTGGTGCTGGGGCGAGCGCGGGGAGGTGCACCGGCTCGCCGGGCGGATCGAGGAGGCGCTGGCGTGCTTCGACCGGGCCGTGGAGCTGGAGCACGACTACGCCTGGGCGATCGCCGGCCGGGGGCAGTGCCTGGCGGCGCAGCGGCAAGTCGACGCGGCGATCGCCGAGTTCACCCGGGCGCTGGAGATCGATCCGCAGCTCACGTGGGTGCTGGAGACGCGGGGCGCCTTCCACCGGATGGCCGACCGCTTCGACGACTCGCTGGCGGACTACGCGCGCGCCCTGGAGATCGACGCCACGCGCAGGTGGGCGCGGATCGGCCGGGCCCGCACCCTCGGCCACCTCGGGCGGACGGCCGAGGCGTACGCGGAGGTCGAGGCGGTCCTCGCCGAGTGGCCGGACCACGCCGACGGGCTGAGCCTGAAGGGCCGGCTGCTCTCCCTGGAGGGGCGGCACGAGGAGGCCCTCGCGGCGCTCGACGCGGCGCTCGCGGCGGATCCCGACGACCATTCGCTGCACGGCGACAAGGCCGAGACGCTCATGGAACTCGGCCGGTACGAGGAGGCGCGACCGCACGTCGCGGCGGCGCTCGCGGCCGGTCCGGAGGACGGCTACGCCCGGTTCGACGACCTCCTGCTGGCGCGGCTGACGGGGGCCTCGCCGACCGCCGGGCGCTGGGCGGAGGCGGAGGCGGCGATGCTGGCGGACGGCGTCACCGACGCGGACCGGGTGCAGGCCCGGCTGATGTGCCGCGCCGCCGGCGGGGACTGGGCCGCGGCGGACGCGGCGCTGGCGGAACTGGCGTCCGCGCAGACGTACTGGCTGCTGCTCAAGGACGTACGCGCGCTCTTCTCCATGCTGGCCGCCACGCCCGCCACGGCCGCGGCGGACCTGCCCCGGATCGAGGGATATCTGCGCACAACCGATGACTTGCTCCGCGAACTGCCGGGCGGGTGACGCGGATACACCCGCCGGCCTCTCGGTTTCGCTCGATTACAGTGCTGGGCCGGAGTACGTGCGCACAGAGCGAGACCAGACAGCGAGACCTGACCGCGAGAGACCGAACGTCCGGACTGAGGTGGCCGAGTGACGACCGCACGCCGCACCTGGGGCCGCGCCGAGCAGCAGGACTTCCGCAGCAGAGTGCGCGGCTGCCTGCTCGGCGGCGCGATAGGCGATGCCCTGGGCGCCGGCATCGCGGCCGCCTCCCTGGCAGAGATACGGGCCGAGCACGGACCGCAGGGCGCCGTGGACTTCGCCCCGGCCTACGGCCGCCGCGGCGCGGTCACCGACGACACCCAGATGACGCTCTTCACCGTCGACGGCCTCATCCGCGCCCAGGTGCGCCGCGACGGCGGCCGGTGGCACCCGCCGACCGACGTGCACACCGCGTACCGCCGGTGGTACGCCACGCAGAAGGACTGGGGCCCCGACGAGCGCAAGGCGGAGGACGGCTGGCTCGCCCGCGAGGAGTGGCTCTACTCGCAGCGCGGCGCCCCCCGCGCCAGCCTGCGCGGCCTGGCCGACGACCGCATGGGCACCCTCCAGCAGCCCCGCAACCCGGAGGCGAAGGACCCGGGGGCCGTGGTGCGCTCCGCGCCGTTCGGGCTGCTGGTGGGCTGGGAGCCGCAGTTGGTCTTCCAGCTCGCGGCCGAGTGCGCCACGCAGACCCACGGCCACGCGACCGGCTATCTGGCGGCGGGCGCGTACGCGGTCGTGGTCCACGGGCTCGCCCGCGGCGACGTTCCGGAGGAGGCGGTGGCAAGGGCCCTGGAGATCCTCGCGGGGCGCCCGGGGCACGAGGAGACCGCGGCCGCCCTGCGCACGGCGCTCGACGCCCGCCAGGGCCCGGAGCCGGGTCCGGAGCAGGTGGAGGGGCTGGGCACCGGCGAGAGCGCGGCGGAGGCCGTGGCCCTCGCCCTTTACTGCGCGCTGGCGGCCACCGACGTACGCCACGGCCTGCTCCTCGCCGTCAACCACGGCGGCGCCTCCGACGCCACCGGCTCGCTGTGCGGCAGCCTGCTCGGCGCGCAGCACGGCGAGACGGCGCTGCCCCCCGCGTGGGTGGCGGAGGTCGAGGGCCGCGGCACGATCCTCCAACTGGCCGACGACTTCGCCCTGGAGATGACCCTCGGCCCGGCACTGCACGGCGAGAGCGCCCCCAACGACGCGTGGCTCCTGCGCTACCCCCGCTGACCACCGCCCTGCCCGCGCCGTACGCGGCGCTGGCGGACGCGTTGCGGCAGGCGGGCTGGGGGTGCGGGGGCGTACGGAAAGGCCGGGCCCTCTCGGCCGGGACGGCGAGCCAGTCGAGAGGGCGTTCGGGCATGCGGTGGTGCAGATTCCGGTTAGCTCACGGATTCACCGTCGGTCAGACCGTACGGAAAGCCCCGCCGGCCGCCTCGGCCACGAATGCGGCCCAGGATTCGGGGGTGAAGTCCAGGACCGGCCCGTCCGGGACCTTCGAGTCGCGTACCGATACCAGCCCGGGAGCGGTCGAACGCACCTCGATGCACTCGCCGTTGCCCGCGGAGTAGGTTGATTTGGTCCAGGCGCCGGTGGCGCCGAGTTCGATTGCCATATTCTTCTCCGGTTACTGAGGAACTCAACTTCTTCCTGCCCGTTCCAGGCCGGAGTGTTGTCGACGCCCCGGCCCGACGCCGAGACGCTACCGCTCAACAACTCACCGGTCAGGGGGCTTTCACTCAACCGGATGGCGAAAGGCCGCTGCGCTTCCGGAGCGTCCGGCCACGGGTGTACCGTGCCTCCGTTCTGGGGTACCCGGTCGCGCCCCCGGCTATCAGCGGGCGTACTTCTTGGCCGTATCCGCGATGAATTTCCGGGTCTGTTCTGGATTGAGCGCCTGTGCCCGCAAATGCTCGTACATCACGCTGTAGTTGTGGACGTCGTCGCTCTTCTCCAGGTAGAGATCGCTGGTGACGCCCTCCAGATAGATCACGCTGGAGTCGGACTCCTCGGGGAACTCCAGAATCGCGAACTGCCCCGTGACCCCCGGGTGCGCGCCCGTCTCGAACGGCAGCACCTGCACCGTGACGTGAGGCAACTGCGACACCTCGATCAGGTGCTCCAACTGCTCGCGCATGACCTGCACGCTGCCCACCACGCGCTGGAGCGCGGCCTCGTCGAACACCGCCCAGAGCCGCAGCGGCTGCTCCGTCCCCTTTATCCGGTCCTGCCGCCGCATCCGCACGTTCACCCGCTTCTCGACGTCCGCGGCGTTCACCTCGGGCGAACTGCCGGCGATGACGGCCGCCGCGTACTCGCGGGTCTGCAGCAGCCCCGGCACGACGAGCGACTGATAGATGCGCAGTGAGGCGGCGGCGGTCTCGAAGCCGATGTAGACGCTGTACGGCACGTCCCCGAAGGCGTTCCACCAGCCCTGCTGGCGGGATTCCTTCGCCATCTGCATCAGGGAGTTGACGATCCGCTCGTCTTCCACCTCGTACACCCCGCACAGGTCGCGGACGTCGCGCTGGCTGATGCTGCGGCGGCCGTTCTCCAGCCGGCTGATCTTCGACTGCGAGACCAGCAGCCGGTCGGCGACCTGTTCCGCGGTCATGTTCTTCTGCTCGCGCAGCCTGCGCAGCTCCTGGCCGAGGCGGCGCCGCCTGACCGTGGGGTTGACGTTGGACGCCAAGGGAGTTGCACCTCCGGGTGCGTAATCCGCGTGCGGACGTATCTCATTACTGGGTGCAGCCTGCCACCGACGGAGTGTGCGCCGCTGCGATCGTCGGGAAATCGCCGCAGCGGGCGAGGGTTTGGCCCACAATGTGCCCGGCACGGGGCGGCGGGCGCCGGAGCGGCCGGGGCCGGGCGCGTCCGGAACGCAGGGCAGGGCCCCGGCCCGTCGAGACCACTCGACGGGCCGGGGCCCTGCGTTGCGGCTCCCGTTCCCGGCCCGGCGCACCGCCGACGCCACGCCTCGCCCGTACGCGGATGCGTGCGTACGGACTCGGCGTCGCGTGCGGCGACCGCCGGGCGGGCTCAGCGCACCGCGGCCGTCCGGATCATCCCCGCGCGGCGGGACCCCGCGGGAACTCCGGCAGGCTGCGCGACAGCCGGTGGGCGGGCCGCGGGACGGCCGCCTCCGGGGGTGCGCCGCGGCTGAGCGGTGACGCCGTTCTGCACGTCCATCACGGCGTGCGCCACCAGACCGCCCATCGGGTCGTGCCTGATCAGGTCCCGGAGCCGGGAGCGCGCGGAGCGCCCCTCGTTCCCGGGGTAGAGATGCTTGCCGAGTCCGACCGCATGGGCCAGCGCGGCAAGCGCCGCGGTCCGCGGGTCCGGCGGGACGCCGGTGCGGATCGCACTGTCCAGCCGGGCACGTATCTCCCGGCTGATGGCGGTGTCGGTTGCCTGATATCGAGTGGTCGGGAGTACCCCGCACATTTGGCTCTCCACGGCATGCACCATGCCGCAGCGCTCCAGATGAGCGAGATACGTCTGGCGCAACCCCAGACGTGGCCCGCCTATCCAGTTCACCGCGCGCACGGGACTGCCCCGGCGACGCAGCAACTCGAGCGCTGTGTCCAAAGTGGGGTCCCCGGTCGGACGCGGAAGTATCACGGCGATACGATCCCCGTCCGGGGCTATTCGCCCGGCCAGAGCGAGCTCGACGAGCTGTGCTCCTGCCAGGCCGAGGTCGAGCGACTGCGGCTGCGCAGTGGTACCCGTGGCCGGGTCCAGTGCCAGCAGCAGAAGCTCCTCCGGAAGTGTTCTGCGGCTCCTGCCCATCCATGCCTCCCCGCGTGGATGAATGACAGGGTGACGCCTCTCACATTGGTCTGTCGAGAGTGCGTGGGCGGTTTGATCGGGAACCTGTAGGTATGTCGTTCTCGTCTCTCAGATGCGGGCGAGAGACGGCTGCGTCCCCTTAGGGTGGGTGGCCACGCCATGGTTGACGCGGTTGTGCGGTTGTGACGCAGGAGGAGGAAGTCGGTGGCGGTCGAGTCCCCCGGGAGGCCCGAGGAGCAGCAACCGTCGGGGTCGGCGACCGTGGACGAACGCGAACCTCGCGATCCGGACGGCGGACGTGACCCACGTCTGGCGTTCACGTCCTCCACTGACAACGCCCCCGCCTCTGCGGCGGTTCCCACGCAGGGCGGCGAGGAGCGAACTGCCCCCGGGGCGGCGGCCGATGACGACGCGGCCGCGGCGGGCGGCGAGCCCGGTTCCGGCGCCGAGCCGGAGTCCGGGTCCGGGAAGGCGAAGTCGCGACCGAAGCCCGCGAGCAGCAACGGCAAGGCGCCGGCACGCGGCAAGGCGCCGGCACGCGGCGAGGGTTCCGGCGCGAAGCCGAAGAGCGCGGCGGCGGCGAAGCCGGCGGACGAGGACGGCAAGGCGCCGGCCGCGGAAGCGGGGTCGGGGTCGGGGTCGTCGTCCGAGCCGAAACCCAAGCCCGCGGCGAGCGCGAAGCGCACGGCGGGCGGCGGCGAGGCGGCGGAGTCGGCGAGCGCCGAGGGCTCGGCGGTACGGAACGGCTCCCACCCGAAGGCGGACAAAACGCCCGCTGGAGCTGACGGCGGGGCGGAGAAGCCCGTGAGCGACGACGGCAAGACGTCCGGTCGGTCGCCGGAGCCGGAAGGCGCCGGGGAGAAGACGGCGCCCGGCCCGAAGCCGAAGGCCGCGCCCAAGCCGAAGAGCGGGCCGGCACCGAAGAGCGGCAAGTCGCCCGAGCGGACCCCGGGCGCCGAACCCCCGGCCAAGCGCCCCGCTGCGGCGCCTGCCCCGAAGCTCGCTGCCCCGAAGCCCGCCGAACCGACCGACGCCGGTCCGACGGCGCCCGACGGCGATGCCGCCGTGAAGGACCCTGCCGCGCCCAAGCCGCCGGCGGCTGCGGCCGCCGCCGGGTCGCCGGCAGGCACGGACGACCCCGGCGCGAAGGCCACGCCCCGCCCGGAGCCCAGCACCACGACTGGCCCACGAGGCGGCGCGAGCACGAAGGGCGCCGCGGCGCCCAAGGCGCCGGCCGCCGGGGCTGCGCCTCAGCCGAAGCCCGAGGGCGACGCGGCTGACGCCGGATCTCCGGCTGACGCGGACGGTCCGGGCGCGTGGTCGCCGTCCCGGCCGAAGCCCGAGGACACGCCTGGCTCGGGAGGCGGCACCAGCGCGAAGGGCACGGGCGCGCCCAAGCCGGCGGATGCCGGTGCGGCACCGGCACCGCGGTCCAAGCCCGGGGGCGATCGGGCCGGGGCGGACGGTTCCGACGAACGGTCCGCATCCCTGCTGAAGGCCGCGGACGCGCCCGCGGCGCGGCGCGGCACGGCGCCGGGCGCGCCCGAAGGTGCCGCCGCGCCGGGCCCCTCCCGGCCGAAGACCGGTGCCGGCCCGACGACGGCTGCCGGCGATTCCGCTGCGCGGTACGCGTCCGGGCCGGAGGCCGCGGGCGCGGCCGGTGATGGCGCCGCGACGGCCGGCAAGCCCCGCTCGGCCCCCGGCGCCTCGGGCGCCCCGGGAGACTCCGCGACCGCCGCGTTCCGGATTGGCGACATTGCCCCCGATGGCGGTGGCTCGGGTACGTCGGGTCCGGCCCGGCCGGAGGGCGATGACGGCGGGCCCGCACCCCGCGGTGCGGCCTCCGTGCCCGGTGCCCGGGCCGGGAAGGGCTCTGAGGGGGCTCTGGGCGGCTCTCGTGGCGGCCGTGAGGGCTCGGGTGGCTCCGGACGCTCTGAGGCCGCTGAGGCGCGCGTGGAGGGCGATCTGGCCCCCGGGCGGGCCCGGGAGGCCGCGGGTGCCGGCTCCGGCGCCCCCGAGGACAGCGCGGACTCCGGTCCCGGCTCCGGCTCCGGTCTCTCCGACGATGCCCCGGACTCCGGCTCCGGCCTCGGTTCCGGTTCCGGTTCCGGTTCCGGTACCGGGTCCTCCGAGGGATCCCCGGCGCGCCCCCGCGCCAAGGACTCCGCCACCGCCAGCTTCCGGCTCGTCGCCGAGGCCGACGCCGCCAAGGTCAGCGGCGACGACCGGCTGCGGGCCGCCGTCGCCGCCTGGGTGACGAAGACCGGCGACGACGAGCCCGCCGATGCCGTGGCCGGTGACGTCGAAGACGTGTCCGTGGCGGACGAGCCCGCCGACGCCGTGCCCGACGCGGGCGGCGACGGCCACCCCGCCGACACCCCGCCCGTCGGGAAGCTCGCCGGGCCCCCCGGCAGCACCTTCGTGCCGCTCAAGACCGACGCCGACCTGCCCCCCAAGCCCGCCACCGCGCCGCCGCCCCCCGCCGCACCTCCGGCGGTCCCCACCGCACCTCCGGCGGTCCCCACGGCGCCCACGGCGCCCCCTGCGCCCGCCGCGGCCCCGGACTCCGCGCCGCCCAAGCCCCCCGCCGGGCCCGACTCGCCGCCCGGGTGGGAGCGCACGCAGCAGCAGCCCCTGCCGCCGTACGAGGAGAAGCGGCCGCTCGACCTGCTCGCCGAGCTGACCAACACCCCGCCGCCGCCCGAGACCCTCACCCGTACGCTCGTACGGCGCGTGAAGATCTGGACGCCGCTGGTCATCCTGCTCGCGATCGTCCTCGGCGTGGTCCAGATGCTCCGCCCGCTGCCCGCCCCCGCGCTCACCCTCACCGCCGCCTCCAGCTACTCCTTCGAGGGCGGCACCCCCGAGATGCCGTGGCCCAGCGAGGGGCAGGCGTCGATAGACGTGGCGGGGCTCGGCAGCCTCGGTTCGTACGGGAAACAGAAGTCCGTGCCGATCGGCAGCGTCGCCAAGGTCATGACCGCCTACATCATCCTGCGCGACCACCCGATGAAGCCCGGCGGCGACGGCGCGAGCATCCCCGTCGACGACACCGCCGTCGAGGAGGCCGCCCTCAGCTCCGAAGGCGAGACGACCGTCGAGCTGGACCCGGACTCCAGGCTCAGCCAGAAGGAAGCCCTCCAGGCCCTGCTCATCGCCTCCGCCAACAACGTCGCCCGGCTGCTCGCCCGCTGGCACTCGGACGGCGACATGCAGGCGTTCGTGGACGAGATGAACAGGACCGCCGAAGAGCTGGGCATGGACGGCACCACGTACAGCGACCCCAGCGGCCTGAAGGAATCCACCGTCTCCACCGCCGAGGACCAGGTGATCATCGGCAAGGCGGCGATGAAGGACCCGCTGTTCAAGCAGATCGTCGCGATGCCCGTCTACACCGACAGCCGCGGCGACGACCACGACAACAGCAACAAGATGGTTCCGCTGCACGGCATCGGCATCAAGGTCGGCTCGACCACCAAGGCCGGCGGCAACTTCCTCTTCGCGACCGAGAAGAAGGTCGCGGGCGAGGAGCAGCTGATCATCGGCGCGGTCCTCGGGCAGTACGCGGTGCCGCAGCTTCCGACCGCCATGGAGTTCGGCCGCCAGTTGATGGCGGCGGGCGAGAAGGCGCTCACGGACATGACCGTCGTGAAGAAGGGCGACGTCGTCGGCGAGGTCGACGACGGCCTCGGCGGTACGACGCCGGTGGTGGCGACCGAGGACGTCGTGGCGCCCGGCTGGGGCGGCCTGAAGGTGGGCCTGGAACTCGGCCCCGACCGCACCGGAGAGGTGCCGCACGAGGGTGCGAAGGGTGACCGGGTCGGGGTGCTGACGATGGGCTCCGGCCAGGGAGAAGTGCGGGTGCCGGTGGCGCTGGCGGAGGACTTGGCGGAGCCTGGCTTTGGGGCGAAGCTCAGCAGGCTCGGTTAGCGCCCCGGGGGCGTCGTACGCCCGTGCTAGCGTCGCTGGCACCGCCCCCGGGGACGTCAAGGGAAGACGGGGAGTCGTCGCAGTGACCACCGTGCAGCCGGACCGCGAAGCCGCGTCCGGCGGCCGATCAGCAGATGGAGCCGCCGCAGGAGCCGACGGGGGCCGGCCCGCGCCTGCGTCCGCCGGCTCCGGCGATCCGGCGGATCCCGCGGGGCAGAGCACGGCGGACGAGAGCGGCGGCGGTACGGCCGCGGGCGGGGGCGACGCGGCCCCGTCCGGTGCCGCCGGGGCGGGTGGCGGTGCTGCCCGTACGGACGTGAAACACGGCGGCGGCTCCGAGGGCGGCACCCTCCGTACGGAAGCCGCCGCCTCCCGCGCCCCCTCCGCCGCCCGGCTGCGCTTCACCCCGCCCGAGCGCTTCCGCCCCCATCTCCGCTGGCTCGCCCAGCGCCCCGTGCTCACCACCCTCGTCGCCGCCGGCATCCTGCACCTCCTGTGGCTGCTGCTCCTCGCCAACGAGGGCGGCGACCTGGCGGCGCAGGACGCCTGGGCCGAGTTCGCCGGCCGGCATCCCTCCACGGCGTACAACTTCGCCTGGTACGGGGGCATGCACCCGGTCTCGTACAGCGTCGTCTCGCCCTACCTGATGGCCGTGCTCGGCGTGCGGACGACCATGGTGCTCGCCGGGACGCTCTCCGCGGGCGTGCTCGCGCTGATCCTCGCCCGCTGCCGGTACGTGCCGCGCCCGCTGGTGCCGTCGCTCTTCGGCGCCGTGGCGCTCGTGGGGAACGCGGCCTCAGGCCGCGTGACCTTCGCGCTGGGGCTGCTCTTCGCGCTGGTCGCGATCGCGCTGGTCTTCCGCGACGACCGCAACGACGAGGACGAAGAAGGCGAGGAGGCCGGCAAGGGCCGGCGGCCCGTGGGCGGCTGGCGGGGGACCGCGATCGTGCTGACCAGCATGCTGGCGACGGCCGCGAGCCCGGTGGCCGGGCTCTTCGCCGGGGTGGTCGCCACCGGGCTGTTCCTGCAGAAGCGGCGCACCGAGGCGTATCTGCTCGGGGCGGCGCCGCCGGTGGTCGTCGCGCTGTCGAGCTGGCTCTTCCCGTTCCAGGGGAACATGCCGATGCCGTGGATCTCCGCGGTGGCGCCGATGATCACCGCCGCGCTGATCTGGCTGATGGCGCCGGAGTCGTGGCGTACGGTCCGGATCGTCGCGGCGATCTACTTCCTCGGCACGCTCGGCGCGTGGGTCATCCCCTCGCCCGTCGGCAGCAACATCGAGCGGCTCGCGCTGATCTTCGGCGGCACGGTGCTGCTGGTCATCGCGCAGACGGGGACCCGGCAGGCGGCGCCGCGGCTGATGCGTTCGGTGCGGGCGGCGTATCTGGCGTTCGCGGCCATCACCGTGTGGGTGATCGTCAAGCCCGTGGTCGACCTCGTGCTCACCAGCCCGACCGCGGCCTGGACGCGCGAGCTGGCGCCGCTGGTGGACCAGTTGCAGCAGGTGGACGCGGAGGCGGGACGGGTCGAGGTCGTGCCCGTACGCAGCCACCGCGAGGCGTCCGCGCTGCAGCCGTACGTGAGCCTGGCGCGCGGCTGGAACCGGCAGGCGGACCTGGACCGGCACGAGATCTTCTACGACGGCAGCCTGACCCCGAAGACGTACCACGCCTGGCTGAAGACCTGGGCGGTGCGGTATGTGGTGCTGCCGGTGGAGGACCGGCCGGACACCGGGGCGCACGAGGAGGCGAAGATCGTCGCCGAGGGCCAGCCGTACCTGACGGAGATCTGGGCGGACGCGAACTGGCGGCTCTTCCGGGTCAACGACCCCACGCCGCTGGTCGAGGCGCCCGCGGAGGTGCGGCGGGCGGACGAGGGCGAGCTGGTCATCGACGTGAAGTACGCGGGTCCGGTGCTGGTGCGGGTGCCGTTCTCGCCGTGGCTCGGGCTGGTCGACGAGGACGGTGAGGGCGTCGAGGCGCCGCAGGTGCTGGAGGGCGACGGCTCGGACGGGGCGGACGTCGACGGGGTCCGGGAGTGGTCGGAGAGCGGGCAGCTCTACGTCAACCTGGAGGGCTGCGTCACGAAGGCCGGCGAGTGGACCCGGCTGCACGCCCCGCGCCCCGGCACGTACCGCATCTCGGCCCCGTACCAACTGCCGCGCGGGACGCACTGCCCGGACTGACGGACACCGCGGGCGGGGCCCGCGTCGAACATGAGGCGGTGGAGGTCGGGGCTCTCCGCCGCGTTGACCGGGTACGCGGGCGCGGGATCAGCCGCAGGTGGTCCGGCGGGGGGCGCGTGCGGCGCAGTGCCGGTTGGGTACGGGCGGTCCGGGCCGCGTGGCGCAGCGCCTCGGCGCCGGCGTGCGCCAGTAGCGCCTGGTCTTGCATCGGCGGGAGTTCCACGAGCCACATGCCATCGGCGACCACCTCCTCGGCCCGCGCCGCTGCCCCGTGCGCCGGCCGTGCTCCCAGTGTGAGGGGGCGGGCGGGGGCGCTGGCCGATTCCGCGGGAAAGGGCCGCGTGGGGGTGGGGCTGGTGGTAAAGGGCGGTCGGCTGGGTGCCGTGTGGGGGAATCACGGACGGAACCTGACCTGAAGTCCTTCTGTGGTCGGTGACGTCCGGTCGGGCGGGGTGAGGAGGGACTGCGCGCCGGATGGCCCTCAGCGGGCCGGCGGCGGGGTGCCGCCGCGGGTGCCTCGCCGACGTCACCCGCTCCGGCGTACGCCGCGCGCTGGGGGCGGACCGCACCGTGGTCACGACCTTCGGGCCCCCGCGGCACCGTCCGCCTCCTCCCCGCCGCCGACCTGCCTCGCCGACCCGGAGCTGACCGTCGACGAGCTGACCGACGCCCTCGCCGAGCGGGCCGGGGCGTGGGCGGCGGACCCGGTGAGGGGCGCGTTCCGGACGACGTGGCCGCGCCGGCGGGCCGCCACCGCGCCGGCCCCACGGCGAGCCCCTGAGGCCCGGCCCGTGCCCACCCGCCGCTACCCCGCGGCCCTGTGTCCGTGCCGCCCCCGCATGCCCCCGCATGCCCCCGTACGGCCCCCCGCACCCCCCGGCGGGAGTCAGCTCCGTACCGCCGCGCCGATCAGCTCCCGCTGCACCGGCGCCAGGCTGCGGAGCCTGCGGGTGTCCGACAGGCCCAGCTTCGTCATCAGCTTCGCCGTCTGCGCGGGGCCCACCCCCGGCAGCGCCAGCAGGAAGTCCTTCGCCAGCATGTCCCCGGCCAGGGCGTCCCGCGCCGCGCGCTCCAGCGCCTGGACGCAGTCGACCTCCCCGTTCTTGATCGCCCGGACCAGCGCGGTCCGGGCTCGCTGGGCCTCAAGTGCCTGGTCCAAGGCGCGCGCACACTCCACCGGACTGCGCTGTCCCGGGATCTTCTTCATCGGCCCCATTCGCCCTACTCCCCTCTAACTGCTGCGACTTGAGGAGAAGAGTAGCCGGAGTATCCGGATTTGATCCGCCATTTGAGTGTGTGCCGCTAAAGTCAGTTGTGCAGAAAAGTAACCGACTTGGGCGCTTAGTCGCGATGTCGGACCGTCTGCTGGGCCTATCCACGGCTCCGCAGTTCTCCTGCTTGCGTTGGTAATTCTGGAGGTTTAATATCCAGAATCATGAGGATGAGCGAGGGCGTCGAGTGGGCGCTGCACAGTTGCCTGAACCTGGCGTGGGCCGGCCCCGACCGCCCCGTCACGGCGGCCCGCCTCGCGGCGTACCACGAGCTCCCCGCCCCGTATCTCAACAAGCAGCTCCAGGCCCTCGTCCGGGCCGGCATCGTCGTCTCCGCCTCCGGGCCGCGCGGCGGCTTCCGGCTCGCCCGGCCGCTGGCGCGGATCACGCTGATGGACGTCGTCGCCGCGGTCGAGGGCCCCGACGAGGTGTTCCGCTGCACGGAGATCCGGCAGCAGGGGCCCGGCGGCGGGGCGCCCGCGAGTTACCGGCCGCCGTGCGCCTTCGCGCACGCGATGGCGCGCGCCGAGCTGGCGTGGCGCCGGGAGCTGGCCGGGCAGACGCTGGACGACGTGCGGGAGCAGGCGGAGGCGCAGGCGCCCGCCGCGCCCGAGCGGCTGCGGCGCTGGCTCGCGAACGGCTGACGGACCTTTCCGATACGGACCGGCCGGTGCCGGAGCAGGGAGTGATTCTGGATGTCGAATATCCAGGAAAAGCACACCGCGGCCGGGGCCCCCGCGGAGCCGCCGGCGCCCGCGCGCTCCGCCGTTCGTGGCCGGCTCGCCGTCGCCGCGGTCACGCTCGGGATCTTCACCGTGATGACCGCCGAGCTGCTGCCCGTCGGCCTGCTCACCCCCGTCGGCCGGGACCTGGGCGTCTCCGCCGGCACCGCGGGACTCATGGTCACCGTCCCCGGCCTCGTCGCCGCCGTCTCCGCGCCGCTGCTCGCGGTGGCCGCCGGGCGGGCCGACCGGCGGCTGGTGCTGGCCGGGCTGATGGCCCTGGTGGTCGCCGCGCACGCGGCCTCCGCGCTCGCCGGGCACTTCGCCGTCGTGCTCGGTGCCCGCGTGCTGCTGGGGGTGAGCATCGGGGGCTTCTGGGCGTTCGCCGGCGGGCTCGCGCTGCGGCTCGTGCCGGAGCGCGAGGTGCCCCGGGCCACCGCCGTCATCTTCGGCGGCGTCTCGGCCGCCTCCGTGCTCGGCGTCCCGGCCGGCACCCTCACCGGCGAACTCGGCGGCTGGCGCGTCGCCTTCGCCGTCCTCGGCGCGCTCGCGCTGGCGGTGCTCGCCGCCCTGGTGCTGCTGCTCCCGCGGCTGCCCGCCGAACGGGGGCTGCGCCCCGCCGACCTCGCCCGGCTGCCGCGGGAGAGCCCGGCGGTGCGGGCGGGCCTGGTCCTGACGGTGCTCCTCGTCACCGGGCACTTCCTCGCGTACACCTTCATCCGGCCGGTCCTCCAGGAGCGCTACGGCGTCGGGGACGGCCTCGTCGGCGTGCTGCTGCTCGGGTACGGCGCCGCCGGGCTGGCCGGCAACTTCCTGGCCGGCGCCGCCGCCGCCCGCAACCCGCGGCGGACCGTGCTCACCGTCGCCACCGGGCTCGCCGCCGCGCTGGTCGCGACGGCGCTCCTGCCCGCGCTGCCCGGCCCGGCCGGCGCGGCGGCCGGCGGGGGAGCGGTGCCCGCCGTGCTGCTGCTCGCCGGCTGGGGGCTGGCGTACGGCGGCGTCTCGGTCGGCCTGCAGTCGTGGTTCCTGGCCGCCGCCCCGCGGGCCGCGGAGGCGGCCACCTCGCTGTACGTCGCCGCCTTCTGCCTCTCCATCGCGGCGGGGGCGGCGCTCGGGGGCGTACTCGTCGACGCGGTCGCGCTGGGGGCGGCGCCGGCGGCGGGGGCGATCCTCACCCTCGCGGCGGTAGTCCTGTGCACCCGTACGACACGCATACCGCCCGCCGCCGCCCGCACCGCCGCGCCCGCCGAGACGCCGTGAGCCCACCCGGCGCCACCCCGAACACCCCCGCACCCGTTCCGGATTCACCCGAAAGGACACACCGGCCATGACCCGCACGCTCCACAACCCCCCGCAGCTCCACGACCCGACCGGATACGGCTACAGCCACGTCGCCACCGCTCCCGGCCGGCCGGTCTTCATCGCCGGCCAGTACGCCTCCGACGAGACCGGAGCCGTCGTCTCCGCCGACTTCGCCACCCAGGTCGAGCGGTCCTTCGCCAACCTCCGCACCGCGCTGGCGGCCGCCGGGCTCGGCGTCGAGGACGTCGTGCGCCTCGGCACGTACGTCGTCGGCCACGACCGCGAGCGGCTGGAGACCGTCCTCGCCGCGCTGCACCGGGTGTGGGGCGGCTCGCCGCCCGCGCAGACGCTCGTCGGAGTGGCGTCGCTGGCGCTGCCGGAGATGCTCTTCGAGGTCGACGCGGTGGCCGTACGAGCCGTGCCGGCCGCGGGGACCGGCGCCCCCGGGGCGGCCGCCGGTCCCCGCTGACGCGGCACGTCAGCTCCCCCGGCGCCCGGGACGGGAGGCCGTCCGTGTTCAATGGAGGGTGCGGCGTCGCTCCGCCACGGACGCCGGGAAGGAGCACGTACATGCCCACCGCAGCCAGCGGCAGCCGGACCGACCTCGTCGAGGGCCTGATGGCCCGCTTCCCGCACGTGCCCAGAGAGGCCGTGATCAAGGAAGACCTGCTGCGCGGCGGGATGGCCTTCGACGACTCCGCGCTCAGCGGCGCGGGCGAGGACGGCTCCGGCGAGGTGAAGCCGAAGTCGTACTTCATCTTCTCCTTCGACCACGGCACGCTCCCCGAGCTGGGCGCCGCCGCGCTCAACCGCCCGCCGGAGGAGGTCGTCCTCACCGGCGGCCCGTACGACCTGCGCCGCACGGTCGTCTCCGTACGGGTCAACCCCTCGTCCCCGTACCGCGTGAAGCCCGGCGACGACGGGGCCCTCGGGCTCTACCTCGACGGCGTGCGCATCGCCGACGTCGGGCTGCCGCCGATGCCGGACTACTACCGGCACAAGCTCGCCAACGGGAAGTCCGTCATGGAGGTCGCGCCCACCATCCAGTGGGGCTACCTGATCTACCTCACGGTCTTCCGCGTCTGCCAGTACTTCGGCGCCAAGGAGGAGTGCCAGTACTGCGACATCAACCACAACTGGCGCCAGCACAAGGCCGCGGGCCGCCCGTACACGGGCGTGAAGCCGGTGGAGGAGGTGCTGGAGGCGCTGGAGATCATCGACCGGTACGACACCGCGAAGACCTCCACCGCGTACACCCTCACCGGCGGCGCCGTCACCTCCCACATCGGCGGCAAGGACGAGGCCGACTTCTACGGCCAGTACGCCAAGGCCATCGAGGAGCGCTTCCCGGGCCGCTGGATCGGCAAGGTCGTCGCCCAGGCGCTGCCCAAGGCCGACGTGCAGCGCTTCCGCGACTACGGCGCGCAGATCTACCACCCCAACTTCGAGGTGTGGGACCGGCGGCTCTTCGAGCTGTACTGCCCCGGCAAGGAGCGCTACGTCGGCCGCGACGAGTGGCACCGCCGCATCCTCGACTCCGCGGAGGTCTTCGGTCCCTCGAACGTCATCCCCAACTTCGTCGCGGGCGTGGAGATGGCCGAGCCGTTCGGCTTCACGACGGTCGACGAGGCCATCGCGTCCACGCGCGAGGGGCTGGACTTCTTCATGTCGCACGGGGTCGTGCCGCGGTTCACCACCTGGTGCCCGGAGCCGACGACGCCGCTGGGCAAGGCCAACCCCGAGGGCGCGCCGCTGGAGTACCACATCCGGCTGCTGGAGACGTACCAGGACGCGCTGGACACCCACGGTCTCTCGTCCCCTCCGGGGTACGGGCCGCCGGGGGCGGGGCGCGCGGTGTTCTCGGTCAGCTCCTTCATGGACTCGATGCCGCTGCCGGACGACGCCTCGGAGGCCGCGGTTCCGGCACGGACGTGACGGTGCGGACGTGACGCCGCCGAGGTGACGCCGCGCCGACGTGACGGTGCCGACGACCGCGCGGGCGCGAGGCGCGAGGGCGCCTGCGTGACCGCGCGGTCGTGGTGGGATGCTGTGCCCCATGGCGCGCGCGGGAGACCACGACAGGACCCGGACCAGCTACGACACCGTGGCGGAGACCTATCTCGGCACCGTCGGCGGTGAGCTGGCGCACAAGCCGCTGGACCGGGCGCTGCTCGCGGCGGTCCTGGAGCAGGCTGGGGACGGCGCCCCGGTCGCCGACCTGGGCTGCGGCCCCGGGCACGTCACGGGGTGGCTCGCGGCGCACGGGGCGCGGGCGGTCGGTATCGACCTGTCGCCCGGCATGGTCGCGCTCGCCCGGCGCGAGCACCCGGCGGCGGAGTTCCGCGAGGGCGACCTGCTGCGGCTGCCCGCGGCGGACGGCGAGTTCGGCGCGGCGGTCGCGCTGTACTCGGTCATCCACCTCGCACCGGAGGAACTGGCGCCCGCGTTCGCGGAGGCCCGCCGGGTGCTGCGGCCCGGCGGGCGGCTGCTGGTCTCGTTCCACGTCGGCACCGAGGTGCGGCACCTGGACGACTGGTGGGGGCACCCGGTCGACGTGGACTTCCGCTTCCTGGAGCCGGCGGCGGTGGCCGCCCTGCTCGGCGCCGCCGGCTTCGAGGTCGAGGCCACGCTGGAGCGCGCCCACTACCCCCAGGAGCCCGAGACGACGCGCGCCTACGTCCTGGCCCGCCGGCCGGAAGCGTAGGGTCCCGCGCTTGTCCTGACGTCGGCGTCAACGTCTAACGTCGGCCGTATGCGCATCGGGGAACTCGCCGAGAGGGCCGGGGTCAGCACGCGGACCCTGCGCTACTACGAGTCGCGCGGGCTGCTGCCCGCCGCCGACCGCGGCGCCAACGGCCACCGCGTGTACGGCGACGACGCCCTGCGGCTCGTCGCGCAGATCCGCACGCTGCAGGACTTCGGCTTCGAGCTGGAGGACACCCGCCCGTTCGTGGAGTGCCTGCGCGCCGGCCATCCGGCGGGCGACTCGTGCCCCGACGCGCGCGCGGTGTACCGCAGGAAGATCGCCGAGCTGGACGGGCTGATGGCCGAACTGCGGGCGGCGCGCGACCACCTGACCGCGCAGTTGGCGCGCGCCGAGGCGCTGCCGGCGCCGTGCGGCGCGGCCGGGACCGACGGAGACGTGCCGCTGTGCTGCGGCTGACGGGAGAGGCCACATGACGACCACACCGGGGACGACACCGCAGACGACCACCCAGGGCGTTCCGTACGTCACGGACGAGACCTTCGCCGAGGAGGTGCTGCGCGCGGACGTGCCGGTGCTGGTGCAGTTCACCGCCCAGTGGTGCCCGTCGTGCAAGCAGCTCACCCCGGTCATCGGCGCGCTCGCCGCCGAACTGGGCGACCGGGTCAGGGCCGTACGCCTCGACGTCGACCACAATCCGCTGACGACCGTCGCGCACGGCGTCCTCGCGGTGCCGACGCTGCTCGTCTTCCAGGGCGGCGAGCCCGTACGGTCCGTGGTCGGCGCCCGCTCCAGGGCCCGCCTCCTGCGGGACCTCGACGGCGTGATCTGACCCGGGGCCGCAGGGGGCACGGCGGTGGGCGGGGCGTCCGCCGGGCGGGGGCGTCGCCGGTGCGCCTGCGGGACCGTATGCGTACCCGGGGCAAAGCTCCGCGTATGTCTGTATACGTTCCCCGCGGCGCGGACCGGCTACGGCGCGCCCTCCTGCTCCTCTTCGCGCCCCTCCTCACCGCCGCCGCCCTGCTCACGGGCCCGGCCGCGGACCCCGCCGCCGCCTGCCCGTCCGGAGCCTGCGGCTCCGTCATCACCGCCCCGCTCGCACCGCCCGCCCCGGCCGCCGAGCCCTGCCCCAGCCCCGATCCCGTCGTGTGCCGGATCCGGGTGCTGCCGTGGGACGAGAAGGCCGAGGCCCAGCAGACCCGGATGCGCTACCACGGGCTGCTGGAGGACATGCGCCGCACGGAGGCCCGGATGCGGGCGGACGGCGCGTCCGACGAGGAGGTCGCCAGGAAGCTGGTCGACATGCGCAACCAGGCCAAGGAGATCACCCGCGCCGGGATGTCGCCGGAAGAGGTGCGCGTCCTGGAGGAGCGCAACCAGGCCAAGTACGGCAACCCTCTCGGCCCGACGGCCGACCAGCTCTACGCCAAGTACGGCTCCTGGCCGGAGGTCATCGCCGCCTCCACCCGCACCAGCACGGCCGTCGACGAGGCGCTGAGCCTGCACTACCACCCCTGCCCCGTGTAACGCCCGGGACTGCCGGCGCTCTCGGGGGCGTAGAGAAATGCGTGGCGGGCGGGGCCCGGTCCTTGCGAGGGTCGTAGGTGCCCGATCCCCGCTCAGAAGGAGTTGCCCGTGCCCCGTGCCGTCACACTCATCCGCTCCGATTCCCTGTCGGACGTCGCCGAGTACGCCTACGCCGCCACGGCGCCCGCCGAGGCCCGGCTGATCTTCCTCGCGGGCGCCTGCCCGCTGAACGCGGACGGCTCCACCGCCGCGGTCGGGGACTTCGCCGGGCAGGCGGCCAAGTCCGTCGAGAACCTGCGCACCGCGCTTGCGGACGCGGGCGCCGCGCTGCCGGACGTGATCAGCACCCGCGTCCTCGTCGCCTCCACCCGCCAGGAGGATCTGGTGAAGGCGTGGGGGGTGGTACGGGACGCCTTCGGCGAACACGACGTGCCCAGCACGCTGATGGGCGTCACCGTCCTCGGCTACCACGACCAGCTCGTGGAGATCGAGGCCGTCGCCGCGGTGGTCGACTAGCCCTTCCCGCCCTCTAGCCCTTCCCGCCCCTTGAGCCCTCCCGGCCTCTAGGCCCTGTCGGGCACATAGCGCCGTCCGCACTGTGGGCGGGCTCCCCCACAGTGTGCAGGCGCGTCTGGGCGGTACCCCCAGGCGTCTGGTGCGTGCGATCGCAAGGCGGAGGGCCGACCGCATAGCGGGCCTCTTCGGTCGATCCGACAACGCAGCGAGCGTGCGTGCCAGGCTCCCCTCACTTCGCTGCGCGCACGTGGGCGGTACCCCCAGACGCAGGCGGGATTTGTCGGACAGGGCCTAGTCCTCGCCGGTCCGCAGGCTGTGCGCGAGCACGGCGCGGATCCGGCGGACGTCCGGGCGGGCGTCGGTGAGCAGGATGTCCGCGCACAGCCCGTCCGTCGCGGCGACGAGCGCGTCGACCGCCCGCGGGTCGGTGGAGTGCCGCTCGCCGATCTGCGCCACCACCTCCCGCCACCGCCGCGCGACCGGCCGCAGGGCGGGGCGGCGGGCGGCCATCGTGGACAACTCGCGCTCGGCGAGCGCGCGCCGGCGGCCCTCGCCGCCCGCGGAGGCGACGAGGGCGGCGAGTCCTTCGAGGTCGTCGGTGTCGCTCTCGATGATCTCGTGCAGCCGGCGGGTGTACTCGTCGGCGACCGTGGACAGCGCCGCCACCAGCAGGTCGTCGAGGGTGGCGAAGTAGTACGCGGTGAGGCTGGTGGTGACGTCCGCCTCGCGGGCCACGGTGCGGTGCGTGACGCCGCCGGCGCCGTCGCGCTGGACGACGCGGAGCGTGGCCTCGATGATCTCCGCCCGGCGGCGCGCGCCGCGGGCGCGGCGGCCGTCGGTGACGGGCTCGGCCTTGCGGCGCGTCACGCCGTGCTCCACGATGCGGGCTCCCGTCGGGGTGGTGGGTGGGACCAGGGTAGTCGGGGGCGCGGCGGCCGGCGGGCCCGTACGGGCCGGGGGAGCGGCCCGTACGATGCGGGTCGCGGAGCCGTACGAGGCAGCAGGCCCCGGCGCTACGGGCCGCGCACCCCTGAACCGGCCACCGCGCTCAGCCGCCTTCCTCCTCCCGGGCCGGCCCCACTCCCCGCAGTGCCACCGCCGCCACCACCGCGAGCGCCGCCACCGCGACCCCCATGATCCCCGTGGCCACGTTCAGCCCGGAGACGAACGCCTCCTCCGACCGCCGTAGCACCTGCACCGGCACCTCCGCCTCCACGGCGGCCGGGAGGCTGTCGCCCGCCGCCTCGCGCGCGCCGCCCTGCAGCCCGGCCGGGATCCACCCCTCCATCCGGGCGCGGTACACCACCGTCGTGACGCTTCCCAGCACCGCGACCCCCACCGCGAGCCCCAGTTCCTGCACCGTCTCCGACAGCGCGGACGCGGAGCCCGCCTTCGCCGGCGGCGCCGAGCCGACGACCAGGTCCGTACCGAGCGCGGCGAGGGCGCCGAGCCCGAGATAGACGAGCGCGAAGCCGGTGACGACCGGGGCCGCGCCGTCCGCGCGGTCGACGGTGGCGAGCAGCCCGTACCCGACCGTGGACGCGCCGAGCGTCGCCCCGACGACGTACCCCGGACGGACTCTGCGCGCCAGCAGCGGCGCCCCGATCGCGGCGACGAACATCATCAGCGCCGGCGGGCCCATCCACACCCCCGCGGCCAGCGGCGTCATGCCCTCGACCAACTGCAGGTGCTGCGTGACCAGATACATCACCCCGCCGACACCGACGAGCCCGACCAGCAGCAGCCCGAGCGCCACCCCGAAGGTCCGCTCGGCGAAGAGCCGCAGGTCCAGCAGCGGCGCGGCGAGCGTGCGCTGCCGCCGTACGAACCACACCCCCGCGGCCGCCCCGGCGGCCAGCGCCGGCACCGTGATCCCGCCCAGGCCGCCGGTCCCCTCGGCGGCGACGTGCTTGACCGCGTAGACCACGGGCAGGATCGCGGCGAGTGACAGCGCGACGCTGGGGAGGTCGAAGGGCCCGTCCTGGCGCGCCCGGTACTCGGGCAGCAGGAATGGCGCCGCGACCAGCACCACCGCGATCATCGGTACGGCGACGAGGAACGCCGAACCCCACCAGAAGCGCTCCAGCAGGGCCCCGCCGACGAGCGGCCCGGCGGCCATGCCCAGCGCGAACATCGTCGCCCAGATGCCGATGGCCAGCGCGCGCTGGCGGGCGTCGGTGAACATGTTGCTGATCAGCGCGAGCGTCGACGGCATCAGCGTCGCCCCGGCGACCCCGAGCGCCGCGCGGGCGGCGATGAGCGCCTCCGCGCTGGGGGCGTACGCGGCGGCGACCGACGCGGCCGCGAAGGCGGCAGCGCCGACGAGCAGCAGCCGGCGGCGGCCGAAGCGGTCGCCCAACGTGCCCATGGTGACGAGGAATCCGGCGATCAGGAAGCCGTACGCGTCCATGATCCACAGGGATTGGGTGCCGCTGGGGCGCAACTCGGCGGCGAGCGCGGGGAGCGCGAGGTAGAGGACGGTGACGTCCAGGCCCGAGCAGCACGGTCGGCACGGCGAGCACGGCGAGCCCCGCCCACTCCCGGGGTCCTGCGCGGCGGGTGACGGGCGTGGTCATGCGGGGCTCCCTCGGCGGTGTGGACGACTGGCCTCTTTTTGAACGATAGTTCTAGTTGTTGTTTTGTTCAAATTGTTGGGCAGGCGTCGGTGAGGGAGTGGGGTGGGGCGGGCTCAGGCGGTCCGGCCGGTCGTGGCGAGGAGTCCGTCGACGATGATCCGCAGGACCTGCGGATACAGGTCGACGGCCGAGCGCTCCGGCCACAGGTCGCCGATGGCCGCCAACTGCGGCTGGCGGGACGGATCGAGGCGGCGCAGGCCGTACGCCAGGTCGGCGGTGCCGACGTCGGCGCGGCGGCGGTCGGAGCGCGCGCGGACGAGGACTTCGCCGACGGTGTAGTACCAGATGCTCCGGAAGACGTCGACGGCCTGCTCCTGCGTGGCCCCGGCGGCCACCGCGCCGGCGACGATCGTCTCCACGATCCACAGGGCGGAGTCGCCGAGCCGCCCGATGAAGCCGTCCGCGGTCAGCGCCTCCGCCGCCCAGGGCCAGTTGGTGAGCGCGTCGTGCATCGTCGTGGCGGCGACGACGATGCGCTCGCGCGGGTCGTCGGGCAGCTCGGGGCGCGCGAGCTGGTCGAGGTGCTGGTTGACCAGCTCGACCACGAGGTCGTCCTTGTTGTGCACGTGGTGGTAGAGCGTCGTCGTTCCGACGCCGATCTCGGCGGCCAGGCGGCGGACGGTCAGCGTCTCCCAGCCGTCCTGGTCGATGACCCGGCGGGCCGCCGCGAGGATCTCGGCGCGCGACGTCGAGCGCGGCCGGCCGGTGCGGCCGGGGCGGTCCGTGCGGTCCGTGCGGTCGGCGGGTGTCGCGGCGGGCTGTCGGCGGTCTCGTTGTCCGGGCACCGTCCCATCATCCTGCCCCGGGGGTTGCCGGGGAAATCGACGCTGGTCAGGTGGTATTTCCGGGGTGCTGTCCGAGGGGTGGTGTACTTTAGGAACGTGTTCCGGAACATGTTCCGGAAGTCGGTGGACCACGGGAGGGATCATGACGGGGGAGCGGGCCGGGACGGCGGACCCGGGAGCGGCGCCGGGCCGGGAGGGGCCGGCGAAGGGCTCCGGGGGCGCGGCGCGGGCGGGG
This sequence comes from Streptomyces sp. CNZ287, assembly GCF_007827615.1. Taxonomy (NCBI): domain Bacteria; kingdom Bacillati; phylum Actinomycetota; class Actinomycetes; order Kitasatosporales; family Streptomycetaceae; genus Streptomyces; species Streptomyces sp. CNZ287. The sequence continues at coordinate 188,672 of NZ_VISV01000012.1, read as the reverse complement.
CTCGTGCTGGCCACGGCGGCGGTGGTGCAGTTCCTGGTCTCGCTGGACCTGTCGGTGGTGAACGTCGGGCTGCCGGAGATCGGCGCCGCCCTCGGCTTCGGCGAGGTGGGCCTCACGTGGGTCATCCACGCGTACGCGCTCACGTTCGGCGGGCTGCTCCTGCTGGGCGGCAAGGCCGCCGACCGCTACGGGCAGAAGCGGATGCTGCTCGTCGGCCTCGGCCTCTTCGGCGCCGCCTCGCTCCTCGGCGGCTTCGCCACCGAGCCCGGGCACCTGGTCGCGGCGCGGGCCGCGCAGGGCGTCGGCGCCGCGGCCCTCGCCCCGGCAGGGCTGGCGCTGCTGACGGCGACGTTCCCGGGAGGGCGGGCGCGGGTCCGGGCGTTCGGCATCTGGAGCGCGATGAACGCCGCGGGCGGCGCGCTGGGGGTGCTGATCGGGGGAGTGCTCACGGAGTACGCGGGCTGGCGCTGGGTGATGTTCGTGAACGTGCCGATGGCGCTGGTCGCGCTGGCGATGACCTGGCGCGGCGTCGCGACCGACGGGCCACGGGGGCTCGTCGGCGGCGGGGACCGTGGCACGAGCGGGGGCGTGGAGTGGCGCGGGGAGCGGGCCCGGGAGCAGGGCCGTCCCGACGTTCTCGGGGGAGTGCTGGCGACGGGCGGCATGTCGCTGCTGGTGTTCGGCATCGTCCGTACGGACCGGCACGCCTGGACCTCCGCCGTCACGGTCACGACGCTCGCCGTCGCCCTCGCGCTGCTGACGGCGTTCGTCGCGGTCGAACGGACCACCGGCCGGGACCCGTTGGTCCGCCTCGGCCTGCTCGCGAACCGCGCGGTGCTCGGCGCGATCACGTACACGCTGGTGATCGGTGCCGCGATGGCCTCGTCGTTCTACTTCATGTCGCTCTACCTCCAGCGGGTCCTGGGCAACGGCCCGGCCGAGACCGGCCTGCAGTTCCTGCCGTTCGCCCTCGGGGTGGTCGCCGGCTCGGTGCTCGCGGTGAAGCTCGGCTACCGGTACGCGCCGAGGCTCCTGCTCGCCGGCGGCGGACTGCTGACGGCGGCCGGCTTCGCCTGGTTCGGGCTCATGGACGCGGACGGTACGTACGCGGCGGACGTGCTCGGGCCCTCGATCCTGGCCAGCGTCGGCTTCGGCCTCGTCCTCGGCCCGCTGGTCAGCGTCGCCACCGGCGGCGTGGCGGCCCACGAGGCGGGCATGGCGTCCGGCCTGCTCAACAGCGCCCGCCAACTGGGCGCCGCCCTGGGTCTGGCGGCCCTCGGCACCGCGGCCCACCACCGGACGGGGGAGTCCCCGAGCGCGGCGTCCCTCAACAACGGATACGCACTGGGCCTGATGCTCTGCGCGGCGCTGCTGGTGGTGGCGGTCCTGATCGCCACGACGGTGCTACCGCGCCGCGCGGAGGAGGGCCCGCCGCCTCCGGACGCCGGCGGTCCGCGGCCGGAGGCCGATGCGGTACGTGCAGAAGCCGTCCCGGTGCCGCCGGATGCCGAGGCGCCGTCCGCGGACGCTGGCGCGGTGCCGGCGACCCCGCACGCGGCCGGCACGCAGGCTGACCCGGCGCGGACTCCGCCCGCATCGCCGGACGGGGACGCCCGCCCCGCCGAGAGACGCCCCGTGCCCGCGCCGCCCGCGCCCTCTCGTACGGTCTCCGGACTCCTCCGCCCGCACTTCCGCGGGTTCGCCGCCGTCGTCCTCCTCCAGGTCGTCGGGGCCCTCGCGGGACTCGTGCCGCTGCTCGCCGTCGTCGAGCTGGGCCGCACGCTGCTGGCCCCCGGCCCCGTCGACCGCGACCGGGTCTGGGCCGTCGTCGCGGTGGGTGCCGCGGGGCTGCTCGTGCGGCTCCTCTTCACGGCGGCGTCGTCCGGCGCCGGGCATCTCCTCGACGGCCGGGTGCAGTTGGCGTTCCGGCGCCGGCTGGCCGCCCGCCTGGGCCGTGTGCCCCTGGGCTGGTTCTCCCGCCGCCGTACCGGCGAACTCGCCAAGGTGGTGGGGGAGGACGTGGCGGCGATGCACCCGCTCATCGCCCACGCGCCCAGCGAGCTGATCTCCGCTTTCGTCGTACCGGCCGCCTCGCTGGCCTACCTCTTCACCGTCGACTGGCGGCTCACGCTCCTCACGCTCATCCCGGTGGCCGTCGCGCTCGCGCACGTGCCGCTGTTCATGGCCCCCGCGCGGGTGCGCGACCAGGAGGAGTTCGACGCGGCCATGGGCCGGATCTCCAGCGCCTCCGTCGAGTTCGCGCAGGGGATCGCCGAGGTCAAGGCGTTCGGCGGCGGCGAGCGCGCGCACCGTGCGTTCCGTACCGCCGCCGACGACTTCGCCGACACCTTCACGCGGATGGTCCACGGCCTCTCCCCGATCGGCGCGGGCATGCAGGTGGCGCTGTCGCCGCCGTTCGTGCTGCTGGTCGTGCTCGTCGGCGGCACCTCCATGATCACGTCCGGGGCGCTGGCCCCCGCCGACCTGCTGCCCTTCCTGCTCCTCGGCCTCGGCCTCACCGCGCCCGTCGCCGCCCTCGGCCACGGCTTCGACGACCTGCAAGGCGCCCGCCGCGCCGTGGGCCGCATCCGGGACGTGCTCGACGTCGATCCGCTGCCGCAGCCCGCGCGCCCGCGTACGCCGCGGGGCCACCGCGTCGAGCTGCGCGGCGTCCGGTTCGGCTACGGCGCGGAGCGCGAGGTGCTCCGCGGGATCGATCTGGTCCTCGAACCGGGCACCGTCACCGCGGTCGTCGGCCCGTCGGGCAGCGGGAAGTCGACCCTGGTCCAGTTGCTGCCGCGGTTCTTCGACCCCGACCGGGGCGCGGTCCTCCTCGGCGGCGTCGACCTGCGCGACATGGCGGGCCCGGACCTCTGCCGCGCGGTCTCGTTCGTCTTCCAGGACGTCCGCCTCCTGCGCGCCTCCGTCGCCGACAACATCGCCCTCGCCGTACCCGAGGCCGGCAGGGAGGACGTCATCCGCGCCGCCCGCCGGGCGCACATCCACGACCGGATCCTCGAACTGCCCCGCGGCTACGACACGGTGGTCGGCGAGGAGGCCGAGCTGTCCGGCGGCGAGGCCCAGCGCCTCTCCCTCGCCCGCGCCCTGCTCGCCGCGGCCCCCGTGCTCGTCCTCGACGAGGCGACCTCCTTCGCCGACCCGCAGACCGAGCTGGCGGTGCGCCGCACCCTCGCGGCACCGGCCGGCGGCGACCGCACGACGCTGATCATCGCCCACCGCCTGGAGACCGTCGCCGAGGCCGACACCGTCGTGATGCTGGCGGACGGGGTGATCGCAGAACAGGGCAGCCCGGCGGAACTCCTGGCCCGCGGCGGCAGGTTCGCCGACTTCTGGCACGCGCACCGGTCCGCGACGGCACACGACCCGGGCCCGCTGCCCACCGCCGACGTGACGAGGGGAGAAACCGGGCCCGCGGCCGAGCCGGCCCCCGGCGACGCACCACCCGCCTCACCGGCCACCGCACCCCGGCCACACCTCGTGACGCCCGCCCCCGACCCCGCACCCGGCCCCGTCCGCACGGCGAAAGCCCCCGGCAGCGCGCTGCAAGGAGACGAGCCCCGATGATCCGCACCCTCCTGCGGGTGCTGGGACACCAGCACGCCCGCCCTCTGCGCCGCACCGTCGCGCTCATGCTGGCGACGGCGGTCGTCGAGGGACTCTCCTACGCGCTGCTCGTCCCCGTCCTGCGCGCCCTGTTCGGCAGTTCGCCCGAGGACGCCTGGCCCTGGCTGATCGCCTTCGCTGCCGTCTTCGCACTCTACGGCGCGCTGCGGTTCACCAGCGACCTCGCCGGCTTCCGCGTCGGCGTCGAGCTGCTGCGCGGGCTCTACCACCGGCTCGGCGACCACCTCGCCCGGCTGCCCGTCGGCTGGTACGGCGCGGGCCGCGTCGGCGAGGTCTCCGCCCTCGCGGGACAGGGCGTGCTCCAGGCCATGAGCGTCATCGCGCACCTGCTGGCCCCGTCCCTCTCCGCCGCCGTGACCCCGCTGACGATCGTCGCCGTCATGCTCGTCTTCAACTGGCAGTTGGGGCTGGCCGCGCTCGCCGCCGTCCCGGTGGTCGCCGCCGTGCAGGTCTGGACGAGCCGGTCGATGGCCGCCGCCGACGAGGAACGCGCCGCACGCGACCACGAGGCCGCCGGGCGCGTCGTCGAGTACCTCCAGGCCCAGCCCGTGCTGCGCGCCGGCGGCAGGTCCGCCGAGCGGTTCCGGCTGCTGGACGACTCCCTGCACGCCGTGCAGCGCGCCTCCCGGCGCACCACGCTGTCCGTCCTGCCGGGCGCGCTGGGCCTCACGCTCACCGTGCAGGCGCTCTTCACCACGCTCCTCGCCCTCGGCGCCTACCTCGCCCTCGAAGGCGACATCGGTGCGGCCGAGGTGCTGGCGACCCTCGTCCTCGCCGCCCGCTGCGCAGACCCGCTGCTGTCCCTGTCGGACGTGGCGGGCAAGTTCCGCGCCGCCCGCACGGTGGTGACGAAGCTCGACACGGTGCTGCGCACGGAACCCCTCCCCGAAGCCGCCGACCCGGTCGAGCCGGCGGGCCACCGGCTGGAGTTCGACGCGGTGACCTTCCGCCACGGCGACCGCACGGTCCTCGACGGCGTCTCCCTCACGGTCGCCGAAGGCGAACGCCTCGCGGTCGTCGGCCCGTCCGGCGCCGGCAAGAGCACCCTGCTGCACCTGCTCACCCGCTTCCACGACGTCGACGCGGGCGCCGTCCGCGTCGGCGGCCAGGACGTCCGGGCGATCAGCACCGAGACCCTGATGTCCAAGATCGCCATCGTCTTCCAGCACGTCTACCTCTTCGCCGGCACCATCGAGGACAACGTCCGCCTCGGCCGCCCCGACGCCACCGCAGCCGAGGTCCGCGCCGCCGCCACCGCCGCCCGGCTCGACGAGGTGATCGACCGCCTCCCCGGCGGCTGGGCCACCGACGTCGGCGAAGGAGGCACCGCACTCTCCGGCGGCGAACGGCAACGGGTGGCGATAGCCCGCGCGCTGCTGAAGGACGCCCCGGTCGTCCTGCTGGACGAAGTCACCTCCGCCCTGGACCCGGTGAACGAGGCGGCCGTCCACCAGGGCATCGAACGCCTCATGGCCGGCCGCACGGTCGTCATCGTGGCCCATCGCATGCGCACGGTCCGCCGCGCGGACCGCATCGTCTTCCTCGACGCGGGCCGCATCACCGAAGAGGGCACCCACGACACCCTCCTGTCCCGCAACGGCCCCTACACCGCCTTCCACCACGCCACCCACACCCCAGCCCCCACCACCGCCCCCTGACGATTGGCGCAGGCGCAGTCTCGACAGCCGAGGAGGCCGGTTCGTTCACTCTCCGTATGGGAAACGGGAAACAGCCACATTCGCCTTGTTCCACCCGAGTCCGCTGCCGCACGCTGACTGGTGCCGGCGACCGAAGGCCGCGACAGGGGCCCTCTCGGGGGAGGCCGGATGCCTGAGCCCACGTACGGGTTCGGGCCCGAACTCCGCAGGCGGCGCCTGGCGGCGGGGCTCACGCTCGATCGCCTCGCCGCGCTGGTGCACTACAGCAAGAGCCATCTGAGCAAGGTCGAGACCGGGCAGAAGAGCCCCACGCCGGAGCTCGCCCGATGGTGCGACACCGCGCTCGGCGCGGGCGGCACGCTCGCCGCCCTCGTACCCGAGCGCGCCGCGCCCGCCCGGCGTTCTCCTGCGAGCCATGACGGTGAGGTGTTGGCGGCGTACGGCCTGGTCCGGCGCGCCCTCGAGCGGAACAAGCGCAGGTACCTCTCCGACGACGTGCTCAAGGACCCCGGCAGCGCCGTCGTCTGGTGGCTCGCGCGCAACGACGAGCAGGTGGAGGGCACGGTGGAGCGCATCGGGCTCCTCGCCCGGCTCTCCGCCGCGGCGAACAACAGCGAGGTCGCCCCGCCCTTCCGCGACCTGCTGTACGCACCGGAAGCCGAGCCCGAGCCCGGGCCGGAGCACGAGCCCGAGTACGAGCCGGAGCCGGAGGGGGGCGTGCCGCCGGAGGAGTACGTCGCCGAGCAGTTGATGAGCTGGCTCGGGTTCAACAGCGACGACCCCGAGATGGTGCACTTGGCGGCGCGCATGGCCGAGGACGTACGGGCGACGGGCCGGAAGGACGAGGCCGAGAAGTTCCTCCGCTTCTTCGGCTTTCCCGGGGATCCGCCGCCGTTCGCGGACGGCCAGCCTCCCGACGAGGAAGGCCCGTTCGCGGACGCGGGCTGAATGAGGGCGGGATCGGCCCGGGCGGCGGCCCCCCGGCGGACCTCTACGTCGAGGTGGCTCAGCGGGCGCACCCCCGCTTCACCCGCGACGGCGACGACCTCCACGTCCACGTCCTGCTGCCCCAGGAGCAGGTGGCCGGGGGCACCACCGCCCTCGTACCGACCCTGATCGACGGCGGGAAGCACGTCCGCATCCCGGCCGCCGTCCGCGACGGCCAGGCACTCCGCCTGCGCGGGCTGGGCATGCCCCGCGTCAGGGAGGACATCCGCGGCGATCTCCTCGTCCGTGTCGGCCTCGACGGCTGACGCCCGGCCCGTGGCCGGTCAGCGGCGCGCGTGCCGTACCGTCAGCCGGCCGAAGCCCATGACCCCGGAGATCCGGATCGTCGGCCCGCCGGCCGCGGGCCTGCGCGGGGGCTTGTAGACGGAGTCCTTCATGCCGGTCTGCACGCCGTCGAGGTCGACCACGGCGTCGTGCGGAACGGTGATCGAGGCCCTGCCGGTGCCGACGTTGAGCACGATGTCGACCACCGGGTGTTCGATGACCGCCCGCGACAGGTCCAGCCGCACGCGCCCCAGCGCCGACTCCACCCTCAGCGTCCGCGGTACCCGCCATGCGCCGCTCCGCTTCACCCGCCCGGTCGCGGCCCCGATCGCGGCCGACGTGCCCGGGTCCTCCGCGGGCAACGACGCCAGGGCCTCGGCCAGTTCGCCGCGGGTGGTGGCGGTGAGCACGCGGTCGAGGCGCGCGTCCATGTCCTCGCGGGTCAGCCGTCCTTCGGCGTACGCGTCCCGCAACCGCCGGGCGCCGTCGTCCCGTTCGCCGTCGCCGACCAGCGTCGATGCGTCGTCCGGAGGGGAGGTCACGCGCTCACTCTAGCGCCGCCCGCGTACGCCGCCGCCCGGCCCGGTGCGCCTGCGCCGCGATACGCGTCGTGCGATCCCTGTCCCGGGCCTGAAAGATCGGGGGATTTGCGCCGGTTGCTTCTACAACCCTCCCTGGGCGTCACGGGTCTTACCGGGTATCCGGGGCATGAGCCGTATGCTTCTGAAATCCCTCTGTGTCCAGAAAAGGGAGTACAGCTATGCGTTCCACCCGTATCAGGAAGTTCGCTCTGGCGGCCGCCGCCACCGTGCTGGTCCTCACCCCCGCCGGCGCCGCCTACGCGGGCAGCGGGCCCGCGCCGGCGCCCTCGGGCAAGAGCGACCGGGCGGCGGCCACCGCGCCCACCGCCCAGGGCAACCCCGACAGCAAGCGGGCCCAGGCCGCCGGGGTCTGTGACGATGCTTACCAGATCGGAGCGACCGGCTACATCAAGCGGAGCGGCGCGACCGTCGCGTCGGTGAAGCAGTTCTATTCGCCGTCGTGCAAGGAGAACTACGGCTACCTGTGGGTGTGGGACAGCTTCCACACCGGCGCGAAGCCGTACGACGTGACGCTCGGGGTGTTCAGCTACGACCGGGACGCCGTGGTCGGCAAGCTCACCCGCAACGACACCACGCAGCAGGAGTTCTGGACGCAGGGCACGGCCACCGCGAACGAGTGCACGGCCGCGGTCGGCACGCTGCGCGTCGAGGGGGCGCCGCTGGCCAACCAGGGCGCGTCCGAGAAGCGCTGCTGACGGTCCGGCGCCGCAGGCCGGTCGGCGTCCACGCCGGCCGGCCGTTCGCCGGCCGTACGACGCCGGCGGGCCCGCTTCCGTGTCGCGGGCCCGTCCGCGTACCGGCCGCGCGTCCTACCGCTCGCTGTCCAGGTGTGCCATCGCCGCCGCGCCGTACCGCTCGCCCGCCACGGCCGTACGCGGCACGGCGCGCTCGACCGCCGCCAACTCCTCGTCCGTCAGCTCCAGTTCCGCCGCCGCCACCGCGTCCGTGACCCGCTGCGGGCGCCGCGCCCCGACCAGCGCGACGACGTCGCCCTCCGGCCGCGTCCCCGCGCGCCCCTGCGCCAGCACCCACGCGATCGCGAGCTGCGCGACCGTGATGCCGCGCGGCCCGGCGATCTTCCGCAGGTTCTGCACCAGCGCCAGGTTGGCCGCCACGTTGCCGTCCTGGAAGCGCGGCAGATGGGAGCGTGCGCCGGTCGCGTCGGCCACGGGACGGTAGCTGCCGGAGAGCAGGCCGCGGGAGAGCACCCCGTACGCCCCGGACATCGCACTGCAGCCGAGCCCGATCGGGGCCACCCGCGGGCCATCCGCCCCCAGCCGTCGCATCTCCATGCACGCAACTCTCAGCAGCGGAAGGGCCGTTGGGCCCGGATCCCGCCCGGCCGGACGCTGCCCCCGCCCGGCCGGACGCTGCCCCCGCCCGGCCGGACGCTGCCCCCGCCCGGCCGGACGTGCTCCCGCCCGGCTGGGCGCCGCTCACGCCCGGCTGGACGCCGCCCCGAAGGCTTCGACGCCCGTCAGCTCCGCCGACAGCGCCCACAGCCGGGCGGCCTGGTCCGGGTCGGTGGCGTAGTCCCGTACGCCCGCGCGCAGTTCCCCCTCGCCGCCGGCGCCCGCCCGCTCGGCGACGTCGCAGTCCTCGCAGTACACGCCGCCCAGGCCGGCCAGGTGCGGCGAGGTCGCCGCCCAGACCTGGGTGGCGGCGCCCTGCTCAGCGGTTTTGAAGGCGTCGCTGACCTTGCCGTCCTCGTCGATCCAGCCCTGCGCGATCTGCTCCTCGCGGGGGATGTGGCGGGCGAGCTCCGTGAGGATCTCCCCGGGGTGCACGCTGAACGCCCGGACGCCCGCGTCCCGGCCGAGGGCGTCGAGGTGGACGGCGAAGAGCGCGTTCGCGGTCTTCGACTGGCCGTACGCCAGCCACTTGTCGTACGGCTCCGCGCGGAACTGCGGGTCGTCCCAGCGGATGCCGGAGAGGTGGTGGCCGCGGGAGGAGAGCGCGACGACGCGGGCGCCGCCGTCGCGGACGAGGGCGGGGCGGAGGTGATTGGCGAGGGCGTAGTGGCCGAGGTGGTTGACGGCGAACTGCCCCTCCCAGCCGGCCGGACCGACGCGGGTCTCGGGGCTGGCCATGACGCCGGCGTTGTTGACGAGGAGGTCGAGGGAGCGGCCGGAGGCGAGGAACCGGTCGGCGAAGCCGCGGACGCTGTCCAGGTCGGCGAGGTCCATCTCGTCGACCTCGGCGGCGCCGGGGCCCTCGCCCGCCAGGCCGCCGAGCGCCTGCTCGGCGGCGTCGCGCCGCCTGGCCGGTACGACGACGCGGGCCCCGGCCCGTACGAACGCGCGGGTCGTCGCCAGCCCCAGACCGACGTAGCCGCCGGTGACGACGGCGAGCCGGCCGCTCAGGTCGACGCCGCGCAGGACGTCGGCGGTGGTGCTCCTGGCGCCGAAGCCGGAGCCTGTGCGCTGCTGCGGAGTGGTCGTGTGGGTCATGCCGGGGACGCTACGACCTGGAGGGCGCTCTCTCGCAAACCCGACACGGGCGGGTTGCCGGAGGGCCGCGGGCCCCGGTGCCCGCCGCGCTCCGGCGGCGCGCTCCGCCGGTCATCCGGGTGCGCGCGTGTCGGTGCGTGGCGGACCCGGTCCCCTGTTCCGGGCCCGCCGGCACCGACGGTGTGGAACGGCCGGGGAACGACCGTTCTCCGTCCAGAGGGTAATGTCGAGAACGGTCGTTCTCAAGTGGCGGACGCCGCCGCGACGTGATCGGGACAGGGCCGGTACGTTGAGGGCGGCGCAGCGGGACGTGACGGCGGGGACGCGGACGGGGACGGGAGCAGCGGACATGGACGACGCGGAGAACGAGGCCGCCAGGGAGCGCGTACTGGAAGCCGCCGACCGGCTCTTCTACGCCCACGGCATCCGCGCGGTGGGTATGGACCGGATCCGCGACACCGCCGGCGTCTCCCTCAAGCGCCTCTACCGCTGCTTCCGCTCCAAGGACGAGCTGGTCGAGGCGTACCTCAGGCGGCGCGACCGCTGGGTGCGCGGGGAGCTGGCGGATTTCGTCGCCAAGGAGGCCACGGGACTGCCCCGGGAGCGGGTGCTGGCGGTCTTCGACTGGCTGGAGTGGTGGTTCGGCAGACCGGACTTCCGCGGCTGCCCGTTCACCAACGCCTTCAACGAGATCGGTGCGGACAGCGCCCGCGCCGCCGCCGCGGTCCGCGACCACCAGCTCGCCGTCAGCGCGTACCTCCGCGGCCTGATCGCCGCCACCGGGGTCCCCGACCCGGACGCGGTCACGAACCGCTTCGTGATCCTGTACGCCGGCTCCCTCACCTTCGCCGCCATCTCCCGGAGCACCGAGCCCGCGCGGTACGCCCGCGAGACTGCGGCGGCGATCCTGCGGCAGGACGCGGCAGGCGGCTGAAGGGCTGAGAGCGAGCCGCCACAGGGGAACCGTTGACGCGGAGATCACGCCGTGTCACACTTCCGGCAAGTCTCCCCTGTCCGAAATCAGTTATGCGGAGGGTGAGATTCCCCCCTCTCCGGGATGACGGTTATCGCCGTCACCCGTCAGCGCTCACGGGCGCTTCGCGATTCCGCAGGGTTTTCGGCTTTCAGGCACTCCTCCGGAATGCCTGAGACCGCCTGTCCTTTCCCCTAGCACCCGGCAACTCCGCAACCCGGTCCGCTGTTTCAGCGGGCCGGGTCTTTTGCCTTTCCGAAAGGAAGTCCTTGATGACTGATCGACTGGTTGGTTCCGCGGCCGACGCCGTTTCGCAGCCCGTGGGAGGGGGCTCCGGGCAGCGGCCCGGGGTGCGGGAGGTACGGCGTCGTGTCGCGCGGCATCTGGCGGTGCAGGTGGACGGCGAGGGCGCGCTGAGGGACCGGTGTGCCGGCAGAATCATCGAGTCCGCGCTGCTGTTGCTGCTGCTGCGCAAGGAGCGGGCGCTGCCGCGGGTGCAGAAGGAGCTGCAGGAGTACCTGCAGCGGGCCCAGCCGAAGGGCACGCTGGAACGGGTGGTCGTGGACGCGCTCTCCGGCCGGGCGTGCGAGGCGGACGAGCTGCTCGCGGGGCTGAGCGGGGCCCGGCACGGCTCCGGGATGCGGAAGCGGCTGCTGCTGGACACGATTCTCGTGCTGTGCGGACTGCTGCCGGACGGCAAGCGCCCCGATCCGCGGGAGATCGCTCCGCGGCCGCAGGCGGTGTGGACGGAGCTGACGCTGTACGCGGCGACGATCCTGTACGTCCACGACAACGCGGGTGCGGACGCGGGCGAGTCCGGGGAGGAGCTGGCGGATTACCAGGAGCTGCTCGTACGGCGGCTGGCGGCCTTCCCGGCGAGGCGGGTGTGGGAGGGGAACGCCCTGTGCCACCTGGTGGCGCTGCACGCCCTCCACACCTTCCGGCCCGGTTCCGAGCTGATGCGGGAGGGGATCGAGGCGCTGTCGCGGCTGCGCGGCCCGGACGGCGGGGTGCCGTTCATCGACGGGCAGGAGGTCTTCGTGACGTCGCTCGCCGGGCTGGCGCTGGCGTCGGCGCCGGGGCACGAGCGGCTGGCGGCGCGGATGGGGCAGTACCTCGCCTCGCGGCAGCACTACGACGGCGGCTGGGGGTACAACGAGGCGACCACGCAGACGGACGTCGACGACACCGCCCGGTGCGTGGAACTCCTGCGGTTGCTCGACGCGCGGCGGTACCGCCACGGCATCGCGGCGGGGGAGGAGTACCTCTGCTCGCGGACCAACGAGGCCGGCGGCTTCCCCACGTATCTGCGGGGCCACACCTCGGATCTCGACATGACGGCCGGCGCGGTGATCGCCCTGCCCTGGAGCCGCTACGGGGCCATGCTGGCTCCCGCGGTCGGCGTCCTCATCGACGCCCAGCAGCAGGACGGCAGCTTCGAGCCGAGCTGGACGCTGAGCAGGTCCAGCGCCATCCTGCGCATCCTGGACGCCCTGGCCTGCGTACCGGCCGAGGAGACGGCACTGCACCGGCGTGCGGGCGAAGCCACCGCGAAGGCCGTGGCGTTCCTTGACGAGAGCCGCGGCAGCGACGGCGGCTGGGGGCACACGCCGGGCAAGGACAGCGACGTGCTCTCCACCGCCCAGGCCCTGGCCACCCTCGCGCGGCACGCGCCCGGGACCGATCTCGCCAAGCCGCTGGCGTACCTCACGGACCAGCAGCACGACGACGGCGGCTTCAGCTCGATAGCCGACCAGGCGGGTCCGCGTCCGCTGCCCTTCGACTTCCCCGTCCTGGCCGACGTCCAGGTCCTCACCGCACTCAACCGCCTCATCGCCTACAACGCCGCCTGACCGGCGACCGCACTCCGGCACCACGGGCCGGTGCCGCCGGCCACCAGGCGGTTCGGCCTCCGGTGAACGGGGTGCGGCCGGAATGCGTCCGGGCCGCCGGCGGCGACCGAGGGCCGCACCGGCGGTGAGGCCCTCGACGTCGCGCCCCGGCACGACCCCGGCGGAACAGAGCCGGATCTCCGGCTGCCGCGCGTACGTCAGCTCCCGCGGCGTACCCGGTCGTGCGCGGCCGTGGCCAACTGGTAGTAGGTCGCGAGCTTGAAGTACTCCCCGTCGGCCGTCAGCGCGCCGGCGAAGACGAGCTTGCGGTCGCCCTCGTAGGTGTAGGGCGCCTTGGCGGCGAGCACGCCGAGCTTCGGTTCGACGTGCGAGGGGAGCGCCGCCGGGTCGGTCGTACGGGTGGAGAAGCTGACCCGCTCGATCTCCGCGGCGTCCCAGCCGAAGGTCGGGTACAGCGCGGACGAGGTCGCGGCGAAGTCCAGTAGTTGTCCGCTCGGCTCCGGCAGCCCGAAGTCCCGCAGCATCGCCTGGACGGTGGCGCGCTCGAAGTGCTCCGGGGACAGCCCGTTGAAGTACACGTTCCACGTCCGGTTCGCGTGGTCGATGGCCACGGTCGACACCTTGCCGTCCAGGCCGTACTCGACGAGCACGTCCATCCACCTGGAGAGCGCGGTGGACATGGCGGGGACGGAGGCGAGCGGGCCCAGTTCCTGCAACCGGCCCATCGGGAAGACGGCGTAGCTCTTGTTGAAGCCGCTGTTGACGCCGTAGTCGACGCCGTAGCAGTCGACCGGGAGCGCGGTGAGCAGGTCCGCGAACATGCCGCGGACCGGATGGTCCGTCTCCTCGGCGAGGCCGTGTTCCAGGGCACGCTCATAGGGATTGCCCTCGGCCAGCGGCACCGTGAAGTCGAAGGACAGGTCCCGGATGCTGCCTCCCTTGTTCACCGCGTTGAACACGACGGTGGAGTCGGTGACGACGTTCGGGAACGCCGTCAGCAACGCGGTCATCTTCTCGGGCGGGCAGTCCACGCCCACCAGCCCGGCCGCTTCTTCCGCAGCCGCACACAAACGCTCGATCCCAGGATTGGTGCTCATTGCTCCCCCATAGGGCGGTGTGAAAAGGACCTGCCCGCTGCTCGTTCCAGCAGGACGTCGGATAGCGAAACGCCGGCGGCCGACCGCGCCGGTCCCGGCCGTGGCCGAGAGCAGGACCGTGCGACTTGCGGCGCGGGGCCGGATGCGTAAGTCCCCCACCGGCAACGGCTCTTCCGTTCTACGGATCCGCCGCGTTGCCGTGATTCTCGGGGGAATCCCACCCTCCGCATTTCCTCGTCCGGGCAGGAGTGACGTGCCCAAAGTGTGACACGGCCTTGACCTCCACGCCAGCGAAGCCGGCGGCGGACCGGTCCGTACGGACCGCGCACGTGCCCACGGCAAGCCACCGGCAAGTCACCCTCAAGCCGGACAGGTCAGTCTTGGAGCCGGCGACCGGGAACGGGTGCCGGGCGGGTGTGCGAACCGGCCGACTGACGCAGTCGGCGCGGGTCCCTCGGGGGCAGCGGTTTTCGAGGCGATGGGTCAGACGGAGGGGCTTCGATGCCGTTTCATCCCTGTACGCGAGGTCATGCGCAGAGAACCAGCGCTGCTGCCCCCTCTCTCCTGTGCGCCCCCTGCATCAGGCAGGCCGGGCGTCATCTGCGGGAGCTGGCCGGCCTGCACCGGGAGTGCCTGTACCAGGCGTCGCCGACGGTGGCGACCCGGTGGAGCAATCCGACGAAGGTCTCCACGAGCCGCCGCCTCGACTATCCCGACATCTCGGTGCTGGACACGCGGCAGCGCATCTCCTCCCTGCTGGAGTCGTGGTCGCGGACGGTCGTGGAGAAGCGGAGGGCCGCCGCGCCGAAGCGGAGTGTCCCGCACCTGGCGGTGTTCCTCGCCGGGCAGTTGGACTGGATCAGCGCCCAGCCGGCGGCGGCGGACTTCGCCGACGAGGTCGAGGCCCTGGTCAAGGAGCTACGGCAGACCATCGATCCCGAACTGGGCGGGCACTTCACCTTCGTCGGGGAGTGCGTCCAGGACGGCTGCGGCGGGACCATCACCGCTTCGCTGAGGCCCGGCGAGCCGGTGCCCGTGCGGAGCATCGCGTGCTCGGGGGGACACACCTGGGCGCCGCACGAATGGCTCCTGCTCAAGCAGCTCATGGAACGGCAGCGAAAGGGCAGCGAGGCGTGAGCAGACCACCGCACCACAGGCTCGTTCCGACCAAGGTGGCCGCGCTGGCCATGGGGGTGTCGGAGGCGACGATCCGCAAATGGGTGAGCCGGGGGAAGCTGACCCGCTACGGCGCGCCCAACCGCCGCTCGCACTACGACATCGAGGAACTCGCCGCGCTCTCCGCACAGCGCCGGCCCTGAGCCGGGCGTACGGGCACCCCCGTCGCCGTCGACCGGCGGACTTCGCCCCTGGTCCGCGTGGCGTCAACCGTGAGGCAAGGAGCCGGGCGGACGGGTCCGCCCGGCTGGTTCGCTAGCCGGAGGCGGGGGGCGCCGTGGTGTGCATGTGGTTCACCAGGCGCGGGCGCCACTGGTAGTACGACTGGACCTTGCAGTACTCGCCGTCGCCCGGCGAGGTGGCGACGTAGACGGCCTTGGGGTTGTCGGCGCCGTACGGGATCTCCCGCAGGAAGTGCTCGATCTTCGGCTCCA
Organism: Streptomyces sp. CNZ287; assembly: GCF_007827615.1. Taxonomy (NCBI): domain Bacteria; kingdom Bacillati; phylum Actinomycetota; class Actinomycetes; order Kitasatosporales; family Streptomycetaceae; genus Streptomyces; species Streptomyces sp. CNZ287. The sequence goes on along the minus strand of NZ_VISV01000012.1, from coordinate 173,512 downwards.
CCCGGTCCAGGATCGCCAGCGGGTCCGGGGTGATCGCCGAGTAGCAGAAGCGCTCGATGTCCGGGGAGTCCCAGCTCAGCGTGGTGTAGAAGCCGAACGCCTGCTGGGCGAACGTCAGCAGGTGCTCGCTCGGCTCCGGCATGCCGATGTCGCTCAGCATGGACCGGACGGCCGCCGGCGTGAGGCAGTCGTCGACCTCCCCGAAGTACACGTTCATCGTGCGGTGTCCGTAGTCCATGCCGATCAGGGTGATCTTCTCGGCCAGCCCGTAGCGTTCGAAGAAGTCCATGTTCCCGGCCACGCTGGGCGGCATGGAGGGAAGGGCGGCGAGCTTCGGCAGGCTCTGCATCTGCTCGCCGGGGAAGCACGACCACGCCTTCTGGAAGCCGCCGACGAGGCCGAAGTCGACGCCGTAGCTGCCGATGGGGAACCCCGCCTCGATGTCTCCTAGGAGCGAGTCGATGGGGTGGTCCGTACGCGGCAGGAGGCCGTTGGCCTGCGCGAGCGCGTGCGGGTCGATGGTGCTCGGGAGCATCATCATGTGGCAGTTCATCTCGCCGGCATGGCGCGCGTCGGTCGCCACCCGGAAGAGGATCGCGGCCTGCGGGAGCAGTTCCTCGAACGCGCTGAGGATGGGCCAGACCTTCTCGCGCGCGCAGGGCACGTCCACGAGCCCTGCGGTCTTCTCGATGGCGGCGTACAGGTTCTCTGCGGGACTGGACATGGTTCTCCTGTCGTTGAAGTCGCGGTTACTCGCTCAGGTAGCCCTGGAGCGTGGGCGCGAATGTCTCGACGAGTTCGTCCACCGACGCCGAGGTGATCGGCTCCATCTTCATCACGTAGCGCAGCATGATCAGCCCGACGACCTGCACCACCAGCGCGTTCAGCCGCAGCGGCGGGACATCGACGACCTCTCCCAGCCGGGTGACGAAGAGGGCGGAGAAGTGCTCGCGCAGGTACTCCGCGCCCTCGGCGCTGCTGGTCGCGGCCCGGACCCGCTCCAGGAGCTGCGGCCGCAGCTCCGGGTTCTCCCAGGCCGCCAGGGACATGCGCAGAAGCTTCTCGCCGAGCTGCGCACGGGGCCCGTCGGCCGCCTCCGCGAAGAGCGCGTCGGCCCGCGCGGCGAGGTTTCCGGAGACGGCGGTTCCCGCCTCGACGGCTTCGGACATGGTGACCTCCAAGTCTCGGATGCGGCTTCCTTGCCGCCGGGATGTCAGTCGCCCTTGGTGAGTTTTTTCAGCATGGGCGAGAGCTGGTAGTAGGAATTCGCCTCGACGAACTGCTCCTCCGGCACCCACTTGACGGCGATCAGATTCACCCGCTCGCCCTCGTACGCGAACGGCGCCTCCCGCACGAACCGCTCCATGTGCGGTTCCATGGGGGCCGGGATTTCCGCGGGCTCGAATCCCGCACTCGGCGGCGGGGCGAGAGCGACCCGGAAGATGTGCGCGGAGTCCCAGCCGAGCGTGATGTTCGCCCGCATGGCCGCGCTGACATACCGGAGCACCGCTTCGGTGGGCTCCGGCATTCCCATCTCGCGCAGCATCGAGGCGAGGGCGCCGGGCTCCGGCCGGTTGTCCGGGGCGAACTGGAAGTACAGGTTCATCGTGTTCGCGCGGTAGTTGACCCCGACCATCGCCACCTTGTCGAGCCCGTAGCGCGCGAAGAGCCCCGCGTTCTCGGCGACCGCCTCCGGCATGGACGGGATGTCGGTGAGCGCCGCGAGCGGCTGCAATGCCTGCGGGAAGTGCGCGTAGAGCTTCTTGAACCCGCCGACGACCCCGGCGTCCACGTAGTACTCCTGGACCGGGAACCGGGCGCCGACGTCGGAGAGCAGGGTGCCGACGGGATGGTCGGTCTCGCCGACGAAGCCCTTTTCCAGCGCGTACGGGTACGGATTCCCGATCTCGCCCGGCACCCGGAAACTGAAATCCAGCTCGGCCGCGTTCCGCTTGCCGCTCTGCACCCCGAGGACGACCAGATCCTCTCCGACCACGGCACCGAACGCATCGAGCACGGGCCACGCCTTGTCCCGTACGCAGACGGCACCCACGAGCCGGGCGGATTCCTCCAGCGCCGAATAGACTTCTTCCACTTCGGTCTTGTCTGCCAACATTTCCTCCCTGTGCGAGTCATTCGTGTGCGGGCATGGCAAAGCCGCCACCGGGTTGCGTCCCGGACGGCGTCGCAGAAACGTGACTTTTCAACCTGTGGGGGGAGAGAAAGGCCGGAAGACGGCACCCGCGACGCCGGGTCACGGGGAGGGGGAGGCCCATATACAGAGGCGCCGGGAAATCGGGACCATAGCCCGAACCTCAGCGGCGCAATCTTATTTGTAGATTCTTCGGCCCTTGGCTGTCAAGACCCCCGCACTGCACCAGGGCACGATGAAAAAACCGGAACAACACCCTTCGGTAACTCCGCGAGGCACCCAAGTCATACGTGATCGGACCCATGTGCACCACCCGGTGGCGACGTTGCCCCCGCGATTCGGAGGTGCCCGGGTGACTGCCGGGTGCCGGCGGGCCGGTGCGATCGCACCGGCCCGCCGTGGGGTTCGGGTATCAGCGGTGCCTGGCTCGCCGATGACGGCTGACCAGAACGACTGCCGCGCCCGCACCGAGCAGCAGGGCGGCGAGGGCGAGAAGCTCACCCAGGCCGGACGAGCCCGTGCCGGCGAGTGAACCACCCGGTTTCCGGTCGCCTGCCGGTGCCGGGGTGTGGGGCGCCGCGGGTGTCGGGGGCTCCGGTGCCGGTGCCGGCGGCTCGGTTGCCGGCGGGGTGGGTGTGGGCGGAGTCGGCGTCGGCGGGGTGGGGGTCGGCGGTGCCTCCTTCGGGACGTACACTCCGGCGTCGATCGTGTGATCGACCCCGCCCGGCCTGGCCGGCGCGGTGACCGGGGCATACCCGTTGCACAGCCGGCCGTTGTCCGGCGGGGTCACGTTGGAGTCGTGTACGCGGTCGTCGCCGGCCCGCGGCAGGGTGAACCGCAGGTCGTCGGCGGCCGGCCGGCCCGGCACCTCGCCGGTGTCCGCCGTGCACACATCGAACTGCACGGTGTACTCGGCGCCCGGCGTCAGCTCGTACTCCGCTCCGGCACCGCCGAAGTAGTACTCACCGGCGGCATCGGTCGTGGTCGTGGCGACCTTCTCGCCGTCGGCGTCCAGCAGGTTGACCGTCGCGTCCGGCAGGAGTACGTGCCCGGCGTCCTGGACGCCGTTGTGATCGCCGTCGAACCACACCACGTTGCCGATCTGGATCGGTGCGTTCGCCGCGGCGTACGCGATGTCGCCGAGGCCGCCGGCCTTGCCGAACCCGTTCTGGTTCGGGCCGACGAACTGGTAGGCGTTGGCGGCCGGATCGTTGCCCGGGCCGAGGCCGGTTTCGACGTCGTAGTAGCCCGTTCCGCTGGTGATGACCTGGCCGGTCGGGTCCATCTGCGTACTGACGGCCCACTGCTGCTGCGGGATGTAGGCGACCGATCCCAGCGAGGACTCCTGGTGCGGACCGGGCTGGGTCGCGGAGCCGCCGTTCGGGAAGAAGTCACCCGGGAAGTACTCGACGACGCCGCCGGGCTGGGCACCGTCGAGGGTCGGGTCCGTGGCGTGGTCGGGGCAGTTTCCGGTGCCTTCCCACTCGAACCCGCCGGTGGGCGTGGCGCAGGCCATGGTGATGTCGCCGCCGGACATGCCGTTCTGCGGGGTGTCGTTGCCGGGCCTCGGGTCCAGCCCGCCCCAGCTCACGACGTCCATGAACCGGTCACGGAAGCCGAGGATCAGCGAGCCGTCCCGGGTGAAGGCCAGGCCGGCCAGCTCCGGTTGCGGATCGATCATCGGGCCGTCCACGTTGCGGTCGTCCCAGTCCTCCAGGTCGGTGTTCCACGGGTTCCAGTGGTTGACCTGGTCGTAGCCGGACCTGCCGGTGAGCACGGCCCCGCGCTCGAAGTCGAGCGGCTGGGACAGCACGGTGGTGAAGTCCTCGCCGTCGTAGGTGGCGACGACGGCCTTCAGGTCCGCGCGGTCCTGTGTGCTCTCCGCGCTGCACACGCCCCCGACATGGAGGGTGCCGTTGTGGGTGGCCACGCTGAACGGGCGCCAGTCGTCCGGCGACGCGCAGCCCGGGTCGGGGATCGGCACGGTCGCCTCGGGCGCCGAGGCCGTGGGCTTGGTCGCGTCGAAGCTGACGAGGCTGCGGGTGAGCAGGTTCACCGCGTACAGGGTCGAGCCGTCGTCCGACAGGTCCAGGCTGCCGATGCTCTCCTTGCCCGGTGCGTCGGTGAAGCCGGCGTCCTTGATCAGGTTGCCGGTGTCGTGCGGCGTCTCCGTGGCGTCCGGCACCTCCGCGAAGAGCTTCGGGGCGCCGCCGTGGGCCGGCACGGTGTAGATCGCGTCGCCGCCGTCCGGCCCGTACTCGGTGTACCGCCGGGCGAACGACGACTGGAAGAGCTGGTCGCGGTGTCTGTCGTAGGCCAGCCCGTAGGTCGTGCCCACCTGGTCCTGGGTGGTGAGCACCTCCGGGCACGGCTCCTGGTCGGGACAGTTGCCGCGGGCGTCCGTCCCGAACGCCACCAGCGCCCGGGTCTCCGTCCCGCCGGCGCCGCTCTGGACCGGCACGAAATAGCGGGAGTCGGGGAGTGCGTAATCGGCCGGGTCCCAGACCCCGGTGATGACCGAGTCGTCCTTGCCGTCCGAGATGTCCACGAAGGTGGTGAAGCTGTCGAAGTGGTTCGGCGCGGTCGAGGCGGGTGCCGCCCGCAGATAGTCGCTGTACGGTGCCGGGACGGTGACGTCGACGCGGTAACGGCCGCCGGTCAGCTCGCTCGACGGCGGCACGACGACCTTTCCGGTGGCGTCCGTGACGCCGCTGACGCGATGGCCGGCCGGATCGGTGACGTCGACCTTCATTCCCCGTTGCGGCACGTCCATGGTCGAGTTGATCACGCCGGTGCCGAAGAAGTCCCGCAGTACCTGAACGGTGAGGCTGCCGTCGGAGGCCGAAGCGCCGGCCTGCCCGGCGCCGGTCAAGAGTGTGCCTGTGCCGCCGCCCACCACTAAGAGGCCGGACAGCACTAAACGCACCACTCCATGTAATGGCATGGCATTCCTTCATTTGTTCGACGCCGACGCTAAATCGGCATATTCCAGGGTGAGTTTAAGGGTTACGGAGGGTCATGTCTTTCGAACACAGTGTTCTCCCCTGCCTCCGCGGGACCTGTTACAGTCGCGCCGCGTGCGGAGTATCGGAACGCGGAGCATCGACACCAGGCGGGGTCCCAGGGGGCGCGAGGCGGGCCGGCGCCGCCGGTGGCCGTGGTCGCGCCGGGTGGCAGCAGCCGCCCTGGGCATCACGGCCGCCGCCGTCACCGCCTTCGCCCTCCTCGGCGACAGCGGCGGGCCCACCGCCCCACGGGCGTTGACCTCGGAGGAGGCGAACCGGCTGGCGGTCACACGGTTCCTCAACTACCAGGCGGGAGGCCGGGCGGTAACGATCACGGTGCCGAACGCCGCCGGCGGGCTGGTGATCTCCGCGTCCGTCGACTACCGTACCCACACCGGCTACGGGGTGGTGCGCGGCACCGGGCGCGACACCTCCAGCGACGGGCTGATCCAGTGGACGGCCACCACCGTTCTCGTCCACCCCATGGCAGACCCCCCGGCGGTCGCACCGGCGTCGCCGCCCGCGTCCGGCTGGCACCGCCGTCCGCTGCAGACGTCCGGCATGGCCCTGGACACCTCGCTGGGCATCGCGCTCGGCCTCGGCAGCGACCGGCCGGAGAACGCCGCGCTGCTGCCGCAGAACGGCGCGGCGTGGGTCGGGCGGGACGAGGTGCGCGGCCATCGGACGGACATCATGAACGGGCCGGACGCCGGCACCGGGTCGTCCGGCAAGGCCGGGTCGTCCGACAAAGCCGGTGGGTCCGACAAGGCCGGCGGGTCGTCCGGCAAGACCGGCGGGTCCGACGAGGCCGGTACGTCACCCACCGTGCGCTACTGGATCGGCTCGGACGGCACCATGTACCGGGTCGAGGCCGGCGTCGCCTCCCAGCCGGAGCCGGTGGTCTTCGACTTCGACGACCGGACGTACGTCCCCGTCAAGCCGGTACCCGGCTTCACACCGGCGCCGTAGCCGCCGCTCACGAGGCTCGTACCCGCGCACGGCCGGCGAGCAGCGACTCCGGCGGCAGCGCCGTGTCCGCGACGTCCGGCAGCGCCGGTACGTCCGGCACGACGGTGGCGCCTGCGGTGGCGGCGCGCGGGAACTCCGGCTGCGGGCCCGGCGCGGCCACCTCGGTGAACGGGATGCCAGCGGGCCCCTTCTCACTCGGCCAACTGCCCGCGGGCGTGGGCGACGTGGCGGGGACCGGGCAGGACGCGGTGTCCGTGAGCCCGGCGGGCACGGTCTTGCGCAGCGCGTTCCCCCGCAGGCAGTTGCCCTGTCCGCGGGTGGCGGTGGGGAACGTCGCGCCGACGTCGATGCCGTTGCCGGTGAAGGTGTTGTCCGTGATCCTGTTGCGGTCCGCGGTCAGGTCGGCGGTCGCGGTGATCACGAGTCCGGCGTTGGTGTTGCCGCTGATGCGGTTGCGGAGGAACCGGTTGCCGCTGCCGCCGTCGACGCCGATGCCGATGCCCCAGCCGCCGTCGGCCTGTTCGGGTGTCCGCGGGTGCTGGTTTTCCGCGATCAGGTTGCCGGCGACGACGGCGTCGCGCTGGGGGAGCAGCTTCTCCTGGTGGTCGGAGCTGGTGGTCAGTCCGACACGGTTGCCGGCCAGACGGTTGCCGACCACGTACATCTGGCCACTGGCGTTGGTGCCTTCGTAACCGACCGCGTTGAGTTCGGAGACGTTGTCCCGTACCACGATCCGGCACGGCTTGCACTGGCCGACGTAGATCCCCGAGTCGGCCCCGCCCGAGGCGTAGGAGTGCTCGATGGCACCGTTCTGCGCGGAGAACGCGTAGATGCCGTACAGGCCGTTGCGGGTCGCGGTCACATGCGAGACCAGGAACGACTTCAGGAGCCTGACGGGTTCCTCGCCGGTGTCGTAACCGCCGCTGCCCGGCAGCCCGTCGACTGCCGCCGCCGAACCGGTGACCAGCACCCCGTTCTGCGTGTTCCTCCGTACGGTCAGGTTCTCCACGGCCACGCCGGGCGCGGTGACGACCACCCCGTTCGGCCGCCGCAGCTCACCGTCGATGACGACCCCGGCCCGGGACTCGCCCCGCAGCGTGACGCGAGGCGTGCCGAGCTTCACCGCCTCGCGGTACACACCCGGAGCCACCAGCACCAGGTCACCGGGCCGGGCCAGGGCCACGCCCGCCGAGATCGTCGGGGCCTCGCCGGGCACACGGATCGTCACCCGCGCACCGTCCGGCCGCCGGCCCTTGTCCGGTCCGCCGTCGTCGCCACCGCTGCCGCAGCCGGCCAGGAAAGTCAGTGCGCCCAGTAACGCCGCCATCACACGACGTGCCGATCGAGACATGGGGGAGAGTCTGGCACGAGGACGAATTCACCGCCGGAACACGTCGGTTGAGCGGCAGACGCGAGGCCCGGTGTGGCACTCTGCACCCCATGGACCGCGTCGATCACCCTCCGTCACGCCGCGCGTTCCTCGATGTCACCGGTGCCGCGGTGGCAGCCGGTCTCGTCGCCGGGTGCTCAGGGGACACCGCCGAGCCGGCCCGGTCCGCCCCGTCCGCGGCGACCGGTCCCGCGCCGGTTCCCGCGACGGGCCGGCACCAGGCGGGCATCACGTCTCCCCGGTCCGCCCAGCGCAACCTGCTGGCCGTGGTGGCCGACCTCGGCGCCGCGGTCCCGCCCGGCCCGTTGCTGGCCGAACTCGGCGAGACCATCCGCACCCTCACCGCCGGGTCCGACCCGCGGCTGCTGGGCCTGCCTCCGGGAGACCTGACCGTGACCGTGGGCGTGGGCCCGCGGCTGGTACGGACGGCGGGCGCTTCACTGCCCGGCGCGGTCGACCTCCCCCGGTTCTCCCGCGAGCGGATCGCTCCCCAGGCACGCGGCGGTGACCTGCTGATGCAGATCTGCGCCGACGACGCGCTGCTCCTCCCGGCCGTCGCCGCCGCGCTCCTGGACCAGGCCGGCGACCGCCTCCGCGAACGGTGGCGGCAGTCCGGACGCCGCGGTACGGACGTGCCGGTCGCCAAAGGCCGCACCGCGCCGCGCAACCTGCTCGGTTTCATCGACGGCATCGTGGGCCCGCACACGAAGGCCGAGCAGGAACGTGACCTGTGGCTGGCCGGGCCCCCCGCGGTCGCCGGCGGCACCCTGGCCGTACTACGGCGCATGGAACTCGCCCTCACACGCTTCGCCGCCCTCTCCGTCGCCCAGCAGGAGGCGGTCTTCGGCCGCCGCCGCGCGAGCGGCGCACCCCTCTCCGGCGGCACCGTCGCCGCCGCCCCGGAACTGGGCGCCAAGACACCCGACGGCCGCTACCTCGTCCCCGTGGACGCCCACGTCCGCAGGGCGAACCCCACCGCGGCCGGCGTCGGCCACATGCTGCGCCGCTCCTACAGCACCGACGAGCCGGCCCCGGGCCTGCTCTTCATCAGCTTCCAGAACGACCTGCGCACCTTCACGGCCACGCTCACCCGCATGGAGACCTCAGACGCCTTGCTGCCCTTCACCGCGACGACGGCAGGCGCGACCTTCCTGATCCTCCCGGGCTTCGACCGCCAACACCCGCTCGGTTCCACGCTGTTCCGCTGACCGACTCCCCGCCCGCGGACAAACGGCCCCGGACGAGGAGCCCGAGGCCGAGTAGCCCTCCCTGGGGGAGAAATCCCAGGCCGGAGAGGTGATGCCTGGTGCCCCCGGCAGGATTCGAACCTGCGACACCCGCTTTAGGAGAGCGGTGCTCTATCCCCTGAGCTACGGAGGCGGGGTGGGCCCGTGGGCCCGGTCACCCGCGACAGTGTAGCGGGTGGCGGGGTGGGGCGGGGCTGTGCGGGGTGGTGGGGGTGGGGCGGGTGTGGGGTCGTGTGGTGCGGTGTCTTTTCGGGGTGGAATTGAACGCGTACGGTCAAATTGTAGGCCGCAACGAACCGGAGGACCCCTGCATGCGCCCACGCCGTGCTCTGCTCGTCCCCCTCTCCGCAGCGCTCGCCGCTCTCCTCGCCCTCCCGCTCACCGCCCAGGCCGCCGCCCCCCAGGCATCCCAGCGCATCGACCTCGACGTGCTCTCCGGCCGCCCCGGCTCCGTCACCGGTGGTGACGCGCTGCTCCGCGTCGCCGCCGCCGACCCCGCCGCCGTGGAGATCCGGCTCAACGGGGAGGACGTCACCCCGCTCTTCGCCCCCGACGGACCCGGCGCCGTCTCCGGCGTCGTCGACGGGATACGCGACGGGCGCAACACCGTCACCGCCACCGCGCCCGGCCACCGCGCCGCCCGGCTCACGCTCACCGGGCACCCCGCGCAGGGCCCCGTCTTCTCCGGGCCGCACCAGCAGCCCTTCGTCTGCGAGACCGGCACCTTCCGGCTGCCCGTCGTCGGCGGCACCCTCGGCGACCCGCTCGACGACGACTGCGCCGCCAGGACCCGCGTCGACTACTTCTACCGGAACACCGCCGGCGTCTACACCGCCTGGCCCGCCGGCGCCGCCGACTACCCCGCCGACCTCGGCCGCACCACCACCTCCACCGGCCGCGCCGTCCCGTTCATCGTGCGCATGGAGACCGGCACCGCCAACCGCGGCATCTACCAGTCCACGATCCTCCACGACCCCCTCGCCGAGCCGGACCCCGATCCCCGCAGCCGCCCCGCGGGATGGAACGGCCGCGCCGTCTACACCCTCGGCGGCGGCTGCATCGGCGGCTGGTACCGGCAGGGCAACACCACCGGCGGCGTCACCGACACCCACATGCTCGGCCGCGGGTACGCCGTCATGTCCTCGTCCCTCAACGTCTTCGGCGCCAACTGCCACGACCTCACCGCCGCCGAGACCGCGATGATGGTGAAGGAGCGGTTCACCGAGGCGTACGGGCCGGTCGACCACACCATCGGCTTCGGCTGCTCCGGCGGCTCGTACCAGGCGTACCAGATCGTGGACAACTACCCCGGCATCCTCGACGGCATCCTCCCCGCCTGCTCCTTCCCCGACGTCGGCTTCGCGATGACGAACAGGGTCACCGACACCCGGCTGCTCACCGAGTACTTCGCCGGGGACACGGACCTGGCGTGGACCGAGGAGCAGAAGCGCGCCGTCACCGGCTTCGCCTCGTACGCCGTCGCCACCGGCACCCAGGGCGACGCCGCGCGCATCGACCCGACGGGCAACTGCGGCGTGCTGCCCGAGGAGTTGCGCTACGACCCGGAGACCAACCCCCGCGGCGCGCGCTGCGACCTCTACGACCACGCCATCAACGTCTACGGCCCCGACCCGCGCACCGGCTTCGCCCGCCGCCCGCTCGACAACGTCGGCGTGCAGTACGGCCTCGGCGCCCTCGCCGCCGGGACGATCGGCAAGGAGCAGTTCCTGGAGCTGAACGAGCGCGTCGGCGGCTACGACCACGACGCCCGGATCGTCGACGCCCGTACCACCGCCGACCCGATCGCCACCCGCACCGCGTACCGCACAGGACGGCTCACCAACGGCGGCGGGGGGCTCGCGGACGTGCCGGTCATCGAGTACCGCGCGTACGTGGACGACGCCCCCCGCGGCGACACCCACCTGCGCTACTACTCGCTGTCCATGCGCAAGCGCCTGGTGAAGGCCAACGGCACCGCGGCCAACATGGTCTCCCTCATGGAGGACAACCGCTACGGCGGTCAGAGCACCGCCAGCCCCCTCGTCCGCCACTCCCTCGCGATGATGGACCGCTGGCTCACGAACCTCGGCACCGACACCTCCGCCGCCCCGCGCATCGACAAGATCGTGGCGGCCAAGCCCGCGGAGCTGCGGGAGGGCTGCAACACCCGGGACGCCGAGCCGCGGTTCGTCGCCGAGGCGCTGGACCGCGACCCGGACAGCACCTGCGAGAAGCTCTACCCGTCGAACTCCTTCCCGCGCGAGGTCGCCGGCGAGGACATCGCCACGGACGTGATCAAGTGCCGTACGGAGCCGCCGCGGCGGGACACGTATGCGAAGGAGTACGGCGTGACGTGGACGGACGCCGAGTGGCGGCGGCTGCGGGCCGTCTTCGACCGGGGCGTCTGCGACTACTCCGGGACGGGGGTGGGGCAGCAGGGGCTCGCGGGGACCTGGCTCTCCTTCTGAGCGCTCCCCGGGACGTCTTCTGAGGGTTTGCACAGTTGGACGGGCGTAAGGTTCAGACCGCTCTCATCCGGTTCTCAGGGAGCCTCGATAGCCTGCATGCATGAGTGGAATGGCACCTGCAGGGTGGTATCCCGACCCGGACCGCAGCGACGACCAGTCGCCGAGGGAGCGGAGGTGGGACGGTGAGGGCTGGACGGACGAGGTCAGGCCCGCTGCTGTCGCCGCAGATGTCCCTGCGCAGAGCCCCGAAGGGGGCACCGGGGCCGGCGGGGCCGCCGGCGGGGCCAAGAGTCCTGACGGGCCCGCGGACCCCGCGGCGCCCCCGGCTCTCCCGGCCCCCGGTGCCGCCCCGCAGGACGCCCCGCCCGGTGGCCTCTCCGGCGGCATGCACGGGGCGCCCACGGAAGTCATATCCGGCGGCCACGCCGAACCGCTCGGTCCCGAGGGGCCGTACGCGAAGAAGCGCTGGGCGGCCAGGCGCCCGCTCGCGCTCGGCATCGCCATCGGCGTGGCCGCCGCGGCGCTCGTCGGCGGCGGCATCGCCGGCGGGTACGCGATGTGGGGCGGCGACGACGGCGACGAGGCCGGGGGCGGCGGCCCCGTGGTCTACGGCCCGGACGGCGAGCCCCGTTCGCCGGGCCCCGGCGAGGGGCCGGGCGGCGGCGGGCCCGACGGAGGCTCCGGCGGTTCCGGCGGCGGCCCGGGAGAGTCGCCGGGCCCGCAGGACCCCGAGGGCGGCGAGCAGGATCCCCGCAACCCCGACGGCGGGCAGCCGCCGATGGAGATCCCCAGCGAGGACGGCTTCGCCACCGACCTCGCCAGCGGCATCAAGATCCCGGTGCCCGACGGCTGGAAGGGGCAGTCCGGGCAGATAGGCGCCTCGGTGTCGGTGGGCGAGTACAAGTGCCCGACGTCACCGAAGGACACGTGCGTACGCGGCGGGGTGAACTCCGCGCCCGCCCTCGCCCTCGGCATCGACGCGACCAGCCCGAAGAGCATCGCCGAGAAGGACATCGAGCCCAACGCCGAGGCGTCGTACGGCGACGAGGCGTACGGCGGCATCACCTCGCACGACGAGGTGGAGTCCGGCGAGGTCGAGGTGGCCGGCGAGGAGGGCTACCTGGTGCGCTGGAAGGTCGTGACGAAGGAGGGAGACGACGGCTACGTGCAGTCGCTCGCGTTCCCGTCCCCGGCCAACCCGGACACGCTGGTCCTCGTCCGTGCCGGCTTCGACATCGGCGACGAGGCGCCCGCGCTGGACGAGCTGGACGAGATCACGGACGGCATCAAGGAGTCCGAGGGCGGCGCGGGCCTCCCGGGCGGCGGCGGCCGGCCGGCGGGCTTCACGCCGGCGGCGACCGCTCGGAGCTGAACCACGGCGGGCACCTCCGGGACGCCGTGCGGCGCGCCCGGGGTCGTATCCGTACGACCCCGGGCACCGCCGTGGCCCGGCGGCACCCGGCCGCGGCTCACCCCTCGTACAGCCCCTCGATCTCCCTCGCGTACGCCGCCTCCACCGCGTGCCGCTTCACCTTCATCGACGGCGTCAGCATCCCGTTCTCCTCCGTGAACTCCCCGGCCACGAGGGTGAACCTGCGGATCGACTCCGCCCGCGACACCGCCTCGTTCGCGTAGTCCACCGCCCGCTGCACGTCGGCCCGGAGCTCCGGGTCATCCCGCAGCTCCGCGAGCGGCGTGTCCCGGGGCCGCTTCCGTACCGCCAGCCAGTGCGCCAGCGCCTCCGGCTCCAGCGTGACCAGGGCCGCCACGTACGACCGCTTGTCGCCCACCACCAGCACCTGCCCCACCGGCGGCCGGCTGCGCAGCCGGTCCTCCAGCACCGCGGGGGAGACGTTCTTGCCGCCCGTGGTGATGAGGAGGTCCTTCTTCCGCCCGGTGATCGTCAGATAGCCGTCCTCGTCCAGCGCGCCCAGGTCGCCCGTCGCGAACCAGCCGTCCGCCAGCACCTCCGCCGTCGCCTCCGGATTCCGCCAGTACTCGCCGAAGACGATGCCGCCCTTGATCAGCACCTCCCCGTCGTCCGCGATACGGATCGCCGTCCCCGGCAGCGGCCGGCCGACCGTGCCGGGGCGGGGGCGCAGCGGCGGGGTGATGGTGGCGGCGGCGGTGGTCTCGGTGAGGCCGTAGCCCTCGTAGATGACGATGCCCGCGGCGTAGAAGAAGAGGTTGAGGTTGCGGTCGAGCGGGGAGGCGCCGCTGATGGCGTAGTGGAGCCGGCCGCCCAGCTCCTTGCGGATGCGCCGGTAGACCAGCAGGTCGTACAGGCCCCACGCCAGGGTCAGTCCTGGCCCGGGGCCCTTGCCGGTGCCGAGGAACTTGTTCAGGTGGGCCTCGCCGAAGCGCACCGCGATGCGGTCGGCGCGGTCGAAGGACGCGCCGCGGCCCAGCTTCTCGGCCATCTCCCGGCCGGTGTGGTGGATCTTCTCGAAGAGGTACGGGACGCCGACGAGGAACGTCGGCCTGAAGGTCTTGAACTCCGGCCGCAGCTCGTCGGGTTTGATCGACGGCCAGTGGCCGATCTCGATGCGTGCGGAGAGGCAGGCGATCTGGATCGCCCGACCGAGGATGTGGGCGAGGGGCAGGAAGAGGAGCGTCGAGGCGGTCTGCCCGGTGACCTCCTTGAAGATGGGGTGCAGCAACTCGACGCTGTTGGCGGCCTCGGCGTGCAGGTTGCCGTGGGTGAGGACGCAGCCCTTGGGGCGGCCGGTGGTGCCGGAGGTGTAGCAGAGGGTGGCGATGGTGCCGGGGGTGAGGGCGGCGCGGCGCTTGGCGATCTCGTCGTCGGACACGTCCCGGCCGAGGGCCTTCAGCTCGTCCAGGCAGCCGTCGTCGAGCTGCCAGACGTGCGCGCCGGGGGCGGCGGTACGGACCGTCCGCTCGTTGGCGGCGGTCTCGGCGACGACGAAGCGGGTGCCGGAGTCGTGCAGGATCCAGGCGACCTGGTCGGCGGAGGAGGTCGCGTACACCGGTACGGACTGGCCGCCCGCGGCCCAGACCGCGAAGTCCAGCACGCACCACTCGTAGCGCGTACGGGACATGAGGGCGACCCGCCCGCCGGGTTCGAGCCCGGCGGCGACGAGGCCCTTGGCCACCGAGGTCACCTCGTCGGCGAACGCGCGGGCGGTGACCGGGACCCAGCGGCCGCCGGCCTTGCGGCGGATGACGACGGCGCCGGGGTCCTCGGCGGCGTTGGCGTAGGGGATGTCGGCGACGGCGCTGCCGCTCTCCGGGGCCGGCGCGGCGAGCCCCGGTACGGTCGCCTGGCGCACGACGCCGCCGTCGGTGCGTACGTCGACGGGGGTGCGCTCGGCGAGGTCCGAGCGCTTCCGCGCGGTCCTGAGGTCCTTTCGTACGCCCACGATCGCTCCTTCGGTTGGCGGGGTTCAGGCTTCGAGCAGCGCCGTGACGCCCTGGCCGCCTGCGGCGCAGACGGAGATCAGCCCGCGTACGGGCGCGGTGTTGCCCGACGCGCGCTCCGCCGCCCGCTCGTGCAGCAGTTTCGCCAGCGTCGCGACGATCCGGCCGCCGGTCGCGGCGAAGGGGTGCCCGGCGGCGAGCGAGGAGCCGGCGACGTTCAGCCGCTCCCGGTCGACGGTGCCCAGCGGTGCGTCGAGGCCGAGGCGCTCCTTGCAGAACGCGGCGTCCTCCCACGCGGCGAGCGTGGCCAGCACCTGGGAGGCGAACGCCTCGTGGATCTCGTACAGATCGAGGTCCGCCAGGGCGAGTCCGGCGTCGGCGAGCAGCCTCGGCACCACGTACGCGGGAGCCATCAGCAACCCGTCCGGTCCTCCGGCGAAGTCGACCGCGCCGGTGCGCGCATGCGTGAGGTACGCCAGCACCGGCAGCCCGCGCGCGGCGGCCCACTCCTCGCTCGCGAGCAGCACGGTGGCCGCGCCGTCGGTGAGCGGGGTGGAGTTGCCCGCGGTCATCGTGGCGCCCGGGTCCGCGGCGCCGAACACGGGCTTCAGCCGGGCCAGTTTGTCCGGAGTGGAGTCCGGGCGCAGGTTCTGGTCGCGGTCAAGACCGCGGAACGGCGTGAGCAGGTCGGCGAAGAAGCCCGCGTCGTACGCCGCGGCCAGCCGGCGGTGGCTGGCGGCGGCCAGCTCGTCCTGCGCGGCGCGCGGCACCCGCCACTCGCGGGCGGTGAACGCGGCGTGCTCGCCCATGGAAAGTCCGGTCCGCGGCTCGGCGTTGCGCGGGACGTCGGGGACGACGTGCCGCGGGCGCAGCCCGGCGAGGGCGGCGATGCGGCGGCCGGTGGACCGCTGCCGGCGGGCGTGGAGGAGGACGCGGCGCAGGCCGTCGTTGAGGCCGAGGGGCGCGTCGCTGGCGGTGTCGACGCCGCCGGCGACGCCCGCGTCGATCTGGCCGAGCGCGATCTTGTTGGCGACGAGGAGCACGGCTTGGAGGCCGGTGCCGCACGCCTGCTGGACGTCGTACGCGGGGGTGCGGTGGTCGAGCCCGCTGCCGAGGACGACTTCGCGCGCGAGGTTGAAGTCGCGGCTGTGCTTGAGCACGGCGCCGGCGACGAACTCGTCGAGCAGCGTGCCGCGCAGCCCGTACCGCCCGACGAGGCCGTCGAGGGCGGCGGAGAGCATCTCCTGGTTGGAGGCGGTGGCGTACGCGCCGTCCGCGCGGGCGAAGGGGATCCGGTTGCCGCCGACGATCGCGACGCGCCGCACGCCGCCGCCGGTCCGCCCGCCCGTCCTCGCCGCTGCCGCCATCGCCGCGCTCCCTCCGTCGCCTCCCCGCGGCTTCTTGTGCGGCGGGGGTTCGGTTCCTACGCTCCTTACTCCGCAGTAAACTTACTCAAGCGTAAGGAGAATGCCAATGGCCGATCGCTACCAGAAATTCACGAGCCGCGGAGCCGGGGCCTTCGTCGCCAAGCGGCTGGGCCTCCCGCGGCCCGCGCGCCTGGAGCGGTACCGGCCGGGGCAGCCCGTCGCCCGCGGCCCCGTCGTCCTCGGCGGCGCGGCCGGCGGCCGGATGCACAAGACGCTGCGCGAACTGCTGGACGCGGTGGGCGCGGAGGTGGCGGAGGCCGCGGACGGGCCGTCCGTACGGGCCGGGGCGCTGGTCTTCGACGCCACCGGCATCGCCACCTCCGCCGGGCTGCGCGCGCTCTACGACTTCCTCCACCCGCGGATCCGCGAACTCGCCCCCTGCGGCCGCGTCGTGGTCGTCGGCACCCCGCCGGAGAACGCGGCCGGGACGGGGGAGGCGGTGGCGCAGCGGGCGCTCGACGGGTTCGTCAGGTCGGTGGGCAAGGAGCTGCGCGACGGGTCGACGGCGCATCTGCTGCTGGTCGCGCCGGGTGCGGAGGGCGGGGTGGAGTCGACGCTGCGCTTCGCGCTGTCGGCGCGCTCCGCGTACGTCTCGGGCCAGGCGCTGCGCGTCACGGGCACGGCTCCGGTGCCGGGGACGGCGGACTGGGCGCGGCCGCTGGCGGGGAAGACGGCGCTGGTCACGGGCGCGTCGCGGGGGATCGGCGCGGTGGTCGCGGAGACGCTGCACCGGGACGGGGCGCGGGTGGTGTGCCTGGATGTCGCCGCGCAGGGCGCGGAGCTGGCGGCGGTGGCGGCCCGGGTCGGCGGCGGGGCGCTGGAGTCGGACATCACGGCGGCGGACGCGGGGGACCGGCTCGCCGCGTACCTCGGCGAACACCACGGCGGCGTCGACGTCGTCGTGCACAACGCGGGCATCACCCGCGACAAGACCCTGGCGCGGATGAGCGCCGGCCAATGGGACGCGGTCGTCGGGGTCAACCTCACCGCCGTCGAGACCCTCACCGCCCGCCTCCTCGGCGACGGGCTGCTCCGCGCGGACGGACGGATCGTCTGCACCTCGTCGATCAGCGGCATCGCGGGCAACGTCGGCCAGACCAACTACGCGGCGAGCAAGGCGGGCCTCATCGGCTACGTCCGGGCCGCGGCGCCCGGGGCGGCGGCACGCGGCGTGACGGTCAACGCGGTGGCTCCCGGGTTCGTCGAGACGCGGATGACGGCGGCGGTCCCGCTGGTCATCCGCGAGGCGGGCCGGCGCATGAACAGCCTGAAGCAGGGCGGCCTGCCGGTGGACGTGGCGGAGGCGGTGGCGTATTTTGCGGCGCCGGGCAGCGGGGCCGTGACGGGACAGGTGCTGCGGGTGTGCGGCCAGGCGCTGCTGGGGGCGTGAGGTGGAGACACGGGAGCTGGACAGGGCGCCGCGGCTGCTGCCGCTGTACGCGCGGGCGGTGGTGCCGAAACGGCGGGGGAGGGCGTACGGGACGGGGGCGGGAGCCGGAGGCGCCGGGGAGGCCGGGCCGGAGGCCGGCGCCGGGCTGCCCGCCGTCCCGCAGCGCCGCCTGGTCCTCCGCGACGTGCGCCCCGACCCCGCCCGCCTCCGCCGCTACGCCGCCGTCTGCGGCTTCCCCGACGACGGCCGGCTGCCGGTCACGTACCCGCACGTCGTGGCCTTCCCGCTGGCCATGTCCCTCATGACCGCCCGCGACTTCCCCTTCCCGCTCCTCGGCCTCGTCCACCTCGCCAACCGCGTCGAGCACCTGCGCCCCGTCGACGCCGGCGAACGGCTGACGTACGTCGTCGCGACGGGCCGCGCGCGGCCGCACCCGAAGGGCACCGCGTTCCCGGTGGCCGCGCACGCGCGCCTGCGCGGCGAGACGGTATGGCGCTCGACGAGCACGTACCTGAGCCGCGGGCCCCGGACCGGCACCGGCACCGGCAGCGGCGAGCCGCCCGCCGAGGCGTCAGGTGCGCCGGAGGTCACCGCCGCGGCGCGGGAGGAGAGCTGGCGGCTGCCGGGTTCGCTGGGCCGCTCGTACGCCGCCGCCTCCGGCGACCGCAACCCCATCCACCTGCACCCGCTGACCGCCCGGCCGTTCGGCTTCCGGCGCGCGATCGCGCACGGGATGTGGACCAAGGCGCACTGTCTGGCGGCGCTGGCGGCCGACCTGCCCGCGGCGTATGCGGTGGAGGTGTCGTTCCGCGCGCCGGTCCTGCTGCCGGCGGCGGTGCGCTTCCGCGCGGAACGCGCCGAACGGGCGGAACACGCGGCGGGCGGCTGGGCGTTCGACGTCCGCGGCGCGGACGGCGACCGCGCCCACCTGCGGGGCGCCGTCTCACCCCTGGGCGGCTGACGGCTCCGGCGGCGGCGGTGGCGGCGGCGCCCAGGTCTCGCCGTCGAGCACGTTGCGCATGCCCACCCAGATCATGTTCATGAGCCGCCGCGTCATGCCCTCCGGCGACTCTGCGGGGTGCTCGGCCATCCAGTCCGTCAGCGCGTCGGCCGCGCCCACGATGGTGTGCGCGACGAACTCGGCGTCCTCGTCCCCGAGCCGGACGGGCCCGCCGTTCTCCTCGATCCCGGTCCGTACCAGCGCGGTGACCTCCGCCATCACCGCCCGCCGCGCCCCCGCGGACTCCGCGGCGATGGCCTCGCTCAGCTCCGCGGCGTGCCGGTGCAGCACGACCCAGCCGTCGCGGTGCTCGGAGACGAACGAGAAGAACGCCCGCAGCCCCGCCCGCAGCCGCAGCTCCGGCGTCAGCACCCCGTCGGCCGCCCCCTGGAACGCGGCCACCAGCCGCTCCGCCTCGCGCCGCAGGCAGGCGATGAAGAGCCCTTCCTTGGACTCCAGATAGAGGTAGACCATCGGCTTGGATATCCCGGCCAGCTCGGCTATCTCGTCCACGGAGGCGGCGTGGTAGCCGCGCTTGGAGAAGACCCGTACGGCCACGTCGATGATCTGCTGCTCCCGCACCTGCCGGGGGAGCCGCCGCCTGCGCTTTTCGGTCACAGTTGCGAGCGTACTCTGCCGCCTCCTATATTTAACGATCGAGTAAGTCTACTATTCGGTAAGAAAGATGGGGTGTGCGGATGACCGACGACACGTCGGGGCTCGAGGGCCTGGACTTCGCCGCGGTGTCCCCCGAGGAGTACGCGCGCATCGTCAGGGGGTTCTCCTCGCGGGAGATCGGGGAGCTGGCCCGGGACGAGGCGCTGCGCGCGCGGGTCGTCGGGGAGGTCTTCCGGCGGATGGAGCAGCAGTTCCGGCCGGACAGGGCGGGAGAGCTGGAGGCGGTCATCCGCTGGCGGATCGCGGGCGTGACGGAGGTGGTCTACGACGTGACCGTCTCGGGCGGCGCCTGCTCGGTGCGCGAGGGTGCGGGCGAGGCGAAGCCGCGGGTGACGCTGGACATGGGCGACGAGGAGTTCCTGAACGTCACGTCCGGGAACGCGGGGCCCGTCAAGCTCTTCATGACGCGGAAGCTGAAGGTCACCGGAGACGTGGCGCTCGCGCTGAAGCTGACGGGCATGTTCGACATCCCCAAGGCCGACTGAGCGCGTGCGACCCCCGTCGCCCCGTCCGGCCCCGCCGGCGCCGGCCGTCAGCCCGGCGGCTCGGTGCGTTCGGTGCGATCCGGGTGTTCGGCACGTCCCGTACGGCCCGTGACCGGGCCCGTCGACGGCAGGTCCGCCTGGTCGCGCAGCCAGAGTGCGCGGAGCGTCGCCTCCAGGGCGAAGCGCCGGTCCGGCTCGGTGAGCTGGGAGCCGAAGTGCCGGCCGAGGGTCCGCATCCGGTAGCGCACGGTCTGCGGGTGGACGTGCAGTTGCTCGGCGATGCGCCCCGCCGTGGCGCGCGTGGTCAGCCACACCCGCAGGGTCTCCACCAGCCGTTCGCGCCGGCCGGTGGTCACGGCGGCCAGCGGCTGGAGCTGGCGGCCCGCCATCTGCTCCACCAGCGCGGGGTCCGTGAGCAGCCAGAGGGTGAGCAGGTGGTCCTCGACCCGCACCGGGGAAGGGGCGCGGATCACGCCCGACTCGACCATGCCGAGGGCCTGCCGCGCCCAGCGCAGCGAGTCCGCGGTCCTGTGCAGCGGCACGGTGAGGCCGACGGCCACGCCGACCGTGCCCAGCGCGACGTCCAGCGCCTCGCGGCGCTCGTCGTCGAAGGGTCCGGGGATGAGGAGGTACGGGTGCGGGCCCGCGGTGTCCGCCAGGACGTCCTCGGGCAGTCCGGTCAGCGACGTGAGCCGCTCCGCCGGCATCAGCGCGGCCGGCGTCACCTCCTCCGGTAACTGCCAGCGGGCCTGGGCGGCGATGTCCTCGACGGTGTGGCGCGGTACGGGCGGCTCGGCGACCAGCGTCCGCAGCAGCCGCCTGCGCAGGCTCTTCAGCCGCTCCGCCGAGTCGGCCTCGGCTTGCAGATAGCCCTCCCTGGCCAGCTCCGACAGCTCGTCGATGTAGGCGAGCAGGGCGTCGGCGAAGGCGTTCATGACGTGCGAGGCGAGGTGGTTGCGCTCGCCCACGACCATCGCGCGCCGCCACGCGACCCGGCCGCCGATGCGGTAGGCAGACTGCAGGGCGTCGAGACTGCGGCCCTCCTGCGCCTCGAACCGGCCGAGTCTTCGGTGCACCTCGGCGAGGCTGACGGCGCGTTTGCGGGGCGTCGCGACCCGGTCGGTGAAGGTGTTGAGCGACTGCCGGACGCCGAGCCGCAGGGCCCGGTCGTACGCCTCGCCCCTCTGGAGCCCGTACTCGGGCACCGCGCCGCGGATCGCCGCGACGATCTCCCGGTAGAGGCTCGGTAACTCCGGCCGGATCAGCGCGGCCAGCTCCCGCGGCAGCGGCTCGGGCGGCTCGGCCAGTGCGACTGCCTGCACTTCGGACGGCATAGGTCTACCCCTCACGCCGCCGGCGAGGCAGGGGGACACCGACCCGGTGGGGGGTGTGCAAGTCAGATGCCCTCCGGTACGGGCGGTGCCGGCGGCTCGCTGTCGGATGAAGACCGCGGGCGCCCGGCAGCGCACCGGTGACCGCGGTGTTGCGCGTGGCGTGTCTCGATACCCGGAAGAAGCTGTAGCCCACACAGAGTGGCGGCGGCACTACTCACCCGGCAAGCGCTTGTACGCATCTTTTGTATGCCGGTGACAGTTCCCGCCTCCGGCCGGGCCGCCCGCGCGGCGGCTCAGCCGCCGTCGCCCCGCTGCCGCAGATGCAGCGTCCGTACCGCGACCTCCACCGCGAACCGCTCGTCGTGGTCGTCCAGTTGTGCGCCGAAGAGCTGGTGGAGGCTGCGCAGCCGGTAGCGGACGGTCTGCGGATGGACGTGCAGCATCCGCGCCATCCGCGCCGCCGTGCCGCGGGTCGTCAGCCAGACCCGTAACGTGTCGACCAGCCGCTCCCTGCGGACGGGCGTGTGGCCGGCGAGCGGCGCCAACTGCCGCCGGGCCAGCTCCTCGGCCAGCGGCGGGTCGGCCATGAGCCACAGGGTCACCAGATGGTCGTCGCAGGCGAACACCGGCGCGTCCCGGATGATGCCGCTCTCGGCGTGCACGAGCGCCTGCCGGGCCCAGCGCAGGGAGTCCGCGGACCTGCCGAGCGGCACGGTCATGCCGATCGCCGCGCGGCAGCCCGCCAGCGCCGTTTCGCAGCCGGTCCTGCGCAGCCCGGTGAGGCGGCCCGGCACCAGCAAGTGCGGCTGCGGGTCGGAGAGTTCGGCGAGCACGTCGTCCGGGAGCGACTCCGGATCCGGGCGGCGCTCCCCGGCCAGCGCGACGGGCGTCGCCACCTCCGGCAGCGGCCAGCCGGCCCGCTCGGCGAGGTCGGTGACGGCCGGGTGGGCCAGGGGCAGCGTGCCGCCGGTGAGCAGCAGCCGCAGCAGCCGCCGCCGGCGCGCCCCGGCGTCCTCGGGCCCCGACTGCGCCTCCCGGTAGCCCTCGCGGCACAGTTCCTCGGTCGCGTCGACGTGGGCGAAGACGGCGTCGGCGAACATCGCCATGAGAGTGGGGGACATGTTGTAGCGGGCGCCCACCTTCTTGGCGCGGCGCAGCGCCACCCGCGCGCCGATGCGCAGCGCCGAGCGCAGGTACTGGAAGCTGCGGCCCTCGTACGCCTCGAACCTGCCCAGCCTTCTGCACATGTCGTCCCAGCGGGCGGTCGAGGATTTCGGGTTCGCCACCTGCTCGACGAATGTGGAGAGATTCTGCTCCACGCCCTGCTGCAATACCTCGCCGTACGGGCCCTCCAGTAACCGGCTGTATTCCGGAATGGCCTTCCTGATCTCCTGCGCGATTTCCTCGACGAGGCTGGGCAGTTCCGGTCGCATGATCGCGGCGAACTCCGGTGGCAGCGGCTCTGGCGGCCCGACGAGTCCGGCCGCGGGTCCTGCGTCTGGCATCTGCGTGACTCCTCCCACCCCGGGGCGGAGCGCCGGTCGGCCGGGCTCCGTTGCGGGCGGTGCGTGAGACGGGGCGGTGCGACGGGGCGGTGGAGCGGGGGCGTGGCGGTGGGCGCTGGGACGGTGCCGTGCCGTGCGCGCGGCCGGGGTCGCCGGACGGCGCTGGTCAGCGGGTTGCCGGCGGGACGGCGTCCGGGGCCGGCGGGGCCTGCGCGGGGTGCCGGGAGGAAACGGCCCGCGGGCGCGGCGCTGGGCGGGGCGGGACCGGACGGCGGCGTACGCGTGCCGCGGACCAGCATGCGGGGTGCGGTGGCAGTGCGGGAGGGGAACGTCCGCGATTGCGCACTCGGCGACAAACGCCGACGGCGGGATGCTGCGTAGCTGACAAGAAAATACGCCGCCGTAACAAAGTTCCCCGATTCCGGGACCGAGGTATTGCGTTCGCTTGTTACTCGTACGTAGCGTACCCCTCTGCAAGGCGCTGGTCGGGGCATCCTTTGTGGCCTGCATGCCGGGCCGGATCGCTCCACGGTTTCAATTCGCCGCGCGCCGTCCGCTCCCGGGAGGCAGATGACGCAGCGGCGCAGAACCGTCACTTCAACTCACGAGGGGAATCGCAGTGCGAAGACTCACGAGAAGCGCCGCAGTCGCAGCAACGGCCCTCATGGCGGCTGTCGGCTTCACGGTCAGCTCCGCCTCCGCGACCGCGCAGGCGACCTGGACGGTCTCTCCGGGCGGGCCGTTCACTGCCCATTCGGGCAACACGCAACTGGGCGTGCCGAACGCCGTCCTCACGTGTACCGACTCGGACGCCAACGGCACGCTGAAGAGCGGTCCGGGGCTGGACGGTGCCGGGATCGGCGACATCGCCAACCTGACGTTCACGAACTGCTCCGTGGCCGGGATCCTGTTCACGGTCGACACGTCGAGCGCCCTTCCGTGGAAGCTGAACGTCACGGGCGTCGACCCCGGCAACGCCAACCGGGTGCGGGGGTCGATCTCCGGGATCGTCGCGAAGATCGCCGACCCGGACGGCATCTGCACGGCGACGTTCGCCGGTCCTTCCGGGCCCACGGCCCCGGGGACGGTCACCGGGTACTACGACAACGGGACCGACCAGCTCGTGATCCAGGACGGCAACCTCACCGCCCACAACGCGAACTGCCTGGGCATCATCAACAACGGTGACCACGCGGCGTTCACCGGCAACTACGACGTCACGCCGGGACAGACCATCACGCTGGACTGACGCCCGGCCCACCGGCCCGGGGCCGCGGCCGACCTGAGTTCCCGGTCGGCCGCGGGCTCCGGGCCCACGGCGTTCCCACCACGTCGGAAGGAGTTCGATGAGTCCGGGAACCGGGCGGCTCACCGTGATCGCTGCCGGTGCGCTCGTCGCAGGACTGCTCCCGGCCGCCGGTTCGGCGGCGGAGGAGGGGGCCGTGTCGGTCTCCGCCGGCTACGTGTGCGAGGGAGCCGGCGGCACGGCCGTCGACCTCCCGGTCGACTTCACGGGTTCCTTCCCGGCGTCCGTCCG
Organism: Streptomyces sp. CNZ287; assembly: GCF_007827615.1. Lineage (NCBI taxonomy): Bacteria > Bacillati > Actinomycetota > Actinomycetes > Kitasatosporales > Streptomycetaceae > Streptomyces > Streptomyces sp. CNZ287. The sequence continues at coordinate 149,547 of NZ_VISV01000012.1, read as the reverse complement.
TTCCGGCGAGGCCATCCGGCCCGGCGACCTGACGATGTCGGCGACGCTGGGCGGCGGTCTGCTCGACGGGCTGCCGGCCGGGGAGGGCGCGACCGTCGGCGGGTCGGCGTCGGTCGCCATGGGCGTGGCCCAGGGACCGGAGTCCGCCGACTACCCGTGGGCGGGAGCGACCGGGGAGCCCGTACAGGTGCCGGCCGACGGTACGGCCACCGTGTCGTTCTCCGGCGCGATGCCGTCGGCGACGGCCGGCGGCGCCGGGGACGTGGTCTTCACCCTCGGTCCGCTGACGCTGGAACTCCAGGGGACCCCGCCGGAGCCGGGGGACGACTCCTCGCCGCCGGCCGATCCGGCGGACCCGGCGGCCGACCCGGCTGACCAGGACGATCCGGCAGACCCGGCCGGCCCGGGTGCGACGACCCTCACCTGCACCCTCGCCGACGGCCAGGACGCCACCCTGGCGACGGTCGCGGTGCCGGACGAGTCAGGCACGCCGGGCGGCGGGGACGCAGGCGCCGACGACGGCGGCGCCGGGCAGGGCACTCCCGGCGCGACGGGCGGGCGATCCGGTAGCGCGGGCGCCGACGCGGAAGCGGCGCCCGGGGACGAGCCCGCGGAGACCGGTGACGTCACGCCGTGCCCCCCGGGCCAGCCGCCGACGGCGGAGCTGGATCCCGACCGGCTGATCGAGCCGCCGGCCGGCACGACGACCCTCACCCTGCCGGGCGTCTACACCTGCACGGCCGCGGTGGGGATCGTGAACTCCAGGAAGCTGAACGGCGCGCTCATCGCCAACGATCCGCACGCCCCGACGCTCGACAGCGTCCGCGTGCTGCTGAACAAGCAGATGATTATTTCGCCCGGAAACTTCTACAACGGCACGCGCAATGTCGCCGAGTTCACCCTCCCCGACTCCGAGGCGACGTTCCTCACCTTCGGGTTCATGCCGGTCACGGGGAAGGTCGAGTTCACGAACGAGCCGATGACGATCGTCACCGAGCAGGGCTCCTCGATCGATACCAACGAGACCACCGCGGGCTTCTATCAGGCTCTCCGGGTTTACGACGTGAAGGTGAACGGGGTGCCGCTCGACGTGGGTGACGACTGCCGTACGAGTGCGCCTCTCGACGTCGTACTCAAAGGCAAGTACCCGGAATACCGGGTCTTCACGGGAGGCACCTTGAGAAGCCTTGTCACGGTGCCGCCCTTCACCGGCTGCGGCACGGGCGGTGAGGACCTGGACCCGCTCTTCACCTCGACCTTGTCGGGCCCCGGGAACTACGTCGAACTGAAGCAGTCGCCGCTGTGCACCATGCCGTGTACGCCGGCGGTCCCCGGACTTCCCGCCGACGGCTGAGCGGGGAACCCGCCCGGATTCCTCCGCGAAGGAATCCGGGCGGGCCGTCGTGGCCGGACGTCAGTCCGTCGGCGCCTGCGCGGCGCCGAGTTTCAGGCTGATGGTGTTCCCCTCACCCGGGATGATCGCGTTGATCACGGGGGTGGCGAGCAGGCAGTGCTCGAAGTCGGGAATCGTGTACGTGCCGCTGAGGGTGCCGCCCCGGAACGGGTTGAATCCCGGCTCGGACTTGAGGGCTATCTCCGCGGGCACCTCGGTCTGGCAGCGGTCGCCCACCCAGACGGGCAGCCCGGCGACCTTCAGCCGGGTGATCCGCAGCGTCAGCTTCGAGACCGTGTTGACCTCGCCCGTCGCGGTGCTGATCGTGCCGGCGGTGGGCTCGGTCTCGATGAACTCGGTGGTCGCCGTCGCGGGGATCAGGTCGAGCGTCTTGAAGGAGCCCGTGGCCGGCGGCAGCTTCGTGTGGGCGGTGAGCGCACCGGTGGACAGGTCCACGGTGGTCTCCAGCTTCCCCGGGCCCAGTGCGAGGTCCGAGTCGGTGCCCGCGAGGTGCGTCGTGCCGGTCAGCGGGTAGTCGAGCCGGACGGGTGCGGCGTTCGCCGTGCCCGTGGTGGCGACGGTGAAGCCCGTCGCGGCGAGCAGCGCCAGCACCGCCCGGCTCAGATTCCGCTGTCCTCTCGAGAGAGTCAACCGTCTGGCCATCGAGAATCTCCTCAATGTCGTTTGGGGGAGCCCGTGTTGGTTACCGCCGACTGTCAGCGTGAGAATGCTACGTGCCGGTAATAAGAGTGGCAATGAGCCGGGTCCAGGGATCGCCGAATATCCGGAACGATTGTCACCGGGTGAGAATGCGGGCCGGGTGATGTGTTGCCGGGTGAGTGTCGGGGGCTGTGGGCGGCACTGTTGTCACCCGGTGATAAAACGGCATGCCGGATTGCTCAGCGGACGACAAGAAAATACCCGCCGGTAAGGAGCCGGTGACTTTCCCTGCCGCGGCTATTGATTCCCCGGTTACCCGTGCGTAGCGTCTCCCCCCGCAGGTGCTCGTGCAGCCCGTCCCCCAGCAAGGCCGCACCGAAGAAGCCGGGGTCCGCCGCCGGCGTGGATCCCGTAGGCGCAGAGGCCGCACCGGCTGCTGCAGGACTGCTCATGGAGTGATGCACGCATGCGCACGGCAGAACACGCGTCGCGCGGAAGCCGGGCCCGGCCCGCCGCTCTTTGCTCACTCGGAGACAAGGCGTGCCCCCGTGATTGTCACCCGTTGCCAGTCGTCGTCCGGGCCGGGCCCACTCCGGCGGCTGCCGTGCTGTGCTGTGCCCGCACCGGAGTTGACGGGACCGGCCGCGGTGTACACGGCCGGCGCTGCGCACCCGCCAGGGGGCTGTGATGGGAATCGAAGTCGTCGTGGACGGCCTGACGAAGTCCTTCGGCCGGCAGAACATCTGGCGCGACGTCACGCTGACGCTGCCGGCCGGCGAGGTCAGCGTGATGCTCGGCCCGTCCGGCACCGGGAAGACCGTGTTCCTCAAGTCGCTCATCGGCCTGCTCAAGCCCGAAGAGGGGCAGGTGCTGGTCGACGGCGTCGACATGGTGAACGACCGCGAGCGCGACGTCTTCGAGGCGCGCAAGAAGTTCGGCCTGATGTTCCAGGACGGCGCTCTCTTCGGCTCGATGAGCCTCTTCGACAACGTCGCCTTCCCGCTGCGTGAGCACACCCGCAAGAAGGAGTCCGAGATCCGCCGCATCGTCATGGAGCGGATGGACCTCGTCGGTCTCGGCGGCGCCGAGGGCAAGCTGCCGGGCGAGATATCCGGCGGCATGCGCAAGCGGGCGGGGCTCGCCCGCGCGCTCGTCCTGGATCCCGAGATCGTGCTGTGCGACGAGCCGGACTCCGGTCTCGACCCGGTGCGTACGGCGTTCATCTCGCAACTGCTCATCGACGTCAATGCACAGATCGACGCGACGATGCTGATCGTCACGCACAACATCGACATCGCCTCCACCGTCCCCGACAACATCGGCATGCTCTTCCGCCGCAACCTCGTCACCTTCGGGCCCCGCGAGGTGCTGCTGACCAGCGAGGAGCCGGTGGTCTCGCAGTTCCTCAGCGGCAGCAGGCTCGGCCCCATCGGCATGTCGGAGGAGAAGGACGCGGCCACGCTCGCCGCCGAGGGCCCCGACGCCGGCGCCGCCTCCGGTACGGGCCCGCGCGAGATCGTGCCGCAGTTGGAGCCGTCGCCCGGGATGCCCCCGCGGCAGGCGGTGGAACGGCACCGCGAGCGGGTGCTGGGCATGCTGGCCCAACTGCCGTCCGCCGCGCGCAAGGCGATCGTCGCGGGCATCGGCGGCTCGGTCGCGCACGCCCGGACGCTGACCATGCCCGCGCCCCCGGAGGAGCGGCCATGACCACGACCCTGCCGCCGGTGCCGCACCCGCCGGACCCCCCGGACCGCCCGGACCCGGACCCCGGCGAGGAGCCGGAGGCCGCCGGGCAGCAGCCGCCGCGCCCGGCCTGGTCCGTACCCGGTGCGGGTGCGCTGCGCGAGACCGGGAAGCTCTTCGCGCTGGCGCTGTCCGTCGCCCGGCTGTCGTTCAAGCGGCCGTTCCAGTTCCGGGAGTTCGTCGAGCAGTTCTGGTTCATCGCCAGCGTGACGATCCTGCCCGCGGCCCTGGTGTCGATCCCGTTCGGCGCGGTGATCGCCCTCCAGGTCGGCTCGCTCACCCAGCAGTTCGGGGCGCAGTCCTTCACCGGCGGCGCCAGCGTGCTCGCCGTCATCCAGCAGGCGTCACCGCTCATCGTGGCGCTGCTGATCTCCGGCGCCGGCGGGTCGGCGATCTGCGCCGACCTCGGCTCCCGGAAGATCCGCGAGGAGCTGGACGCGATGGAGGTCATGGGCGTCTCGCCGGTCCAGCGGCTCGTGGTGCCCAGGGTGCTGGCGACGATGGGGGTCGCGGTCCTGCTCAACGGGCTGGTCTCGGTCGTCGGCACGCTCGGCGGCTACTTCTTCAACGTCATCCTCCAGGGCGGCACCCCCGGCGCGTACCTCGCCAGCTTCTCCGCCCTCGCACAGCTTCCCGACCTCTACATCAGCGAGATCAAGGCGCTGATCTTCGGGTTCATCGCCGGCATCGTCGCCGCCTACCGCGGCCTCAACCCCCGCGGCGGCCCGAAGGGCGTGGGCGACGCGGTCAACCAGTCCGTCGTCATCACCTTCCTGCTGCTGTTCTTCGTCAACACCGTGCTGACGTCGATCTACCTGCAGGTCGTCCCCCCGAAGGGAGGCTGAGCGATGGCCCTGGCCCAGAAGGACGGCACGGCGGGGGAGTACGAGCAGGACCCCCGGCGGCTGCGCGCAGGACGGCTCCTCGACCGCCCGCTCTCCTGGCTCGACCAGGCTGGCGACCAGCTCGTCTTCTACGTACGCGCCCTGCTGTGGACCCCGCGGGCCGCCCGCCGCTACCTCAAGGAGGTGCAGCGGCTGCTCGCCGAGGTCGCCTTCGGCAGCGGCGGCCTCGGCGTCATCGGCGGCACGATCGGCGTGATGTTCGCGATGACCCTGTTCACCGGCACGGTCGTCGGCCTCCAGGGCTACGCGGCCCTCAACCAGATCGGCACCGCCGCCTTCACCGGCTTCGTCTCCGCGTACTTCAACACCCGCGAGATCGCCCCGCTCGTCGCAGGACTCGCGCTCTCCGCCACCGTCGGCGCCGGATTCACCGCCCAGCTCGGCGCGATGCGGATCAACGAGGAGGTCGACGCGCTGGAGGGCATGGGGGTGCGCTCCATGCCGTACCTCGTCACCACCCGCATCATCGCCGGGGTGGTGGCCATCATCCCGCTCTACGGGATCGGGCTGCTCAGCTCGTACCTCGCCTCGCGCGCCGTGACGGTCCTCTACAACGGGCAGGCCGCCGGCACGTACGACCACTACTTCAACCTCTTCCTCTCCCCGGCCGACGTGCTCCTGTCGTTCATGAAAGTGCTGATCTTCAGCGTGATGGTGATCCTCGCGCACTGCTACTACGGCTTCCGCGCCACCGGCGGCCCCGCCGGGGTCGGCGTCGCCGTGGGGCGCTCGGTGCGTACCGCGATCGTGCTCATCGCGGTCACCGACTTCTTCCTCAGCCTGGCGATCTGGGGCACCACGACCACGGTGAAGGTGTCCGGATGAGCCGCCTCGAAACGACGGGACGCAGGACCGCGGGGCTGGTGTTCCTGCTGGTGATGGCGCTGCTCGTGTGGCTGTCGGTGGCCGTCTACCAGAAGGAGTTCACCGACACCGCGACCGTCACGGTCGAGACCGGCAGCGTCGGGAACGAGATGCACCCGTACGCCGAGGTGAAGATGCGCGGCGTCGTCGTCGGCGAGGTGCGGGAGATCTCCGCGGAGAACGGCGGGCGGACCGCCCGGCTGACGCTGGCGCTCGACCCCGGGCAACTGGACCGGATCCCCGCAGACGTCTCCGCGCAGATGCTGCCCACCACGCTCTTCGGCGAGCGGTTCGTCTCCCTGGTCCCGCCCGCGGACGGCGGCACGGCGGGCGAGACGCTGGCGGCGGGCGGCGTCATCCCGCAGGACCGCAGCGAGAACGCCATCGAGCTGGAGCAGGTGCTCGACAACGTGATGCCGCTGCTCACCGCCGTGAAGCCGGCGAAGCTCTCCGCCACGCTCACCGCCATGGCCGACGCGCTCGACGGCCGCGGCAAGAAGCTCGGCGACACCCTCGTCGAGCTGGACGAGCACCTGCGGAAGCTCAACCCGCACCTGCCCACGCTCAACCGCGACATCCGCGAACTGGTCGAGTTCGGCCACCTGTACGCCGACACCGTCCCCGACCTGACCAAGGCGCTGCGGGACGCGACGACGACGAGCGGCACCATCGCCGAGAAGGCCCAGGACCTGGGCGGGCTCTACGGCACGCTGACGACCACGTCGCAGGATCTGGACACCTTCCTGGAGCAGAACCGGGAGAACATCATCCGGTTGTCCGCCGACAGCCGGCCCACGGTGGAGAAGATGGCCGAGTACGCGCCGTCGTTCCCCTGCACGCTGCGTACCCTCGCCGACTTCGTGCCCGTCATGGACAAGGCGCTCGGTAAGGGCACCGCCGAGCCGGGACTGCACGTCGACGTCGAGGTGCTGCCCGCCCGCGGCAAGTACGTGCCCGGCCGGGACGCCCCGCGCTTCGACGCCGGCGGCGGCCCGCGGTGCTACGGCGTCCCGTACACCGGCGCGCCCGCCAGGAGCGGCACCGCCGCCGGCCGGCCGCAGTCCGCGAAGACCCTCACCACCGCGCCGGCCACCGACGAGCAGGCCCTCGGGCTGCCCAACTCCCCGGCGGAGAACCAGCTCGTCAACGAACTTCTCGCGGCCGGCATGGAGAGCCCGCCCGACGACCTGCCCGACTGGTCGAGCGTGCTCGCCGGACCCGTCTTCCGGGGTACGGAGGTGCGGCTGAAGTGAACAGAAGAAGCCTCGCGGGGCCCCTGATCAAGTCGCTCGTCTTCGTCGCGGTCACCGCGCTCGCCACCACCGCGCTCGCCTTCTCCATCGCCAACACCGGCGTCGGCCCCACCGACGGCTACAGCGCCCGGTTCACCGACGTGACCGGCCTGGTCGAGGGCGACAGCGTGCGGGTGGCGGGCGTGAAGGTCGGCGAGGTCGAGTCCATCGAGCTGAGCGGACGGCGGTACGCGCGGGTGGAGTTCACCGTACGCGAGGGGCGCGAGCTGCCCGCCTCCGTCAACGCCTCGGTGAAATACCTCAACATGGTCGGCCAGCGCTACATCGACCTGGAGCAGGGCGAGGGCCCGGTGGGGCGGTCGCTCGCGCCCGGCGGCACGATCCCGCTGGAGCGCACCCGGCCCGCGCTCGACCTCACCGAGCTGTTCAACGGCTTCCAGCCGCTGTTCCAGGGGCTGTCGCCGCGGGACACCAACAAGCTCGCGAACGAGATCGTCCAGGTGCTCCAGGGCCAGGGCGGGACGGTCGACAGCCTCGTCGAGACGGTCGGCTCGCTCACCGGCACGCTGGCCGCGAAGGACCAGGTGATCGGCGAGGTCATCGACAACCTCACCGAGGTGGTGGAGACCGTCAACACCCGCGAGAAGGAGTTCAACGACCTGCTGGTGACCCTCCAGGACCTGGTGTCCGGCTTCTCCGACGACCGCAAGCCGCTCTTCCGCGCCGTCGACGCCATGGGCGACCTGACGGCCACCACCGCCGATCTCGTACGCGACGGGCGCGCCCCGCTCAAGGAGGACATCCACCAGGTCGGCCGGGTCGCCGAGCGGCTGGCGGACAACGTGCCGCTGGTGGAGGAGTTCCTGGAGCAGACCCCGGTGAAGATGGCCACGCTGGGGCGGCTGGCCTCGTACGGCTCCTGGTTCAACCTCTATCTCTGCGAGGCGCGGGTGACGGGCGTGAGCATGTCCGACGGTAGCGAGCCGCCGACCGGGATCACGGTGCACCCGCCGAGGTGTGAGCGATGAGAGTGCCGAGGCTGAAGCCCGTACGCGAACGCAGCCCCGTCGCCGTGGGGCTGGTGGGACTGCTGGTCCTCGCGCTGGGCGGGTTCGCGGCGTACCGCGCGGACGCGCTGCCGGGCGTCGGCGGCGGCACCTCCTACACGGCCCACTTCTCCGAGGCCGCCGGGCTGCGCTCCGGCGACGAGGTGCGGGTGGCCGGCGTGAAGGTGGGCGAGGTCGACGGGGTCGGGCTCGACGGGCCCAGGGTCGCGGTCGACTTCACGGTGCGCGACGCCTGGATCGGCGACCGGTCCACGGCCGCCATCGCCATCGAGACGCTGCTCGGCGAGAAGTACCTGGCCGTAGATCCCCTGGGCAGCGTCCGGCAGGACGCCGGTCAGCCGATCCCGGTCGAGCGCACCACGTCCCCGTACGACGTGACGCAGGCGTTCCAGGATCTGTCGTCCACCGTCGGGGAGTTGGACACCACGGCGCTCGCGGAGAGCTTCGAGGTGATCTCGGAGACCTTCGAGGACACCCCGCCGAACGTGCGCAAGGCGGCGAACGGGCTGGCGGACCTGTCGCAGACGATCTCCTCCCGGGACGCCGAGCTGGCCCGGCTGCTCTCCGGCAGCGCCGAGATCACCAGGACGCTGAAGGAGCAGAACGACACGTTCGAGACGCTGCTGAAGGACGGCAACGACCTGCTCGCCGAGGTACGCGCCAGGCGCGACGCGATCCACGCCCTCTTCACCGGCACCCGCGACCTGGCGAAGGAACTGGACGGGCTGGTGGAGGAGAACGAGGAGCAGATCGGCCCGGTGCTCGACGCCCTGGACCGGGTCACCGGCGTGCTCCGGGCCAACGAGAAGAACCTCGACAAGGCGCTGGCCACGGCCGGCCCGTACTACCGGCTCGTCGGCAACACCCTCGGCAGCGGCCGCTGGTTCGACAGCTACCTCTGCGGGCTCGTGCCGCGGGAGTACGCGCCGGACGTCGTGCCGGACCGCGGGTGCCGGCCGCCGGAGCCGAAGGGGGGCCGGTGATGGCACGTCCTGTGACGGGAGCGGTGCGGCGGCTGCGCGCGGCAGGCGGCCGGCTGCGGGGCCGCAGGCCGGTCGCGCTGCTGGTGACCGCGGCGGTGCTGGTGGCCGCGGGCACCTGGGGCGTACGGGCGCTGACCGGCCCCGACGGCAAGGAGATCACCGCCTACTTCGACTCCGGAGTCGGCCTCTACGGCGGCTCGGACCTGCGGATCCTGGGCGTCAAGGTCGGCACGGTGGACTCCGTCGAGCCCGAAGGCGACCGGGTGCGCGTCGGACTGACCCTCCACGACGGCGTCCGGGCACCGGCCGACGTGCAGGCGGCGGTCATCGCGCCGAGCGTGGTCTCCGGCCGCTACGTGCAGCTCAGTCCCCCCTACACCGGCGGGCCCGAACTCGCCGACGGCGACGAGATCCCCGTCGAGCGCACCGCGACCCCGGTGGAGATCGACGAGCTGTACGCCTCCCTCACCGACCTCAGCGACGCCCTCGGCCCCGACGGTGCCAACGCCACCGGCGAGCTGAGCAAACTGCTGGAGACCGGCGCCCGCAACCTGGAGGGCAACGGCAAGGAGATCGGCGACAGCATCGACCGGTTCGGCGACGCCACCCAGACGCTCTCCGGCCGCAGCGGCGACCTCTTCGGCACCATCGAGAACCTCCAGTCCTTCACCACCATGCTGAAGCGGAACGACCGGCAGGTGCGCGACGCCGAGCAGCAGCTCGCCGACGTCGGCACCTTCCTCGCCGAGGACAAGGACGAACTGGCCGCGGCGCTGGAGGAGCTGGGCACGGCGCTCGGCAGGGTGCAGGGGTTCATCAAGGACAACCGCGGCCGGCTCAAGGCCAACGTCGGCAAGCTCGCCGACCTGACCCGCCTCCTCGTGGACAACCGCGCCTCGCTCGCCGAGGCGCTGGACACCGCGCCGCTGGCCACCGACAACCTGCTGCGCGCCTACAACCCCGGCAAGCGCACCATCGACGGCCGCGGCAACCTCAACGAGCTGAGCATGGGCGGGCCGCCGGACGCCGGCCTGGCGGACGACGGCGGCGGCGCCACCGGCCGCGAAGGGCTCGTACCGGCGCCCGCGGAGCGGCAGGAGGAGCTGCCGGGACTGCCGCTGCCCGCGATCGGCGACGTCTACGGCACGCCGGAGCAGGGAGGCGGGCGATGAACTGGCACGTCAAGACGGTCGCCGGGGTCGTGGCCGCCGCGCTCGTCATCGCCTCCCCGCTGGTGGTGAGGGAGGTCTACGAGTCCGCGGACGTCGAGTTCACCGGCATCCAGGACCTGCCGCTGCCCGGCGGCGCCGACCTCGGCAGCCACCCGTACGAGGTCACCGCCGAGTTCGAGGACGTGCTGAGCCTTGTGCCGCAGTCCTCGGTGCGGGTCAACGACGTGGCCGTCGGCCGGGTCACCGACATCGAGGTCGCCGACGACCGGTGGACCGCCGTGGTCACCATGAAGGTCAACGGCGACGTGCGGCTGCCGGCCGGCGCGTACGCCCGGATCGAGCAGTCGAGCCTGCTGGGCGAGAAATACGTCCAGTTGCTCGCCCCGCCCGGGAAGAAGCAGGCCGACGCGGAGCAGGCGGGCGACCTCGGCACCGCCCCCGGGGACGTGACCACGGCGATCCTCCCCGACGACGGCGGGACCGATATCCCGCTCGCGCGCACCAACCGCAACCCGGAGGTCGAGGAGGTCTTCGGCGCCCTGTCGATGCTCCTCAACGGCGGCGGTATCGAGCAACTGCGCACCATCAGCCGGGAGCTGAACGACGCGCTCCAGGGCAACGAGCCGCAGGTCCGCTCCATGCTCAAGCGCGTCGACACCCTGATGACGAGCCTCGACGACAACAAGGACGGCATCACCGACGCGCTCGACAGCGTCAACCGGCTGTCCGCCACCCTCGCCACCCGCAAGACGGAGATCGGCGTGATCCTCGACGACCTCAGCCCCGGCATGAAGGTGCTGGAGGAGCAGCGCGGCGCGCTGGTCACCATGCTCCGTTCGCTCGACCGGCTCTCCGACGTCGCGGTGGAGACCATCGACGCGAGCAAAGAGGACATGATCGCCGACCTCAGGGCCCTGGGGAAAGTGCTGAAGAACCTCGCCGACGCCGGGCAGGCGCTGCCCGCCTCGCTGGAGGTGCTGCTCACGTACCCCTTCACCGACGAGGTGCTGCGCGGCGTCAAGGGCGACTACCTCAACATCTACCTCGCGGTGACCGCGCCCTCCGGTACGGAGCTCATCCCGCCGCTGACCGAGGACCCGGTCCCCGGCTCCGGAGACCCGGGCGGCGCCCCCACGGGCACCGCTCTGTCGCTGCCGCTGCCGTCCGTGGGACCGACGACGCCCGGCGCCGGCCCGCCGGCGTCCCCGGACCCGGGCGGTCCCGCGCCGGACGGCACGGGGCCCCGGGACCCGGGGTCCGCCTCTCCGGGCGGCGGCCCGTCCGACGGCGCCGGCATCCCGTCGGGGTCGCCGCCGGGCAGCCCGTCCGCTACGGAGCCGGAGTCGCCGCCGGCGTCCGGCAGCGAGTCGCCCGGGGGTGAGAGCCGGTGATCACCAGGTCCGTCATCGTCAAGAACATCGTGTTCGCCCTCGTCGCGGTGCTCGTCATCGGCTACATCGGCGTGCGCTACGCCGACCTCGGCCGCTACGTCGGCATGCGCGACTATTACACGGTGCGCGTCGAACTCGCCGAGACCGGCGGGCTGTTCCCGCACGCGGAGGTCACCTACCGCGGGGTGTCGGTCGGGCGCGTCGGGCCGATCGAGCTGACCGGCACGGGCGTCGAGGCCGAACTGCGGATCCGCGACTCGGCCCCGCCGATCCCCGCCGACCTCTCGGCCGAGGTCGCCAACTACTCCGCCGTGGGCGAGCAGTACATCGACCTCAAGCCCGCCGCCGACTCCGGCCCCTACCTCGCCGACGGTGCCGTCGTCGGCCGCCAGCACACCGCGACGCCCGCGCCCGTCACCAACCTCCTCACCAGCGTCGACTCCTTCGCCACCTCCGTCGACACCGGCGAGCTGCGCACCGTCGTGGACGAACTCGGCGACGCCCTCGCCGGGCAGGGCGACAACCTCCAGCGGCTCCTCGACACCGGCAGCGAGTTCATCCGGGCCGCCGACGCGGCGCTGCCGTACAGCACCCGGCTCATGATCGACGGCGAGACGGTGCTGCGCACGCAGAACGACTCCGGTGAGGCGCTCCAGGAGTTCGCGAAGGGCGCCGAGGAGCTGACCGCGCAGCTCAAGCGCTCCGACGGCGACCTGCGCCGCGTCGTCGAGGCGGGCCCCGGCGCCGCGAGCCAGGTCACCGGGCTGCTGCGCGACCTCGACCCGAGCCTGAGCATCCTGCTCGCGAACCTGCTGACCACCTCGGAGATCGCGGTCACCCGGCAGGACGGCTTGGAGCAACTGCTCGTCCAGTTGCCGCAGGTGGCCGCCGCCGGTTCCACCGCCATCACCTCCGACGGCGCCCGCTTCGGCATGGCGCTCAGCTTCTTCGACCCGCTGCCCTGCACCCGGGGGTACGGCTCCACGGCGTACCGCAACGGCCTCACGACCAGCCCGGCGGGCTTCAACACCGCCGCCCGCTGCACCGCCCCGGCGTCGAGCGGCGTCAACGTCCGCGGTTCCGCGCACTCCCCGGGCGGCGGCGGGGTGCCCAAGCCCGCCAGGCCCGGCTCGGGACTCGCGGACGACCGGCCGGGCACCCGCGCCGCGCCCGGAGCGCTGCCCGGCGCGCCCGGCCTGCCCGCGGTCGGCGACGGGCCCACCGACATGGCCGGACTGCTCGGCCTGAAGGAGGCGCGATGAGCCCCCGACCGCCGTACGCCCGCAGCGCCCCGCCTCGGCGGACGCTCGCCGCCGCACTCGCCGTCGCGCTGGTCCTCGCCTTCGCCGGCTTCTCCGCCTGGCGCTACGCGGCCGCCGCCACCCGCGACGACCTGGACTTCGGCCGCGAGCGCGACCGCGTGCTGGCCGCGGGACAGGAGCACATCGGGACGCTCAACAGCATCGACGCGGCCGACCCGGACGCGGGCCTGGCGCGCTGGGAGGACGCCACCACGGGACCGCTCCACGAGGACCTGCGCCGGTCGCGGGCCGCGAGCGCCGGCGCCGTCGACCGCGCGGGGGTCACGGTCCGCGCGACGGTCACGGAGGCCGCCGTCACCGAGCTGGACCCGCGCGCGGGTACGGCGAAGGCCCTGGCCACGGTGCGGGTGGAGACGAGCGGCGGCGCGGACGGGGAGCGTACGGACCGCAAGCGGTTCGAGGCGGGCCTGGAGCGGACGGGGGACGGCTGGAAGATCGCGTCGCTCACCGCGATCACGGTGGAGGGGAGCGGTTCATGAGCCGGGACGGCGAGAGGGAGAGCACGGCGGGCGTGGTCGTCGACGCGCGCGAGCGGGAGCCGGCGGAGTCCGCCGACACCGCCGAAGCCGAGGCCGCGGAAGCCGGTATCGCCGAAGCCGAGGCCGCCGAAGCCGGGTCCGGCGACTCCGGGGGTGAGGGCCGTACGGGATCCGCCGCCGCCCGGCGCCGCCTGCGGGCCGCGGGCGTCGCGGTGCTGGTCGCGCTCCTCCTCGCCGGCACCGGACTCCTCGTCCAGGCCGCCCGTCTCAACGGCGACGACGCGCTGGCCAACCGGGCGCTCACCGACTCCTCCGGCACCGCCGCCGTCGCCGGCGACGTCAGCAACGCGCTGAGCAAGGTGTTCTCGTACGCGCCGGAAGACCCCGGCGTCACCGCGCGGGACGCCGACGACCTCCTCGCCGGGCCCGCCCGCGAGCAGTACCGGCAGCTCTTCGGCCAGATCCGGCAGCGGGTCGTCGCCCAGGAGCTGACGCTCACCACCCACGTCGTACGCGCCGGGGTGATCCGGCTCGACGGCGACGACGCCACGCTGCTGGTCCTCCTCGACCAGATCACCGAACGCAAGGGCAAAGACCCGGCGACCGCCGGCGCGCAGCTCTCCGTGACCGCCGAGCGGCAGGACGGGCAGTGGCGCATCACCGACCTGAAGTCCCGCTAGCGAAAGGGCGGATCGACGTGAGCCTGAGGAAGAACCCCCTGCTGACGCTGGCCCTCGTGGCGGCAGCGCTGGCGGCGGTGCTCGCGGCGTGGGCCGGCACCTCCTGGTACGCGGCCGCGCACGACGACGCGGCGGACTTCGCCGCCTCCCGGGACGACGCGCTGGCCGCCGCCCGGCAGGCCGTGACGAACCTCAACACCCTCGACCACCGCGACCTCGACGAGGGCCTGGACCGCTGGGAGGCGTCCGCCACCGGCGAACTCCTCACCCAACTGCGGCAGGGGCGCGCCGGGTTCGAGAAGGAGGTGGCGAAGGCGGAGACCGTGACCACGGCCGAGGTGCTGTCGGCGGCGCTCACGGAACTGGACGACCGGGCCGGCCGGGCGGACGTGCTGGTCGCGGTCCGTATCACGGTCGCCGCCCCCGGGGAGAAGCCGCAGGCCAAGGAGAGCCGGATGCTCGGCGAGGTCACCCGCACCGGCGACGGCTGGAAGCTCAGCGCCCTCGGGCAGGCGCCCGCGGGCGACTCCGCGGGCGGGGAGGCGGGCGAGGGGTCCGGCCGGGGCCCGGGGCAGGGCACCGACCAGGGACCGGGCTCGGACTCGGGCCGGGCCGGCGAAGCCGGGCAGTGAACTTCCGGAGAGGACCGCAGAGATGTCGACCACCCGCCACCTGATCAACCGGCGCCGCCGCACCGCACCCCCCGCCGAGGAGGCGCGGAAGCCGGCCCGGCGGCAGCCCGCCGCGGCCGTCCGGGCCAGGACCAGGAGCAGGACCGGGGCCCGTCCCGCGGAGCCCGCGGGGAAGCAGCCCCCGGCCCCGGCCCGCAGGCCGCGGCCCGGCGCCCGGGGCCGTACCGGCGGGGACCGTACCGGCGCCCCGACGTCCGCGCGCGGCGGGCGGCTTGCCGCGGCGCTGGGCGCAGCCGCCGTGCTGCTCGGCTGCTTCGCGGCCTTCGCCGCCGTGCAGGCGAGCGGGGGCGGAGACCCCGCCGCCGACAACGCCGCGCTCGTGGACGCGCCGCTGACCAGCGAGGTCAAGGGCGGCGTCGGCGAGGCGGTGGAGGCGGTCTTCTCCGTCGACTACACCGACCTCGACGAGAACCGGAGGGCGGCCCGTACGTACCTCACCGGCAAGGCCGTCGCCCAGCACCGGGACATGCTCGCGGACGTCCGCGAGCAGGCCCCGTCGCAGAAGCTCGTCCTCTCCACCACCGTGACCGACTCGGCGGTGGAGCTGGCCGGCGGCGGCGCGGCCCGCGTGCTGGTCTTCGCCGACCAGCGCAACACCCGTACGGACACGGACGAGACGTCGTACGGCGCCGCGATGGTCGCGGTGGACGCGGTGAAGGACGACGGCAGGTGGCGGATCTCGCACATCGACACCTTCGGCTGACGGCCCGGGCACGGCCGCACGCCACGACCACGGCAACCCCGACTTCGCCGGGAGGCAGGTCCATGGCTTCACTCAGCAGGATGCGCCACAGCGTGGCGACGGCGGCGCTCGCGGCGGCGGCGATGGTCGCGCTGACCGCCTCGCAGGCTCCCGGCGACGAGGCCGGCCGGGCGGCCGGGGGCGGGGCGGAGGACCGGCTCGACACCGCGCCCGTGCTGCCGCCGGGGACCCCGGGCGACGGCCAGTACCACACCGAGATCCCGCCGTTGCAGGGGATGGACCCGGTCGTCAGCACGCAGCCGACGCCGCCGGCGGTGATCGAGCAGCAGTCCGGCGTCCCGGCGACCGTGCTCGACGCGTACCGGAAGGCGGAGCGGCGGATCGCGGTGAGCGACCCCGGCTGCGGGCTGCCGTGGGAACTGCTGGCCGCCATCGGCAAGGTGGAGTCCGGGCACGCCCGCGGCGGCGCCGTCGACGCGGACGGCACCACGCTCACCCCAATCCTCGGGCCGGTCCTCGACGGCAACGGCTTCGCGCACATCTCCGACACCGACGGCGGCCGCTACGACGGCGACACCGGCTACGACCGGGCCGTGGGGCCGATGCAGTTCATCCCGTCGACCTGGGCGGGGTGGGCCGCGGACGGCAACGGCGACGGGCGCTCCGACCCGGACAACGTCTACGACGCGACGCTGGCGGCGGGCCACTACCTCTGCGCGGGCGGCCGGGACCTGACGGCGGCGGCCGACCTGGACCGGGCGATCCTCAGCTACAACTACTCGCGGGACTACCTCACCACCGTGCTGGCCTGGCTGGGCTTCTACCGCTCCGGGGTGCACGCGGTGCCGGACGGCGCGGGCGTGCTGCCGGCCAGCTCCGGCGCGGGCAACCCCCGGTCCGTACCGGAGAAGGGGAGCAGGACGCCGCCGGGAGAGCCGGACGGTCCCGGCGGGATCGTGGTCGGGCCGCGGCCGAGTCCTCCGGACGGCGGGTCGGGGGGCACCGGCGGCTCCGGGGGCTCGGGCGGTACGGGCGGATCCGGCGGTACGGGTGACTCCGGCGGCTCCGGCGATCCGGGCGGAACGGGAGACCCCGGCGGCGATCCGGGCGGCGGCGACCCGGGCCCCAGCCCCAGCGACCCGGGCGAGAGCGGCGGCTCCGGCGACCCGGGCGGCAGCGGCGACCCGGGGGGCGACCCCGGCGGCGGAACGGGAGACCCCGGCGACCCGGACCCCGGCGGCAGTTGCTCCGCAGACCCGGGTGAGTCCCCCTCGCCGAGCCCCGGCGAAGACCCGGGCGCGTCCCCCTGCCCGGACGACTCCGCCTCACCGGACCCGTCGGGCACCACCTGACCGGGCGCCGGCACACGACCGCCCGGTCCGCGCCGGGGCGCCGACCGGGCGATCGGGGTGTGCGTCCGGCGTCCGCTCAGACCAGCGTCGCGTGGAGCGTGATGTTCTTGACGCCCGCCAGCGCCTGGCTCACCGGGCAGTTCTTCTTGGCGTCCTCGGCGGCGGCCTGGAACTCCTCCTCGGAGAGCCCCGGCACGGTCGCGCGCACCGTCAGCACGATGCCGGTGATGCCCTCGCCGGGCTGGAACGTCACGTCGGCGCTGGTGTCCAGGGACTCCACGGTGTGGCCCTTGCCGGCCAGGCCGTGCGAGAAGGCCATGGAGTAGCACGCCGAGTGGGCCGCCGCGATCAGCTCCTCGGGGCTGGTCTTGCCGCCGGGCTCGGCGGAGCGGGCCGGCCAGCTCACGTCGTACGTGCCGATCTTGGAGGACTCGAGGGCGACGGTCCCCTTGCCCTCGAGCAGGTTGCCCTCCCAGTGGGTCTTCGCGGTGCGGGTGGTTGCCATGGCGGTCAGCCTCCGAGTCTGGAGCGAAAGACGGTACGTGCCCCAAGTTATCGGTGCCGGGGCGCCCGAGGGCGTCCGGCCCTGGGCCCGACGCCCGCGTGGCGCAGATCACACCGAGGCCGGGAAATAGTGGGGAGTGCTTCCCCGTTTAGCTGGTGTCGAAAGAAAGCGGGGAGAGATTCCCCGGAAGCCACCAGGGAGGCAAACCATGGGCAGGGGCAAGGGCGCCACGCTCACCGGGCAGCGGCAGCCGCGCATGCGGGCCGACGCCTCCCGCAACCGCGAACGGATCATCGACGCCGCCCGGGAGGCGTTCGTGGAGTGGGGCCCGGACGTCCCGCTCGACGAGATCGCCCGCCGCGCAGGCGTCGGCAACGCGACGGTCTACCGTAACTTCGCCGACCGCCGCGAGCTCATCCTCCAGGTGACCCTGGAGTCCATGCGCCGCATCGCCGACCTGGCGGAGGCCGCGCTCGCCGAGGACACCGAGGCGTTCGAGGCGCTGCGGGGCTTCGTACACCGGGGCGCCGACGAGCGGATCGGGTCGCTGTGCCCGCTGCTCGTCGACGGCTTCGACCACGCGGCCCCCGAGGTGATGGGCATGCGCGAGCGCCTCGACACCGCGCTGGAGGACCTGATGGCGCGGGCCCGCGCCGAGGGCACGCTCCGGTCGGACGTGGGCGTCGGCGACCTGATGGTCGCGCTCGCCCAGCTCACCAGGCCGCTGCCCGGCCTGGAGTGCACTGTGGGGTTCGACACGTACATGCACCGTCATCTGGAGCTGTTCCTCGACGGGCTGATGAATCCGGCCAGGTCAACGCTGTCCGGCAGCGCCGCCACGTTCGAGGCTCTGCGGCAGAAGGGCACGTAAATGAGGTGATCCGCGAGCGGTGAGTCTGTTCTGATCACCGAGACTCCCTTTTCCGAGCCCTGTGCGGTGATGAGCACCGGTTCGTTCTGATTCGTACCAAGATCAACCCTGAACTCGAATGGTGGGTACCCCCATGCCAGAAACGGCATTGCAGCCTGATCCGAGGCGCTGGAAAGCCCTCGCGTTCATCGCTGTGGCTCAGTTGATGGTCGTGCTCGACGCGACCATCGTGAACATCGCGCTGCCCTCCGCCCAGGAGGACCTCGGCATCTCCGACGCCAACCGCCAGTGGGTCATCACGGCCTACGCGCTCGCGTTCGGCGGCCTGCTGCTCTTCGGCGGCCGTATCGCCGACCTCTGGGGGCGCAAGCGCACCTTCATCACCGGCCTCGTCGGCTTCGCGATCGCCTCCGCGCTCGGCGGCGCCGCGACCGGGCAGGCCATGATGTTCGGCGCCCGCGCCCTCCAGGGCGTCTTCGGCGCGCTCCTCGCGCCCGCGGCCCTGTCGCTGCTCGCGGTCCTCTTCACCGACGGCAAGGAGCGGGCCAAGGCGTTCGGCATCTACGGCGCCATCGCCGGTGGTGGCGGTGCCGTCGGCCTGATCCTCGGCGGTGTGCTGACGGAGTACCTGGACTGGCGCTGGACGTTCTTCGTGAACATCCCGTTCGCTGTCGTCGCCGTCCTCGGAGCCATGGCCGTCATCCACGACCCGAAGGGCAGCAGGAACCGCTCCCCGCTCGACATCCCGGGCGTGCTCCTGGCGACCACCGGTCTGGTCGCGCTGGTGTACGGCTTCACCCGGGCCGAGTCTGAGGGCTGGACCGACACCCTGACGATCGTCATGTTCGTCGCGTCCGTGGTGCTGCTGGCCGCGTTCGTGGCGGTGGAGGCGAAGGTCAAGAGCCCGCTGCTGCCGCTGCGCGTGCTGCTGGAACGCAACCGCGGAGGGGTCTACCTCTCGCTCGGCCTCGCGGTCATCGCGATGTTCGGCGTCTTCCTGTTCCTCACCTACTACCTGCAGGTCGTGAAGGGTTACAGCCCGGTCAAGACCGGCCTGGCGTTCCTTCCGATGATCGTGGGCATGATCATCGGCTCGACCCAGATCGGCGCCCGGCTGATGACCCGCGTGCAGCCGCGGCTGCTGCTGGTGCCCGGCTTCCTCACGGGTGCACTCGGCATGCTGCTGCTGGCCCAGATGGAGCCCGGCAGCTCGTACGCCGCGCTCGTCCTGCCGGCGCTGGTGCTGCTCGGCCTCGGTCTCGGTACAGCGTTCATGCCGGCCATGTCCCTGGCCACTTACGGGGTGGAGCCGCGCGACTCCGGCGTCGCCTCCGCGATGGTCAACACCTCGCAGCAGGTCGGCGGCGCCATCGGCACCGCACTGCTGAACACGATCGCCGCCAGTGCCACGACCGACTGGATCTCCTCGCACGCCTCCGAGGCCCGCACCCTGGGCCGCGAGGGCTTCGCGAACTCCGCGGCCGTGCACGGCTACTCGACGGCGATCTGGTGGGCCGTCGGCATCCTCGTGGTCTCCGCCGCCCTTGCGTACACCCTCGTCACCGCCCGGGCCCAGTCGGGGCACGAGGTCTCCGGTGACGGCAAGGACGCGGGCACGGAGGACGAGGTGCAGGCGCCGGTGATGGTCCACTGACCGCGCCGGTGCACTGACTCGAAGGAGAGTTCAGGGCCGGGTGAAGGCCCCTTTCGGTTCCTCGGGGGGACGGGAAGGGGCCTTCGCCATGCCTGGTTCCGCTGTCCTCTGCCGCTCGTGCTCAGCCCAGTTGGAGGGAGCGCTTGGCCAGTCCCCTCCAGAAGCCGTCGATGACGCTGCGCTGGCTCGGCAGGTCGTCCTCGGCGGCGCCGAGGGCGACGAACAGCGGGGCGAAGTGCTCGGTACGGGGATGGGCCAGCCGCCCGGCGGGCGACTTGCGCACGAAGTCCAGCAGCCCGTCCACGTCCTGCGCCGCCAGCGCCTCGCGGCCCCAGGCGTCGAACTCCGCGGACCACGCGGGCGGCCCGTCGCCGGTGTGCCGCAGCGCGGCGAGGTTGTGCGTGAAGAAACCGCTGCCGACGATCAGCACGCCCTCCGCGCGCAGCGGCGCGAGCCGGCGGCCGAGCGCGAGCAGCCGCTCGGGATCGAGGGTCGGCATGGAGAGCTGGAGCACCGGGATGTCGGCGTCCGGATACATCTCCACCAGCGGCACGTACGCGCCGTGGTCGAGTCCGCGGTCGGGGAAGTCCTGCACGCTCTCGCCGGGGCTGCGCAGCAGTGTGCGTACGGACTCGGCCAGCTCCGGGGCGCCGGGGGCGGGGTAGCGGACGCGGTAGTAGTGCTCGGGGAAGCCCCAGAAGTCGTAGACCAGCGGAACCGTGGTGGTGGCGCCGAGGGCGGCGGGGGCCTCCTCCCAGTGCGCGGAGACCACGAGGACGGCGCGCGGACGGGGCAGGCCCGCGGCCCAGGCCGCCAGCTCGGCGGGCCAGACGGGATCGTCGGCGAGCGGCGGGGCGCCGTGGGAGAGATAGAGCGCGGGCATGGTGGGCATGGGCGGGTCGCCGCCTTCCGGTCCTGAAGTTTAGACTTCAACCATACCTGCGCTCGGCCGGATGCTCCCGTGCGGTTCGCTCAGAACGCCGGGTCGATGAGCGCGACGGACTGCAGCGCGGCCACGCGCGCGGTGCCGTCGCCGACGTCCAGCGCGGTGTCGACGAACTTGATCGTGTGCTCGTCCCCGTGCGCCGCCGCCCGGGTCAGCAACTCGTCGGCCGCGGCGGCCGCGTCGCCGGCCGGCGGCGCCGGGATGCGGTCCGGCGGCAGCGGGGCGGCCGGTCCGTACGCCGCGGTGACGGCGGCGCTCGCCGCCCAGGCGGCCGCGTAGCTCGGGACCCACAGGTCGCGGGGGAGCGCGGGCAGGGTGCGGAGCACGGCGTTCGGGGCGGTCGCGGCGTGCACCAGCATGACCGGCTCGCCGTGGCCGTACGCCGCATAGCGGTGGACCGCGGCCCGTACCAGCGAGGACAGCGCCTCGCGGGCCTCCTCGGGGGTACGCGCCGGGGTCAGGGCGCTCACCGCCGCCGGCCAGCCGGGCGTCGACTCCGGGGTGAGCTGCGCCAGCCGCTCGCGGATGCCGCCGGCCTGCGCGGGCACGGCGGGCACGGCGGCCAGCGCGGCGTCCGGGCCCGCGGTGCCGGCCGGGACGGGGGCGCTGGGCAGGCAGGCGTAGCGGGCGGCCCAGTAGCCCAGGGCGTGCGCCAGCTCGGTGACGCGGGGGGCGGTGGGGGCGTGGCCCGCGGCCTCGGTGTCCTGGAGGGTCCGTACGGCATGGCCCGCGCGGATCACGGTGTGCGTCGCGGCGCCGGCCAGCCCGGGCAGCAGCCGCGGCCACCACTCCGCCAGCACCTCACGCCACGGCCGGGCGTCCAGCTCCCGGGCGAAGTACGCGGGCCAGTCCCCGAGCCGGGCCGGATCGCCGAGCGCCTCGTGCCAGGCGGCGGGGTCGATGGGCCGGGCCTGGGGCGGCATGTCCTCCAGCTTGTCCCGGTAGCGGTCCAGCCAGCGGTGCACGGTCGCCGCCCGGTCGCCGTACACCAGGGCCTCGACGGCCATCGGGCCGTGGTTGGTCAGCCAGCCCTGCCGCTCGGGCCCCGCGGCGTGCAGCCGCTCCAGGGCCTCGTCGAGCACCCCGCTGTCGTCCCGGGTGCGGCCGGTCTCCGTACGCGCGTCCTCACGGCTCTTCTCCATGCCGGCGACGCTACGTGCGCCACCGCCGGTCCGTAACGGCCGCGGGCCCTAGGTCCCCGTAGGTCTACGGGCCCAGGCGCACACCCGCACTTTCCGGCCGCGGGAGCAACCAGACGGCCCCGCGCGCCGTCCTCACAGGGGGAGGGCGGCGCAGAGCGGCGCTGCCCAGGGGGGAGGCCACGATGCCGGATGTGACGGGCATCTCACGGGCCGGCGGTGGCCGGCACCGGTCCGGGCCGGCGACGGGCGCCGATCGCCCGGCCTGACCAGGCCCCTCTCCGGCCCGTACCGCGCACCCTACGGCGGCCTGAGCCTGCCTTGCGGCGGGGCAGCATACTGCAAGATCACGAAAATCGGGGCACCCGATGGGAATTCTGTCCTGATTCTCTGCGTTGGACTGGGTGAAACGGACACCCGGTAGGTGTCGACCACCGGTGAGGAACTCACTCGCAAGGGAGCACGCATGGCAACCCGTGCCGTCGCCCGCCGCCAGGCCGAGACCCCGGCCGGCGGGGCAAGCAGCGCTCGCGGCGCTCGCGCCAGGAGCGGCGAGATCGCCGACCGCGACCTCGTCGGGATGTACCTCGACGAGATCGCGCGCACACCGCTGCTCGACGCCGCGAAGGAAGTCGAACTCTCCCTGGACATCGAGGCCGGCGTCTACGCCGGGAAGCTGCTCGCCGGCGAGGCGAAGCCCGAGGCGGTGGACGCGCCGAGCGCGTCGGCGAACCGGGAGGAACTCGAAGCGATCGTGGCCCAGGGCGAGCGTGCGAAGGATCTCTTCATCCGCTCGAACCTCCGCCTGGTCGTCGCCGTCGCCCGGCGCTACCCGCGCAGCGGGCTGCCGCTCCTCGACCTGATCCAGGAGGGGAACGCCGGCCTGGTGCGCGCCGTCGAGAAGTTCGACTACAAGAAGGGCTTCAAGTTCTCCACGTACGCCACGTGGTGGATCCGCCAGGCCATCACCCGCTCCATCGCCGACCAGTCCCGGACGATCCGGCTCCCCGTCCACCTCGTCGAGGAACTGGGCCGTATCCGGCGCGTACAGCGCGAGTTCAACCGCGAGCACGGCCGTGAGCCGGAGCCCGCCGAGGTCGCCGCCGAGCTGGGCTCGACGCCCGAGCGCGTGACGGACGTCCTGGACTGGGCCCGCGACCCGGTGAGCCTCAACATGTCGGTCGACGACGAGGGCGAGACCCAGTTCGGCGACCTGCTGGAGGACACCGGCGCGGACTCGCCGGAGGATTCCGTGCTGGTGATGATGCGGCGCGAGGAACTGGAGGGCCTCATCGGCCGCTTGGAGCCGCGCACGGCGTCGATCATCAAGGCGCGGTACGGCATCGAGGACGGCCGCGAGCGCACGCTCACCGAGGTCGGCAAGCAGCACGGCCTGACCCGCGAGCGGATCCGGCAGATCGAGAAGCACGCGCTGGTCGAGCTGAAGAAGCTCGCCCGCGACACGGGCTTCGAGTCCGCGGCCTGACCGCCCGCCTGACGGCGCACCCCGAGCAGCCCCCGATGTCTCCCCCCGGCATCGGGGGCTTCCCCACGCCGGTGGGCAGGCGGGCTCACGCGCCGAGCGCGGCGTCGGTCATGGAGGCGGCGGACGCCAGGGCGAGGAGCAGATACACCCCGGGGAACGCGATGTTGTGGAAGACCCGAGCCCTGACGTGCGCGGCGACGGCCCCGACGAAGAACAGGGTCAGGCCCACCCCGGCCGCAACCCCGAGCCACGGCACCGCGGCCAGCCCGACGACGAGCCCGGCCGCACCGGCGAGCTTCAGCGCCCCGAGGTAGGGCAGGGCGGCGGCGGGAGTGTGCACGGCGGCGGAGTTCTTCCTGACGAACCCCGCCCTGGCGAAGTCGGCGACGGCGATGAACGTGTTCGCCGCGATGCACGCCACCACGGCGGTGGACAGCGCACTCGTCTGAACGCTCATGGGCAGCGGACCTCCTCGGCTGGTGGGCTACCGGGACGCGGGAGTGGTGGTCTCGTCCGTCCCCACGCTCCTGCCCTGGAAAGGTGACACCCGGTGGTACGGGTCGCGGAGTTCGAAGCGGCCCGGCCCGGTCGACCGGGCTCGCCGGCGTCGGTACGGCGGCGCCGCCGTACCGGCAGCCCCGGCGGGCGGCGGATCGGACGGGCGAGGGCGGCCGTTGTCAGGCGGGGGTGTAGAGGTCGGTGTAGGACGGGAAGGTGCCGCCTGGGCCGTCGATGGATTCTGCGGTGCGGAGGGCCTTGGCCATCGCCCGGGTGAGGGTGTCCGCACCGGCCGCGAAGACCTCGTTGAGGGCGCCGGCTTCCTGATGGACCGCGAACGCCGGGTCGGGGGTGGCGGTGTCCGGGGAGAGCAGCGGCCGGGCGCCGGTGGCCAGGGCGAACACGGTGTCGCCGTCGGAGAGCAGGTGCGCGGGTCGTACGGCACGGGCCAGCCCGTCGTGCGCGGAGCCGGCCAGCTTCTGCGCCTGCGCCTTGCCGAGCACGGCGTCCGTGGCGACGACCGCCAGCGTCGTGTTCAGCGGTGGCCGGGCCGACGCGGCGAACCGCCGTGCGGTCTCCTCCCGAGCCGCCACCAACCGCCGCAACGCGGCGGCGTGCACCTCCGGGCCGGGCAGTCCGCCCGCTGCCGCGCCGGGCAGTTCCGCGTAGAGCGCGCCCGTGGTCGGGTCGACGCCCGAGCCGGCGGCGTTGACGACCGCCAGCGCGGCGACCGTGGTGCCGGAGGGCAGCACCGTGCTCGCCGTGCCCACGCCGCCCTTCATCGCCCCGCACACCGCGCCCGTGCCCGCGCCGACGTTGCCCGCCGCGACCGGGGCGCCGGACGCGGAGGCCGCCGCCGCGGCTGCGGCCTCCCGGCCCATGGCGGCGTCGGGGCGGGCCCGGAAGTCGCCGCCGCGGCCCAGGTCGAACAGCGCAGCCGCCGGAACCACCGGGACCACCTGCGCCGGGTCCGGCCCCACCCGGAAGCCGCGGCCCTGCTCCTCCAGCCAGGCCATCACGCCGGAGGCGGCAGCCAGCCCGTACGCGCTGCCGCCCGTCAGCACCACCGCCTCCACCCGCGGCACGATGTTGCGCGGGTCGAGGGCATCGGTCTCCCGGGTGCCGGGCCCGCCCCCGCGTACGTCCACGGAGGCGACGGCGCCGCCCTCCGGCGCGAGCACCACCGTCGTCCCGGTCAGCCACCCGTCACCGACCCGCGACGCGTGCCCGACCCGCACCCCCGCCACATCCGTGATCCCGTCCACGCCCATGCGACGCACTTTAACCGCCCACCTCACGGGTCCCGGCGGTAAAACCCGACGTCTGGGCAGGGGTCACGGCGCGCCTGCTCGGGCCCACGCACCGACGACAGCGCGTGCCTACGCCCGCGTCCGTGCCGCCCGTCCCGCCTGCGCGCCGGGTCGCCGGACGTGCCGCCCCGCTCCGCTCCGCCGCCGCCCCGGCCGCCGACCGGGGGGCCCCGTACCCTGGGGGCTATGAGCACCGAGCCCGAGAACCCGCTCGTCTTCGACGATCCGCTGGCGCAGCAGAGCCCGGACGACACCGACGAGGGCTGGGGCGAGCGGCCCGCCGCCGAGGGGAGCGCCGCCGATCTGGCCCGCTTCCTCGACGAGAAGCCGCCGCACCACATCTGACCCCGCACGGGGCCGCCCCGGTGACGACGACCCCGCCCGCTTCCGGGCGGCCGCCCTCCGCGCTACCTCTGCGTCGGCAACGTGCCGCCTTCGCGGTTCGGCGTCTCGCCGTTCCGCTGGGCCACCAGCTCGTCGCGGATCTGCGTCAGCAGTTCGATCTCCGTGGCCTCCGCGGGGGTCTCCGCCACCGGCGCCTTCGCCGCCTGCCGCTCCCTGAGCTTGTTCATCGGCAGGATCATCGCGAAGTACACGACGGCGGCCGTCATGACGAACGTCAGCGTCGCGCTCAGCACCGGGCCCCACAGGATCGCGATGCCCTTGGTGACCTCGCCCTCCGGGCTCGTCGTGCAGACATCGCTGAAGCACGAGTGGTACTTGTCGAGGTTCTTCGAGCCGAAGACACCGACGATGGGGTTGATGACGCCCTTGACCACCGCGTTCACGATGCTCGTGAACGCCGCGCCGACGACGACGGCGACCGCGAGTTCCATCACGTTCCCGCGCATCAGGAACTGCTTGAACCCGGCGATGACGCCCTGACTCTCCGAGGTGCTCCCGGCGTCCTGCGTGCTCAATGTCCTTCCTCGCTTCACTCTCGACGGGGCGGCCGACCCAGCAAGGTATGGCAGAGATACGGAAGGACTGTCCAATCCTCCCACTCAAGCCGGAGACCATCCGCGCAAGTGTGGTCATCGCAGCGTCACCGCCAGCCGCTCGCCGGCCGCCGCACCGGCCAGTGCCGTGGCCGTGGACCGCGGCACGGACAGTACGACCAGCGTCCCGTCCTCCCACCCCGTCAGCCCCGCTGCGCCGGACGGCAACTCCACCTCCGGGATCTCCGCCAAGTCCGACGCGTCCGGCGCCTCTCTCGACTCCGGCGACCCCATCGCTCCCGCCGTCTCCGCGGCCCCCGGCGCATCCGCCCCCTGCTCCGCATCCGGTGCCCCCGCCGCCCCCGGGATCTCGGCCACCCGCGCCCCTCGCGCCACGACCCGCGCCGGGCCCCCGTCGTCGGCATCCACGGCCAGTACGTCCACCACATCGCCAGGCGCCAGCAGCCCGGCCACCCCCGCGTCCGCGATCCGCACCGGCGCCAGCACCTCCCCGCTACCGCCCCCGTCACGCGCCTCGCCCGCCGGTCCCGTGACCTCCCCGGGACCCTCCCGCTCCGCGCCGTCCGGCGCCGCGGCAGGCGGCGGGTCTTCCGTATCGCCGCGCGGCGCCGCGGCCAGGGCCGCCGCCGCCATCGCGAGCAGGGCGGCCAGCAGCCGCCGCCGGCTCGCCAGCGCCCGCCGCAGCCGCGCCCCGCGCGCCGGGCGCAGCGGCTCGAAGGCCGGCACCCCGCCCGGCGGGGGCGCCCCACGGGGCAACGATCCCGGTCCTGCCGGCGGCCACGAGCCGGATCCCGCCGCCGGCAATGAGCCCAGCCCTGCCGTCGGCAACGAGCCCGGTCCCGCCTCCGACGACGGACCCGGTTCCGCCGCGCCCCCGCCGCCCTCGCGTGAAATCACCGCCCCCGCGGCACCGTTGCCTCCGGCCCCCAGCACGCCGTACCGCAAGCCGGCCTCGGCGCCGGGAGAAGAAGTCAGAGAAGGGCCGGGAAGAGTGCGGGCCAGGGCGGACATGGCGGTCACCACCTGTTCGTGACGAGTCGATCGCGTTCCGTGACGCCCTCGACTCTGCCCGATTACCGCCCGCCCCGCTCCAGCCTGTGGATAACTCCCCGGTTGTGGATAACCCCGTCACCCGCGCCCCGGGGGACCGCCCCTGCGGCCCCGGGCGAACCGCCCTAGGGCAGCTCGATCCCCGGGTCCAGCCCTGCCAGCGCACCCGCGCACAGGCAGCTCCGGTCCTCCGTCGCCGGCAGCCGCCCCACCGCGTCGAAGAGCACGTCCCGCAGCCGCCCGACGTTCGCCGCGAAGACCTCCAGCACCTCCTCGTGGGAGACGCCCTCGCCCGTCTCGGCGCCCGCGTCCAGGTCCGTCACCAGCGTCATCGACGTGTAGCAGAGCTCCAGTTCACGCGCCAGCACCGCCTCCGGGTGCCCGGTCATCCCGACCACGGCCCACCCCTGTGCCCGGTGCCACACCGACTCCGCCCGCGTGGAGAACCGCGGCCCCTCGATGACGACCAGCGTCCCCCCGTCGACCGCCTCCCAGCCGCTCTCGTGCGCGGCCTTCAGCGCGGCTCCGCGCCCGGTGGGGCAGTAGGGGTCGGCGAGGCTCACGTGCACGACGTTCGGCGTGGCGCCGTCGGGCAGTTGCTCGCCGTCGTAGTACGTCTGCGCGCGCGACTTCGTACGGTCCACCATCTGGTCCGGCACGAGCAGCGTGCCCGGCCCGTGCTCCGGCTGCAGCCCGCCCACGGCGCACGGCCCCAGTACCTGCCGTATGCCCAGGGAGCGCAAGGCCCACAGGTTGGCGCGGTAGTTGATCCGGTGCGGCGGGATGTGGTGCTTGCGGCCGTGCCGGGGCAGGAACGCGACGCGGCGCCCCGCGATCTCGCCGAGGAACAGCGAGTCGCTGGGCGGCCCGTACGGTGTCTCGACGGCGATCTCCGTGACGTCGTCGAGGAACGAGTAGAAGCCGGAGCCCCCGATGACGCCGATCTCTGCCTGTACTGCCGCTGCCTCAGCCATGCCGCAACGATAACCGCGCCGCCGGGCCCGGCGGCGCTCAGGCCGCGGACGTCCCGCTGGACGACTTGGAGGACGACGAGGAGGAAGAGGACGAGGACGTCGAGGAAGACGACGAACCCGAAGACGAGGAGGAAGAAGACGAGGACGACGAAGAGGACGAGGCCGACGACTCGGAACTCTTCTTCTCGCCCGACCCCGACCCCGACCCGGAGCCCGATCCCCCGGAACCCGAGCCGGAACCGCTGCGGCTGTCAGTGCGGTAGAACCCGGAGCCCTTGAAGACGACGCCGACCGCGGAGAACACCTTGCGCAGCCGCCCCTGGCAGGCGGGGCACACCGTCAGCGCGTCGTCGGTGAACTTCTGCACCGCTTCGAGGCCCTTGCCGCACTCGGTGCACTGGTACTGGTAGGTCGGCACGTGCTTCCTCCTGGCACTCTCAACTGTTGAGTGCTAACGACGCTTCATCATGCAGCATTCCCGCCCGTCAGTCCACCGGCGCCGGTACGAGGCGCCCGCCGGCACGGACCGTGATCACTCCGTGGCTGTCCGCAGGCCGCAGCCACCGCCGGAGCAGAAGCAGTGTGGCGCATGCGAGCGCGGTCGCCGCCAGCGGTACGAGGAACCCGGCCCTCGCGCCCGGGCCGTCCGCCAGCCGACCGGCCGCCGTCGTCGCCGCGGCCTGCCCCAGCGCGACGGCACCCGTCAGCCACGTGAACGCCTCCGTGCGCGCCTCCCTGGGCACCAGCGCGTCCGCCAGCGTGAAGCCCGTGATCAGCGCCGGTGCGATGCACACGCCCACCGCGAGGCCGAGCCCGCCGAGCGCCGCCGCCGACTCGAGACCCGCGACCGCCCACAGCCCCGAGGCGGTGGCGACCAGCAGCGGGTACGCGACGAGCAGGCGCCGCTGCGCCGGACCGCGCAAGTGGACCATGCCGATGACGACCCCGGCGAGCATGTTGCCGGCGGCGAAGACCCCGTACAGGACCCCGCTCAGCCCGGGGCGGCCGATCGACTCGCTGAACGCCGTCAGCGACACCTGCATGCCGCCGAAGACCGCGCCGACCCCGAAGAACGCCGCGACCAGCACCGGCAGCGCCGGCGCCCGCAGCGCGGAGGCCCGCCGTCCGCGCGGCAGGCCCGTGCGATCCGCGTGCCCCACAGGCGGCGCCGTCCGCCGCTGCGCCGCGAACAGCAGCCCGCCGGCCAGCGTCAGCACTCCCTCCGCCGCCAGCCCCGCCGCCGGATGCACCCCCGTGCACAGGGCCGCGGCGAGCACCGGCCCGACGACGAACGTGAACTCGTCCGTCACCGACTCGAACGCCGTCGCCGTGTGCTGCAGCGGGGAGCGCGGATCCGGTCCGGTGGCGAAGAGATGCGACCAGCGGGCCCGCACCATCGGCCCGATCTGGGGTATGGACGCACCCGTCGGCACCGCCGCGGCCACCAGCGCCCACCCCGGCGCACCCGCCAGCGCGAGCACGCTCAGCAGGGCCACTGCGGCGGTGTGCAGCAGCACGCTCGGCAGCAGTACCGTGCGCTGCCCGTAGCGATCGGTGAGCTTGCCGCTGACGGGGGCGCAGAACGCCATGGACAGACCCGCCGCGGCGGCCACCGTGCCGGCCAGGGTGTACGAGCCGGAGGCGGGCTCCACGAGCAGCACGATGCTCATGGTCAGCATCGCGAACGGCTGCCGCGCGGCGAAGCCGGGGAACACGAAGCTCCGCGCCCCGGGCGTGCGCAACAACTGACGGTAACCGGGCCGTGCGCCGGGTGCACCGGAGAGAGTTCCCGAAGGTGAAGGGGATGCCGAAGACGAAGGGGATCGCGAAGGAGAAGGGGATCCCGGAGGCGGAGGCTGAGACGGGCGCGACACGGCCCGGTCCTTCCTGCTGCCTGGTAGTGCCGCGCACCGAGGGCCGTCCGCTGTGCGCACCGGTCAGGCGCGCCGGCCCTGCATCAGACAGAGACAACTGTTCGTACGAATTCCACCCCGACCCTACCGCCCCCGCCGCTCGTCGGCCGACAGCCACCGCGCCAGCTTGCCGCCCCGTCCGACGTCCCGCAGCCGCTGTTCCGTCGCGTCCCGTACCTCGTCGGTCGTCACGACCAGCAGCTCGTCGCCCCGCCGCAGGATGTCCGTCGGCGCCGGCACGAAACTCGTCCCGTCCCGCACCACCAGCGTCACCGCCGCCCCCGGCGGCAGCCGCAGCTCGCCGACCTCCACCCCGTGCATCCGCGACCGCTCCGGCACCGACAGCGACAGCAGGTGCCCCCGCACCCGCTCCAGCGGCGCCGACTCGATGCCCAGGTCGTACGCCTCGTCGCCGTCACCGAGCCGCAGCCACCGGGCCACCAGCGGCAGCGTCGGCCCCTGCACCATCGTGTAGACGATGACCAGCACGAAGACGATGTTGAACACGCGGCCCGAGTCGGCGACCTCGTTCACCATCGGGATCGTCGCCAGCACGATCGGCACCGCGCCGCGCAGCCCCGCCCACGACATCAGCGCCTGTTCCCGCCACGGGATGCGGAACGGCAGCAGGCTCACGATCACCGACGCCGGCCGCGCCACCATCGTCAGCACCAGCCCGACGATCACCGCGGGCACGATGTCGTCGCCCAGCTCGTGCGGCGTGACCAGCAGCCCGAGCAGTACGAACATCCCGATCTGCGCCAGCCAGCCCACTCCGTCGGCGAAGCCGCGGGTCGCCGACCAGTGCGGCAGCTTCGCGTTGCCCAGGACCATCGCCGCCAGATAGACCGCCAGGAAGCCGCTGCCGTGCGCCAGGGCGCCCACGGCGTACGCGACGATGGCCAGCGCCATCACGGCGATCGGGTACAGGCCGGAGGCCGGCAGCGCCACGTGCCGCAGCGCCATGGAGCCCAGCCAGCCGATCGCCAGCCCCAGCGCCGCCCCGATGGCCAGCTCCAGCAGGATCTCGCCGAGGAGGACGTACCAGGACTCCAGGTGCCCGGAGGTGGAGAAGGCGACGACCAGGATGACCACGGGCGCGTCGTTGAACCCGGACTCGGCCTCCATCACGCCCGTGATCCGCTTCGGCAGCGGCACCCTGCGCAGCACGGAGAAGACCGCCGCGGCGTCCGTGGAGGAGACGACGGCGCCCATGATGAGCGCCTGCTTCCACTCCAGGCCGATCAGGTAGTGCGCGCCGGTCGCCGTCACGCCGACGCTCACCGCGACGCCCGCCGTGGAGAGGACGGCGGCCGTGGGCAGGGCGGGTTTGATCTCACTCCATTTCGTGCCGAGGCCGCCCTCGGCGAGGATCAGTGCGAGGGCCGCGTAGCCGAAGACCTGGGTGAGTTCTGCGTCGTCGAAGTCGTAGCCGAACAGGCCGTCCTCGCCCACGAGGACGCCGATGCCCATGTACAGCAGGAGGCTGGGCAGGCCGCTGCGGGACGCGAGCCGGACCGCCGCGACCGCGACCAGGAGCACCAGCGCGGCGACGAGCGCGAGCTTGTTGAGCTCTTCGACTGACAGCTTTCTCCCTCTCGTCTGATCCGCCTTGACGGAGAATTTACCCGGAGCGACCGCCCGCCTGCTGCTTCGGGGGACAGCGCAGGGGCCGTTCGGAGCCCCTTGACCGGGCGCCTAAGGTTGCTCCAGCAAGTGCTCCGCTGGCTCCAGAAGGACAGGCATGCCCGTCAACGAGAACGGCCGCACGGCAGGCAAGAGGCGCCGCTTCATCTTCGTCGCGATCGGGCTCGCCACCCTGCTGGTGCTGGGCGTCGGCGCCGCCTCGTTCTGGACCGTCAGCACGGTGCGCGACTCCTTCCCGCAGACCACCGGATCGCTCAAACTTCCCGGCCTGGCCTCGCCGGTCACGGTCAAGCGCGACGCCCGCGGGGTGCCGACGCTCTACGGGGACAGCGCCGAGGACCTCTTCCGTGCGCAGGGCTTCGTGCACGCGCAGGACCGCTTCTGGGAGATGGACGTCCGCCGGCACATGACGTCGGGCCGGCTGTCGGAGATGTTCGGCAAGGACCAGGTCGAGACGGACGAGTTCCTGCGCACGCTGGGCTGGCGGCAGGTGGCGCAGAAGGAGTACGACGAGGAGCTCTCGGGGGAGACCAAGAATTACCTGCGGGCCTACGCCGACGGGGTCAACGCCTACCTCGCGGACCACAGCGGCTCCAGCCTGTCCGTGGAGTACGCCGCCCTGGGGTTCGTCAACGACTACGAGCCGGAGAAGTGGACCCCCGTCGACTCCGTCGCCTGGCTGAAGGCGATGGCGTGGGACCTGCGGGCCAACGTCGAGGACGAGATAGATCGCTCGCTGCTCTCCCAGCGCTTCGACGAGGGCGAGATCGCGGACCTGTACCCGCCGTACCCGTACAAGCGCAACAAGCCCATCGTGGAGGGCGGCACCGCCACCACCGGCGGCTACGAGCCGCAGAGCGCCGGCGGGGCGCAGGGGGTGGAGAACACGTACAGCACCGCCTCCGAGGGCCTCAGGAGCCAGATGGGCTCGCTGGCGCA
This sequence comes from Streptomyces sp. CNZ287, assembly GCF_007827615.1. Classification (NCBI taxonomy): domain Bacteria; kingdom Bacillati; phylum Actinomycetota; class Actinomycetes; order Kitasatosporales; family Streptomycetaceae; genus Streptomyces; species Streptomyces sp. CNZ287. Next base: position 116,997 of record NZ_VISV01000012.1, on the reverse strand, counting down.
GACCATGGACGACATCCCCGCCCTCCTCGGCCCCAGCGGCAGCGGCATCGGCTCCAACTCCTGGGTGGTCTCCGGTGACCTGACCACCACGGAGAAACCCCTCCTCGCCAACGACCCGCACCTCTCGGCGCAGCTCCCCTCCGTCTGGTACCAGATGGGCCTGCAGTGCACCCGGGTCAGCGACGAGTGCCCGTACGAGGTGAGCGGCTTCTCCTTCTCCGGCATGCCCGGCGTCGTCATAGGTCACAACGCCGACATCTCCTGGGGGCTGACCAACCTCGGTGCCGACGTCGCCGACCTGTATCTGGAGAAGGTCGAGGACGACGGCTACCTGTACGACGGGAAGACGCGCGAGTTCGGCACCCGCGAGGAGCTGATCAAGGTCGCGGGCGGCGAGGACAAACGCATCACCGTACGCACCACGCGCAACGGACCCGTGATCTCCGACCGCAGCGACGACATGGCCGAGGTGGGCAAGGAAGCCCCCGTGGGCAACTCCGCGCCCGACCGCGGCGACGGCTACGCCGTCTCGCTGCGCTGGACCGCCCTGGAGCCGTCCAGCACCATGGACGCCGTCTTCGGGATCAACAAGGCCGCGGACTTCGAGGAGTTCCGCCAGGCCGCCCGCGACTTCGCCGTCCCCTCCCAGAACCTCGTCTACGCCGACACCGACGGCAACATCGGCTACCAGGCACCCGGCAGGATCCCGCAGCGCGGCAGCGGCGACGGCAGCCTGCCCGCGCCCGGCTGGAACCCGGCGTACTCCTGGGACGGCTACATCCCCTTCGACGCGCTGCCCTGGGAGCTGAACCCCGACCGCGGCTACATCGTCACCGCCAACCAGGCCGTCGTCGACGAGAAGGACTACCCGTATCTTCTGACCACCGATCCCGGCTACGGCGCCCGCAGCCACCGCATCTCCGGCCTCATCGAGGAGAAGATCGAGGACGGCGGGAAGATCTCCCCAGACGACATGCGCACCATGCAGCTCGACAACCACAGCGAGATCGCCGAACTCCTCACCCCGCTGCTGCTGGAGATCGAGATCGACGACCCGATGGTGCGCGAGGCCCAGGACCTGCTGAAGGACTGGGACTACAGCCAGGACACCGACTCCTCCGCGGCCGCGTACTTCAACGCCGTCTGGCGCAACATCCTCAAGCTCTCCTTCGGCGACAAGATGCCCAAGGAGCTGCGCCCGGACGGCGAGTGCCTGCACGTGCCTCCCGCCAACCCGGCCGCGAACCCCGACGGGCCCGCCACCGTCCGCGAGTGCGGCGAGCGCGACGCGGACGCCGCCCAGCCGGACGGCGGCGACCGGTGGTACGAGGTCGTGCGGAGCATCCTCAAGGACGAGGACAACCGCTGGTGGAAGACCACCGGCAGCGACGGCGAGCCCCTCGACGAGAACCGCGACGAGCTGTTCGAGCACGCCATGAACGACGCCCGCTGGGAGCTCACCGCCGAGCTGGGCAAGGACATCGACACCTGGTCCTGGGGCCGGCTGCACCGGCTGATGCTGCGCAACCAGACGCTGGGCACCGAGGGACCCGGCGTCGTGCAGTGGCTGCTCAACCGGGGCCCGTGGAACCTCAGCGGCGGCGAGGCCGCCGTGAACGCCACCGGCTGGAACGCGGCGGGCGGCTACGACGTGCTGTGGGTCCCGTCGATGCGGATGGTGGTCGACCTGGCGGACCTCGACGCCTCGGGCTGGGTGAACCTCTCCGGCGCCTCGGGGCACGCCTTCCACCCGAACTACACGGACCAGACGACGGCGTGGGCGAAGGGCGAGCTGTACGAGTGGGCGTTCTCCGACAAGGCGGTGCAGGAGGCCGCTGAGGACACGATGACGTTGTCGCCGTGAGGCGACGGGGCCGGCGCCCCGGCGGCTACGGAGGCGGGAAGCGGTGCACCGCGGAGGGCGTCACGGCGGCGGTCACCGGGCGGTCGTGGGGCTCGGCCGGTACGTGGTCGAGGACTTCGCCGTCGTAAAGGAGCACGACGAGGGCGGGCCCGGCGGCGGACGGCGCATCGGCGGGGGGCGCGCCGGTCTCCGCGCCCGTACGCCGGGGGCTCACGCCGCCGGCACCCCCGCCGCCGGCACCGCCCGCCAGCCGCGCCAGCACCCGGTCGTACGACCCGCCGCCGCGCCCCAGCCGCAGCCCCCGGCCGTCGACGGCCAGCCCCGGCAGCAGCACCGCGTCCGCCGCCCGCACCGCCTCGGTGCCCAGCCGCGGCCCGGCCGGCTCCAGCAGCCCGCGCCCGGCGGGCCGCAGCGCGCCGGGACCGCCGTACTCCGCCCAGTCCAGGTCGTCGTCCGCCAGCAGCACCGGCAGCAGCACCGCCGTCCCGCGCGCCCGCAGGGCCTCCAGCAGTTCGCGCGTGCCCGGTTCGCGCCCCACCGACACGTACGCCGCGACCGTCCGCGCGCCCGCCAGCTCCGGCAGCCCCAGCGCCCGGCGGGCCAGCCGCCGCGCCGCCACCTCGGCCTCACCCGGCGGCACGGCGGCCCGCGCCGCGAGTAGGGTGCGGCGCAACGCCGCCTTTCTGGCCTGGTCGCTGCCCACTTGTCCGTACCTACCCTTATGGTGCTGAACATGGATTCTTCGCGTACTCGGATCACCAAGGCTGTCATCCCGGCCGCCGGCCTCGGTACCCGCTTCCTGCCGGCGACCAAGGCGACGCCGAAAGAGATGCTGCCCGTCGTGGACAAGCCCGCGATCCAGTACGTCGTCGAGGAGGCCGTCTCGGCCGGACTCACCGACGTCCTCATGATCACCGGGCGGAACAAGCGCCCGCTCGAAGACCATTTCGACCGCAACCACGAGCTGGAAGAGGCCCTGCGCAGGAAGGGCGACGACGGGCGCCTGGCCAAGGTCGCGGAGTCCAACGACCTGGCGAACATCCACTACGTCCGCCAGGGCGACCCCCGCGGCCTGGGCCACGCGGTGCTCTGCGCCGCCGAGCACGTCGGCGACCAGCCGTTCGCCGTCCTCCTCGGCGACGACCTGATCGACCCGCGCGACCCGCTGCTGGCCCGCATGGTGCGCGCCCAGGCCGACCAGGGCGGCAGCGTCATCGCGCTGATGGAGGTCGACCCGGAGCAGATCCACCTCTACGGCTGCGCGGCCGTGGAGACCACCGCGGACAGCGACGTGGTGCGCGTCACCGGCCTGATCGAGAAGCCGGCCGCCGCCGACGCGCCCAGTAACTATGCGGTCATCGGCCGCTATGTGCTCGACCCGGCGGTCTTCGACGTGCTGCGCACGACGGAGCCCGGCCGGGGGAACGAGATCCAGCTCACCGACGCCCTGCAGCGCCTGGCGACGGACGAGGCGCTCGACAGCCCTGTGCACGGCGTGGTGTTCAAGGGCCGGCGGTACGACACGGGCGACCGCGGCGACTACCTCCGGGCGATCGTCCGCCTCGCGTGCGAGCGCGAGGACCTCGGTGCCGACCTGCGCGCGTGGCTGCGGAAGTACGTGGCGGAGGAGATGGCGGATTGAGCGGGGCGGTGAAGGGGGCGACGGACGCGGGGGAGCAGGAGCCGGAGACCGGGCACGAGCCGGACGGCGCTCCACGGGCGACCGGTGACGCGGCCGGGGAGGACCGGCCGGGGCGCGGGCCCGCCGGGGTGTGGTCCGTCGACGAGCACATCGACGACATACTGCGGCAGATCCGCCCGCTGGAGCCGCTGGAGATGCAGTTGCTCGATGCCCAGGGCTGCGTCCTCGTCGAGGACGTCACCGCGGCCGTCGCCCTGCCCCCGTTCGACAACAGCTCCATGGACGGGTACGCGGTCCGCACCGTCGACGTCGAGGGCGCGAGCGACGAGTTCCCCGCCGTCCTGCGCGTCGTCGGGGACGTACCGGCGGGCGGCGGCGCCGAACTCCCGCACGTCGGCGCCGGCGAGGCCGCCCGCATCATGACCGGCGCGCCGCTGCCGCCCGGCACCCAGGCCGTCGTCCCGGTGGAGTGGACCGACGGCGGCACGGGCCGCGGCCGGGTCGACGCCATGCGCCCGCACAGCGAGTCGCCCGCGGGCGCCGGCGGCGCGGTGCGGATCTACGAGCCCGCCCGCACCGGCCGGTACGTGCGCACCCGCGGCAGCGACGTCCTCGCCGGCGACCTGGTGCTGCGCGCCGGCACCGTGCTCGGCCCGGCGCAGATCGGGCTGCTCGCCGCCATCGGCCGCGGCACGGTGCGGGTCCGCCCGCGCCCGCGGGTCGTCGTGCTGTCCACCGGCAGCGAGTTGGTGCCCCCGGGCGAGCAGCTCGCCCCGGGACGTATCCACGACTCCAACAGCTACGCGCTGACCGCCGCCGCCCGCGACGCGGGCGCCATCGCCTACCGCGTGGGCGCTGTCGCCGACGACGCCGAGACGCTGCGCGCCACCGTGGAGGACCAGCTCATCCGCGCGGACGCGCTGGTCACGAGCGGCGGTGTCAGCGTCGGGGCGTACGACGTGGTGAAGGAGGCGCTGGCCGAGCTGGACGGCGAGGCGGGCGGCGGAGTGGAGTTCCGGCGGCTGGCGATGCAGCCGGGCAAGCCGCAGGGCTTCGGCCGCATCGGCGCCGACCGCACCCCGCTCTTCGCGCTCCCCGGGAACCCGGTGAGCGCGTACATCTCCTTCGAGATGTTCGTCCGCCCGGTGATCCGCAGGCTGATGGGCGTGGAGCCGGTGCAGCGCCCGGTGGTACGGGCCCGGCTGGCCGGCACCGAGACGCTGACCTCGCCCGCGGGCCGCCGGCAGTTCCTCCGCGGCTGGTACGAGCACGAGCCGGCGGACGGCGGCACGGACCCGGCCGGCACGGACTCCGGTGTCCCGGGCCCCGGTGGCCCCGGGGCGGTCACCCCCGTCGGCGGCTCCGGGTCCCACCTCATCGCGGCGCTGGCCCGCGCCAACGCGCTCGTCGTCGTACCGGAGGAGACCACGGAGGTGACGCCGGGAGCGCCCGTGGACGTCGTACTCCTCGACTGAGCGGCGGGGGCCGGGAAACGCGCGGAGCCGGACCGCGGGCCGTGGAGGTAACGTGGCTCCGCGCGAATTCACCCCAGGAGCTCCTGACGCCATGAGCCAGCCAAGCCGCCTGACCCACCTCGACGACACGGGCGCCGCCCGCATGGTCGACGTCTCCGCCAAGGACGTCACGGCACGGACCGCCCGCGCCTCCGGACGCGTCCTCGTCTCGCCGCGCGTCGTCGACCTGCTCCGCGGCACCGCGCCAGGCGAGACGCTGCCCAAGGGCGACGCCCTGGCCACCGCCCGCCTCGCCGGCATCATGGGCGCCAAACGCACCCCGGAGCTGATCCCCCTCTGTCACCCGCTGGCCCTCTCCGGCGTCACCGTCGACCTCGCCGTCGCGGACGACGCCGTGGAGATCGCGGCGACCGTGCGCACCACGGACCGTACGGGCGTCGAGATGGAGGCGCTGACCGCGGTGTCGGTGGCGGCGCTCACCGTGGTCGACATGGTCAAGGCCGTCGACAAGGCGGCGGTCATCACGGACGTACGGGTGGAGAAAAAGACCGGCGGCAAGTCCGGCGACTGGAGCCGGTCGTGAGGGCCCTGGCGGTCACGGTGTCCAACCGCGCGGCCGCGGGGGTGTACGCGGACACGGGCGGCCCGCTGCTCGTCGCGGGCTTGACGGAGATGGGCTTCGCCGCGGACGGCCCGCTGGTGGTGCCGGACGGCGAGCCGGTGGAGGCGGCGCTGCGCGAGGCGGTCGCCGCCGGCTACGACGTGGTCCTCACCACCGGCGGCACCGGTGTCTCGCCGACCGACCGCACCCCGGAGATGACCGCCCGGGTGCTCGACCGCCAACTGCCGGGCGTACCCGAGGCGATCAGGGCGTACGGGTACGCGAAGGTGCCCACCGCCGCGCTCTCCCGCGGGCTCGCCGGGGTGGCGGACCGTACGGTCATCGTGAACCTCCCGGGCTCGTCCGGGGGCGTACGCGACGGGCTCGCGGTGCTCGCGCGGCTGCTGCCGCACGCGGTCGACCAGGTGCACGGGGGCGACCACGCGCGCGCGGAGGACGGCCCGCGTGGCGACGACGGCCCGCGTGCGGAGGACGCCCCGCGCGCCGACGACGGCCGTCACAGACACCCCGGCGGTGCCCACTGAGCGCGTCCTGGCCCGCGGTGCTGGCGGAGGGACCCGTGACCCTCCGCCCCATCCGCGTGCGCGACCAGCGCGCCTGGCGGGAGATCAACCAGCGCAACCGCGACTGGCTGCGCCCCTGGGAGGCCACCCTCCCGCCCCCGCCCTCCGGCACCCCGCACACCCGCCGCCCCACGTTCCGGCAGATGGTCCGGCATCTGCGCAGCGAGGCGAGCGCCGGAAGGATGCTCCCCTTCGTCATCGAATACGAGGGCACGCTGTGCGGGCAGTTGACCGTGGCGGGTATCACATGGGGCTCGATGCGCTCCGGACACGTCGGTTACTGGATCGACCGCGATTACGCGGGCCGCGGCGTGATGCCGACGTCGGTGGCCCTCGCCGTGGACCACTGTTTCCGGACGGTGGGGCTGCACCGAATCGAGGTCTGCATCCGGCCCGAGAACATGCCGAGCCGTCGCGTGGTGGAAAAGCTGGGCTTTCGCGAGGAAGGCGTGCGCCCGCGCTACCTGCACATCGACGGGGCCTGGCGCGACCACCTGGTGTTCGTGCTGACCGCGGAGGAAGTCCCGGAGGGGCTCGTCAACCGGTGGCGAGGGCTGCGCCACTCGGAGAAATGAAACAAATATTCGATAGTGCGGGCGTAAAAAGTCAGAAGAAAAGGCCGAGATATCAGCCAGATGGTGCGACACACCGAGCCAATTGGCCCATGCGCTGTCGCCGCGGCCTCTACCGTGTAAGGCGTGAGCAGCAGCGGCCTCATCTACGCAATGATCGTCGGGGCCTGGGCCGCCTACTTGGTGCCGATGTGGCTCCGTAGGCAGGACGAGCTGAACGAAGCCCGTCCGACGGAACGCTTCAGCACCGCCATCCGGCTGCTGACCGGACGGGGTGGGGCGGACCGTAGCCAGGACCGGGACGGCGCCGACTCCGGTGCGGACGCGGACTCGGGCTTGGCCCCGGGACCCGTTTCCGGTTCCGGGGAGGACGCCGGGGGCGACGACGAGAGCCCGGATGCCGCACCCGCCGCAGGCGGCGTGGTGGACGTCCGGGCCGCTGCCGTGCCCGTGACCGACCCCCGCGCCGTAGCCCCGCGCCGTAGCCGCAAGGAGACCCCGGCGGCGCCGGTGGCGCGCCAGGGCGTGACGGCGCGGGCGGCGGAGGAGCCGGAGGGGGCTCCGGCGGGGCGTGCGGACGCACAGGCAGGCGCGACCGCGGACCCCCGCGCCCCTGAGGGGAACCCCCCCGCGCCGTCCGTACGCAACTCGCAGTCCCTGCCCACTCCCGAGCGCCGGGCGCGCGCGCGGGTGCTCGCGCGCCGGAGGCGCACGCTGACGCTGCTGTTCGTGGCGCTGACGGCGGGCGCGGTGGCGGCCTCGGTGGGCGGCCCGCGCTTCCTGTGGGCGGTCGTGCTCCCGGTGGTGCTGCTCACGGCGTACGTGGTCCGCGTACGCACCCAGGAGCGCCGCCGCCGCACGTTCACCGCGGACCAGGCCCGCGGCGAGGCGGCGGCCCGCCGGCTGCGTGAGGACCGCGAAGCGGCGCCGCGCCGGCCGCAGGAGAACGCGCCCGGCAGCGGTGACGGGGACCACCGGGACGCGGAGGCCGGCCCCGAGGACGACCCGTCCGCGACAGCCCCGTTCGACGCCCCGGCGGCGGCGTACGAGGCGGACCGCAGGGCGCTGGTGGAGCAGACCGACCACGCGGAGTGGGTCGACCAGCAGCGCGAGCGGGACCGCCCGGCGGACGCCGGCTGGGAGCCCGTACCGGTGCCGCTGCCGACCTACGTCACGGCTCCGGTGGCCCCCCGCGCCACCCGGGGTCTGGACTTCGACGCCCCGGACACGTGGAGCTCGGCCCGCTCCAGCACGGCGGAACCCCAGCAGCCCCACCCGGAGCCCGCACCGGCCGACCCCACCTCCGAAGCGGCCCCCCCACCCCGCCGCCCCACCAACCGAACCCCGCTCTTCGACCAGTACGCCGACCCACCCCGCCGCCGCGCAGCGAACGAGTAGCGCACGCTTTCGCCCACGACGGGAACCGATTTCCTGGCCACAGACCGGGGATGCTAAAGTTCCTTCCGTTGTGAGGGCCTGTAGCGCAGTCCGGTAGCGCACCTCGTTCGCATCGAGGGGGTCTGGGGTTCAAATCCCCACAGGTCCACTTCAGGGTCGTTCACGGGTTCACCCGGGAACGGTTCACGAGATCCCGGCGAGACAGTCACTGTCTCGCCGGGATCTCGTCGTTTGGGCGGTGGTGAGTCCGGATGTCGGCTCTTCGGGCTCCGGGGAGCGCGCGGCGTCGTGGTGGGACGGGGTCGCGTTGGAGATGCGGGCATGCCGCAGGGACCGCAGGTGGGGGGTCACACTCCTGCGGCCTCGCCGGTTGTCGGTCTTCACGCAGGGCGTCGATCGGAACGGAGAACTTGATCTTGCCATTGTCGGGACGGGAGTGGTGATGGAGGCGGACGGCGGAGAAGTCGCCCCGACGGTGGTGCGCGCAGCCCCGGTGATCGCGCCGCCGCAGCTGTGGAACCGCAACTTCAGCCTCTTCTTTGTGGCTCGCGCGACGTCCCTGCTCGGGGACGTGATGCTACCGATGGCGATAACGGTCGCGATGCTCGACGCCGGGTACGGCATGAGCGGCGTGGGTTATGCGCTAGCCGCACATATCGCGCCTTTCGTCGTCTTCGTCGTTGTCGGCGGGGCTCTGAACGACAGGTTCAGTCCGCGGATCATGATGGTCTGTTCCGACGTAGCTCGGCTGGTGCTGCAAGGCGCGCTCGCCGCTCTGCTGTTCCTGGGAACTCCGGGACTGGGGCAGATCTTGGCACTGCTCGCACTGGTGGGACTCGGGTCGGCCACGTTCCAGCCGGGCGTGGCCGGCATCGTGCCGAGGCTGACCAGCCAGGTGCAGAAGGCTAACGCCGCCCAGGAGACCGCGGAGTCGACGATGGCCGTGCTCGGCCCGGCTCTTGCCGGCGTACTTCTCGCGGTCGCCTCGCCGCCGGCCGTGCTGGCCGTGGACGCTTTCACCTACGGCGTCAGTGGCCTGTGTCTGATGCTGATGCGGGGCCTGAGCCCGTCCGCCGCTCCGACCAGCGACGGCCGGCATTCCCTGCGACGAGAACTCGGAGAGGGGTGGCGGGAGTTCAGGGGCAGGACATGGCTGACCGCGGTGGTGGCAACGTTCATGCTGGGAGCGCTGACCGTGCTCGGCCCCAATCAGACACTCGGGTACAGCACGATCGTCGAGGACCATGGCAAGACGTCGTTCGGTATGGTGATGTCGGTCTTCGGCCTCGGGAGCGTGGTGGGCGGGTTGGCCGCGGCGCGCTTCAGGCCAACGTTTCCGCTGCGCACAGGCGCGGTTGCATACGGTGGCGTGGTGCTGGCCCCGCTGACGGTGGCGCTGGGGCTTCCCGTGAGCTGGGTGGCGGCGGGATACGCCTGCGCGGGTGCGGGCGGAGCTTTCTGGCTGGTGATGTTCCACACCACAGTGCAGACTCACGTCCCTGTGGAGGTGTTGAGCAGGGTGCATGCGTTCGATGTGGCCGGCTCTTTGATGATGGCGCCGGCCGGCAGAGCGGCAGCAGGCCCCGCCGGTGAATGGCTCGGACCACGTCACGTGCTGCTGGTATCGGCTTGCATGGGCGTTGTCGTGTGTGCCGTCCTGTTGTTGACCCGCCCGATCAATCGGCTTCCTCGAGACCCCCTGTCCAAAGAGCGTGCACCAATGTGAGGATGGAGATGTCCCAGGAATCAGGAATCAGGAATCAGGAATGATTGTCGACACTCTTAGTGAACCAGCGGAGAGCGGCCGTCGCAACGAAGACCACACCCGGGTATGCATGTCGGCCGGGAATGACGGCATCGCCGTGGTCGTCGACGGCGTCACACCGGCAGGGCCTTCCGTCTGCCGGCACGGGGTGGCCTGGTTCGCGGCAAGGATTGCCGATGAAATGGCGCGGGCAGCTGAGAGCCAGCGCGAAGGATCCCTCGCCGACTGCCTGGCGCAGGCCGTCACGAGGACGGCGGCAGCACACGCTGATGGCTGTGCGCCCACCGCGCCAGGAGCGCCGGAGGCAACCATGGTCGCGCTGCGCTGGGATGCCAACCGGGTCGATTACCTGGTGATTTCGGACGCGACGTTGCTGTTCGAGAATGCGGACGGTGCCGTCGAGGCGGTGCTGGAGTCGAGCTTGGACAGGGTGCTGAGCCGGCCCGAGGTGAGCCGGCTCCGTGCCGAGTACGAAGCGTGGCCGGTCGGTTCTGTGGAACGGGAGCGGGCTGTTCGCGCCTACAGCGACCTGGTGGACGGTTTCCGCAATACGCCCAGCGGATTCCACACGGTCTCCGGCGATCCGGCTGTCGCCGACTACACGCTCTGTGGCAGCCGGCCACGGGGAGAACTCCGCTCGGCCGCGGCATTGACCGACGGGATGGCGCGTTGGCGTGACCTCTTCGGGTTCGGCGGCTGGGAAGATCTGCTGGCGCTGCTGAGGACCCGGGGGACTTCCGAACTCGTCAGGCAGGTGCGCTCGGCTGAGGACGCTGATCCCCAAGGCATACGCTTTCCACGACGAAAGGCCCGCGATGATGCTTCGGCCGTATATCTGCGATGGTGATGATTGACGGATATCAGCGCGCCAGGTCAATGGAGTCGGGTACCACGCACCCGGAATGCCAGCGTTGGCGGCTCCGGAGCAGGCTGAGCAGATTCTCCGGTCCGCCGAAGTTCCGGCCATGCACGTGTGCATGCACGGAACATGCTTCACCGCATCTGCGAATGGAGAGTCGGCAGGAGCGGACACCGGGCACAGACAGCACCATTCGCTCGATTGCCTCCAGATCGATCATGGCGCCGCTGTGGTGCGGCGTGAGTCCGGCCAGGGTGTGCAGCCGGGAGACACCGGACAGGGCGATCCGTGAGTCGGGCGAGGTGATCAGTGCCCGCAGGAGTTGCAGGCAGTCCTGGGCGAGCTGTTCTGCACCCCGGTGCAGGGCAAGCGGCCGACGGGCGCTGAGCAGCAGAACGGGGTCCGGTTCATGAGTGATCGACAGAGCCAGGTCGGCCTTGCCCGCGAGCGGATCAATGCGCATCCACGACTGGTACGTCTCGGCTGACACCGGATCGCCCCGCTCAGCGGCGTCGCCAGGCATCGGCGGAACGTAGTTCATCTCGAACGCGGGCTGGAAGACGGTACCGCGGGCATTCTCGGGGGCGTTCAACCAGTCGAGCAGCGCGTTCGCGTCGTACTCGCCCAGGCGATAGGTCGGGAGGACCGCACGGGCGATCATGTCGAGACGGTTCCGGAAGCTGTCGCAGGCACTTCCCTGGAGCGGAACGTACGTCGCCTGCGCAAGTTGAGCGACAGCCGCGAGACTGTCCGGACGCGTACGGTTGCCATATGTGGAGCGGAACACTTGGTCGCACTGACCGGTGAGTATCTGCACGAGCGCACTGCCAATCGCCGTCCACACCAGCGACGCGGGCCTTCCCGAGCCTTCGCAGAAGGCGGCGAGCCCCCGGGTGCTCGCCGCCGGCAGAGGCAGGACGGCGTGCTCCACTCGCTCGTGGCTCTCCCGGCTTGCGGGAGCGAAGGTGCAGGTGCGTGGGGCCCTCGCGAGCAGAGCCTGCCACCGCTCGGTGTTGGCCCGCACCGTCGGATCCGCCGGCCCACGGGCGAACGAGCTGGCCTGCGGCGCCGGAGGCAGCACGACACCATCTGTGGCGAGGAGCGCTCTGAGGTCGTTCTCGACGGCGCGAGCGCCGATCGCATCTGTGAATACGTGGGAAAGCGAGATCTTCAGCAGACACACGACACCGTCGCGGATGCAGATCATCGCACGGACGGCCTCCTGCGTCGGCTCCACAGGTAGAGGCGCCGACCGCGCGTGTTGACGGACCTCAGCTCCGGTGGTCACCGGGACGAACACGGCCAGCGAACCCGTGACGTCCTCGTGCGCGAGTACCTGCTGTACCCAGCGTCCGTCTGCCTCCACGTCGAGAAGGATCCGAGACCGCAACGCTTCGTGCCTCAGTACCAGTTGCTCCAGAGCCTGTTGAACGTGGTGAGGGTCCAGAGGGCCGGCCGGCACAATGACAAGGGGGATAACCTTCTCCGCACGCTCGCGCGGCAACCAGTTTCGCAAGTTCCGCAACTGCGCCGTGTTGAGTGGGAAAGTCTTCTCGACTGCTGGCACGGGCGCCGCCTACAGTTCATGCCGACGGAGCTTGCCCGAACTGTCGCGCGGAAGCTGGTCGACGAACTCGTAGGCATGCGGAACCTTCGACAACGCCAGGCGCGCCCGGCAGTGCGCCATGAGCTGCTCCTCAGTGAGCCCGGAGGAGCCACGGACCACCAGTGCGTGCACACGCTCTCCGAGGATCGCGTGCCGACGTCCCGTTACGGCTGCATCGGCGACCGAGTCCAGCTCCAGCAGAACGTCCTCGATCTCGCTCGGATGGATATTGAGGCCACCGACGTTGATCACGTTGGACCGCCTATCGACGAGGTGCAGATACCCTTCCTCGTCCAGGTAGCCCAGGTCGCCGACGGTCAGGAATCCGTCGTTCTCCGGCAGATCGGGGCCGCCTCCGAGGTAGGTGGGCTGGACCGCACCGGGCGACTTCAGATAGATCGCCCCGACGGTGCCCGGCGGAACGTCTTGCCCGTCGTCACCGACTACCCGTACCTCCACGCCGTTTCCTGGTCGTCCCACGCTCCCAGGGTGCTCAAGCCATTCGTCACCTCTGATCCGCAGGTAGCCGACATTCTCGACAGACCCATAATCCTCGTACACCCGCTCAGGGGGCAGGATCTCCAGCCAGCGTCGTTTCACCGCTTCGGGGCACTTGGCCGACTGGTGGTACATGGCTTCCACACTGCTCAAGTCGTAGCGCGGAACGTCGTGGACAGCGGCGACGGCGCGCATCTGTGTCGGCACCAGCAGGAAGAAATTCACCCGATGCCGTTCGACCAGCCGCAGGAGCAGAGTGGGGGCGAAACTCACCATGATGACGACCGTGTGTCCCATGGCAAGGCCGTTGTGCAGCTCAAGGAACCCGCCATGGTACATAGGCAGTGCGACGAGCTGCACCTGGCCGAAACGGAATCCCGGTAGCTCATACCCAGCAGGTGTGCTCTGCTCCGGATCGTAGAGCCACGGGTGCCGACGGCATACGATCCGTGAAGTGCCGGTACTGCCGCCTGTGAGTGCCGCTGAACGAGGTACGCCTCGGGCCGGAACGTAGGACCGGTCCTCACCGTCCAACTCGGTGACCTGGATTTCTGAAGGACGTGTGCCAACGGCGAATGCTCCGGGTACCTTGCCGATGAGCTCCGTATACTCACGCTCGGGTAGGGCTGGGTTCACCGGAATGACGCGAGCCCCGAGCATCCATGTGGCCAGGGTCGTCACGACGTGGTCGATGCCATTGGGCAGACCGACGATGACCGTGCTCTCCTCTCCCACACCGCGCTTCTCCAGCGCTCGGGCGGCAGCGTTGATGCGGTCAAGTGCTTCGGACCAGGTGAGCACAATCTCCGTGCCGTCGGGCCGCACTTCGATGAGCGCGGTGCGGTCGGGGAACTCACGGGCCAGAACCGCAATTCGGTCGCCGATGGAGACGAGACCCGACCTGTCCGGGACGCCAGCGACGTGACTTCCCGATGGAAGCGCCACAGCGAGCTCGTCGCCCGCACCGACGCGTCCCGCCGACGGCGTGGGCAAGGAGACCCCGGATTTCGATCCCGTGACTTGGGAAGTTGATTCCATTACCTGCTTGGCCCAGTCACCGAATCGAAGAGTAGCCAAAGAATCAAAGAGCTCGACGATATCCACGGATACGTCCAGACCTTCTTCGAGGAGAGTGTGGAGCATGATGACACGTAGCGAGGTGCCGCCTTGATCATAAAACTTGGCGTCTTCCGGGAGAAAATCGGTGGGAGGCATATCCAGGGCCGCAAGCCAGGCCCTCTCCAAGAATTCACGAGTCGGTGATGGAGAGTTCATGGATTCCTCCTTGATTCGCAGTCGATGCAACGCAGGCGATCGATGCCGATCACGACAGCCCCGCGCGCTTCAGGTCAGCCGCAGGCGCCTTTCGTGTAGGAAGCGGTACGAGCGTTCACATGCCTTCACGATCTCCAGGTACTGGTCTGGGAGTGCCCGAGGCGCTTCTGTGGGGCGCCCAAAACCCGTTGTGCGCTGGACATGTGCGTACCAGGGGTCGCCGGGCTCCGGGTCGGTGGTTCGCCGTCCTGCCGGCCAGGAGAGCATCGACATCTGGAAGTCGACGCCCAGCGCACGGCACAGTGCCCTGAGTTGGCCTTCCGGGTCGGCCAGCACATCGGAGGCGTCGACTACGAGGGGCTCCTGGTCTGTGCGATCTCCGATCCAGCGGAAGATATCTACCATGGCGTCATAGCCGAGGTCCCCGGCTGTGAAGATCGGCCGGATGCGTGCGTACGAGGCAACCACGTGGCGTGGATTCCGGATCAGGAAGAAGTTTGCAGCCATCGGAATCCACTCCCTGGAAACATCTGGGAGAATATGCAATGCGTGGTGCTTCTGGAACCAGATAGCGCGATCATTCGGGATCGGACCTTCCAGATCCCGCACGACTGTCCGCCATTCGGTCGGCATGGTGGCCAGTGAATGCTCACGTCCGGGACGGTCAGCCCCGGTAGTCCTCAGATAGTAGCCGTAGAAGGGCTCGTCGCTGACCGTGGTGTCTCGCCGGTTCTCCCAGGACCTCAGCATGGCCGTCGACAGGGACCGGGGCCCTGACCACATGGCAATGCGCTGTCCGCCGTCCACGCTCTGCGTCACAGGCCGATGCATACTGGTGCTTTCCGCTTTCCACATCGTGGGCCGGCATCAGAGCCCGACCTGGAGCGGGGAGTCGCCGAACGGCAGCGGTTCGTCGTCGACGATCATCTGAACCACCTTGCCCAGAGTCATTCCCGCTGCTTGCGCCGATACCGCAAAAGACGCTTTGCTGAGGCCGAGCTGAGGATTGGCGTTCACTTCCAGAAACAGGCACTCGCCGGCCGGGGTGACCCGGCAGTCCAGTCGTGCATAGTCACGCAGACCGACGGCGCCGAAGGCAGTGGTCGCCATGGCGTACAGGTGCTCACGCAGAGCTCGGGGCCAGTCGGCCACCGGTTCATAGTGCACTTTCTCCTTGGTCGCCTTAGCCTGCGCGTCAAAGACAAATGGTCCGGAGAGCGGTGTCTCGTGCGACAATGTGAGGGCAGGCAGGCAGCGGGCTTGGCTCCGCCCGATGACCGGTACGGTAACGTCCTGTCCTTCGACGTAATCCTGAAGCAGCACCACACCCTGCAGCATCTCGTGCAGACCATTGACCGCCGTACGGATCTCGGTGGGAGCGTTGTTGATCAGGCTGAGCCCAACGCTGGAGTCCTCGCATGCTGGCTTCACTACGAGCTGCTCGCTGCCGGCAAACTCCCGACTCACCTTCTCGGCCTGTGCTGCGTCCATCCGGCCGGCCACTATGCGTTGCTTCGGACAGCGGAAGCCGAGCGCTGCCATGAGATCGCTGCAGTATGGCTTGTTAGCACTGCAATACAGCCCTTGAGGGCGGGCGCCGAAATAGTCCGCACCGGCACCTTCGAGGGCCACGGTCGGCAGCGCGCTGTCGGCCAGCATTCCGAATGCGTACGTGTAGTTGAATACCCGGTGACCGAATGTGCGTAACCGCCAGTCGTCGTCTGCCACATTGACCGCGGTGAGTCCGGGAATGTATGGGCGGATATGATCCACCATTGCTGCGATGCTGTCGACCGTCTCGAAATTCGCCAGTACCTGTGGTGTCAGATCTCCCCAGGTACGCACCTCCGGGTCGGGGACGTGGTGAAGCAGCACGACCATAAGCCCACCTCATTCCGGCTCTCGGGGTGACCAGCTGATCGTGCTGAGCTCGGTGCCGTCGAAGTCGCGTGTAAATGTCGGGTCGAACCTCCAGTGGTTGGAGGGGACGAGAACCTTTCCGCGTGCCGAGGGAAGATCCAGGACGTGCTGTGGGAAGGCGAGTCCACTCAACCGTTCGCGTAATTCTGACATGATGGCGATCTCGTCCGCCAATTCCATCTCGAACCGCTCGGTCGTGAGGATGCGCTGGCAGTGATAGATGTAGTACGGTCGCACGCCCAGCTGGAAGAGGCGTGTAAACATATCGGCGAGGGTGTCGGCGCTGTCGTTGACACCCTTGAGGAACACACTCTGGGAGATCAGGATGAATCCGGCGCTTCGGAATTCCCTGATCAACTCCACCGTCTCCGGGGTCAGTTCGTCCGGGTGGTCGATGTGGAGGCTCAGGTAGACCGTTGGCTTCATCACGGCCAGCCGTCGCATCAGGTCCATATTGACCTGTCGCGGTGTCTGCAACGGGAAGCGAGTATGGATGCGAAGCACCTTCACATGCTCAACGGCTTGCAGCGACTCGAAAAGGTACTCCAAACCCTTAGGGTTCACCAGCGGATCGCCGCCGCTGGCGATAATCTCGTACAAGGTGGGGTCTTGCGCGATGTACTTCACGATGCGGTCGATCTGCGGAGTCCCGAGCCGGCCGACCCGGTCGAGCCCCACTCCCACGCGGTCCTGTCGTTCGCAGTAGCGGCAGTTGGCTGCGCAGGTGTAGGAGAGCAGCACGAGTAGTCGCCCGTCGAACTTGCGCACCGTACCAAAGATCGGTGTGTTGACCTTCTCGTTGAGCAGGTCACGGTTGGTGTCCGCCGGTATGTCCTCAGTCTCTGGGTCGAAGAAATACATGGTCTTGATCGCGTCGCTTGTTTCAGCGAGCTGGCGCAGGTGGGAAGTGGTCTTCTCAGCGAACCTTGCCTCGTCCATGAATTCTCCTTGTGTCGTCATGGTTTCACGAAGACATCGACCACCAGTGCCAATCTTGGCCGAGCCGAACTGAGAGAGTGGAAGGAGTCGAGCAGCGCCGGCCGGTGGAGGATGTCGTCGGTGGGCGGCATCCGAAGCGCGTCACGTGCGGCAGGGGGAACTGTGAATACTGTTCCCGGCTGCGCGCGGCAGAGCTGAATCCAGGGCAATCCCTGCTGGGTCGCGTCGAACGCCACGGGGTAGCAGGTTTCGCTCTGCCCGCCTCGGTGTGAACGGTTGATGACCGAGATCTCAGTATCAGGCCCCACGAACTCCCGCATGGCCGTGGCGAGATCGGAAAAGCCCTCGCCATGCTTCTCCAGACGGAACAGCCGCACTCCGCCGGTATCGCCAACGCATGCGCGGGACGCCAGCTCGCGGTTTGCCTCGGCGTCCAACTCGACCAAGGACAGCCCTTCCGAGACGCGATCCGGCGCAGCCACAGGAACCAGGGCGGTCTCGGGCAATGACTCCGGTGTCCTGACGCTCACACCATTGGCATATCGCCGTACACCCTCATGTTCCTCGCGTACCTCGTTGACCGCGATGCGCTGTGCGCCCTCACGTAGCGCTCGCACCTGGTCGGTTTTTGCGATACCCCGCACCAAGGCACTGAATCGCTTTCCCTTGGCTGTGCCCGTCGTGCGTGCCGCGCTGCGGTCGAAAACGGGCAGTGCGCAATGGTACGGCATCATCATGGGGCCAGGGAACTGTGCGGGCTCGCTGAAAAACAGTCCCACGACCTCCCCCGGCCACAGCGCGAACAAGTATCGATCCCCGTTGGGATGATCCAGGGCCGTGCCGGACATGCACTCCGGCTGCATATCCCAGTCGATCAGAGTGAGGTATTGAATCACCTCGTACGTGCCGCGTGTTTCCGGTGCGTTTTCCAGGCGCGCGTACTGATTGACCAGTCTGTCGCGGTGATATCTTAGCCCGTCGCCGTTCGCTATGATTGCCATCTCGGTAGAGCCCTCCAAGAGGCGGACCCCAGCAGTGGCAAGCGCTGTCTCTATGGATGTGAAGTAGCGCGCGATCGGGTGGTCGGGGCCCGAGCCGGCCGCGTTGTCGATATAGAGGTCTCGCGCTTCACGGCTGCGGTCCTTCAGCCACAGCGGGACAAACTCCGCCAGTTCGCAAGGGGGTGAGGTCGCGTCGGTGGTCAGCACAGCATCGTGGGTAACGGACCTGACCAGCTCATGCGCGGCACTGCACACCTCATCGCTCATGATCAGACAGATCTCGGTGTCGCCGAATGTGAGCGTGACGGGTTCCGCCCCGCTCCGTCCTGGGTGCATCCTGGTCGTGCTGTTCGCTGCGTTCTCCTCAGCGAAGGGTGACTCGTCGATCTTGATGCTGAACCAGTCCGACAGCAGCTGGACGACCATCTCCCGGTCGTAGTCCGTCTGGTGACTTCCGGCCTGCGAGTGATGAAAGAACTGCTGAAGAATGAGAACTTTCACATTCTCGGAGAGAATGTCGAACGACGACGCTTGCGCAGCTCGGATTCCGTTGGCGTGCGCGGATCTCAGATGGTGCACGACGGCGTCCAGGTCGGCACGCAACTCATCGGGGGAGGCGCCTTCCGGTTGACTCAACCGCCTTAGAGCGGCGTCGAGATGCAGTACCGACATGTCAGCTCCGATTCGTAACGGCGTGGGCCGGAGATCGCACGGGATCGTGGGGTAACGGGGGGTGGCGAGGCGGTTACGAGTGGCTAGCTTGATGATGCGACAGCGGATGACATGTTTCAAGAGGGCAATAACTCAGCGGACTTGATCTTGTGTCAGGAGTCTGGTGTGTTCCGGTTTGGACGCGTTTGGCGATTCGGTGCCATGCCGCCTCCTGCATTGCCCGTTTCCGTTTTGGTCCAGGATGCGTTCCGGCCGGTGTGTGAACTGCCTTGAGGTCGCGGCCCCGAGGTGGTACTCAGTCCTGCTGATCATGTGAAGGTGCTGGTCGTCACAGGGTGATGGGTTGGCAGGGGGGCGACGTGTGCAACGGAGCTCCAGTTGAAGGGTTGACCCTGGACGTTTTTCCAAGCCCCAGCTTGGGCAGCCCCTTTGGGCCGACGGAACGGTGAAGCCCTGGTATGAGGGTTGTCGACCAAGAGGGGGATGCCTGACGGTGGAGGCCGGGGGCGTCGGGATGGGGATGAGCTGCGCTCGAAGAGGGAGAACTGCTCGTCGATGGTCTCTCGACGATGTACCGGCGGCCGCTCCGCCCCACCCGGGCGGCCGGAGGCCCTCGCCGTCGGGAAGAACCCGGTGTCCCGCACTCGGGCAGTCGCTGCCGGCGGTCTGCCGGTGAAGGTCAAGTCCTCCACGGGCAGCGCGTACTCCTCGGCGCGAGGGCTGCTGTCGCCGAACCGGTGGATTCCCCGTGATTTTAACGTTACGCAGCCCGGAGTGGCTGCCCGGTTCGGGTGTGGTTTACAACGTTGCATCTTGGTGCTGTGATGGCAGGGACCGCATCCCGTCCGATCTGACGTCCTCCCCCAGGAGACCCTTCGCCATGCCCGATTCGCACGCTCCCTCGGCCCTCGCGGGGACTCCACGGCCCGAGTACCCCCGGCCCGGTTTCGTCCGGGCGGACTGGCTCAACCTCAACGGCATCTGGCAGTTCGCCCGCGATCCCGGTGACAGCGGGTTCGAGCGCGGGCTTGCCCACAGCGAGCTGCCCGAGCGCATCGTGGTTCCGTTCTGTCCCGAGTCGGAGCTGTCCGGGATCGGGGACACCGACTTCCACCACGCCGTCTGGTACCGCCGCACCGTGCGGATACCGGAGGCGTGGGCCGGTCGGCGGGTGCTGTTGCACTTCGGGGCCGTCGACCACGACGCCACCGTGTGGGTCAACGGGCGGGAAGTCGCCCGGCACAGCGGGGGGTTCACGCCGTTCAGCGCCGATCTCGGCGGTGCCGTACGGGCCGGGGAGGAAGCCGTCGTCGTGGTGCGGGCGCGGGACGCGGCTCAGGGGCCGCAGGCGCGGGGGAAGCAGTCGACCGCGTACGACAACCACGCCTGCTTCTATACCCGTACCACCGGCATCTGGCAGACCGTCTGGCTGGAGCCCGTCGCGGACACGCACTTCCGGCGCCCCCGCATCACCCCCGACCTGGCCGCCGGCTGCTTCCACGTCGAGGTCCCCCTCGCCGGCAGCCGCACCGGCCACCGCGTCCGCGCCGAGCTGCGCGACGGGCACGGCGTCGTCACCGAGGCCGCCGTCGCCGCGGACTTCGACCTCGCGCCGCGTCTCGTCCTGCCCGTACCCGACGAACGCCGCCGCCCCTGGTCCCCCGAGGATCCGCATCTGTACGAGCTGGCACTGGAACTGACCGGTCCCGACGGCACCGTGATCGACCGTGCCGTCTGCACCGCCGGGCTGCGCGCCGTGACCGTCGACGGCAAGCGGATCCTGATCAACGGCAAGCCCGTCTTCCAGCGGCTCGTGCTCGACCAGGGCTACTACCCCGACGGCCTCATGACCGCCCCCGACGACGCCGCCCTCGTCCGCGACATCGAACTCTCCCTCGCCGCCGGCTTCAACGGCGCCCGCCTGCACCAGAAGGTCTTCGAGGAGCGCTTCCTCCACCACGCCGACCGCCTCGGCTACCTGGTCTGGGGCGAGTTCGGCGACTGGGGCGCCAGCACCGGAGGCCCGGTCGGGCCCGACAACCAGCAGCCCACCGCCGGCTTCGTCGCCCAGTGGCTGGAGGCCGTCGAACGCGACTACTCCCACCCCGCCCTCATCGGCTGGTGCCCGCTCAACGAGACCCGGCAGGTGCTCACCGACCGGCAGAGCGTCCTCGACGACGTCACCCGCGCCATGTTCCTCGCCACCAAGGCCGCCGACACCTCCCGGCCCGTGCTCGACGCCTCCGGTTACGCCCACCGTGTACCGGAGACCGACGTCTACGATTCGCACTGCTACGAGCAGGACCCCCAGGCGTTCGGCGAGCTGATGGCCGGGCTGCGCGCGGGCACCCCCTTCGTCAACCCGCAGGACGAGGCGGCCGGGCAGACCTGGTCGCTGCCGTACGGCGGACAGCCCTACTTCTGCAGCGAGTTCGGCGGCATCTGGTGGAACCCCGAGGACGCCGCGTCCGCGGGGGAGGACCGGCTGGTGTCGTGGGGGTACGGGCAGCGGCCGCGCGACGAGGAGGCGTTCCACGAGCGGTTCGCCGGGCTGACGGGGGTGCTGCTCGGTGACCCCGACATGTTCGGCTACTGCTACACGCAGTTGACGGACGTCTTCCAGGAGCAGAACGGCATCTACCGGTTCGACCGGTCGGAGAAGCTGGACGTGCGGCGCGTACGGGAGGCGCAGCTGCGGCCGGCGGCGTTCGAGGGGGAGTAGATCCGTGCCGGGGTGTGCGCGTCCGCGCGTACGCCCCCGGTTCACGTGCTCCGCCTGACCTCCAGCCTGTGCGCCGCCACCACCTGCCGCGCCGCCCGCCCCCCGTCCGCGATCCGGTCCAGCAGCAGCCCCAGCGCCGTCCGCGCGATCTCCGCCTTGTCCGGCGCGATCGTCGTCAGCGTCGGGTTGCTGTACCGGCCGTCGTCGATGTCGTCGATCCCGATGACCGCCACGTCCTCCGGCACCCGCAGCCCGCGCTCGTGCAGCGTGTGGATGGCGCCGAGCGCGAGGAGGTCGGTGTAGCAGAACACCGCGTCGGGGCGGGTGTCGCGGTCCAGGGCTGCGGCCATGGCCAGGGCGCCGTCGCGGCGGTGGTACGAGGGCGTATGGACGACGAGCGACGGGTCGTACGGCACGCCCGCGGCCTGGAGCGCCCGGCGGTAGCCCTCCGTCCGGCGGGGCGCCGTACCGCCGCCGCGCGGCTCCTGGTGGCCGAGCGCGGCGACGCGGCGGCGGCTGCGGCCGAGGAGGTACGCGGTGGCGTCAGCTGCCGCGGCGACGTTGTCGATCGCCACGTGGTCGACGCCGGTCCCGGTGATGCGCTCGCCCAGGAGCACCAGCGGGGTGCTGCCGCGCCGGTTGTCGAACTCGTGCCGCTCGATGCCGAGGGGGCTGAAGAGCACGCCGTCGACCGTGCCGGGGTTCATGCCGCTCAGGACGAAGCGCTCGGCTTCCAGGCGGCCCTCGGTCTGGTCAATGAGCACGGTGTAGCCGCTCTCGCGGGCGGCCTGGACGACGTGCCGGGTCAGCTCGGCGAAGTACGGGATGTCGATCTCCGGTACGGCGACGGCGATCAGGCCGGCGCGGCGCAGCCGCAGGTTGCGGGCGGAGAGGTTGGGGCGGTAGCCGAGTTGGTCGATCGCCCAGTGCACCCGCTCGCGGGTGGCCGCGCTGACGGGGCGGTTGCCCGACAGCACGTTGGACACCGTCGTGGGCGACACCCGCGCCAGCGCGGCCACGTCGCGTACGCCGATGGCGCTGCGCTGGGGCGGTGCTCCGGGGGGCGGCATGGGGCCATCTTCTCAGGCAGGCGCGACGGGGTGTGCGGGGGAACTCCGGGACGTGCACAATCCGTTGTGCCGGAAGGTCGCAGAGTTACCGAGGTGCGCACACCCCTGCCGTCCCACGCCGCGGAAGGCCCGCGACCATAACTCCGGACCACCCCGGACTCTCCCGCTGCCTGCTCCTCGGCTGCGCCGCCGGCGCGACGTTCACGGCCGCGACGGTCGCCGGCGCGGGTGCGGCGTACGGCGCGAAGAGGCCGTCGGGCACCACCAGGCCGAACGGTACGACCAGCCCTCATGGCACCACCAGGCCCACCGACGGCGACTGGCCCACCGAGTTCCCGCTGCCCGACGGCTGGCTCCCCGAGGGCATCACCATCGGCAGCCGTCCGTACGCCTACATGGGCTCCCGTGCCCACGGCGGCGTTCTCCGCGCCGACCTGCGCACCGGCGCGCTCAAGGTCCTCCGCGCCGGCGCCCTCGGCAGGGCGTCCATCGGCCTGAAGCTGGACCGCGACGACCTGCTGTACGTGGCGGACGGCGCCGGCGGCACGGCGAGCGTCATCGACTCCCGCACCGGCGCCCTGGTCGCGACCCACCGGCTGACGCCCCCGGCCGGCCACTTCATCAACGACACCGTCCTCCTCGGCAGGGACGCCTGGTTCACCGACTCCAACGAGGCGGTTCTCTACGCCGTCCCCCGCGGCCGCCGGGGCCAGGTCCGCGCCCTCCCGCTCACCGGCGACTGGGTCCAGACCCCCCACGTCTACAACGCCAACGGCATCGTCGACACCCCGACGGCCGCGGTGTCATCGTCGTCAGCAGCATCCCCGGCCGCCTGTACCACGTCGACGTGCGGACCGGCCACGCCACGGAGATCGCGCTGCGCGGCGCGGCGGACGTCCTCAACGGCGACGGCCTGGCCCGCGTCGGCCACACGCTGTACGTGGTCCGCAACTGCGACAATCAGGTCGCGGTCTTCCGCCTCGCCCGCGCGATGCGCACCGCCACGCTGCACCACACGATCACGGACCCCCGCTTCGACGTCCCCATCACGGCGGCCCGCCACGGCAACCGCCTCTATCTGGTCAACGCCCGCTTCACCTCCCCCCAGGAACCGGACACCACCTTCAACGCGGTGGCCGTCCCCCTCTGAGGGCCTTCTCCGAGGAGCATGCATGACCGAACGCCGGCTGAGCGCACGGGAGATCGCCGAGATCACCGCGTACGTGGACGTCTCCGCACCGCCGCCCGCCGGGCGGGCCACCGCGCATCTCGTCTTCGGCACCCACCAGTCCGGCCCGCCCGTGGAGATCGTCGCCGAGCGCCACCACCGCGGGCTGGCGCCCCTGGTCATCCTCACCGGGGGAGTGAACCGGCACGACGGCGTCGTCGAGGCCCGGGAGTTCCGCCGGCTGCTGGTGGCCCGCGGGGTGCCGGAGGAGGTGATCCGGTGTGAGGACAGGTCGGCGAACACCTGGGAGAACGTCGCGTTCTCGCTGCCGTACGTGCACGAGGCGCTGGACTCCGGGCTGTCCGTCACCACCGTCAGCAAGTGGTACCACCGGCGCACCGTGCACATGCTGGCCACCCAGGTGCCCGGCATCGGCCCCTTCTCCACGCTGACCTGGGATCCCGCGTACGGCGGGCCGGTCGTGACGCGCGATGCGTGGACCGCCAGCCCCGGTGGGCGGCGGCGCGTGCTCCGGGAGTGGGAGGAGACCGTGCGGCGGGTGGCGGACGGGAGCTTCAGCGCGGTGGCGCTCGTGGGCGGGGCGTGGCGGCCCTGCGACGGGCCGGGGGCCGGCAGAGGGCGTAGCGCACGTGTCGAATGAGTTCGATTCCGTACGCACCTTGACCCCTCCCCACGCGGCGCCGCATTCTGGGAGCGCTCCCACGCGGCGCCGCAGCCACCCCGTGGAGAGGCCCCCCAACGTGCGCAGGATCAGCAGACTCCGACTCGCCGGACCGGTCCTACTCGCCGCCGGCCTGCTCGTCTCCGGGCCCGCGACGGCCGAGCCGTTCGCCGAAAGTGCTCAGAGCGCCGCAGCGGGCCGGAGCAGCGGGAAGACCACCGCCGTGCCCTACGACTGGCGTAACGCCCGTATCGACGGCGGCGGTTTCGTCCCCGGCATCGTCTTCAACCGTTCCGAGCCCGGCCTCGCCTACGCCCGCACCGATATCGGCGGCGCCTACCGCTGGCGGGAGTCCGACAAGACGTGGACCCCCCTCCTCGACTCCGTCGGCTGGGACGACTGGGGCCACACGGGCGTCGCCAGCATCGCCTCCGATCCCGTCGAGCCCGACAGGGTCTACGCCGCCGCCGGCACCTACACCAACGACTGGGACCCCGGCAACGGCGCCGTCTACCGCTCCGCCGACCGCGGAGCCACCTGGCAGAAGTCCCCGCTGCCCTTCAAGCTCGGCGGCAACATGCCGGGACGCGGCATGGGCGAGCGCCTCGCCGTCGACCCGCACGACAACGACGTGCTCTACGTCGGCGCTCCCAGCGGCCACGGCCTGTGGCGCTCCACCGACGCCGGCGCGACCTTTGCCCGCGTATCCGGCGTCGACGAGGCCGACACGATCGGCTTCGGCAAGGCCGCGCCGGGCGCGACGTACCAGGCGCTCTACACGAGCGCCAGGATCGGCGGCGTTCGCGGGATCTTCCGCTCCACCGACGCCGGCGCCACCTGGGAGCGCATCAACGACGACGCCCATCAGTGGGGCCGGACCGGTGCCGCCATCACCGGGGACCCGCGGGTCTTCGGCCGCGTGTACGTGTCGACCAACGGACGGGGGGTCGTCTACGGCGACGTCTCCTCGAAGTAGGCGTCGAGAGCGGACTCCAGGTCGGCCGCCCACGTCTTCAGCGTCGCCTTGTCCGGTGCCTCCACCTCGGCGGGGCAGATGCCCCGGTCGTCGTGGACGCTGAGGACGAGGCGGCGGCCGAACCGGGAGGTCTTGTACTCGACCGCGCCGATCTCCGGCCAGGTGAACTCGGCCTCGGTGTCGTCGAGCTGGAAGCGGACACCGGTGCTGTCGATGGTCACCGAGCCGCGGCGGTCGGCGGCCTCGAACACGGGCCCGTCGCCGTCGGAGCCCGGGTCGTCGGAGGCGCCGGCCTCGGAGTCCCCGGACGCGGTCGCCTTGTCCTCGTCGGCGTCGTCGGCGTCGACGGCGTCGCCTTCGGCGTCCTTGCCGGCGGACCCGGCCTTGTCCGCCTCGTCCTCGTCGCTGTCGTCGTCCGCGGCGTCCTCGGTGTCCGCGGCGGCCGCGGAGTCCTCGGATTCCGTCTTCTCGTCGGTCGTTTCTGCTTCGTCCTGCTCCTTCTCCTTCTCGTCCGGCGGCGACGGTACGAGGCCGGGCAGAGCGGCCGGGTCCATCGCTGCGGCGTTGACGGGCGTGACCTTCAGACCTTTGTTCTCCTCCACGGTCCCAAAGTATGGCCGCTGGCCCCCCTCGCGGTCTCCGGGTCCGGTCACCTGCACCGTGATGCCCGGTTCAGCACCCGGCGGCGGCTTCGTACCATTGCCGTCATGGAGATCGTCCCCGTGCCCTACGACCACCCCGACGCGGTCATGCTCAACGACCGGGTCCAGCTCGAGTACGCCGAGCGGTACGGCGAAGGGGATCACACGGTGATGGACCCGCTGCACTTCACGCCCCCGCGCGGGCTCTACCTGCTGGCGTACGACGCCGACGGCACCCCCCTCGCCACGGGCGGCTGGCGGGCCATGGACGGGACCCCCGAGGGGCACCGGCCCGGTGACGCCGAGCTGAAGCGGATGTACGTGGTCCCCGAGGCCCGGGGGCGCGGTCTTGCGCGGCGGATACTCGCGGCGCTGGAGGAGAGCGCGCGGGCCGCGGGGCGGACGCGGATGGTGCTGGAGACGGGCAGCAAGCAGCCGGAGGCCATAGCGCTGTACCGGTCGGAGGGGTACGAGCCGACGGAGAAGTTCGGCTACTACCGCTGCGAGCCGGACAGCCGCTGCTTCGCCAAGCCGCTGCGCGCGGCGCGGGACGGCGAGCAGGCGGAGGGCGTCGCGGCCCGCTGAGCCGCGGCACAGGCCGCACCGGAGCCGCGGCGCGGGCCGCGCCGGGGAGCCCTGCCCGTACCGCCTAGCCCTCCCGTTCGTCCACCACCCTGCGGATCTTGCCCACCGACCGCTCCAGCGTCTCCGGCGCCACGACCTCCACCTCCACGCCGACCCCCACGCCCTCCCGCACCCGCCGCGCGATCGCCTCGCCCGCCGCCGTCCACTGCTCCGCCGGCGCCCCCGGCCGGGCCTCGGCCCGTATCGTCATCCGGTCGAGACGGCCGTGGCGGGTCAGCCGCAACTGGAAGTGCGGTGCCACCCCGGGGGTGCGGAGCACGATCTCCTCGATCTGGCTCGGGAAGACGTTGACGCCGCGCAGGATGATCATGTCGTCGCAGCGTCCGGTGACCTTCTCCATCCGCCGGAACGCCGGCCGCGCCGTGCCCGGCAGCAGCCGGCTGAGGTCGCGGGTGCGGTAGCGGACGACCGGCATGGCCTCCTTCGTGAGCGACGTGAACACCAGCTCGCCGCCCTCGCCCGCCGCCCGCACCTCGTCCGTCACCGGGTCCACGATCTCCGGCAGGAAGTGGTCCTCCCACACGTGCAGCCCGTCCTTGGTCTCCACGCACTCCTGCGCGACGCCGGGCCCGATCACTTCCGAGAGCCCGTAGATGTCCACCGCGTCGAGACCGGCCCGCTCCTCGATCTCGTGCCGCATCTCCTCCGTCCACGGCTCGGCACCGAAGATGCCGACGCGCAGCGAGCCGGCGCGCGGGTCGAGGCCCTGGCGCTCGAACTCGTCGATGATCGTCAGCATGTAGGAGGGCGTGACCATGATGACCTCGGGCGCGAAGTCCCGGATGAGCTGCACCTGCCGCGCGGTCATCCCGCCGGAGGCGGGGATGACGGTGCAGCCGAGGCGTTCCGCGCCGTAGTGGGCGCCGAGGCCGCCGGTGAAGAGCCCGTAGCCGTACGCGACATGCACCCGGTGCCCGGGCCTGCCGCCCGCGGCGCGGATGGAGCGGGCGACGAGTCCCGACCAGGTGTCGAGGTCGGCCGCCGTGTAGCCGACGACGGTGGGCAGGCCGGTGGTGCCGCTGGAGGCGTGCAGCCGGCGGACGTCCGAGACGGGGACGGCGAACATCCCGAAGGGGTAGCCCTCGCGGAGGTCGTCCTTGGTGGTGAAGGGGAAGCGCGCGAGATCGGCGAGCGTGCGGCAGTCGTCGGGGGTGACGCCTGCGGCGTCGAACTTGCGGCGGTAGAGGGGGACGTTGTCGTACGCGTGGCGGAGCGTGGCGCGGAGGCGGTCGAGTTGGTACGCCGCCAGCTCGCCGGGGGTCATGCGCTCGCCGTCGTCGAGCAGCGGGGCGGGGGTGCCGGTCGTCGTCTCGCTCACGCGCGTCCCTCCGGTCCTGTCCCGTCGTGCTCGCCGTTCACCCCGTTGCCGCCTGCTCCGTACGGGCCCCGCGCGCCCGTCGACGGGTCGCGGACGATACGGCTCCGGCCGCGGAACTCCGCGATCACCTCGGCGCCGCGCAGCACCCGCACGTCGTAGACCCCGTTCCGGCCGAAGCGCACCCGCTCCTCCGCCCGCGCCACCAGCACGTCCCCGACGTGCGCGGGCGCCGCGTACGTGATGTCCGCGCCCGCCGCGACGGCGACCCCGCGGCTGTTGCACGCGCAGGCGAACGCGGTGTCGGCGAGAAGGAAGACATAGCCGCCGTGGGCGATGCCGTGGCCGTTGGCCATCTCCGCCGTGACCGCCATCCGCAGCACCGCGGCGCCCGGCGCGGCCTCCAGCAGTTCGATGCCGTGGCGGCGGGCCGCGGCGTCGGCCGCGAACACCGTCGTGCCGTCGTGCGGCGAGGTCATGTGCTGCACCACCTGACTCCCCTTGTGGCCCGACCGATCATTCGGTTAGCTTGCGGAGCGGCCGGATCCCAGTCAAGAGGTACGACAGGACGTACGACATGACAGAGCACAGCACAGCGCCCGACGGGCCCGGCGCCCAGGCGCCCCGCGCCATGGCGGTCGTCGGCGGCGGCCGGATGGGCGCGGGGATCGCCCAGTCGTTCGCGACCGCCGGATCGCGCGTCGTGATCGTGGAGAGCGGCGCGGACGCGGCGGCGGCCGCGGTGGCGCGGGTCGCCGGCTCGCTGCGGCGGGCCGCGGAGCGGGGCCGGCTGGCCGCGGGGGTGGATCCGGACGAGGTGTGCGCGCGGATACGGGCCGTGGGCTCCGTCGCGGAGCTGCCGGCGGAAGCGGGTCTCGAACTGGTGGTGGAGGCGGTGCCCGAGGACGCGGGGCTGAAGGCGCGGGTGCTCGCCGCCGCCGAGCGGGCGGTGGGCCCGGACGCCGTGCTGGCGACGAACACCAGCTCGCTGTCCGTCGCCGAGCTGGCCGCCGCCCTCGGCCGGCCCGCGCGGTTCCTCGGCATGCACTTCTTCAACCCCGTCCCCGCCTCGGAGCTGGTGGAACTGGTCACCGCGCCGGAGACCGGTGCCGCGGCGCTGGCGGCGGCGCGCGGCTGGACGCGGACGCTGGGCAAGACGGCGGTGGTCGTAAGGGACTCGCCGGGCTTCGCCAGCAGCAGGCTCGGGGTGGCCCTGGGCCTGGAGGCGATCCGCATGGCCGAGGAGGGCGTGGCGGCCCCCGCGGACATCGACACCGCGATGGAGCTGGGCTACAAGCACCCGATGGGCCCGCTGCGGCTGACGGACCTGGTCGGGCTGGACGTCAGGCTGGCCATCGCCGAGCACCTGTGCGGGACGCTGGGGGAGCGGTTCGCGCCGCCTGAGCTGCTGCGGGCGAAGGTCGCGCGGGGCGAGCTGGGGCGCAAGACGGGGCAGGGCTTCTACGCCTGGCCGTGAGCCGGCTCCGC
The DNA here is from genome assembly GCF_007827615.1 of Streptomyces sp. CNZ287. Lineage (NCBI taxonomy): Bacteria > Bacillati > Actinomycetota > Actinomycetes > Kitasatosporales > Streptomycetaceae > Streptomyces > Streptomyces sp. CNZ287. The sequence goes on along the minus strand of NZ_VISV01000012.1, from coordinate 87,619 downwards.
GCCGCCACGCGCCGGCACCTGCCTACCGGCCGGTAGTCGATTGCCGGGCCGGACCGTTGGCGGGCGTGGAATGCGACCCGGGAGGGGTTCCCACGGCGGTCGTACTGCTCCGGCAGTACGACCCAGAGCATCCGCCAGGATGACGACTTTCGTCATCGATCGCGCGATCGTTGCTATATGAGCCCACTCATGCTGTCGGTGCTGCTTTCGCTGGTGTCAGCGGTGGCGTACGCCGGCGCCGCACTCGTCCAGGAGCGTGTCGCGGCCACCACCACCGACGCCGACGGTGCGGGCGGGGCGTTCGCGCCGCTGCACCGCGGGAGCTGGTGGGCCTCCGTCGTGCTCAACGCCTCGGGCGCGCTGCTGCACGTGGTGGCGCTCGCCTACGGGCCGCTGAGCCTGGTGCAGCCGCTGGGCGCCCTGACCATCGTCTTCGCGCTGCCGATGGCGGCGATCTTCTTCAGCCGCCGCGCGGGGCGGGCCGCCTGGCGCGGCGCGCTGCTGTCGACCGTGGGGCTCGTGGTGCTCCTGATGCTGGTCGACCCCGTGGAGTCGCGGGAGCTGGGCGGGACGACGGCGCTGGCGCTGGCCGCGGCGACGGTGGCGGTGCTGGCCGTGCTGACGCTGGCGGGCGCGCGGATCCGGCACGTGGCGGCCCGCAGCGTGACGCTGGCGGTGGCCTCGGGCGCGGCGTTCGGCATGGCGTCGGTGTTCACCAAGGACGTCACCGCGGACTTCACCGACCCGCTGGCCATCGGCATGATCGGGATCCTCGCCCCGGCCGGGCTGCTGCTGTCGCAGGCGGCGTACCGCGGCGCGGGGCTGTCGGCGCCGCTGGCGACGCTGACGGTGGTCAATCCCGTGGTAGCGGCGGCGGTCGGCGTCACGGCGCTGGGCGAGACGGTGCGGTACGGGGCGCTGGGCGCCCTGCTCGCCATCGGGGCCGGCGCGGTCGCGGCGGCGGGGCTCATAGAGCTGACGGTCCAGGCGCACCGTACGCCGCCGGCGGAGCCGGCCGGCGCGCCCGCCACGGAGCCGGCGGACGAGGCCGCGGCGCCGGTCACCGGCAGGGTGCCGGCTCCCGCCGCGCCGCCCGAACCGGTCGCACCGCCCGAGCCGGCCGGGTCCGGGCCCGCTCCCGGCTCCGTACCCGCGCCCACCCCCGCGTACCACGCGGGCGCCGCAGCGGCGGCGGCGCTCTACGAGACCGCCCCGGCCGCCGAGGCCGGGCCGGAGGCGGGCGGGTCCGACCGGCCCGGGACGGATGTGTCCAGGGCAGGTGTGCCTGAATCCGGCCGTGGCCAAGCGGACGCGGCGCACGCCGGGCCCGGCCGTGCCGGTACGGGTCACCCCGGTGCCGCGCACGCCGCGACGCGGGGCGGCGAGCCCCGTACCTCCGAGGCCACGCCCCCCCACGCCCCGGCGCCCGAGACCCCCGCACCCCGGGTCCCGGCGCCGGAGAACGCCGCCTCCGCGGGCCCGTCTCCCGCGGTGGCGGCGCTCATCCTCGCGGGTGCCGCCGCGTCCGGCGGCGCCGCCCTGGCGCCGCACCACGCCGGTTGCTCCCGCTTATCCGGCGCACCGGGCCCAGGCGGGGGCCCGGCGCACCGGGCCCCCGCCTGACCACGGCGACCGGCACGGCGGTGCCCGGGGCGCCCCGCCCCCGTAGCGCCCACCGCCCTCGCTCCCGCACCCCCCGCCCCTCCAGCGACCCCCTCTGCCGCCGCTCCGCCGACGACATGGCGAAGCCGCCCCGCCCCCGTGGTGTGCGGCGGCTGTGCCATGGTGGCCGCATGCGCCGCTTCGCCGTGACCGCCTCCGCCCTCCTCGCCGTGGCGCTGGCCGCGTGCTCGACCGGGGACCCCGAGGCGGCGGCCAATGGGGGTACCCCCGCCAGTGAGGGCGTAGCCGGTGGGGGAGGGAACGGCCGGAGCCCGGCACCCACGGACGGGGACGTACAGGAGCTGCGGGTACGGGTGCTGGAGCGCCTGCCGCATGACGCCGAGGCGTTCACGCAGGGCCTGGAGCTGCGCGGGGACGTCCTCTACGAGAGCACGGGACTGGAGGGCAGCTCCTCCGTACGCCGCGGCCCCGTCGGCGGCGCCCCCACTGTCCGCCGCGATCTGCCCGCCCCGTTCTTCGGGGAGGGCCTGACCCTCGTCGGCCCCCGGCTCTGGCAGCTCACCTGGCAGAACGGCATCGCCTTCGAGCGCGAGGCCGACACCCTCAAGGAGCTGCGCCGCGTGCGCTACGAGGGCGAGGGCTGGGGCCTGTGCCTGGACCGTACGGACGGCGGCACCGGCGGCCGGCTCGTCATGAGCGACGGCAGCGCCCGGCTCACGTTCCGCGACCCGGAGACGTTCGAGCCCACGGGACACGTGGACGTCACCCGCGCCGGCGCCCCCGTCGACCAGCTCAACGAGCTGGAGTGCACCCCTGACGGCAGCGTCTACGCGAACGTCTACCAGACCGACACCCTGGTCCGTATCGACCCGGACACCGGCGCCGTCACCGCCGACATCGACGCCGCGGGGCTGCTCGGGCCCGCCGAGCTGCGGGCCGGGGCGCGCGAGCTCAACGGGATCGCCGCGGTCCCCGGCGGCGACGAGTTCCTGCTCACCGGCAAGTACTGGCCCCGGATGTTCCGGGTCGAGTTCGTGGCGCGCTGAGGGCGTGGAAAAAACTTCCGGCGGGGTGTCGATCCGGCAGGGTGCCGTTCGACGCATGGGCAGAAGGACGGCACCGGGCCGCCCGTGACGAGAACGAGGAGACGCGCGATGCGCTACATGATGCTGATCGAGCCCGACCTGGAGAACAGCCCCGCCGACGGGATGCCCAGCCAGGAGGTCATGGACGAGATGGGCAAGCTGCTGGAGGAGATGACCAAGTCCGGCGTGCTGCTCGACACCGCCGGGCTGAAGCCCAACGAGGAGGCCGTACGGGTCGTCTCCGACCACGGGAAGATCTCCGTGGTCGACGGTCCTTTCACCGAGTCCAAGGAACTCGTCGGCGGCTATCTCATCGCCCAGGTCAAGTCGAAGGAAGAGGCGATGGAGTGGGCCAACCGGTTCCTGAAGGCGCACGGCGAGGAGTGGACCATCACCGTTGAGCTGCGGGAGATCATGGAGCCGTAGCCGCACATGACGGCCCAGGTCAGGGCCGTTGTGAGTTGCCTTCGGCCGGGGCGGGCTGTTCTGATGTGGGGCTGTGACGGCTTCGCAGGACGCCCGCGCCCGGCGGGAGGACACACCAGGCCCGCCCGCCGCCGCGCGGGGGGCCGCCGACCGCGCCGTGGCGGCGGTCTGGCGGATCGAGTCCGCGCGGATCATCGCGGGCGTGGCCCGTATCGTGCGCGACATCGGCGTCGCGGAGGAACTGGCGCAGGACGCGCTGGTCGCGGCGCTGGAGCAGTGGCCCGAGTCGGGCGTGCCCGACAACCCCGGCGCGTGGCTCATGGCCACGGCCAGGCGGCGGGCCATCGACCTCGTACGCCGCAAGGAGCGCTACGCGCGCAAGCTGGCGGAGATCGGCCACGACCTGGAGAGCCGCCGCCCGGAGGGCGAGGCGCAGCTCGCCGCGGTCCTCGACGACGACATCGGGGACGACCTGCTGCGGCTGGTCTTCACGGCCTGCCACCCGGTGCTCTCCACGCCCGCGCGGGTGGCGCTCACGCTGCGGCTGCTGGGCGGGCTCACGACGGAGGAGATCGCGCGGGCGTTCCTGGTCACGGAGCCGACGGTGGCGCAGCGCATCGTACGGGCGAAGCGGACGCTGGCGAAGGCGGAGGTGCCGTTCGAGCAGCCGCAGGGGCCGGAGCGGGCGGAGCGGCTGGAGTCGGTGCTGGAGGTCATCTACCTGATCTTCAACGAGGGCTACTCGGCGACCGCGGGCGACGACTGGATGCGCCCGGGGCTCTGCGAGGACGCGCTGCGGCTGGCGCGCGTGCTGGCGGGGCTGATGCCGAAAGACCCCGAGGTGCACGGTCTCGCGGCGCTGCTGGAGATCCAGGCGTCGCGCGCGGCGGCGCGCACCGGGCCCGACGGCGAGCCGGTGCTGCTGCTGGAGCAGAACCGCGGGCGGTGGGACCACCTGCTGATCCGGCGCGGGTTCGCGGCGCTGGCGCGGGCGCAGTCGCTGGTCGCGGCGGGGGCGCCGGGACCCGGCCCGTACGCGCTCCAGGCGGCGATCGCCGCCTGCCACGCGCGGGCGCCGCGGGCGGAGTCCACGGACTGGGGGCAGGTCGTCCGGCTGTACGAGGCGCTGGCGCGGGTGGCGCCGTCGCCGGTGGTGGAGCTGAACCGGGCGGTGGCGGTGTCCATGGCGTACGGGCCGGAGGACGCGCTGCGGATCGTCGACGGGCTCGCGGACGAGCCGGCGCTGAAGGACTACCACCTGCTGCCGAGCGTGCGCGGCGACCTGCTGCGGCGGCTGGGGCGGGTGGAGGAGGCGCGGGAGGAGTTCGCGCGGGCGGCGGAGCTGACACGCAACGCGCAGGAGCGCACGCTGCTGCAGACCCGCGCGGAGTCCTCGCCGGACGGGCCATAGCGGACGGGGGCCGACGCGGCGCGCCGTGGCGGAACGGGCCGCAACGGATGAGCCGGGGCGGATCAGGCCGTGGCGGACGTGCCGCACTGCACAGGTCTGCGGCGCATCGGGCCGGGGCGCGCGGCTTCCGCGGGGGACGCGCCGGAGCACACCGGCCGTGGCGAACCGGGCCGCGGCGGGAGCCGGGCGCGGTGGCCGGCCGGCGGTGGGGAAGACCCCCCTGCCGGGCCTCGCAGGTCCGGCCGCGCTCAGTCCTTCAGTACCAGCGGCAGGCCGAAGAGCGGGAAGAGCCGCTCCACGCCCAGGAAGCTGTTCAAATGGGTGACCTTGCCGTCCTCGATCTCCAGGACCTGGATCGCCCAGCCGCGGTGACCGCCGCTCTCGGGATCCGGGTGGTACTGCGCGAAGGCCGGCATGCCGTTCGCCGAGCAGGGGATGAGGCGGGAGCCGCGGCAGACCGAGCCGGTGCCGAGGAACCAGGTGCGGATGTCCTCCGGGCCCTGCAGCCAGAGCGGGAGCGGGGGCATGGAGAGGATGACGTCCTCGCGCATGAGCGCCGTGAGCGCATCCAGGTCGTACCGCTCGAAGGCGTCCACGTACCGCTCGAGGAAGCGCTGCTGGTCCGCGTCCAGCGGCTTGGCGGGCTCGCTGTCGGCGGGGGCCTCGGCGGCCAGCGTGGCGCGGGCGCGCTGCAGCGCGCTGTTCACCGACGCCACGGAGGTCTCCAGCAGCTCCGCGACCTCGCTCGCCTTCCAGGCGAACACGTCCCGCAGGATCAGCACCACGCGCTGGCGGGGCGGCAGGTGCTGGAGCGCGGCGACGAAGGCGAGGCGCACGGAGTCGCGCTGGGCCGCGACCTCGGCGGGGTCGCCCCCCGCGGGGAGCACCTTCGTGTCCGGCATCGGCTCCAGCCACGTGGTCTCCGGAAGGGCCGCGCCGAGGGCGGCCTCCGGGGGCGTGGTGGCGGCGCCGGGGGACGACAGGTCCATCGGGCGGGCGCGGCGCTGGGGACTGCCGTGCATGTCGAAACAGACATTGGTGGCGATGCGGTACAACCACGAGCGCATCGACGCGCGGCCCTCGAAGCGCTCGAAGCCCTTCCAGGCGCGCACCATCGTCTCCTGGACCGCGTCCTCGGCCTCGAAGGCGGAGCCGAGCATGCGATAGCAGTACCCGGTCAGCTCGATGCGGTGGGACTCCAGGCGCTTCTCCACCGGCTCTTCTGCGGCGGGGTCCGCCACCGTTTCTCTGGTCACGTGCGCCATCGTACGGGCGGCCACTGACAACGGTCACCGGGTGGGACAGATGCGCAGAATTCACCAACCGGCCACCGCAAGGGCTTACTTCCCGTCGTTTCGCGTGGCACTGTGCGGATGATGTTGATCAGAGCAAACCGATCAGGAGTGCCCATGACCGGCAGACCCACACGTCGTACGGCCCTGCTCACCGCGCTCGGCGCGGGCGCGGCGGCCACGCTCCCCGCCGCCGCCGCGCACGCGGCCGGCAGCAGGCCCACCCCGCCCGTCGCCGTCACCGACCAGAAGTCCCGCCGCGTCCTCATCCTCGACTCCCGGCTGCCGTGGGACTCGCCGGACGCCGTGCGCTGGGCGTTCTCGCCGGAGGGCGACGAGCGGTACGCGGACCTGGTCCCGCAGGCGAGCTGGACGTACGTCGACGAGGCCAAGGCCCGCCGTCACAAGGGCCGTACGTACCTGCTCACCAGCGCCTCGTTCGGCTTCGCCGCCGTCGTCGAGGTGCCCACGGGACGGCGCTACTGGGCCGGTGCCCTCGCCGGCGGTACGGACTCGGTCAACCCGCACAGCGTCGAGCTGCTCCCCGACGGCAACGTGGCCGTCGCCGGCAGCACGGGCGACACCATCCGCCTCTACGCCGCCTCGCAGGGCCCGGCGACCGCCACGTACTTCGAATACCGCTTCGACGACGCGCACGGGCTGCAGTGGGACACCAGGAACGGCCTGCTGTGGGCCATAGGCTACGACGAGCTGATCGCCCTCAGGGTCGGCGGCACCCCCGCCGCGCCCACGCTCACCCGTGTCGACAGCGCCGCGCTGCCGCACCCCGACGGCGTGCGGGCCGGCGGGCACGACCTCAGCCTCGTCGCGAGCCGCCCCGGCCGGCTGTGGCTGACCACCAACTACGGGGTGTACCAGTACGACATCGCCCGGCGTGAGTTCAGCCAGGACTTCGCCGGCGCCGCGCAGATCAGCAGGCGCAGCGTGAAGGCGGTCAGCGACGTGCCGGGCAGCGGCCGGGTCGCCACGACCGTCCCGGAGCCGGGCCTCGGCAAGACGTGGTGGACGACGACGGTGTCGGCCCACAACCCGGAGGGCGCGTTCAAGCTGCCCGACAGCGGGATCTACAAGGCCCGTTGGTGGCTGCCGGAACCCCGGTGAACGCCCGCCGGGCCCCGTGACCGGGCCCGGTCGCGCCGCGGCGGCGCCACGGCTCCGGACCTGGCCTCCGGCGACGTGCCGCCCGCGGCCGAGTGCCGGGGCCCCCGAACGCCGGTGCCGGACCGGCCGGTCAGCCCTCCGGCTCCTCGGCGGTGGACCCGGCGCGCGTGCGCTTCCACTCCTCGAACTCCTTGCGCACCCGCCGGTCCATCGCCATGGCCACCTCCGCCTCCAGCACATCCATCGACACCGGCCGCAACTGCTCCAGCGCGTCCGTCAGCCGCTCCACCTGCTCACCCGTCAGCTCGCCCGCCGGCGTCTCCATCACGTCGGCCAGCACGTGCGCCCGTATGAGCGCGGTGAACAGCTCGGCCAGGTCGTCGGCGTGGGCGCGCACCTCGCGGGCGGCGGCGAGCACGGCGGCCAGCGGCACGCCCCTGGCCACCAGCTTCGACGAGGCGTCCAGCAGCCGCCTGCTGACGTGGATGAACTCCTCGCCCTCCACGGCGACATACCCCATGTCGATGGACGTCGCCAGGTTCTCCGGCGACACCTCGCCCGCGAACCGGTCGGCCAGCTCCTCCGGCGTGATGCGCACCGGGGTCTCCTCCGACCACGGCCTGGTCAGCGTCTCCTCCAGGCCGAGCAGCTCGGCCGCGCCCCGCACGTCCCGGCCGCTCTCGAAGGCGGAGATCAACTCGGCGATGCCGCCGAGGGTGTGCCCGCGGTCCAGCAGCGCGGCGATCGTCCGCAGCCGGGACAGGTGACCCTCCCCGTACCAGGCGATACGGCCCTCGCGGCGCGGTGGCTGGAGGAGCTTGCGCTCGCGGTAGAAGCGCAGGGTGCGGACGGTGATGCCGGCGCGCTCGGCCAGCTCCTCCGTCCGGTATTCGCGTCCCACCGTCCGTCCCCTCCGCCGGTCTTCGACCGGTCTTCTTCCGTCCCCGCAGGTCCGTGCCGTACGCCCCGACCACCAGGGTAGGACCTGCCGCCGACACCCCGCCGCAGGGCGGAAGTCGATCTCGCCGGCCCCCTACCCATCGGTAAGGACTGGGCCTACGCTCTCATCGTGCCAGTGAATGCTGGCGCAATCGACTCCACGGCTGGGAGGACGACGGCGATGACGCGTGAACACGTCAGGGTGGCGGTGATCGGCTCCGGCTTCGGCGGCCTGGGCGCCGCCGTACGGCTGCGCCGGGAGGGGATCACGGACTTCGTCGTGCTGGAGCGCGCGAGCACGCTCGGCGGCACCTGGCGGGACAACAGCTACCCGGGCTGCGCCTGCGACGTCCCCTCCCACCTCTACTCGTTCTCCTTCGCGCCCAACGCCGAGTGGCCGCGCACCTTCTCGGGGCAGCGGCACATCCGCGACTACCTGGAGCAGGTCGCCGACGTCTTCGGCATACGGCAGCACATCCGCTTCGACCACGAGGTACGCGCCATCCGCTGGGACGACGACGAGCTGCGCTGGGAGATCGACACGGCGCGCGGCGAACTCGCCGCCGACGTCGTGGTCTCCGCGACCGGCCCGCTCTCCGACCCGAAGGTCCCGGACATCCCCGGCCTCGACACGTTCCCCGGCAAGGTCTTCCACTCCGCGCGCTGGGACCACGACGTGCCGCTGGGCGGCAAGCGCGTCGCCGTGGTCGGCACCGGCGCCTCCGCCATCCAGATCGTGCCGTCCATCCAGCCGGAGGTCTCCCGGCTCACCGTCTTCCAGCGCACCCCGCCGTGGGTGCTGCCGCGGGTGGACCGCGCCATCAGCGGCCCCGAGCGGTGGCTGCACGCGCGCGTACCCGCGACCGCGAAGCTGCGCCGCGGCATCCTGTGGGGCATCCGCGAGCTCCAGGTGGGGGCTTTCACCAAACACCCCCATGAGCTGGGATTCGTGGAGGGGCTGGCCAAGCGGAACCTGGGCCGGGCCATCAAGGACCCCGAACTGCGCCGCAAGCTCACCCCCGGCTACCGCATCGGCTGCAAGCGGATCCTGCTGTCCAACGACTACTATCCGGCGCTCGCCCAGCCCAACGTCGACGTCGTGGCCTCCGGTCTGAAGGAGGTACGCGGCTCGACCCTCGTGGCCGCCGACGGCACCGGGACCGAGGCCGACGCGATCATCTTCGGCACCGGCTTCCACGTCACCGACATGCCCATCGCCGACCGCATCAAGGGGCGTGACGGCACCACCCTCGCGGAGGCGTGGAGCGGCGGTATGGAGGCGCTGCGCGGCGCCAGCGCGGCCGGGTTCCCGAACCTGCTGACGATCATCGGCCCCAACACCGGCCTCGGCAACAGCTCGATGATCCTCATCATCGAGGCGCAGCTCACCTACATGGCCGACTTCGTCCGCCAACTCGGCCGCCTCGGCAAGCCCGGCGGCCGCGTCGCGCTCGACGCGCGCCCGTCCGCCGTGAAGCAGTGGAACGCGCGGGTGCAGGAACGGATGAAGCGCACCGTATGGAACACCGGCGGCTGCGACAGCTGGTACCTCGACGCCAACGGGCGCAACACGACGGTGTGGCCGGGCACGACGACCGAGTTCCGGAGGGTGACGAGGAGGGTGCATCCGGAGGAGTACGAGGTGCTGCGCACCGGGGGAGGGGTGCCCGGCGCCCGGCAGTCCGGTGCGGCGCGGCATGGCGAGGAGGCCGTCCGATGACCCGGCTCATGCACGTCACCACCGGTCCGTACGCCCCGCCCGTACCGCGGCGCGAGCTGACCGCCGTCTCCGCGGACGGCACCCGGCTGTACGTCGAGGAGCACGGCCCCGAGGACGCGCTCGCCGTCGTCCTCGCGCACGGCTGGTGCTGCTCGACCGCCTTCTGGGCGCCGGTCGTCCGGCAGCTCGCGCCCGAGTACCGCGTCGTCGTGTACGACCAGCGCGGCCACGGCCGCAGCCCCGCCGGCGGCTACGGCTCGTACCACACCGCCACTCTCGCCGACGACCTCGGCGCCGTGCTGGACGCGGCGCTGGTCCCCGGCGAGAAGGCCGTGATCGGCGGCCACTCGATGGGCGGCATGACGCTGATGGCCGCCGCGGGCCGCCCGTACCTCCGGGAGCGGGCCGCCGCCGTGCTGCTGTGCAGCACGGGCAGCTCGGGGCTGGTGCCCGAGTCGCGGGTGATACCGCTGCGGGCCCGCGCGCTGCGCTCCGCGATCCAGCGCGCGCTGCTGGTCTCGCGGCTGCCGATGGGGCCGGTGACGCCGCTGTCGAAGAAGGTGCTAGCCCCGGCGATCCTGGGCCGCGGCGCGACCCCGGCGCAGATCGAGGCGAGCGTACGGATCGTCTTCGCCACCCCGCGCAGGGCGCGCGGCGCATGGGGGCGGGTGCTGGCGGAGCTCGACCTGGACGCGGAGGTGGCGCGGATGCCGGTGCCGGCCGCGGTGGTGCACGGCGGTGCCGACCGGCTCACGCCGGTGAAGCTGGCGCGGAAGATCGACGAGCTGCTGCCAGAGCGCGCGGGGTTCACCGAGCTGCCCGGCCTGGGGCACATGACGCCGGTCGAGGCGCCGTACGCGGTCGCGGAGGTGCTGCGCGGGCTCGTACGCGACCACCTGGCGGGAGCGCCGGAGGAGGCGCAGGCTGAAGGGGGCGCTGTGGCGGCCGGCGACGCGGTTTCCGGAACGGCCGGCGACGCGGCCGACGGGAAGACTGCCGGTCCGGCCGCCGCGGCGGCCGTCGAGAAGGAGGAGGCGGGCGCATGAGCCGGCGGCACGGACTCGAGGGCAGGACTGTCGTGGTCACCGGCGCCGCCCGGGGCGTCGGCGCGCTGCTCGCGCGCAGGCTCGCGGCGCGCGGGGCGCGGCTGGCGCTGGTCGGGCTGGAGCCCGGCGAGCTGAAGAAGGTCGCCGACTCGCTCCCCGGCGAGGCCGCCCACTGGTACGCGGACGTCACCGATCACGACGCGATGGCCGGCGCCGCCGCCGAGGTCGAGGAGCACTTCGGCAGTGTCGACGTCGTCGTCGCCAACGCGGGCGTCGCCACCGGCGGCCCGTTCCTCGACTCCGACGCCCGCTCCTTCGACCGCGTCATCGAGGTCAACCTGCTGGGCAGCGTCGCCACCGCCCGTGCCTTCCTGCCCGCGCTGGTGCGCGCCCGCGGCTACCACCTCCAGATCGCCTCGCTCGCCGCCGTGACGCCCGCGCCGATGATGGCGGCGTACTGCGCGTCGAAGTCGGGCGTGGAGGCGTTCGCGCACTGCCTGCGCGGCGAGGTCGGGCACCAGGGCGTGGACGTCGGCGTCGCCTATCTGAGCTGGACCGACACCGACATGGTGCGCGGCGCGGACGAGGACGAGGTGCTGCGCGACATGCGCGCGCGGCTGCCGTGGCCGTCCAACAAGACCTATCCGCTGGCGCCCGCCGTCGAGCGTCTGGTCGCGGGCATCGAGCGGCGCTCGCCGCACGTCTACGGGCAGTGGTGGCTACGCGGCATGCAGTCGGTGCGCGGCGCGCTGCCGTCGCTCGTCACCGGGCCGCTGGGGCGGCGGGAGATGGGCAAGCTCGCGCCCCGGCTCGCGGCGACGCGGGGGGCGCGCGGCGGACTCGTCGGCGCGGGCGGCGCGGCGGACGAGCGCACGCGGGCGCTGCGGGAGGCGCCGGAGCGGTAGCGCGGGGCGGGGGCCCGGCGCGTACGGTGGCGGGGGTGAACGCCCGTACGCCGTACGCCCGTACGCGCTGAAGGCGGACCCCGCGCGCTCGTACGCGCCCGGCGCGGGACAACGGCGAAGGGGCGCCCCCGGCATGCGGTGCGCCCCTCGGGCGTGGCTCAACGACGCCGTATCAGCGCTGCTCCCGCTTGTCGTCGCGCTCGTCGCGGTCGCCCTTCATGCGGTCGCGGCCCTGCTCCGCGCCCTCCTTGGCGCGCTGCGAAGGGTCCTGGCCGGACTCCTGCTTCTGCTCGCGGCTCTGCTGTGCCTTCTGCGCGGCCTGCTTGGCCTTCTCGGCCGCTTCGCTGGCCATGTCCTTCGCCTTGTCGAATGCGCCCATTCTGGTCACTCCTAGTGAGAGGGGGGTCGGGCCTCCCTCAGGCTGACATGAACGGCCGAATGCCGCATTCCGGGACCAAGTACCGTTACGCCTCCCGGGTGTTCTACGACCGCCGCGTGCGCGGCGGCAGCGGCGGCCGGCTGCGGTCCGGCACGTCGGTGTAGTCGGGCGGCACCGCCGCCGGGTGCTCGCGCAGCAGGTCGAGCGCGGTGGCCACCGCGACGTTCAGCTCCGAGGTCCGGCCCTCCGCCCAGTCCAGCGGCGTGCGTTCGGCGACCACGTCGGGCGGTACGCCCGCGTTCTCCACGCCCCAGCCGTACTCGTCGAACCAGGCCGCGTTCATCGGCACCGTGATCACCGTGCCCTCGCCCAGCCGGTGCCGGCCCGTCATCCCGACCACGCCGCCCCACGTCCGCAGCCCCACCACCGGGCCGAGGCCGAGCAGCTTGAACGCCGCCGTGATCATGTCGCCGTCCGACGACGTGGCCTCGTCGGCCAGCGCCACCATGGGCCCGCGGGGTGCCGTCGAGGTGTAGGAGACCGGCTGCGCGTTGCGCGTGAGGTCCCAGCCCATGATCGTGCGGGTCAGCTTCTCCAGCACCAGCTCGCTGATGTGCCCGCCCGCGTTGCCCCGTACGTCCACGATCAGCGCCTCGCGGTTCATCTCCATCCGCACGTCCCTGTTGAACTGCGCCCAGCCGCTGCCGATCATGTCCGGGATGTGCAGGTAGCCGCAGCGCCCGCCGCTCAGCTCGTGCACCACCGCGCGGCGCGCCGCCACCCAGTCCTGGTAGCGCAGCGGCCGGTCGTCGACCAGCGGCACCACCGCCACCCGGCGCAGCCTCCCACCGCCGCCCTCGATCGCGAACGTCAGCTCTACCGACGTGCCCCCCGCCCCCTCCAGCAGCGGGTACGGGCCCGTGACCGGGTCGACCGCGCGGCCGTCGACGTGCGTGAGCACCGAGCCGTCCGGGATGCCGGTGCCGGCCAGCGGGGAGCGGGCGCGGGTGTCCGAGGAGTCGCCGGGCAGGATGCGGGCCAGCGCCCAGCCGCGGCCGTCGCGGGTGCGGACGAAGTTCACGCCGAGGAAGCCGATGGGCCGCTGGTAGTGCGGCGGGCCCTCGTTGCGGCGTGCGGGCGTGACGTACGCGTGCGACGTGCCCAGCTCGCCCAGCACCTCGCGCAGCAGGTCGGCGAACTCGTCGGGGGAGGCCACCCGGTCCAGCAGCGGCCGGTACTGCGCCAGCACCGCGTCCCAGTCGACGCCGCACATGCGCGGCTCCCAGAAGTACGCCCGGATGACCCGGCCGGCCTCGTCGTACGCCTGGTGCCACTCGGCCACCGGGTCCGCGGTGTGCAGCACGCGCCGCATATCGATGTAGACCGTGGTGTCCGCGTCCGCCAGGCCGTTCGCCGGGATCGCGCGCAGCGAGCCGCCGTCGTTGACGACCAGCCGGCTGCCGTCGCCGCTCACGGCGATCTCCGTCACCAGCGACGTCAGTTCGGTGAGCCGGGCGGTGGAGATGTCGAAGTGCTCCAGCGTCGGCCGGCCCGAGGTGTCCGCCGGGTTGGCGAACGTCTCGCCGAGCGCCCCGGAGATCGGCCAGCGCAGCCAGACCAGCCCGCCGCCCGCGACCGGCACGAGGGAGGAGTACTTCGACGCCGGCACCGGGATCGGCGTCACCCGGCTCTCCAGCCCTTCCGGCTCCACCAGCACCGCGGTGTTCGCGCCCGCCTCCGCCGCCGGCGGGCCGACCGGGTCCATCCCGCCGGCCGCTGGCCGGCCCTCGGCGGAGAGCGCGAACGGCGAGGGCGTCGCGGGATGCAGCGGTACGAGGTACGGGCGTGAGCCCAGCGGGAACGACAGGTCGCCGGTGTGCACGTCGTACACCGGGTCGAAGCCGCGCCAGGACAGGAACGCCAGATAGCGCCCGTCGCGCGTGAACACCGGCTCCTCGTCCTCGAACCTGCCGTCCGTGACGTCCACGATCGTCCGGTCCGCGACCCGGGCGATCTTGATCTGCCGCAGCGAGCGGCCGATGCCCGGGTGCGCCCAGGCGATCCACTTGGAGTCCGGTGAGAACGCCAGGTCGCGTACGGGCCCGTTGACCGACCGGATCAGCTCGGTGAGCTGGCAGTCGCCCGCGGCCTCCGCCGGGGACAGCTCCTCCGCCGCCCGTACCGCCTCGGCGAACTCCTCCGCCACCTCCGCCGACATCCGCTCGTCCACGTGCACCCGCTCCGGCACCCGGACGAGCAGCAGGCGGCCGTCGTGCGAGGCGAGCGCGATGTGCCGCCCGTCCGGCGACGGCACCAGCGCCAGCACCCGGCCCAGCTTCCCCGCCGCCAGCCGCAGCGGCTCGCCCACGGCGCCGGTGCGGGGCAGGTCGGCGATCTCGATGGCATCCTCGCCGGCGGCGTCCGTGACGTACGCGACGCGGTTGGTGTCGCCCAGCATCTCCGGCAGCCTGATGCGTACGCCGGGGGTCTCGGTGATCGTGCGTGCCGGGCCGTCGCGGTGGGTCAGCCAGTACAGCGCGCCGCGCACCGCGACGGCGCTGGCCCGGCCCGTGGTGTCGACGGTCAGCCCCTGGACGTTGTTCTGCGCGGCCACCTGGTACGGCCGCCGCCCGGCCCGCGGGCTGCCCAGCCGCACGTCGAGGCGGCGCGGCTGGCCGGCGGGGCCGAAGTCCTCGGCGAGCCACAGTTCGCCGGCGCACTGGTAGATCACCCGGTAGCCGTCGGTGGCGGCGTTCCTGGCGTAGAACTCGGCGTGGTCGCTGTGCCGGCGCAGGTCGGTGCCGTCGGGGAGGCAGGAATAGAGATTGCCCACGCCCTCGTGGTCGGAGAGGAAGGCGATCCGCGCGGCCGGCGGCGGGCCGACGAACATCACGCACTCCACGTGCCCGCCGAGGTCGGCGAGCAGCCGCCGGCCGTGCAGGTAGATGCGGCCGGTGGCGCCGCCGCGGTAGCGCTTCCAGGCGGCGGGCTCGTGCGGCGGGCGGCCGGTGAGCAGCAGGGTCTTGCGGTGTCCCGCCTGCTCCGCGACGGCGATGTCGTCGACCGGGCCCCAGGGCAGCCGGCGCCCGGGGGAGCCGTCGGTCGGCACCAGATAGGACCAGGTCTGGTACGACAGCGGCTGGCCCTGCGAGGACACCGCGAGGATCTGCGCCTCGCCGTCCTCGCCGCTGCCCGGCGGCGTCCAGCCGCACACCCGGGTGTCCGGGCTGCCCCAGTAGGTGAGCCGCCGGGCGACGCCGCCCTCCGCGGACACGACGTGGATCTCGGCGTCGAGGCTGTGCCAACTGGTGAACGCGATGGACCGCCCGTCCGGCGAGAACCGCGGGTGCCCGACGCGGGTGCGGTCGACGGTCAGCCGCCAGCCCCGCTCGGGCTTGGCGCCGGGGGCGGGCAGCGGGGCGAGCCACAGGTCGTCCTCGGCGGCGAAGCAGAGGAGGTCGCCGTGGAGGTGGGGAAAGCGCAGGTAGGGCAGGCCGGGGCCGGGCGCGGCGGTGCTGTCGGAACCGGCTGTCACAAACTCCATGTTTCGGTGTGTACGGGGACACGGCAAGTCGGGCTGCCGGCGGAGGGCGGGTCTCTCGCCAGTCGAACGCTGTTGCAATTTCTTTGCAATTGATTTGTATGACCGCGTGCCGCTCTGCCGATACATATGGGCGAGCCGGATATCGGTCGACGGAGGGACGCCACCATGCACGTGCCCGACGGATTCATCGACGCGCCCGTCTCGGTCGCCGCCGGCGCGGTCGCCGCGGGTGCGGTGGCCGTCAGCCTGCGCGGCGCGCGGTCCGAACTGGCCGAGCGGACGGCGCCGCTGGCAGGGCTCGTCGCGGCGTTCGTCTTCGCCGTGCAGATGCTCAACTTCCCCGTCGCGGCGGGCACGAGCGGACACCTGCTCGGCGGCGCTCTTGCGGCGGTACTCGTGGGGCCCTGGACGGCGGTGCTGTGCATATCCGTGGTCCTGCTGATGCAGGGGCTGCTCTTCGCGGACGGCGGGCTGACGGCACTGGGCGTGAACATCACGTTGATGGGCGTGGTGACGGTGGCCGTGTCATACGCCGTCTTCCGGGCACTGCTCGGAGTGCTGCCGCGGGGGCGGAGCGGGCTCGGGGTGGCGACGTTCGTGGCGGCGGCGCTGTCGGTGCCGGCCTCCGCGCTGGCGTTCACAGGGCTGTACGCGCTGGGTGGCACCGCGGACGTATCGCTGGCGAAGGTCGCCACGGCGATGGTCGGCGTCCACCTCCTCATCGGCCTCGGCGAGGCGGCCATCACCACGGCGACGGTCGCCTCGGTGGCGGCGGTCCGTCCGGACCTGATCCACGGCGCGCAGGGGCCGCGGCGCCGGCTGGAGCTGCGCACGGCCGACGTGGCGAGGCCGGGTGACGGGGCAGCGGCCCCGCCCCCGAAGCCCGCCGGTACCGTCCCGGAGTCCGCGGGCCCGGTTCGGGAGCCCGGTGCCGCGGAGCCGGTACACCGCAGCCCCCGGCGGGTCTGGGCCGCCGGCCTGGCCGCGTCTCTCGTCCTCGCCGGGATCGTCAGCTTCTACGCCTCCTCCGACCCCGACGGCCTGGAGAAGGTGGCGGGCGACAAGGGGATCGCCGAGGAGGAGAAGGAGCACGCGCTGTCCGACTCCCCGCTCGCCGACTACGGCGTCGAGGACGTCTCCCCCACACGGCTTTCCGGCGGTCTGGCGGGTGTGATCGGCGTCACGCTGACCCTGGCGGCCGGCAGCGGGGTGTTCGTCGTGGTACGCCGTCGCAGGGGCGGCTCCGCCGGGGGCACGGATTTCGGCACCACCCGCGGCGAAACCGCAGGGGCGGAGGCGAGCGGGGGCGAGGGACCCGCGGATACGGCGTCGGCGGCTGTGCCCGCCGGCGGTGCGGACGCCGGATCCCCCGCCGCCGGAACAACCGCCTCCGCCCGTCCGGAGGCCGGTCTGTCCGGCCACCCGCAGCCGGGCACCGTCCCGGACGACGGCGGGGCGCCCGGCCGGCCCTTCACTCGACCGGAGGGCTGACCGGTGGGGGCGGGGCATGCGCACAAGCTGTACCGGCACGGGGACTCACCCGTGCACCGGCTGCCCGCGCACGTGAAGGTCGTCGCCGCCTTCTCCTTCGTCCTGATCACCGTCGCCACGCCCCGCGAAGCCGTCTGGGCATTCGGCGCGTACGCCCTGCTGCTCACCGGCGTCGCCGCCGCCGCGCACGTGCCCGCGGGCTTCGTGCTCAGGCGGCTCGTCGTCGAGGTGCCCTTCGTCGCCTTCGCCGTCCTCCTCCCTTTCGTCGCCGAAGGCCCGCACACGGAAGTCCTCGGACTCTCCCTCAGCGAGTCCGGCCTCTGGGGCGCCTGGAACGTCCTCGTCAAGGGGACCCTCGGCGTCGCCACCTCCGTGCTGCTCGCGGCCACCACCGAACTGCGCGCACTGCTCCTCGGGCTGCAACGGCTGCGCATGCCGCCTCTGCTGGTGCAGATCGCGTCGTTCATGGTCCGCTACGGCGACCTGATCACCGACGACATGCGCAGGATGCGCATCGCCCGCGAGGCCCGTGGCTTCACCGCCCGGGGTCCACGCCACTGGGGCGTGCTCGCCCGCACCGCCGGGGCCCTGTTCATCCGCTCCTACGAGCGCGGCGAGCGCGTCCACCTCGCCATGGTCAGCCGCGGCTACGCCGGCACCATGCCCGTCGTCGACGAGGTCCGTGCCACCCGGGGCCAGTGGTCGTATGCCGCCGCGCTCCCCCTCGCCGCCCTCGCCGTGTGCCTGCTGGGATGGATTCTCCTATGACACTGCTGCCCCCTTCGCTGGAAGTCACCGGCCTCGCCTACGCGTACCCCGACGGCCACCAGGCCCTCTTCGGCGTGGACCTCACCGTCGAACGCGGTGAGCGTGTCGCCGTCCTCGGGCCGAACGGCGCCGGAAAGACCACCCTCGTCCTCCACCTCAACGGCATCCTCGGCGGCGGCGCCGGCACCGTCCGCGTCGCGGGACTGCCCGTGGAGAAACGCAACTTCGCCGAGGTCCGGCGCCGCGTGGGCATCGTCTTCCAGGATCCCGACGACCAGTTGTTCATGCCCACCGTCCGCGATGACGTCGCCTTCGGGCCGGCGGCCGGAGGCATGCGCGGCCCGGAGCTGGAGGCGTGCGTACGGCGCGCGCTTGAGCAGGTCGGCATGGCCGACCACGCGGACCGGCCGCCGCACCACCTCTCCTTCGGCCAGCGCAGACGGGTCGCCGTCGCGACCGTGCTGGCCATGGAGCCGGAGGTGCTCGTACTGGACGAGCCGTCCTCCAATCTCGACCCCGCCGCCCGCCGCGAACTGGCCGACATCGTCCGCTCCCTCGATGTCACCGTGCTCATGGTCACCCACGACCTCCCCTACGCCCTGGAGCTGTGCCCCCGCTCCGTCGTCCTCGGCGGTGGTCTGATCGTCGCGGACGGCGCGACGAAGGAACTCCTCCTCGACGAAGAGCTGATGGCCGCGCACCGCCTGGAAATACCCTTCGGCTTCGACCCCGGCCGGGCATAGGGTCCGAAGCATGCCCGAACTTCCGCCCGCCATACCGGCTCCACCGCCCTCCCCGGGACCGTCCGACCCCACCGTCGCCATGCTCCGGCGCTTCCCGGTCAAGTCGATGCTCGGCGAACGGCTGCCGGAACTCGTCATCGACGAGCGCGGCACGATCGGCGACCGCCTCTGGGCCGTCACCTACGGCGACGGCAAGCTCGGCAGCGGCAAGAACTCGCGCCGCTTCCGCCGCACCGAGGGCCTGCTCCACTTCTCCGCCTCCTACGCCGCCGCCCACGACGCCGCCACCGCCCGCCCGCACGTCGTCACCCCCGAAGGGTCCGTGCTGCGCGACGACGCCCACCTCGCCGAACTGCTCGGCGCGGACGTCCGGCTGGCCCGCGAGGACGCCGTCTCGCACTACGACGACTGCGGCGTGACGCTCATCGGCACCGCCTCCCTGCACGCGCTCGGCCGGATCCTCGGCGACACCGAACCCGCCGACGCCCGCCGCTTCCGCAAGAACATCCTTCTGGACACCGGGGAACCCTGGATCGAGGAGGACTGGGTGGGCCGGGAGATCGCCGTGGGCGACGAGGTGCGGCTGCGGGTCGTCAAGCGCATGAAGCGCTGCGTGATGACCACGATGGCGCAGCGCGACCTGCCGGAGGACCGCCGCGTGCTGAAGACGCTGACCGCGGACCGCGGGATGTGCATCGGCATCGGCGCCGACGTCCTGACCCCCGGCACCGTACGCCTCGGCGACACCGTACGCCCGGTCTGACCCGCCCCCGCCCGGCCGGCCCCGGTCCCGTCGGCCCTCCGTTCGGTCAGCCCGCGGGCGGCGGAGCGGCAGGCGGCGGTGGCGCCTGCGGCGGCGCCGCCGGGGGCGGTGGCGCGGCTATCGTCGGCGCCTGCGGCATCGCGTCGTACGGCGACCGGGCCCGCGGCTGCGGCGGCGCCTGCGGCGCGGGCTGACCCACCGGCTGCGGCGGTTCGTCACCACCTCCCGCCGGCGGCGCGTCCGCCACGGCCGCCGCCTCCGGCGCGCGCAGCATCATCGCGATCACCACGACGGCTATCAGCGCGCCGCCGACGTAGGTGGCGAGGTTGAGCCAGCCTTCGGTGTCCTTGGTGTACTCGTCCCAGCCGGGGAAGGGGATCCGGTTCCCGTCCGCCACGTCGTCCGGGTAGTCGGTGATCGTCATGCCGATCATCTGGCGCACGTACAGGTAGAGCAGCACGCCGAGAAGAGTGATCGATGCGCCCCGCACCACCGGCCGCCGTATGAGCGCCAGCACGCCCAGCACCAGCAGCGCCACCGGGAACACCGCAGCCCAGAAGTCCCCGGAGCCGGCGAGCACCGGGTAGGGATTCTCGCCGGCGTCCACCAGCCCCTTGAAGTACGAGCCCTTGTCGACTCCTTCCCGGGTCAGCATGCGCACGATCCAGCCGACGAGCGCCAGACCGAGGACGACCATCAGGCCCCCGGCGATCACATAGAGCTGGGACCCCTGCGCAGACACCCCCGCCCGGCCCGCGGCCGGGCGGTCGGCCGCCCGGAGCATCAGCACGACGACGGTCACCGAGAAGAGCAGGACCATCGACCAGCTCGCGATGATCGCGACCTCCAGGTCATTGCCCCCGATGTACCACTGGCGGAACCGGTCGCTCGACGCCAGACCGATCAACTCGCGCGTGGCGGTCGCGAACATCACGAACCCGCACAGCAGCGCGGCCCCCCGCCCCGCCCGCCGGTTCAGCGCCGCGACCAGCCCCGTCACCATCAACGCCACCGTGAACGCCCACACATACGGGCCGAACAGCTCGGGTTCCAGAATGACGCGCGGGTCGTACAGCGCCTTGAGGAAGTCCCCGAACCCGGTGTTCACATAGTCGAAGTCGTAGGAGATCCAGACGATGATCAAGCGGCCCAGGGCCGTGAGGAGCACCGCCGCCGTCAGGTACGCGCCCAGGTGGCGCCGCGGCGCATGCCGGTCCGACGCCTGCCCGGACTGCGGTTTGGTCCCTTCTTCGAGCACTGCCATGATCATCCCCCGTTGCCGGTGTTGCGGAGATTCCATCCTGGAGGCGAACGCCCGCGGAAAAAACCCCTGTGGATAACCCCTGTTGCGTACTCGTCACACCCCCGGGACACTCCGGCTACGCCGGGAGCAGCACCAGCGCGATCCCCGCCACCATCAGGCACGCCGCCACGATCCGCGGTCCGCCGAACCGCTCCTTGAGGAACACCGCCCCGATCGCCGCTCCCACCACGATGCTCGACTCCCGCAGCGCCGCTATCGGCGCCAGCGGGGCGCGCGTCTGCGCCCAGAGAACCAGCCCGTACGCCGTGATGGAGATCGCCCCGCCCAGCAGCCCGCGCGCCGCCACCGGCGCCAGCTCGCGCACCATCCTGGTGCCGCGCAGCACCAGCGCCGCCAGCGGGATCCACGGGCCCATCAGCAGGACCAGCCACGCCGTGTAGCCCATCGCGCTGCCGGAAGCCCGCACGCCGACGCCGTCGACGATCGTGTACGCCGCGATGGACAGGCCCGTCGCGAACGCCGCCGCCAGGGCCGGCCAGTGCGGGCGGGTGTCCTTCCCGCGCAGCCCCCACAGGGCGATGCCGCTCAGACCCGCGCACGCCACCGCGACGCCCGCCGTCTGCCACAGCCCCAGCCGCTCGCCCAGGAACAGATGCGCCACCGCCGCGACGACCAGCGGGGCCGTGCCGCGCGCTATCGGGTAGACCTGCCCGAAGTCCCCCAGCCGGAACGACTGCATGAGCAGCGTCATGTACACGAGGTGGATCGCGACCGACGCCAGCAGCCACGGCCAGGCGCCGGCGTCCGGGACCGGGACGAAGATCACCGCGGTGCCCGCGATCAGCACGTCGCCCACGCCGATCAGCGCGAAGACGACCAACTGGTCCTTGAAGCCGTGGGCGATGGCGTTCCACGAGGCGTGCATCACGGCGGCCGCGAGGACCGCCGCGGCTATGAGGGGGGTCACACCCCCGGCTCGCGCACCTCGGACACGTCGGCGACCCGCGCGCCCGCGTGCGCGACGAGGTCCTTGGGAGCCATGGGGAAGACGGTGTGCGGGTCGCCCGCGGCGGCCCAGACCTCGCCGTGGTCGAGGAGCCCGCGGTCGGCGAGCACCGTCATCCGCGTCACGTGCCCGAAGGGCGGCACGCCGCCGATGGCGTACCCCGTGGCCTCGCGCACCACCGCCGCGTCCGCCCGGCGCACGCCCGCGGCGCCCAGCTCGGCCCGTACGCGCTCGGTGTCCACCCGCGAGGCGCCGTCCATCAGGACCAGCACCGGCACGCCGTCCGCCGCGAAGATCAGGGACTTGACGATCTGGCTCAGCTCGCAGCCGATGGCCTCCGCCGCCTGCGCCGCGGTGCGGGTGGCGTCCGGAAAGCGGCGTACCGGGACGCTCAGGCCGAGGTCGGCGAGGGCGGCGGCGAAGAGCGGGTGTGCGGTGTCGGCTGTCGTCATGGAGGTGACGTTAACGCCCGGTGTACGGGCCACGCGAGCACATTCCGCACGCCGGGACCCGGCGTCCCGCGCCGGGTCCCGGTGAAGTCATGTCTCAGCCGCCGTGCGCCGCCAGCACGTCCCGCACCAGCGGGCCCGCGAACTCGCCGCCGTGCCCGATGTTCGGCACCGTGGCCGCCGCCGCCAGGTCCCCGCGGTACGCGGTGAACCAGGCGTCCGTCTCCTCCTGGCCGCCCATCTCCGCGGACCCGGTCTTCGCGCCCACCTGCCCGGTCAGCCCGCTCATGGCCCCCGCCGCGGTACCGGTCCTCGCCGTCTCCTCCATCAGTTCCCGCAGCGACTGCGCCGTCGACGCCTTCATGCTCTTCGGCGCCGTCGCGAACTGCCGCCCGTCGAAGCCCTGCGGCACCAGGTGCGGCTGCTTGAAGACGCCGGACTTCGCGGTCGCGGAGACCGACGCCATCGTCAGCGGGTTCATCCGGACGCCGCCCTGGCCGATCAGCGACAGCGCCATCTCCACGCCGGACTGCACCGGCACGGAGCCGTCGAACGTGGTCACGCCCGTCTGCCAGTTGAGCCCGATGCCGAAGACGTCCCTGGCCTGCTTCGTCAGGTCGTCGTTCTCCAGCTTCTCCGCCATGGAGATGAACGCGGTGTTGCAGGAGGCGGTGAAGGACTGCGTGAACGTGCCGCCCTGGATGGTGAACGAGTTGTCGCCGACGTTCTCGAACTCCCAGCCCCCGTACGCCTTGTACCGCGGGCAGGGGTGCGGCCTGTCGGGCGCGGCCAGGCCCTTGTCCATGAGCATCGAGGCCGTGACGACCTTCATCGTCGAGCCGGGCGGCAGCGTGCCCTGGAGCGCCGTGTTGTGGCCGTCGGGGACCTGGTTGGCGACCGCGAGGATCTGGCCGGTGCTGGGCTGCAGCGCCACCAGCGCCGCGCCGCCCTGCTTGGCGACGGCCTCCTCCGCGGTCTCCTGCACGGCCGCGTCGAGCGTCGTCTGCAGCGTGCCGGGCTTGGCCTTGGAGAGCACCAGAAGGGTCTCGGGCGTGCCCGCCTTGTCGTCGTCCTTCTCGTCCTTCTTCTTGTCGCCCCTGGGCGCGTCGGCCGGCTCGGTCCAGACCTTGACGCCCGCCTTGCCGCCCGCCTTCGCGCCGTAACGTTCGCGCAGATCCGCGAGGACGGGCGCGAGCGAGGGGTACTCCTCGGGATCGAGCCTGGCGCCGGTGCGGTCCAGCGCCCTGATCGGCGGGGCCTCGGTCGAACCGGTGCGCAGCCGCTCGCCTTCGGTGAGTTTGGGATGTATGAGGGACGGGTCCCAAGCGACCTCGGGCTCGCCGGTCTTCTCGTCCCGTACGACCTCGAGTGCCGAGTTGTACGCCCAGGGCTTGACGTTGTCCCCGAAGGTCACCCGGGCGTCGACGCTGAACGGCACCTCCGTGCCCTGCGGCCTGCCGGGGGTCAGCTTCACCTTCTCGACGCCCGCGTCCTCGCGGTACGCGTCGAGTCCGCGAAGCGCCGCCTTCCTGTCGTCCGTCATCCCGGCCGCGGTCTCCGTGTCGCCGCCCGCCCAGGCGGCCAGGAACTCACCCGCCGCCCTGGCGGTCTCCCGGGGACCCGGCGGCCCGGTCTTCACCGGATCGGATGAGGCCGGCGCCGACAGCGCGTTGCCGCCGCTCTCGGCCTTGTCGTCCTCCAAGAGGCTGTACGCGCCGAACCCGGCCGCACCGACAACCGCGGCACCGACTCCGACGACTACTGCGATCCGGGTGCGCGTCGCTCGCGCCGACGCACCTGATCCGACGCGTCTGCGCCGGTGGCTGCCCGCCATCTGCCGTGCTCCCTCTGCGCGCCCCGAGACCATTTCGACCCTGCGTCAGCACATTAAGCCACCTGCCGCAGGGACGCCCACCCGTCGCGCCCGCGCTCAGACCCAACTCCCCAGCCACATGCGCGCCTCCCAGGCGTCGCGCGTGAGGGTGTCTCCGGTGTAGATCGGCCAGAAGTAGATGAAGTTCCAGAGCACCAGGAGGACGAGCACCCCCGCCGCGACCACGCCCGCGGCTCTGCGCCATTCGGTGGGCTGGGCCGGGCCGGGGCCGGTCGCGGACGTGCCCGTGCCCGCGAGGGCGGCGGTGCCCGCGCGGGCCATCGCGCCGAGCATCATCGTCACCGCCAGACAGAGGTACGGGAGGAAGACGACGGCGTAGAAGAGGAAGATCGTGCGCTCCTGGTAGAAGAGCCACGGCACCCAGCCGGCCGCCACCCCGCAGAGGATCGCGCCGGCGCGCCAGTCGCGGCGCAGGCCCCAGCGGTAGAGCGCGTAGACGACGGCGGCGACGCCCAGCCACCACAGCAGCGGGGTGCCCAGGGCCAGGACCTCGCGGGCGCAGTTCTCCGTCGCGTCGGCGGGGCAGCCGTCGTAGCCCGGGCGCGGGTCGTCCCAGAAGTACGACACGGGCCGGCCGACCACGGGCCAGCTCCACGGGTTGGAGTCGTAGGTGTGGCCGGAGTCGAGGTTGACGTGGAACCTGTAGACCACCGCGTGGTAGTGCCACAGGCTGCGCACGGCATCGGGGATGAAGGGGAACGCCGTGTCGCGGTCCTCGGCCCAGCCGCGGAAGTAGCCGTTGCCGGAGGCGAACCAGCCGGTCCAGGAGGCGACGTACACGGCCGCCGCCACCGGCACCGTGGAGACGAACGCCGGCACCACGTCGAGGCGCAGCGCGCGCGCGTACGGGCGGCGGGATCCGGCGGTACGGCGGGCGCCCGCGTCCCACAGCACCGTCAGCAGCCCGAACGCGGCGAGGATGAACAGCGCGTTCCACTTGGTGCCCAGCGCGAGCCCCATGCAGACCCCGGCGGCGAGCCGCCACGGCCGCGCACCCAGCCGCAGCCCGGAGGCCACCGCGTCGTCCGGCCGCCCCCGGGGCAGCGCGGCGGCCAGCCGTTCCCGTGCGCGGTCCCGGTCGATGAGCAGGCAGCCGAACGCGGCCAGCACCCAGAACATCAGCACCAGGTCGAGCAGCGCGGTGCGGCTCATCACGAAGTGCAGGCCGTCGACCGCCATCAGCAGCCCCGCCAGGCAGCCGAGCAGCGTGGAACGGAACAGCCGGCGGCCGATGCGGCACAGCATGAGCACCGACAGCGTGCCCAGCAGGGCGGTGACGAAGCGCCAGCCGAAGGGGTCCAGGCCGAACGCCCACTCGCCGAGCGCGATCATCCACTTCCCGACGGGCGGGTGGACGACGTAGCCGGGATCCTCGCTGAGCGGGATGACCTGGGGGTCGTCGAGGAGCTTGTCGTTGGCGTCCTTGGGCCAGCTCCCCTCGTAGCCGAGCTGGAGCAGCGACCAGGCGTCCTTGGCGTAGTACGTCTCGTCGAATATCACCGCGCGCGGGCTGCTCAGGTTCACGAACCGCAGCACGCCGGCGAAGAGCGCCACGAGCAGCGGCCCGCCCCACGCGCCCAGCCGCGCCACCCGCATCGCCGTCACCGCGGGCACGCCCATCACCTGGAGCAGCC
The DNA here is from genome assembly GCF_007827615.1 of Streptomyces sp. CNZ287. Taxonomy (NCBI): domain Bacteria; kingdom Bacillati; phylum Actinomycetota; class Actinomycetes; order Kitasatosporales; family Streptomycetaceae; genus Streptomyces; species Streptomyces sp. CNZ287. Next base: position 62,115 of record NZ_VISV01000012.1, on the reverse strand, counting down.
GTGCCCCGGACCGCCGGTACGGCGGCACCAGCCGCTCCGTGACGCCGGACTCGCGCCGCGGCACGTACCCGAACGCGCGGAGCCGCCGCTGCCACCCGGGGGCGGGCGCGGACCGGCTCTGTGCGGGCTGCGTCACGGTGTCACTGCTCACGGGGGCCCATCCTAGGCGCGCGCGTCCCGGGCACGGCCGGACTGATCCGACCCGGCCGGGAGCCGCCCCTACGGCCGCCGCGGACCTGCGGCGGGACCCGTCGTCGCGGCCTGTCGGCGCCATCCGACAGGATGGGGACGTGAGTGGACTCCTCGTACTGGCAGGCACGCCCATCGGCGACCCAGCGGACGCCCCGCCGCGGCTGGCGACCGAGCTGGCCGCCGCCGACATCATCGCCGCGGAGGACACCCGGCGGCTGCGCCGCCTGACGCAGGCGCTCGGGGTGCAGCCGACGGCCCGCGTCGTGTCGTACTTCGAGGGCAACGAGAGCGCCCGTACGCCCGACCTCGTCGAGGAGCTCGCCGGCGGCGCGCGCGTCCTGCTCGTCACCGACGCCGGCATGCCCTCCGTCTCCGACCCCGGCTACCGTCTCGTCGACGCCGCAGTGCGGCGCGGCATCACCGTCACCGCCGCGCCGGGCCCTTCCGCGGTGCTCGCGGCGCTGGCGGTCTCCGCGCTGCCGGTGGACCGGTTCTGCTTCGAGGGCTTCCTGCCGCGCAAGCCGGGGGAGCGGCTCTCGCGGCTGCGGGAGGCGGCGGCCGAGCGGCGCACCCTGGTGTACTTCGAGGCCCCCCACCGGCTCGGGGACAGCCTCGCCGCCATGGCGGGCGTCTTCGGCGAGGACCGCAGGGCCGCCGTGTGCCGGGAGCTGACCAAGACGTACGAGGAGGTCAGGCGCGGCCCGCTGGGGGAGCTGGCGGACTGGGCGGCCGAGGGCGTGCGCGGCGAGGTCACGGTGGTCGTGGAGGGGGCGCCCGTGGACCGCGAGCGGCCCGGCGCCACGGAGCTGGCCCGGCGGGTCACCGTCCGTGAGGAGGCGGGGGAGGGGCGCAAGGACGCCATCGCGGCGGTCGCCCGCGACGCCGGGGTACCCAAACGCGACGTGTTCGATGCGGTGGTGGCCGCGAAAAACTCGGCAAACAACTCAGAGTAGCCGGATCAAAACTGCTTCAATTGATGGTATGGACGGCTGCGTGCCGCGCCGAATGGGTGTCCACTGGAATAGGGGATGCGTTCAGGCGACTTGTCCCTCACATGGACAAGAGGAGCAGCCAATGTCCGAACCCGAGCCAGTGATCGAGTCATATGCCTTCGCCTGCATGATGTGCGGGCACGGGTGGGAGCAGAGCTACGAGATACACCACCACGTCGATTCGAAGGGCAGGCCCTTCGTCACGTACCACACCGACGGAGAGCGGGTGCCCTCGCCGCTGACCCGGCCCACGTGCCTGAACTGCGGCGAGCACGTCGTCCGCATCATGCGCGCCGGCCAGGTCCGGTCCGTCGAGTCGGTGCGGCAGCGCTCGCGCCGCACCTGACCCCGCGGGTACTCCGCCGGGCCCCGGCGGTCACCGCCCCGCACGGCGTTGTCGTACCGGGCCAGTAGAGTCCCCGGCATGGCTCAGCACACCCCAGGCGGCGCGGACGCGAAGTCCGCGCCGCCGTCCGAGCCGCTCGGCCACCCCGCGGCGGACTCGCACACGCATCTCGACATGCAGGACGGCACGGTCGCCGAGGCGGTGGCCGCGGCCGCCGCGGTCGGCGTCACCACGCTCATCCAGGTGGGCTGCGACGTGGAGCGGTCCCGCTGGTCCGCGGAGACCGCCGCGGCGCACGAGGCGGTGTGGGCGACCGTCGCCCTCCACCCCAACGAGGCCCCGCGGCTGGGCGCGGGACTGGAGGCGGCCCTCGGCGAGATCGACGCGCTCGCCGCGCTGCCGCAGGTCGTCGGCGTCGGCGAGACCGGCCTCGACTATTACAGGACAGGCCCGGAAGGTGTCGCCGCACAGCAGCACTCCTTCCGCCGCCATATCGAGATGGCAAAACGCCGGCAAAAAGCCCTCGTCATTCACGACAGGGATGCGCACGACGACGTGCTGCGCATTCTCGGGGAAGAGGGGGCGCCGGAGCGGGTGGTATTCCACTGCTATTCCGGGGACACGGCGATGGCCGAAACCTGCGCGGAAAACGGTTACTTCATGTCCTTCGCCGGAAACGTGACCTTCAAGAACGCGGGGCAGTTGCGCGAGGCGGTCGCCGTCGCGCCCGCGGAGCTGCTGCTCGTCGAGACGGACGCGCCGTTCCTGACGCCGATGCCGTACCGGGGCCGCCCCAACGCGCCGTATCTGATCCCCCTCACGCTGCGTGCCATGGCCGCGGAGCGCGGCGACGACCCCGACGAGCTGGCGGCGGCGATCGCGGCGAACACCGCGCGCGCGTTCGGCTACGCCCCGGCCGACGGCCCGCAGTCCGCCGCCGGCGCCTCGCCAGGAGCCCGCCAAGACGCAGGGAATAACCTGGAGCGGTGAGCGCCACCACCGGCGAGCCGGACCCGCTGCTCGGCCCCGCGGACGTCCGCGAGCTGGCGGCGGCCCTCGGCGTACGCCCCACCAAGCAGCGCGGCCAGAACTTCGTCATCGACCCCAACACCGTCCGCCGCATCGTGCGCGCGGCCGGCGTGCGACCGGACGACGTGGTGGTCGAGATCGGCCCCGGCCTCGGCTCGCTCACCCTCGCCCTGCTGCAGGCGGCGGCCCATGTCACGGCCGTCGAGATCGACGACGTGCTCGCCGCCGCCCTCACCGCGACCGTACGGGCCCGGCTGCCGCGCCGCGCGGAGCACTTCGCGCTCCTGCACGCCGACGCGCTGCGCGTTACCGAGCTGCCCGGCCCGCCGCCGACGGCGCTGGTGGCGAACCTCCCGTACAACGTCGCGGTGCCCGTGCTGCTGCACATGCTGGCCACCTTCCCCGGCATCGAGCGCACGCTGGTCATGGTGCAGGCCGAGGTCGCCGACCGGCTCGCCGCCGCCCCCGGGTCGAAGGTCTACGGTGTGCCGTCGCTCAAGGCCGCCTGGTACGCGGACGTCAAGCGGGCCGGCGCTATCGGCCGCACCGTGTTCTGGCCCGCGCCGAACGTCGACTCCGGGCTCGTCTCGCTGATCCGCCGCGAGCCGCCCGCGACCCACGCGACGCGGACCGAGGTCTTCGCGGCCGTCGACGCCGCGTTCGCCCAGCGCCGCAAGACGCTGCGCGCGGCGCTCACCGGCTGGGCAGGATCCGCCCCCGCCGCCGAGGCCGCGCTGCGCGCCGCGGGCGTCTCGCCGCAGGCCCGCGGCGAGTCGCTGACCATCGAGGACTTCGCGCGGATCGCGGAGTCCCGGCAGCACCGGACCGCCACCACGAGGAGCAGCACGCCGTGACATCCGGATCGACCACGCCCGCCCCCGGTCCCGCCCCCGCCGCCGCCGCGCGGAGCGTCACCGTCCGCGTACCCGCGAAGGTCAACGTGCAGCTCGCCGTCGGCCCGCCGCGCGCCGACGGCTTCCACGACCTCGCGAACGTCTTCCTCGCCGTGGGCCTCTACGACGAGGTCACCGCCACCGAGGCCGACGCCCTGCGCGTCACGGTCACGGGCCCCGACGCCGCCGCCGTGCCCACCGACACCTCGAACCTCGCGGCCCGCGCCGCGCAGTTGCTCGCCGCCCGGCACGGCCGGGAGCCGAACGTCCACCTGCACATCGCGAAGGACATCCCCGTCGCCGGCGGCATGGCCGGCGGCAGCGCGGACGGCGCGGGCGCGCTGCTGGCCTGCGACGCGCTGTGGGGGACCCGGACCGGCACCGACGAGCTGCTGCGGATCTGCGCGGAACTCGGCAGCGACGTGCCGTTCAGCCTGGTCGGCGGCGCGGCGCTGGGGCGCGGCCGGGGCGAGCGGCTGACGACGCTGTCCGCGAAGGGCCCGCTGTACTGGGTCTTCGCGGTGGCCGACGGCGGGCTGTCGACGCCGGAGGTCTACGGGGAGTTCGACCGCCTGGCCGCGGGCCGCTCCGTACCGGATCCGGACCCGTCCCCCGCGGTGCTGGACGCGCTGGGTTCCGGCGACCCGGCGGACCTCGCCGCGGCGCTGACCGCGATCGCGGGCGGCAACGACCTCCAGCCCGCCGCCCTCTCCCTGCGCCCCTCCCTGGCGGAGACCCTGGAGGCCGGCACCGCGGCGGGCGCCCTGGCGGCCCTCGTCTCGGGCTCGGGCCCGACGTGCGCGTTCCTGGCGGCGGACGAAACGGCGGCCGTGGAGGTCGCGGCGGCGCTGGAGGCGTCGGGCACCTGCCGCAAGGCCCGCGTCGCCCAGGCCCCGGCCCCGGGCGCCGTGGTGGTGGACTGAAGGGCGCCCCCGGGTCCGGCAACGGGCGGGGCGGCGGGAAAGGCCGCGGGCGGCTTCCGGCGGTGCGCGAACTACGCTGGGAAGCCGCCCGCCGAGGAACCCGTCCCGACCCCCCGAGGAGCACCGCACCGCCATGGCCGCCGCCAACCTGGTCAACCTGGAAGCCGTCGACAAGGTCTACGGCACCCGCACCCTCCTCGACGGCATCTCCCTCGGCGTCGCCGAAGGCGACCGCATCGGCGTCGTCGGCCGCAACGGCGACGGCAAGACCACCCTCGTCCGCCTCCTCGCCAAGCTCGAAGAGCCCGACGCCGGCCGCGTCACCCACACCGGCGGCCTCAGCCTCGGCGTCCTCACCCAGGACGACACCCTCGACCCGGCCGCCACCGTCCGGCACGAGGTGGTCGGCGACATGGCCGACCACGAGTGGGCCGGCGACGCCCGCGTCCGCGACGTGCTCACCGGACTCTTCGGCGGCCTCGACCTGCCCGGCTTCGAGCAGGGCCTCGACACCGTCATCGGCCCGCTCTCCGGCGGCGAACGCCGCCGCATCGCGCTGGCCAAGCTGCTCATCGGCACCCCCGGCCTCATCGTGCTGGACGAGCCGACCAACCACCTCGACGTCGAGGGCATCGCCTGGCTCGCCGAGCACCTGCGCACCCGCCGCGCCGCGCTCGTCGTCGTCACCCACGACCGCTGGTTCCTCGACCAGGTCTGCACCCGCATGTGGGACGTCCAGCGCGGCGCGGTCCACGAGTACGACGGCGGCTACTCCGACTACGTCTTCGCCCGCGCCGAGCGCGAACGGATCGCCGCCACCGAGGAGGCCAAGCGGCAGAACCTCGTGCGCAAGGAGCTGGCCTGGCTGCGCCGCGGCGCCCCGGCCCGTACCAGCAAGCCCCGCTTCCGGATCGAGGCCGCCAACGCGCTCATCGCCGACGTGCCGCCGCCCCGGGACTCCGCGGAGCTGATGAAGTTCGCCAACTCCCGCCTCGGCAAGACGGTCTTCGACCTGGAGGACGTCACCGTACGGGCCGGGGGCGGCCCCGAAGGCAGGGTGCTCCTCACGGGGCTGACCTGGCAGCTCGGTCCCGGCGACCGCGTCGGGCTCCTCGGCGTCAACGGTGCGGGCAAGACGTCCCTGCTGCGTACGCTCGCGGACGCGGCCCGCTCCGGCGGCGAGACGCAGCCGGCCGCCGGGCGGATCGTCGCGGGGAGGACCGTGCGGCTCGCGTACCTCTCGCAGGAGGTCACCGAACTGGACCCGGACTGGCGGCTGCTGGAGTCGGTCGAGCGGGTACGGCAGCGGGTGGACCTCGGCAGGGGGCGGGAGATGACCGCCTCGCAGTTGTGCGAGCAGTTCGGCTTCGGGCGGGAGAAGCAGTGGACGCCGGTGGGCGACCTGTCCGGCGGCGAGCGGCGGCGGCTGCAGTTGCTGCGGCTGCTGATGGACGAGCCGAACGTGCTCTTCCTCGACGAGCCGACCAACGACCTGGACATCGAGACCCTCACCCAGCTCGAAGACCTGCTGGACGGCTGGCCGGGGACGCTCGTGGTCATCAGCCACGACCGGTACTTCATCGAGCGGACGACGGACACGGTGCACGCGCTGCTGGGCGACGGCACGCTGCGGATGCTGCCGGGCGGGATCGAGGAGTACCTGCGCCGCCGGGCCCGTATCCGCGAGACGCAGCAGGACCGGCAGCCGCAGGCCCAGGCCGCCGCGGGAGCACAGCCGCAGCCGCAGGCGCGGCCGGCGGCCGGGCTGTCCGCGGCCGACGCGCGGGCGGCGAAGAAGGAGCTCCAGCGCATCGAGCGGCAGCTGGACCGGATCGGCGGCAAGGAGGGCGACCTGCACGCCGCGATCGCCGAGCACGCGACGGACTTCGCGCGGGTGGCGGAGCTGGACGCGCAACTGCGCGAGCTGACCGCCGAACGCGAGGAACTGGAGCTGCGCTGGCTGGAACTGGCGGAGGCGGCGGAGGCCGGCTGAACCCGCGGCCCACGGCCGGTCGCGCCCTTCGTACGCGGCCGGCGGCGGCTGTCACCCGCGGGTGGTAGAAATGAGCCACGCGACCGCAGCTCGTACGCACAGCCATCCGGGGGGACAGGGAAATGTCGCAGCCGCCACCGCCGCCGGGCCAGCCGCCGTCCGGTGGCTTCGGGCCCCCGCCGGCCGAGGACCCGCAGCAGCCCGGTTACGGATATCCGCAGGCCCCGCCGCCGCCCGCGCCCGGCGGCGGCTTCGGCGCGCCGCAGGAGCCGCAACAGCCCGCGCAGCAGCCGCAGTACGGCTATCCGCCGGCGCAGCCCCAGCCCTCGCAGGTCCAGCCACCGCCGCCGCCGCAGGCCCCGGCCGCGCCCCCGCAGGAGCACTACAGCTTCGCGCAGCCAGCCCCGCAGCACTCCGGCGGTTACCCGCAGGCGCAGGTCCCGGGCATGCCCGCCAAGCAGGACGCGCAGAAGCTCGTCCCCGTCTGGGCGGTCATCGCCGCGGTGGTGGCGATCCTCGTGGTCGCGAGTGGTACGGGCTTCTTCCTCACCCGCGACGACGGCGGCACGCAGGCCGGCGGGGGCGGGGGCGGCGGCGGTGCCAAGAAGGCCGTCAGCGACAGCAAGCCCGCCAGCGCGGACGGCGAGTTGCTGTTCGGCGTCCCGTACCCGCAGGCGGAGGAGGGCGCGACCTGGCCCGCCGAGGGCCAGTGGGCGACCGAGAAGATCTACGCCAAGGGCGAGCTGAACGCCGTGAAGGGGTACGACACCACGACCGGCAAGGAAGTCTGGGAGCTGCCGACCGACGGCCTGGTCTGCGGCGCCTCGCGGGCGGTCACCGACGACGGCAAGGCCGCCATGCTGGTGCAGGACGGGAAGGTCTCCGACCCGGACGACACCTACGCGCCGTGCTCCGAGGTCGTGGTCTTCGACGTCAACAGCGGCGAGGAGCTGTGGAAGCAGCACGTGGCGACCGCCGACGAGAGCCTGAAGTTCGAGTACGTGACCATCGCCGACGGCACGGTCATCGCCTCCGGCCTCTCCGGCTCCGCGGCGTTCCCCCTCGCCGGCGGTGACCCGGTGTGGCAGACCAAGCCCACCACCGAGTGCAAGGACCACGACTACGCCAGCGACGGGACCAACCTGCTCGGCCTCGTCTTCTGCGGCTCGCTCAACGAGGACATGAAGGTCCAGAAGGTCGACCCGGCCACCGGCGGCATCTACTGGTCGTACGACGTGCCGGACGGGGTGCAGAGCGTCCAGGTGCTCAGCGTCGAGCCGCCGGTGATCACGATCGGGGCGGGCAAGACCACCGAGACCGACATCTTCGCCCTCGACGAGGGCGAGCTGCGCTCGAAGATCTCGCTGGGTACGGAGACGGCGGGCCCGCGCTACAAGCCGGGTTGCGACTACTCCGACGGCGCCGAGTCGTGTACGACGGTGGCGGTGGACGGAGACACGATGTATCTGCCGTCGCGCGAGCATCAGGGCAAGAGCGACTACGGCGACACGAACGAGATCGTCGCCTTCGACCTCGACACGGGCAAGCCGACGAAGAAGTACGACGCCGGTGAGAAGCGGACCATGGTGCCGCTGCGGATGGACAGCGGCAAGATCATCGCGTACCGGAAGGGGACGTACGACTCGGGCGGCGAGATCGTCGCGATAGACCCGCGCTCCGCCAAGGAGGAGACCTGGCTGGAGCTGCCGAACGACACGGCCGAGGCCGAGGCGACGCTCACCTACAGCGACAGCGTGCCGTACATATTCGAGCACGGCCGGTTCTATCTGGCGCAGGACATCATCAGCGACCGCGACGACGTGGAGTACTTCGCCCTCGCGTTCGGCAGCAAGAAGCAGTGACTGCCGGCTGCCAGGCGCCCCCGGGCGGGGGCGCCTGAGCGGCCTCAGACCAGCCGGCGGGCGCCCGCGCCCGGGACGGCGGTGAAGATCCGGGGCGGGCGGAAGTCCGCCGCGGCGAAGGCCGATTCGACGGCCTTGCCGACCGTGTCCGCCGCGTCCGTCTCGGCCAGCACGATCGCCGAGCCGCCGAAGCCGCCGCCGGTCATGCGCGCGCCGAGCGCGCCCGCGGCGACCGACGACTCGACGACCACGTCGAGTTCGCGGCAGGAGACGCGGAAGTCGTCGCGCAGCGAGGCGTGTCCGGCGAGCAGGACGGGCCCGATGTCGCGGGTGCGGCCGGCGTCGAGCAGCGTGATGCACTCCTCGACGCGCCGGTCCTCGGTGACCACGTGCCGGACGAGCGGGCGCACCGCCGGGTCCGTCAGCCGGGCCAGCGCGGCGTCCAGCTCCGCGTACGGCACGTCGCGCAGCGCCGGTACGCCCAGCGCCCGCGCCGCCGCCTCGCAGCCGGCCCGCCGCTCGGCGTACTCGCCGTCGCCCAGGGCGTGTTTGACCTGCGTGTCGACGACGAGCAGCGTGAGCCCCCCGGCGGCCAGGTCGAAGGGCACGGCGCGCTGCGTGAGGTCGCGCGTGTCAAGGTGGAGCAGGTGGCCCGCGGTGCAGCAGGCGGAGGCCATCTGGTCCATGATCCCGCTGGGTACGCCGACGAAGTCGTTCTCGGCGTGCTGGGAGACCTTCGCCAGCTGTACGGGGTCGAGGCCCAGGCCGTACAGGTCGCTGAGCGCCAGCGCGGTGGAGACCTCCAGGGCCGCCGACGAGGAGAGCCCGGCGCCCGTGGGGACCGTGCTCTCGTAGTGGATGTCGGCGCCGGCGAAGTCCGCGAAGGCGTCGACGGTGCGGCGCAGCGCCCACACCACGCCCGCCGGGTAGGCGGCCCAGCCGCCGCGGTCGCCGCCGACTGCAGGGGGCACCGCCCGCCCGGGTTCCGCGAGGTGCGGGGGAGGGGCGATGCGGTCGACGGCCAGCTCGGTGAGGCGGGATTCGCCGTCGCCCGAGTGGAGCCGCAGCACGCCGTCGTCGCGGCGGCGGGCGGCGGCGAGGGTGGTGTGGGGGAGGGCGAGCGGCATGACGAAGCCGTCGTTGTAGTCGGTGTGTTCACCGATGAGGTTGACGCGCCCGGGCGCGGCCCACACCCCGGCGGGCCGCTCCCCGTACAGCTCCGCGAACGCCGCGGCCGCCGTCTCCGCCGCGCCCGTCTCCACTGCGCCCGTCTCCACTGCGCCCGCCTCCGCCGCGTCCGGTCCGGCCGCGTCCGGTGCGGCCGGCTCCGTCTCCGCGGCCTCGCGGCCCGTCGCGTTGCGGCCCCCCGCCGTCGTCTCCCCGGCCGTCATGCGTCCCCTCCGCCTTCCCCCGCGCCCGCACCCCGCCGTGCGAAGTCCCAGGCGTCCGACACGATCCCCGCCAGCTCCGTACGCGACGGCCGCCAGCCCAACTGCTCCTTCGCCGCCTGCGCCGACGCCACCAGCACCGCCGGGTCCCCGGCCCGGCGCGGCGCGACCACCTCGGGCACGGGGTGCCCGGTCACCTGGCGGACCGTCTCGATGACCTCGCGCACGGAGAACCCCGCGCCGTTGCCGAGGTTGCAGATGCGGTGCTCCCCGGGGCGCACCGCGTCGAGCGCCAGCAGATGCGCCTCGGCGAGGTCCGCGACGTGGATGTAGTCGCGGATGCAGGTGCCGTCGGGGGTGGGGTAGTCGTCACCGAAGACGGAGATCGACTCACGCCGCCCCAGGGCGACTTGGAGGACCAGCGGGATGAGGTGCGACTCGGGGTCGTGCCGCTCGCCGTACGGGCCGCCGCCGCCCTGCGCGGGCAGATAGGCGCCGGCGACGTTGAAATAGCGCAGCGACGCGGCGGCCAGCCCGTGGGCGTGGCACTCCGCGCCGATCATGTGGTCGACGGCGAGCTTGGAGGCCCCGTACGGGTTCGTCGGCGCGGTGACGGCGTCCTCGGTGATCGGCACGGACTCCGGCTCGCCGTAGGTGGCGGCGGTGGAGGAGAACACCAGCCGCCGCACGCCCGCGTCGCGCATGGCGGCGAGCAGCTCCAGGGTGCCGCCGACGTTGTTGCGCCAGTACTTCTCGGGGTGCGCGACGGACTCGCCTACCTGCGAGGAGGCGGCGAAGTGCAGCACGCCGTCGTACGAGGAGTCCAGCCACTTCGCGGCGTGCTGGATCCGGTCCTCGACGAACTCGGCGCCCTCCGGCACCCCGTCGCGGAACCCGGTCGACAGGTCGTCGACCACGGTCACCCCGTGCCCGGCGGCGAGCAGGTGCGCCGCGACGACGCTCCCCACGTACCCCGCCCCACCGGTCACCAGATACTTCCGCCCGCCGCCCCCGGCGCCCCCGGTCACGTCATGACTCACTTGCCAGCTACCTCTCGCAGTCGCTCTGCCGCCTGCTCGGGCGGCACATCGGTGACAAAGGCGTCCATCGCGGACTCCGAGCCTGCAAGGTACGGGAGCGCGGAGACCGCGCACCGCGACCCGTAGCGGGACGGGGTGCCGGGGCCTGGTGACGCGGCCGTGGCGTTCGGGCGGGGGACGGGGCCCCGGGCCCGGCCGCCGCACGTCCGGTCGCTGTCGGCAGACATCACGCGCTTGCTACCTCTCGCAGTCGCTCTGCCGCCTGCTCGGGCGGCACATCGGTGACAAAGGCGTCCATCGCGGACTCCGAGCCTGCAAGGTACTTCAGTTTGCCCGGGCTTCGCCGGATCGTGAACAGCTCAAGGTGCAGAGCGTAGTCATCCCGCCCCGGCGCCCGCACCGGTGCCTGGTGCCACGCCGAGATGTACGGCGTCGGGGGCTCGCCGGGGCCGAAGATCCGGTCGAATCGGCGCAGGAGTTCGAGGTAGACCTCCGGGAACTCCGCGCGCGCCGCGTCGCCCAGCGCCGGGAGGTCGGGCACCCGCCGGCGCGGGTAGAGGTGGACCTCGTACGGCCAGTGCGCCGCGTACGGCACGAACGCCACCCAGTGCGCCCCCTCCAGCACCACCCGCACCCCCGCCGCCGTCTCGGCGGCGACGACGGTGTCGAAGAGGTTCTCGCCCGTCCGCGCCCGGTGCAGGTCGGCGCAGTGCATCATCTGCGCGGTGCGCGGCGTGACATACGGGTACGCGTAGATCTGCCCGTGCGGGTGGCCGAGGGTGACGCCGATCTCCTCGCCGCGGTTCTCGAAGCAGAAGACCTGCTCGACGCCGGGGAGTTCGCCCAGTTCCACGGAGCGGTCGGTCCAGGCGTCCAGCACCAGCGCGGCCTGCCCGGGGGAGAGGCCGGCGAACGAGGCGTCGTGGTCGGAGGTGAAGCAGACGACCTCGCAGCGCCCCGCGCCCGGGGCGCTCACGAACGGCGGTTCGCCGGTCTCGGGGCCGGGACCGCCGGTCAGCGACGGGAAGCGGTTCTCGAAGACGGCGACCTCGTAGTCGTCGGCGGGGATCTCGCTCAGCCGCCCGTTTCGGGAGGGGCACAGCGGGCACTCGTCGGCGGGCGGCCGGTACGTACGGCCCTGACGGTGGGAGGCGATCACCACCCACTCCCCGCGCAGGGGGTCGAAGCGCGCCTCCGACGCGGTGCGCGTCGGCTCCAGGGGGCGGCGGTCGGCCGCGTCCCGGACGGCGTCGTCACGCGCGTCGAAGTAGATCAGCTCGCGCCCGTCCGCGAGCCGCGTGTGCGTCTTCTTCACTGGAGCCTCTTCCTCGGCCCTGGCCTGCCCTGCCCGCCGCTCGTCATGGTCCGGTCCCCAACACAATCGAACACAATGAACCACAAGCCAACAGGCGAGTCAACGCCGGAGCGTCGCTTACCCCAATTTATTCTTTATCAGACATTCTGGGTGCAAGATCCAACAGATAAGCAAACAGTCCCAACAGAAGCTTTCGGAATCCAACGCCATCCGTCTGGCTTCGCCTTCTGAACGCACCACGCAGGGAAGCGGACCTGAAGCATGCACCCACTAGCGACAGAGCTGCGGCTCGACACCAACGCCCTCGACTACGTGATCATGGCCATGTACTTCGCCGTCGTCCTCGGCATCGGCTTCCTGGCCCGGCGATCCATCAGGACCAGCCTCGACTTCTTCCTCTCCGGCCGCTCCATGCCCGCCTGGATCACCGGCCTGGCGTTCATCTCCGCCAACCTCGGCGCCACCGAGATCCTCGGCATGGCCGCCAACAGCGCCCAGTACGGCGTCTACACCACGCACTTCTACTGGATCGGCGCCATCCCGGCGATGGTCTTCCTGGGCCTGGTGATGATGCCCTTCTACTACGGCTCGAAGGTCCGCTCCGTGCCGGAGTTCCTGCTGCACCGCTACGACCGCAGCGCACACCTGCTCAGCTCGGTGCTCTTCTCCGTCGCCGCCGTGCTCATCGCCGGCGTCAACCTCTACGCCATGTCCATCGTCGTCGAGGCGCTGCTCGGCTGGCCGGAGTGGGTCGCCATCGTCGTCTCCGCCGCCGTCGTGCTCGCGTACATCACCCTCGGCGGGCTGTCGTCCGCGGTCTACAACGAGGTGCTGCAGTTCTTCGTCATCATCGCCGCGCTGCTGCCGCTGACGCTCCTCGCGCTCAAGCGCGTCGGCGGCTGGGACGGCCTCAAGGACACCCTCACCGCCTCCCGCGGCAGCGACTTCACCACCGCCTGGGGCGGCACCGCCATCGGCCACGCCAACCCGCTGGGCGCCAACTGGCTGACGATCGTCCTCGGCCTCGGCTTCCTCCTCAGCTTCGGCTACTGGACGACCAACTTCGCCGAGGTGCAGCGCGCGCTCGCCGCCAAGAACCTCTCCGCCGCCCAGCGCACGCCGCTCATCGGCGCGTACCCGAAGATCTTCATCGTCTTCCTGGTGATGATCCCCGGCCTCGCCGCCGCGGCCCTGGTGCCCAGGATCGGCACGTCCGGCTCGGACCTGACGTACAACGACTCGATCCCGTACCTCATGGAGCAACTGCTGCCCAACGGCGTGCTGGGCCTGGCCATCACCGGGCTGCTGGCGGCGTTCATGGCGGGCATGGCGGCCAACGTCTCGTCGTTCAACACGGTGTTCACCACCGACATCTGGGAGCCGTACGTCAAGCGCGGCCGGACGGACGCGTACTACCTGCGCTTCGGGCGGATCATCACCGTGATCGGCGTCGCGGTGAGCGTCGGCACGGCGTTCATCGCGTCCAGGTTCAGCAACATCATGGCCTACCTGCAGACGCTGTTCTCCTTCTTCAACGTGCCGATGTTCGTGGTCTTCATCATCGGCATGTTCTGGAAGCGCACCTCCGCCAAGGCCGGCTTCTGGGGGCTGCTCGTCGGCACGGTCGCCGCGGTGCTCAACTACTTCTGGATCTACAAGCAGGGCGTCATCAGCATCCCCAGCGACCAGGGCGCCAACTTCGTCTCCGCGATCGTCGGCTTCGTCGCCGGCGCGGTCGCGATGCTCGTCGTCACGCCGTTCACCCGGCCCAAGTCCCCCGAGCAGCTCGCCGGCCTCGTCTACGGGACCCGCTCCCCGGGCATGTCCGAGCCCGCCGCGGCCGGCGACGACGCGTGGTACCGCAAACCGGCGCTGCTGGGCTGGGGCGCGCTCGTCCTGGCCGCCCTCTGCTACATCCCCTTCTCCTTCTAGGAGCGCACCATGAGCGACACCCACGAGCGCCCGGACGACCCGGACGGCCGCGGCCACCGCGTCCCGGACACCGGGGAGCTGGCGCAGCAGATCGAGGAGCTGGAGCGCAAGTCGGCGACGGCCAGCAGGCTGTTCGACGTACGCCGGCTGATCGGCGGTCTCTTCGTCGCGTACGGGCTGATCCTCGCGATCACCGGCGCCTTCGACTCCGACGCGGAGATCGCCAAGGCGGAGGACGTACGCATCAACCTGTGGACCGGGCTGGGGATGCTGGCGCTCGGGCTGTTCTTCCTCGTCTGGCACCTCCTGCGCCCGGTGCGGCCGCCGTCGGGGGAGGAGCTGGCGGAGGCCATCGACGGGGACGGCGGCCAGGACCGTCCGGACGCCCGCTGATCCGTGCGTCCGCCGATCCGTACGCCCCGGCCCCTGCCCGTACACGAATGTCCGAAAGCCGCCGCGCCTGCGGGTGCCGAGAAGCCGCTACGCCCCGGCCTCGCCGTCCACCGCGGGCCGGGCGGCGGCGCGGTCGAGGAGCCCCGTACGGGCCGCCAGCGCCGCCGCTTCAAGCCGTGAACCCACCCCGAGCTTCATCAGCACGCGCTGCACGTGCGTACGGGCCGTGCTCGCGGCTATGCGCATCCCCTGGGCGATCAGCCGCGTGTCCTCCCCCTCCGCCACCCGCACCAGCACCTCGACCTCGCGCGGGGTCAGCAACTGAAGCAGCCGGGCCCCCTCGTCGTCCGGCTCCGCCGCCGGATTCAGCAGCTCCGTGAACGCGCTCTGCAGGAGCTGAGGAGCCACCGCCGCCTCCCCCGCACGCGCCTTGACCAGCGCACGCTCCACACCCTCGATGCGCTCGTCATGCCGTACGTACCCGGAGGCACCCGCGGCGAACGCCGCCGCTATGCCGCGCGGGTTCGGCACCGGGCCGAGCACCACCACCGCTATCTGCGGGCGCTCCCGCTTGATGCGCAGCACAGGGTCGAACGCCCCGGGTGCGGCCGGGGTCGCCGTGCCCAGCAGGCACACCTCAGGTCCTCTGCTCACCACCAGCTCCGCGGCGCCCGCCGCGGGCGCGGCCGCGGCCAGCACCCGGTGCCCGCGCAGCTTCAGTGCGGACGCGAGAGCCTCGGCGAGCAGGCGGTGCTCGTCGACCACGATCAGCCGAACGGCCATCTCGCCCTCCCCCGGGGGTCTACTGCCCCGGCAAGGTACAGCCTTACCGCTCCCGGGCCCGCCGGAACTCCGGAATCCATCCGCAACGGGGCCGTATCCGGCCGGTTTCTACTCCGCGTGGCGAACTCGCCACGGAAAGTCGGTCGTTGGGCTTCCCTTGTGGGGCCCGCGCCCTACGCTGTGGGGCAGCACCGGTGGGGGCCGGTGCCGTTCAGGGGGCGAGACCGTGGGTACGGCGCACGGGGTGGGGTAGCTATGGGACGCGGCGGCGGCCGCAGCTCAGGCGGGCGCTCCATGCTCCGAGCGCCGTATTCCGCATTCCGCGAGTTCTGGTAGTCCGCGACATGGGGGTGTCCGTGGTTCGGATCCGGGTCCTGGTGGCCGATGCCCACCGCGTGTTCGCCGAGTCGCTGGCCGCCGCGCTGGCAGCGGAGCCCGACGTCGACGTGCTGCCGGCCGGCAGCGGTCAGGCCGCCCTGCGCTCGCTGGAGCGGGCCGCGGCGGAGGGCCGCAGGTTCGACGTGTTCCTGGTCGACGCCGACCTCGACCGCGAGACGCCCGCGGGCGCCCCGGTGCCCGCGCAGGCGGTCGCGGGGAACGGCTCGGCGGCGGGCGGTCCCGGCGGCATATCGCTCACCGCACGCGTCCGCTCGGCGCACCCGCAGACGCGCACGGTGGTCCTCGCGGCCCGCGACGACCCGGCGCGGGCGGCGGCGGCGCTCCAGGCGGGGGCGTTCGGCTGGGTCGCCAAGGACAGCTCGCTCTCCCGGCTGCTGGCGGTGATCAGGGGCGTGCTGCGCGGCGAGACGCATCTGCCGCCCGCGCTGCTCACGGGTGTGCTGCGGGAGCTGACGGCGGCCCGGGAGCACCGTACGGAGAGCGAGCAGCTCGTCGAGTCGCTGACCCCGCGGGAGCACGAGGTGCTGCGCTGCATGGTCGCGGGCCTGGGCCGCAAGGCGGTCGCGGAGAGGCTGTACCTGTCACCGCACACGGTCCGTACGCACATGCAGAACGTCCTCGGCAAGCTGGGCGTGCACTCGACGCTGGCCGCGGTGGCCCTGGCCCGCCGCGCGGGCGTGGGCCCGGTGGACCTGGGCGAACCGGCCAGAGTGGGCGGCTAGGCCCTCTCTGGCACATAGCGCCGTCCGCCCATGGGCGGGTTCCCCCACAGTGCGCAAGCGCGCGTGGGCGGTACCCCCAGGTGTCTGGTGCGTGCGATCGCAAGGCGGAGGGCCGACCGCGTAGTGGGCCTCTTCGGTCGATCCGACGACGCAGCGGGCGTGCGTGCCAGGCTCCCCCACAGCGCGCTGCGCGCACGTGGGCGGTGCCCCCAGCCGCAGGCGGGATCTGCCAGAAAGGGCCTAGCCTTTCCGGACCCGCAGGCGGGGGCGTCCGTACGGCGGGAGGGGTGCTCCGGGCCCTCACGGCACGTTGTCGAACGGGGCCGTCAGTTGCCGCAGCAGGTCCGCCAGCTCCCTGCGCCGCTCCGGCGCCAGCTCCGCGAGGATCGCCCGCTCCTGCTTCAGCAGCGCCGCCAGCGCCGCGTCCGCGCGTTCGCGACCCTCCGCCGTGAGCCGTACGAGCACGCCGCGCCGGTCGCTGGGGTCCGGCAGCCGCTCGACGAGGTCCTTCTTCGCCAGCCGGTCGATCCGGTTCGTCATCGTCCCGGAGGTGACCAGGGTCTGGGTGAGGAGCTGCCCGGGGGAGAGCTGGTACGGCTCGCCGGCCCGGCGCAGCGCGGTCAGCACGTCGAACTCCCAGCCCTCCAGGCCGTGTTCCGCGAACGCCAGCCGCCGCGCGCGGTCCAGGTGGCGGGCCAGCCGGCTCACCCGGCTCAGCACCTCCAGCGGCTCCACGTCGAGGTCGGGGCGCTCCCTGCGCCACGCCGCGACCAGCCGGTCCACCTCGTCCCGCATGCGATCAGTGTAGTCGGTCTGTCGACATGAAGTCTCTTGACATCGAGATACATCGGCGGAACGCTGGAGGCATGACCTCACCCTCCTGGGACCCGCAGCAGTACCTGCGCCACGAGGGGCCCCGCACCCGCCCCCTCGCGGACCTCCTCGCCCGCGTCGGCGAGCTGCCGGGACGCCCGCCGCGGATCGCCGACATCGGCTGCGGCACGGGCAACGGCACCGCGCTGCTGGCCGCCCGCTGGCCCGCCGCCCACGTCACGGGGTACGACAGCTCCGCCGCCATGCTCCGCACCGCCGCCGCCCACGCCGGCCCCACCTCCGGCGGCGGCCGGATCGACTTCGCCCACGCCGACCTCACCGACTGGACGCCGGAGCCCGGCGCGTACGACCTGATCCTCGGCAACGCCGTGCTGCAGTGGGTGCCGGACCACTGGGAGCACTTCCCCCGCTGGCTCGCCGGGCTTGCCCCCGGCGGCACCTTCGCCTTCCAGGTCCCCGGCAACTACGACGCCCCCAGCCACGCGCTGATGCGGCAGCTCACCCGCGACCCGCGCTGGCGCGAGCGGCTGCGCGGGGTGCTGCGCGACCAGCCGGTGCTCCAGCCCGTCGCGTACCTGGAGCTGCTCTGCGACCTCGGCTGCGCCGGCGACGCCTGGGAGACCACGTACACCCACCTCCTGCACGGCCCCGACCCGGTGCTGGACTGGGTGAAGGGCACCGGGCTGCGGCCCGTCCTCGACGCCCTCGGCGACGACGCCGACGCCTTCGTCACCGCCTACGCGGCCCTGCTGCGCACCGCCTATCCGCCGGGCCCGCACGGCACCCCGTTCCCGTTCCGCCGCATCTTCGCGCTGGGAGTCACGCCATGATCACCGGACTCGACCACGTCCAGCTCGCCGTCCCCGCCGGCAGCGAGGAAATCCTGCGCATCTTCTACGGCGACATCCTCGGCATGACCGAGGTGCCCAAGCCGGCGGCGCTCGCCGCCCGCGGCGGCTGCTGGTTCACGTCGGGACCCGTGACGCTCCACCTCGGCGTCGAGCAGGACTTCCGCCCCGCCCGCAAGGCGCACCCCGCGCTCGTCGTCACCGACCTCGACGCGCTGGCCCGCCGGCTGGCCGTCCGCGGCCACGACGTGACCTGGGCCGGCGACGAGATCCCGGGCGTACGGCGCTTCCACACCGCCGACCCGTTCGGCAACCGGCTGGAGTTCCAGGCCGCGTGACGGCTCCGCCGGCACCGGAGCGGGCTCGCCCCCGGGGCCACGGGACCGGCGGCGTACCGGGCGCCCGGAACGGCACCGGACCGCGCCGCCATCGCACGGAAGCACCGCCGGCCCCGCGCACCCGGGGTCCATCGCGCCGCGCAGCCCTGCGCACCGGGGGCCATCTGCGCACCACCGGCCCATCGCGCGCGGCGTGCTACGCGCGGCGGTGACCTATGAGCCGCGGCTTCGCCTCCAGGTCGCCCAGGCCGTGCCAGGCGAGGTTCACCAGATGCGCCGCGACCTCAGCCTTCTTCGGCTTGCGCACGTCCAGCCACCACTGCCCGGTGAGCGCCACCATCCCCACCAGCGCCTGCGCGTAGAGCGGCGCCAGCTTCGGATCGAAGCCGCGGGACTTGAACTCCAGCCCCAGGATGTCCTCCACCTGGGTGGCGATGTCGCTGATCAGCGAGGCGAACGAGCCGTGCGACTGCGCCACCGGGGAGTCCCGGACCATGATGCGGAAGCCGTCGGTGTACTCGTCGATGTAGTCCAGCAGCGCGAACGCCGCCTGCTCCAGCAGCTCCCGCGGATGCCCCGCGGTCAGCGCGCCCGCCACCATGTCGAGGAGCTGCCGCGTCTCCCGGTCGACGACGACCGCGTAGAGCCCCTCCTTGCCCCCGAAGTGCTCGTACACGACCGGCTTGGACACGCCCGCCTTCGCGGCGATCTCCTCCACCGACGTCGCCTCGAAGCCGCGCGCCGCGAAGAGCATGCGACCCACGTCGACGAGCTGCTCGCGGCGCTCCTTGCCCGTCATCCGCCGCCGGGTACGGCGCGGCGGCTTCCCTTCGCCGCCGTCGCCGCTGTTGCCCGTGCTGCTCTTACCGCCGGTAGCCACGGCTCCATCATGCCGCGTCGGCGGCGGCCTCCTCACGCCGGGCCGACGCGGCGGCCGCGCCCTTGCCCGCGCTCTTGCGGGCGTCGCCGTCCTTGTTGCGCTTCGAGTCGATACGGGACTCGCTCGGCCAGCGCACGTCGTACGCCCAGCCGAGCTTCTCGAACCAGCGGATGATCCGCGCGCTGGAGTCGATCTGGCCCTTCATCACGCCGTGCCGGGCGGAGGTCGGGTCCGCGTGGTGCAGGTTGTGCCACGACTCGCCGCCGGACAGGATCGCCAGCCACCACACGTTGCCCGAGCGGTCCCGGGACTTGAACGGGCGCTTGCCGACCGCGTGGCAGATCGAGTTGATCGACCAGGTGACGTGGTGCAGCAGCGCGACCCGGACCAGCGAGGCCCAGAAGAACGCGGAGAGCGCGCCCTGCCACGACCAGGTGACCAGCCCGCCGACCAGCGGCGGGAACAGCAGTGAGACGGCCGTCCACAGCACGAACTGACGCGACACCCGGCGGATCGCCGAGTCCTTGATGAGGTCGGGCGCGTACTTGTTCTGCGGCGTCTGCTCCTCGTCGAAGAGCCAGCCGATGTGGGCCCACCACAGGCCCTTCATCAGCGCCGGCACCGTCTCGCCGAAGCGCCAGGGGGAGTGCGGGTCGCCCTCGGCGTCGGAGAACTTGTGGTGCCTGCGGTGGTCCGCGACCCAGCGCACGACCGGGCCCTCCACCGCCATGGAACCGGCGATCGCCAGCGCCACCCGCAGCGGCTTCTTCGCCTTGAACGAGCCGTGCGTGAAGTACCGGTGGAACCCGACCGTCACCCCGTGCAGGCCGAGGAAGTACATGAACGTCATCAGTCCGAGGTCGAGCCAGCTCACCCCCCAGCCCCAGGCCAGCGGGATGGCCGCGACCAGCGCGACGAAGGGCAGCACGATGAAGGCGAGCAGCGTGATCTGCTCGACCGATCTCTTGTTCTCACCGCCGAGCGTCGCGGACTCAGCGGTGACCGTGGCCGAGCGGGGCTGCTCGTCGATCACTTCGGACGTGGACGGCATGGGCATCCTCGGAGGCTGGGGGAACATGGACCAGCGAGGCTACGGTCCCGTAACCTACGTTGGCGTAAGTATGGCATGCCTCAGTTCCGGGCTGAAAGAGGCACGGTCCCAACGGGCGTACATACGCGCCCGTGTGGAAGGAACACCTCTTGAGTGCCCGCAGACGCCGGTTCCCATGCCGCAACCCCGCGGGCTTCGCCCACCCGGGCAGCGCGCAGGGACGACTACTGTGGGGGCGTCGGACAGCGCGGTCCGCACCCCGGCCCGCCGCGCGCCGCCGCGCACGGGCGGAAACACCAGCGCCGCACGCCAAGGAGCCGCACCAGTGACCAGTGCCGACACCCACGCGCCCCGCCCCGCCGGAGCCGCAGGCCCGGACCCGGACGCCGCGGCCGCCGGCAACGCCGAGCTGCGCGCCGACATCCGGCGCCTCGGCGACCTGCTCGGCGAGACGCTCGTCCGCCAGGACGGGCCGGAACTGCTGGACCTCGTCGAACGCGTACGCGCCCTGACGCGCACCGACGGCGACGCCGCCGCGGAGCTGCTGCGCACCGTCGACCTGGAGACCGCCGCCCGGCTCGTGCGCGCCTTCTCCACCTACTTCCACCTCGCCAACGTCACCGAGCAGGTGCACCGCGGCCGCGAGTTCCGCGCCCGCCGCGCCGCGGAGGGCGGCAGCCTGGCCCGTACCGCCGACATGCTGAAGGACGCCGACCCCGCGCACCTGCGCGAGACCATCGCCAGCCTCGGCGTACGCCCCGTCTTCACCGCCCACCCCACCGAGGCCGCGCGCCGCTCCGTCCTCACCAAGCTGCGCGACGTGGCCCGCCTCCTGGAGGCCGACGAGGGCGCGTCCACCGCCGACCGCCGCCGCTGCGACCGCCGCCTCGCCGAGGACATCGACCTCATCTGGCAGACCGACGAGCTGCGCGTCGTCCGGCCCGAACCCGCGGACGAGGCCAGGAACGCCATCTACTACCTGGACGAGCTGAACCGCGGCGCCGTCGGCGACGTGCTCGAAGACCTCGCCGCGGAACTGGAGCGCGTCGGCGTCGACCAGTCCGCCGTCCTGCCGCCCGGCACCCGCCCGCTCACCTTCGGCACCTGGATCGGCGGCGACCGCGACGGCAACCCCAACGTGACCCCCCAGGTCACCTGGGACGTGCTCCTCCTCCAGCACGAGCACGGCATCACCGAGGCCATCGGCCACGTGGACGAGCTGCGATCCGCCCTCTCCAACTCCATCCGCAACGGCGGCGCCACCGAGGAACTCCTCGAATCGGTCCAGCGCGACCTGGAGGTGCTCCCCGAGATCAGCCCCCGCTACAAGCGGCTCAACGCCGAGGAGCCCTACCGGCTCAAGGCCACCTGCATCCGGCAGAAGCTCCTCAACACCCGCCGCCGGCTCGCCGAGGGCAGCGCCCACGTGCCCGGCCGCGACTACCTCGGCACCGCGCAGCTCATCGACGAACTCACCCTCGTCCAGACCTCGCTGCGCGCGCACCGCGGCTCGCTCGTCGCCGACGGCCGGCTGGAGCGCACCATCCGCACCATCGCCGCCTTCGGCCTCCAGCTCGCCACCATGGACGTACGCGAGCACGCCGACGCCCACCACCACGCGCTCGGCCAGCTCTTCGACCGGCTCGGCGAGGAGTCCTGGCGCTACCTGGACATGCCGCGCGACTACCGCCGCGGCCTCCTCGCCAAGGAGCTGCGCTCCCGCCGCCCGCTGGCGCCCACCCCCGCGCCGCTCGACGAGGCCGGCACCAAGACCCTCGGCGTCTTCGAGACCGTCAGGAAGGCCATCGACGCCTTCGGGCCCGAGGTCATCGAGTCGTACATCATCTCCATGTGCCAGGGCGCCGACGACGTGTTCGCCGCCGCCGTCCTCGCCCGCGAGGCCGGGCTGCTGGACCTGCACGCCGGCTGGGCGAAGATCGGCATCGTGCCGCTGCTGGAGACCACCGACGAGCTGAAGATCGCCGACGACCTCCTCGACGCGATGCTCTCCGACCCCTCCTATCGGCGCCTGGTCTCCCTGCGCGGGGACGTCCAGGAGGTCATGCTCGGGTACTCCGACTCCTCCAAGTTCGGCGGCATCACCACCTCCCAGTGGGAGATCCACCGCGCCCAGCGCCGGCTGCGCGACGTCGCCCACCGGCACGGCGTACGGCTGCGGCTCTTCCACGGCCGCGGCGGCACCGTCGGCCGCGGCGGCGGCCCCACCCACGACGCGATCCTCGCCCAGCCGTGGGGGACCCTCGAAGGCGAGATCAAGGTCACCGAGCAGGGCGAGGTCATCTCCGACAAGTACCTCGTGCCGTCCCTGGCCCGGGAGAACCTGGAGCTGACCGTCGCCGCCACCCTCCAGGCGTCCGCCCTGCACACCGCGCCGCGGCAGTCCGTCGAGGCGCTGACCCGCTGGGACGCCGCGATGGACGTCGTCTCCGACGCCGCGCACGCCGCGTACCGGCGGCTCGTCGACGACCCCGACCTGCCCGCGTACTTCTTCGCCTCCACGCCCGTCGACCAGCTCGCCGAGCTGCACCTCGGCTCCCGGCCCTCCCGCCGTCCCGACACCGGCGCGGGCCTCGACGGGCTGCGCGCCATCCCGTGGGTCTTCGGCTGGACGCAGTCCCGGCAGATCGTCCCCGGCTGGTTCGGCGTCGGCTCCGGGCTGCGTGCCGCCCGGGAGGCGGGGCTCGACGCGGTGGTGGACGAGGCGTACGAGCACTGGCACTTCTTCCGCAACTTCCTCGCCAACGTCGAGATGACGCTCGCCAAGACCGACCTGCGGATCGCCCGGCACTACGTCGACACCCTCGTGCCCGACGAGCTGAAGCACATCTTCGCGGTCATCGAGGCCGAGCACGAGCTGACGGTCAGCGAGGTGCTGCGCATCACCGGCGAGTCGGAGCTGCTGGAGGCCAACCCGGTGCTCCAGCAGACGTTCCGCATCCGCGACGCCTACCTCGACCCGATCTCGTACCTCCAGGTCACGCTCCTCGGCCGGCAGCGCGAGGCGGCCGAACGCGGCGAGGCCCCCGACCCGCTGCTGGGCCGGGCGCTGCTGCTGACGGTGAACGGCGTGGCGGCGGGCCTCCGCAACACGGGCTGACCGCGGCCGGTCCGGCCCGCGGGCGGACGGACGACGTGCTCACCGAGCGCGCGGCGCCCGCAACCGCACGCGGCCCCCACCCCGCGGGGGTGAGAGCCGCGTGCGGTCGTCCGGCGGGACCTGCTCAGTGCTGGCGGCCCATGCCCCGGCGGCGGAGCACCAGGTAACCGCCCGCGCCCAGGAGGATCGCCGAGGCGATCGAGATGCCCGTCACCGACGCGCCGGTGGCGGCCAGGCCGCCCGACTCGTCGTCGCCCCCGCCCTGCGCGCCCGGCGCGTTGGACGCACTGGGCGTGGCGTCCGCGCCCTGCTCGCCGTCCTCGCCCGGCTTCCCGGGCCTGCCCGGCTCCTCCGCCGCCTGGGAGGAGTCGTCCGACGGGGTGTCGGACGGGGTGTCCGGGTCCGGCGACTCGGAGTCCTCGCACTCCGTCCAGAAGACCTTGTGCTTCGCGGCCCCGTTCTCACCCTCCCAGTTCCAGAAGAGCTTGTAGTGGCCGTCGGGGAGGGTCATGTCCTCGGTCCTGCCGTGCCCCTCGCCGTCGAGGACGATCTCGCCCTCGTCCGCGACGGTCTTGTTGTCCCCGGTCGGCTTCCAGCCGACGATCTCCCACGTGACCTGCTGCCCGGCGTCGAAGCCGAAGGCGTCGAGATAGAACTCGCAGACCTTCGGCTCGTTCTTGCGAAGCTCCTCGCCGGTGGCGGCGTCGTGGATCTTCACGGTCCCGTTGTCGCCGTTGGCCGCCGGCGCCGGCGCGGCGGCGAACAGCAGGGAGGCGGCAGCGGCAGCGGCGACCGCGCCGACCGAAGCAATGGTTCGCATGCGGTACCCAACTTCGTGAGTGAAAGGTGTGCAGAGGGAAGTTGGGGGGCGGCTCAGCTTCCGCCGCCGGCGGGGCGCCGGTCAAGCGCGTCGTGCGCCCTTCATCCCGTTTCAGGAGATGTGCTGGGAAAGCCCTTTGTCACAGTCTGGTGACAGGTCGGGGGATCAGCCGTTGTACGTGTTCTGGGCGCGCTCCAAGCCCTCGGTGACGAGTGCCTCCACGGCGTCCGCCGTACGGTCCACGAAGTAGTCGAGCTCCTTGCGCTCGGCGGCGGAGAAGTCCTTCAGCACGTAGTCCGCCACCTCCATCCGCCCCGGCGGCCGGCCCACGCCGAACCGCACCCGCAGATACTCCCGGCCCAGCGACTTCGACAGCGACTTCAGCCCGTTGTGGCCGTTGTCGCCGCCGCCGAGCTTCAGCCGCAGCGTGCCGTAGTCCAGGTCCAGCTCGTCGTGGACGACGACCATCCGCTCCAGCGGGACCTTGTAGAAGCCGGCGAGCGCCGAGACCGGGCCGCCGGACAGGTTCATGTACGTCATCGGCTTGGCCAGCACGATCCGCCGGCCCGCGGGACCCGGCAGACCCAGGCGCGCCTCCACGACCTGCGCCCGCGCCTTGTGCGCCTTGAACCGGCCGCCGACGCGCTCCGCCAGCAGGTCGGCGACCATGAACCCGACGTTGTGCCGGTTGCCCGCGTACCCCGGGCCCGGATTGCCCAGGCCCACGACGAGCCACGGCTGCGCTGCGTCCGACATCTGCCGGCCCTCCCGGGGTACGTGTGCGTGCCTGCGCCTACGGAGACGGGGGCGGGCCCGTACGACCCGCCCCCCGCGGTGCTCAGTCCTCCGACTTGCCCTCGTCGGCCGCGGCCTCGCCCTCGGCCCCCTCGCCCTCGGCCGCCGACTCCTCCGCCTGCGGCGCGACCACGTGCAGCACCGGGTCCTCGCCGTCGACGGCGAGCGTCACCCCGGCCGGCAGCTTGACGTCCTTCGCCGCCACCGTGGCACCCGCCTCCAGGCCCTCGACGCTCACCGTCACGGACTCCGGGATGTTCGTCGCCTCGGCCTCGACCGGCAGCGCGTGCAGCGTGTGCTCCAGCAGGTTCTGGCCCGGAGCCAGGTCGCCCTCGACCTGGATCGGCACCTCGACGGTGACCTTCTCGCCGCGCTTCACGACCAGCAGGTCCACGTGCTTGAGCACCCCGGTGCGCAGCACGTCGCGCTGCACGTCCTTCGGGATGACCAGCTCGGACTTGCCGTCGAGGTCGAGGCTGATGAGCACGTTCGAGGTCTTCAGCGCCATCAGCAGGTCGTAGCTCGGCAGCGCCACGTGCCGCGGGTCCGCGCCGTGGCCGTAGACGACGCCGGGAACCTTGTCCTCGCGGCGCAGCCGACGGGCGGCGCCCTTGCCGGTCTCGGTCCGCGGCTCCGCGGTGATCTTGTACTCGGCCATGGTCGCACTCCTCGCAGTAGGTGAGGCTGTCGGGACGGTCACCCGGCCGCGATCGGCCTGCTACGAAGAGCGCGTCGATAACGGAGCACCGAACCGGTACCGGACGGACCGGGGCGGCCTCCCTCGCCGAGCAACTCCGGGAGTCTACCCGGCGGCGAGCGGCCGCCCCAAGTCGATCTTCCGCGCTACGGCTACGCGTGCTCGTCGAAGAGGCTGGTCACGGAGCCGTCCTCGAACACCTCGCGCACCGCGCGCGCGATCACCGGCGCCATCGACAGCACCGTGATCTTGTCCAGGTCCAACTCGCTCGCCGTCGGCAGCGTGTTCGTGAAGATGAACTCGCTCACCTTCGACCCCTTCAGCCGGTCACCCGCGGGACCCGACAACACGCCGTGCGTCGCCGCCACGATCACGTCCTCCGCGCCGTTCGCGAAGAGCGCGTCCGCCGCCGCGCAGATCGTGCCCCCCGTGTCCACCATGTCGTCGACCAGCACGCACACCCGGCCGGCCACGTGCCCCACGACCTCGTGCACCGTCACCTGGTTCGCCACGTCCGGGTCC
Source organism: Streptomyces sp. CNZ287 (assembly GCF_007827615.1). Classification (NCBI taxonomy): domain Bacteria; kingdom Bacillati; phylum Actinomycetota; class Actinomycetes; order Kitasatosporales; family Streptomycetaceae; genus Streptomyces; species Streptomyces sp. CNZ287. The sequence goes on along the minus strand of NZ_VISV01000012.1, from coordinate 36,010 downwards.
CGGCGCTTGTGCACGATCGCCAGCGGCGCCCCCAGCCGGTCGCCCCACCGGTCCGCCACCCGCACGCGCCCCGCGTCCGGCGAGACCACCGTCAGCTTCGAGCGGTCCGTCTTCGACGCCACGTAGTCCGCCAGCACCGGCAGCGCGAACAGGTGGTCCACCGGGCCGTCGAAGAAGCCCTGGATCTGGTCCGTGTGCAGGTCCACCGTGAGGATCCGGTCCGCACCCGCCGTCTTCAGCAGGTCGGCGATGAGCCGCGCCGAGATCGGCTCCCGGCCGCGGTGCTTCTTGTCCTGGCGGGCGTAGCCGTAGAACGGGACGATCGCGGTGACGCTGCGCGCGGAGGCACGTTTCAGCGCGTCCACCATGATCATCTGTTCCATGATCCACTGGTTGATGGGCGTCGTGTGACTCTGCATCACGAAACAGTCGGCCCCCCGCGCCGACTCCTGGAAACGGACGTAGATCTCGCCGTTGGCGAAGTCGAACGCCTTCGTCGGTACGAGGCCCACACCGAGCTGGTGCGCGACCTCCTCGGCAAGCTCGGGGTAGCCACGGCCGGTGAAAAGCATCAGCTTCTTCTGGCCGGTCGTCTTGATCCCGGTCACAGCACGTTCTCCTCGGTGTCGGGCAGGCGGCCGGGCGGGCGGCCGGTCGGATGTCCTACTCACCGTACGCCCAGTACGCCCCGGCTTCCCACGCCGTCACCCCGCCTGACCGGCGCCCTCGTCCTCCGCCGCACCCTCCCGGCGGGCCGCCTCGGCCGCCCGCGCCGCCGCGCTCCCGGGGCGCTTACGGGCCACCCAGCCCTCGATGTTGCGCTGCTGACCCCGCGCCACGGCCAGCGAACCCGGCGGCACGTCCTTCGTGATCACCGACCCCGCGGCGGTGTACGCCCCGTCCCCGATTGTGACGGGCGCAACAAGCATGTTGTCCGCGCCCGTACGGCAGTGACTCCCGATCGTCGTGTGGTGCTTCGCCACCCCGTCATAGTTGACGAACACGCTCGCGGCACCGATGTTCGTGTACTCGCCGATCGTCGCGTCCCCCACGTACGACAGATGCGGCACCTTCGTCCCCGCGCCCACGTCCGCGTTCTTCATCTCCACGTACGTCCCCGCCTTCGCCCCCGCACCCAGCCGCGTCCCCGCCCGCAGATACGTGTACGGACCCACGTTCGCCCCCGGCCCGATCTCCGCCCCGTCCGCCACGGTGTTGAGCACCCGCGCACCCGCGCCGACCACCGTGTCCGTCAGCGTCGACCCCGGCCCCACCTCGGCACCGGCACCCAGGTGCGTCGCCCCCAGGAGCTGCGTCTGCGGATGCACCACCGCGTCCGGCTCATACGTCACCGCCACGTCGAACCACGTCGACGCCGGATCCACCACCGTCACCCCGGCCAGCATCGCGTCCCGCAGCAGGCTGTCGTTGAGCAGCCGGCACGCCTCGGCCAACTGCACCCGGTTGTTGATGCCCAGGATCTCCCGGTGGTCGGCGGCCGGCGACGCACCCACCCGGTGCCCCGCGGAGCGCAGGATCCCCAGCACGTCGGTCAGATACTCCTCGCCCTGGCTGTTGTCCCGCCGCACCTGCGTCAGCGCGGACGCCAGCAGCTTCGCGTCGAACGCGAACACCCCGGAGTTGATCTCCCGGATCTCCCGCTGCGCGGCGGAGGCGTCCTTGTGCTCCACGATCCCGGTCACGGCCCCGGTCGCGTCCTCCCGCACGATCCGCCCGTACCCGGTCGCGTCCGGCACCTCGGCGGTCAGCACCGTCACGGCGTTCCCGTCGGCGCCGTGCGCCGAGGCGAGCCGGTCCAGCGTCTCGCCGGCGAGCAGGGGCGTATCACCGCACACGACCACGACGGTCCCGTCCAGCGCCACGCCGCTCCCGGCCAGTTCCTCCAGCGCGATCCGCACGGCGTGCCCGGTCCCGTTCTGCTCCCGCTGCACCACGGCCCGCGCCTGCGGCGCGATCTCCCCGAGATGCGCGGTGACGGCCTCCCGGCCATGCCCGACGACGACGACCAGATGCTCGGGGTCCAGCTCTCCGGCGGCGGCGACGACGTGCCCGACAAGCGAGCGACCACAGATGCGGTGCAGGACCTTGGGGGTCGCGGACTTCATTCGGGTGCCTTCGCCCGCGGCGAGTACGACGACGGCTGCGGGGCGGTTCGCGGTCACGTGAGGTCCTTACGCAGGCGGAATCGGGGGTACGGGCAGGATACCGAGGGGGTACGCGGGGGTAACGCAAACGGGCCCCGGCGGTTGCCGGGGCTCTGGGGACGGCTCCCCCGCAAGGATTCGAACCTTGTCCTGCCAGATCCAAAATCTGGTGTGCTGCCGGGTTACACCACGGGGGATCACTGCGAGTCAGACCCTACCGGAGCCGCCTCGCTGCCGGGAGCCTCTGCCCAGGCGCCGATGCCACGCCACCACCCTTCCACTTGGCGGTACAGCCGAGCACTGTTCGTGACGTAGATCCTCAGGCAGCCCGCGTACGGTACCGCCCGAAGCAGCCGGGGCGACCCGACGGGCGCCTTGCTCAGGCCGGGTTTCCAGAACCGATGACGCGGGACGCCCGTCAGCTCCGACCAGAACCGGGTGGCCTCCTCGACGTCCGCCTGCGCCTGGATGTGCACACTGCAACGCAGCCGGTCTGCGGAGACACCGAGCAGGTCGAGCCAGCGCAAGAAGACCCGGATCATCTGTGGGTCGCTGTTGACGAACGAGATGCACTCTCGGCGTGCGTACTCCTTGTCCTTCTGGCCTTCCGCCCAGTACAAGGCGACGCCGATGAAGAACAGCTCGGCATCGCTCACAGTGGTGATCTGCCCCTTCGCCTCGCGTGTGAGCTGGTGCCTTTCATCGCTCAACCTGACATGGAGGGAGGCCCGTGCCTCGGCCATACGCCGCATTTGCGCCACGTGCCCCTTGCGGGCCAGGGCCGGGTTCCACCTGGGCGCAGGGCGTGGCAGGTCCCGCAGCCAGTCCGAGAGCGAGCTCTTGGAGACGTCGAGCTCAGCGCGGATCTCCTCGTAGGTGAGTCCTTGCCGCCGGAGTCTGCGTGCCTCCAGCCTGACGGTGTCGTTGGCTTTCGGCCGCTTCGCCCAGTCTGGCGGTGGCTCCGGCGCCAGCAGCCGCTCGAGATAGTCATCGTCATCGACGCCGAGCACAACCCGGATGTGCCAGGGATCCAGCCCTTCTCTCCGGAGCGCGGTTGCCCGTGTTCGCAGCCGATCGAAGGCGATGGGGTCATCATGTGGGCTGGTGGCCTCGTCGCCGTCGAGGCGGTGTCGTTCCTCGGTCATGGCAACCAGCCTCGCCCGGGGTCCGGGCTGCGGATGCGAATATTCGGTCGATTCACCAGTTCGGGGCCTACCTGGTGGTTTCGTGTGCGTTCGAATCCGTTGCGTGCTGTTGCACCCGAAGCCCGGCACCGTGTGTTCGGCCCTTACGCTGGTTGGTATGACCGCGTCGGGGGAAGCCGTGAGCGAGGTCTCCGGGGGGCGGAGGCCGGTCTGGTGGTGGGCGCGGCGCCGGTCGATGGTGCTGGACGTGGTGCTGGCGGCGGCGTCGGCCGCGGAGTGCGTGGCGCAGGGGGTGCCGTTCGCGCGGGACGCCGGGCTGCCCCTGGGGTTCGGGATCGTGCTGGGGCTCGTCGCGGGCAGCACGCTGGTGCTGCGGCGGCGGTGGCCGATCGTCCCGGTGCTGGTGGGCATGGCCGTCACGCCCGCGGAGATGGGCTTCCTGCTGGCCGTCGTCGGCCTCTACACCCTCGCCGCCTCCGACATCCCCCGGCGCATCACCGCGGCCCTGGCCGGGATGTCCGTCTCCGCCGTGATCATTGTCACGTTCGTGCAGATGTACCAGACCTTCGAGGAGCATGACCGCGACTCGCCCTTCGTGCTGGCCGCGCTCGTCGCGCTGCTGATGTCGGTCGGCGTGACGCTGCCGCCGCTGCTGTTCGGGCTGTACGTCGGCGCGCGGCGGCGGCTCGTGGAGAGCCTGCGGGAGCGGGCCGACGGTCTGGAGCGGGAGTTGTCGCTGCTCGCGGAGCGGGCGGAGGAGCGTGCGGTGTGGGCGCGGCGCGAGGAGCGGACGCGGATCGCGCGGGACATGCACGACGTGGTGGCGCACCGGGTGAGCCTGATGGTGGTGCACGCGGCGGCGCTGGAGCGGGTGGTGCTCAACGATCCGGAGAAGGCGGCGCGGAACGCGGCGCTGGTCGGGGACATGGGGCGGCAGGCGCTGACGGAGCTGCGGGAGATGCTGGGCGTGCTGCGGATGCCGGCGGGGTCGGTGTCGTCGCCGGGGAGCGGGGCGCCGGGCGGTGGCGAGGCCGTCGTCGGCGCCGCGGCGCCGGGTGGTGCGGCCTCCGGCGCTGCCGCGTCGGGCGGTACGGCCGCGGAGGCGGCCGGCGCCGGGGTCGCGGTGGCCGGTGCCGGTGCCGGTGCCGGGGCCGACGGGGCCGGGGTTGCCGGGGGCGGTCCGGAGGCCGCCTCCTCCGCGGCCGGCGGTGCCCCCGCCGCCGTGGCCACCGATGCCGGCCGCCCTGCGCGCGGCGGCCCGGCCGCGGCCGGGGCGGCGGCTGCCCGTGCCGGGCAGCGCCCGCGGGGCGCCGCAGACGCCGACGCCGGTGGTCCCGGGCCACGCCTGGACGATCTGGAAGCGCTCATCGGCGAGTCCCGCGCCGCCGGGATGGCCGTGGACTTCGCCGAGGAGGGCGACCCCGGCCCGTACGCCGCCGAGGTGGAGCAGACCGTCTACCGGGTCGTGCAGGAAGCGCTCACCAACGTCCACAAGCACGCCCCCGGTGCCAAGACCCGGGTGCTGCTCGCGCATCGCGTCGCCGAGGTGGCCGTGCTCGTGGTCAACGGCCCGTCCGACGCCGCCTCGCAGAGCGCCGGGCTGCCCAGCGGCGGCAACGGCCTGGTGGGCATGCGCGAGCGCGTGACGGGCCTGGGCGGCGGCTTCGTGTCGGCCGCGACGGACGCGGGCGGCTTCCGCGTCTCGGCCGTGCTGCCCAGCGGGACGTAGCACCCGGGGCGTTCACCTGCGGAAGCCTCGCCCGTACGGACCGCCCGTCAGTCCGGCTCCGGCGTCAGGCGCTGCGGTTCGAGGCCGGTCACCAGAGTCACCAGCGCCTCGTCCACGGACCTGCCCAGGAACCAGTCCCCGGCGTGATCCAGGGCGTACCCCCTGCCCTCGGCGTCGACCGCCAGCACCGCCTGTGCCGTGCTCCCGTCCGGGGCCAGCTCCGCGCCCAGCGGGCACAGCTCCGTCCGGAGGGCGCGGCCCAGGTCCGCGAGGGTGCGCGTGAGGTGCAGCCCGTGCATCGGGTCCACGTGCAGGTCCGCCGGGCCCAACTGGCGGCCGGGGCCCTCGCCGACGACCCGCAGGCCGCCGAACTCCGCCCACGCCTCGACCGCCGCCGGGAAGACCGCGTGCACGTGGCCGCCGGACGACACATGGGCCCGCAGCGTGTCGGCCCAGGTCTCCGCCTGCCGTATGTCCCACCGGCCCGGCTCCCAGCCGGCCGCGCGCAGCGCGCTGTCGACCTCGACCGGGAAGCGCGTGTGGTGCGCGGCCAGGTCGCGCGGGTCCGAGGGGACCACGGCTCAGTCCTCGGCGTGCGCATCGCCCACGGTGCGCACGCCGAAGTGGGTGAGGAGGGCGGTGCAGGAGCGGCAGGGCGGCGCGTACCGCCCGTGCAGCGGGTCGCCGTCCTCGCGGATGTGGCGGGCGGTGATCTTCGCCTGCTTCAGTGCCCGGCGCGCCTCTCCCGCCGACAGCGGCTTGCGCGCGGCGCGCTTGCTGCGGCCCGCCTCGACGGCCGTCAGGTGCCGCGAGAGCAGCACGGCTTCGGGGCAGCGCCCGGTGAACCGCTCGCGGCGGCCGCTGCTGAGCGTGTCGAGGAAGTCCTGCACCAGTGGGTGGAGCAGGGGGCCCTGGTCGGCGCGGCCCGCCGTGCAGGTGAGGGTCTGGCCGCGGACGGAGAGGGCGGCGCCGACGGCCGGCAGGACGCCGTCCCGCCGGCTGGTGAGGCGTGGCACACCGTCGCCGGGCGCCGTGTCGCGCCAGTCTGTGCGGGGGTCGGCCGCCGGGCCCGTCCCCGTCCCCATGTCCGTTTCCATGTATCCGTACGGAGTGTCCGTCAGGCCGAACGGGCGTCCCATACCGCCGTATGGATCGCCGCCGGTGAGCGGATCTGCTGTGTCTGAGCATGCGTGCATAGCGGTAAGAGCCTCCCCCGTGAAACTCCGCTGTCTCGCGCCGTCCAGCTTGCCACATACGTGCGACACGACACCCGAGGTGCCTTCCGTACCGGCGTGTGCACACCCCGTGGCCCGGTCCCGTGCTGGGCAAGTCCGTCATTGCGGAGCAGATCACGCCGCTTGCCGGGGCGCTCTCTGACCAGGGCAAGACCGCCGGCCGCGGCACCCCATAGGCTGTGTTTGACGGAGACCAACGGCAGGGGGCACACGCGATGACGTCAGGTCGGCGAGGAACGACCGTCGCACCGCCGAACGCGGCATACGCCGGGCAGGTCGTGAACTTCCCGGACCCGGTCCGGGCCGCCAGACACCCCCGCGGCGTGCGTGTGGACGCCGACGGTTACCCGGACTTCTCCCCGTACGCGCGCGCGGCGGCGGAGATCGCCGAGCCCCCCGAGGGCTTCGGCATCGACGAGCTGCGGCTGACGGACTACGTGTCGGCGAACGCGGCGCTGCACGCGCAGGGCCACGAGCTGTGGTCGACGCTGCCGTCGGTGGCGACGCCGCACGGCTGGACCTGGCACCACGTGGCGGGCACCCGCCGGATGGAGCTGGTGCCCGCCGATGTGAAGGCGCTGCTGCGGCACCACGGCGGGCTGGCGACGGCGGCCGTCGACCAGGACAAGCGCGGCACGCGCCCGCTGCAGGAGACGCGGCCGGTGCATTTCACCCTTCCGCGTGACGGCGCGGCGGTCACCGAGGACCAGGTGATGGGTGTCGAGGAGGATCTCGGCTACGGGCTGCCGGGCGCGTACCGCGACTTCCTCAAGGCGGCGGGCGGCTGCGCGCCGGTCGGCGCGGCGCTCGATCCGGAGCTGGGGCTGCTGGTGGACCAGCCGTTCTTCACCGTGCGCGACGAGGCGGCGGTCAACGACGTGGTCTACGTGAACAAGTGCCTGCGCGACCATCTGACGAAGGACTATCTGGGCATCGCGTTCCTGCAGGGCGGGGTGCTGGCGCTGAAGACGAAGGGCCGCAGGCGCGGCAGCGTGTGGTTCTGCCCGTACGACGACGCCCGCGACCAGGGCGACTCGGGCTGGTCGGTCGCGGAGCGGGTGGAACGGCTGCTGCTGTTCTGCGGGGAGGACTTCGACGCCTTCCTCGACCGGCTGGTGGGCGGCCCGCCGGAGTTGGAGACCGTGGCGAATCTGATGGTGGACGGCGGCTTCGCGCGCGCCGTGCCGGTGGAGGGGTGAAGAGGTAATGGTCACCTTCGCACAGGCGCAGGAGCGCGCCGACTCGTGGATCAACGGCGGGGTGCCGCAGCAGCGGCGCCGCGAGGTCAAGGTGCGGGAGTTCGATCTGGGCTTCGTGGCCTGGGCCGAGATCCCGGCGGGCGAGGGGATGCCGGAGGGCTCGGGGGCGCGCATGGTCATCGCGCGCGACTCGGGCGACACGACGCTGTGGCCCGCGCTGCCGGTCGGCGAGGTGATCCGGCGCTTCGAGGAGGAGTACGGCGGCGAGGAGGCGGCGGCGCCGCGGGGCGCGCAGCCGGGGGAGCGCGTGGATTTGGGGGCGACGTCGTTCCTGCTGACGCCGCCGGAGTGGCTGCAGGAGGCGGCGGACCAGATCGGCATTCCGCGGCGCGACTCGGGGTCTTCGGGGTCGTCCGGGTCCGCCGGGTCCGGCAGGTCGGGCGGCCGGCACGCGGCTGCGCCTGCTCCTGCGCCTTCTCCGGTGCCCCCGGCCGCCGCGTCATCCGCGTCTTCCCCGTCGCCCGTCCCGGCGCCGGCTTCGGGCCCGGGTGCGCCTGCGGCGCAGGGGAGTTCGGGTGCGCCGTACGGGGCCGGGGGTTCCGGTCCCGCTTCGCCGTACGCGGCCGGGGGCGCCGGTGCGTCGGGGGCCTCCTCCGGGTCGGTGGGCCCGCGGGTGGACCCGACGGCGCCCGCGGCGGCGGCGCCGACCCCGTGGAACGACACCAACTCCCGCGGCGACGACGACGCGGCCTCCGTGCCGCTGCCGGAGACGGTCCTCTCCGCTTCGCTTCCCGACACCCCGCCGCCGAGCGGCCCGTACCCGCCCCCGCCCGGTGGCGGCAGCTACCCCGGCGCGCCGGGCCCGCATTCGGGCGCGGGCGCTCCGCCCGCCCCCGGCTCCGGCAGCTACCCCGGCGCCCCGGCGCCGCCCGGCGGGACCGCGGCCCCCGGCGCCACGCCTCCTCCGGCCCCCGGCGCCCCACCCGCCCCCGGCTCCGGCAACTACCCCGGTGCGCCGGGCACCCCGCCCCCGGGCGCCCCCGCCCCGGCACCGCCGGGCGCCCCGAACGCCGTGGGAGCCTCTGGATCCACGGGCACCCCCGCCCCGCCGGGAGCCCCGAACACCCCCGGCGCCCCGGGCACTCCGCCCGGCGCCCCCGCGGCCCCCGGTGCCCCGAGCGCACCGGGCGCCCCCTCCGCACCCGGGGCCCCCGGCGTCCCGGGCGCGCCCAGCACCCCGCCCGCCCCCCAGACCCCCTCCGCCCCGCCCGCCGGCCCCGGCGGCGGGGCCGCCGACATCGCCGAGCAGGCCACCAGCAAGGCCACCCCCATCCCGCCGCCGCTCAAGGGCAAGCGGGCCCCCGGCGGTCAGGGCGTACCGCCGCCGCCCGGCGCCCCCGGCACGCCCGGCGCCGGCCGCGGCTCCGGTTCCTCGGCGCCGCCCCCGCCGTCCGCCCCGGGCGCCCCGGGCGCCGGCAACGCGTACATCCCGACCCAGCTCGTGTCGCAGGTCGACCCGGGTGCCTCCGCGGGCGGCGCACCCCCGGGCCCGCCCTCACCCCCCGGCGCACCGGGCGTCCCGGGCGCGCCCGCCGCCCCACCGGCACCCGGAGCACCTGGAGCGCCCGGAGCCCCTGGCGCCCCGGGGGCACCCAGCACACCCCCGCCCCCCGCGCCCGGCCAGCCCGCTCCGCCCCCCGGCGGCGCCCCCTTCGCGCCCGGCGCTCCGGGCGCCCCCGGCGCGCCCCCCGCCGCCGGTCCCGCCCCCTTCCCCCCGGGAGCCCCCGGAGCCGCCCCCGCAGGACCCGTACCCGGCGCGCCCGGCATGCCGCCCCCCGGCGCCCCGCAGCCCGCGGGCTACGGCTATCCGCCCCCCGGCGTCCCCACCGTCGGCCCCGGCTACCTCGCCGTCCTGCGCTACCGCGCCCAGGACGGCTCCGAGCAGCAGGTCATGCGCCGCTCCGCCCCCGGCACCGCCCACCCCGAGTGGCAGATCCTGCACGAGCTGCGCGGCATGGGCGTACCGCCGCAGCAGGTCCTGGAGCTGCACACCGAGCTGGAGCCCTGCGACCTGCCCGGCGGCTACTGCTCCCGCATGATCCGCGAGACCTGGCCGCAGGTGCGGCTGAGCCACACCGCCTCCTACGGCCGCGACCACGCCTCCCGGCAGCAGGGCATGCAGCAGCTCATCGAGCACCAGGGTGAGCTGCACCAGGTCGCCGACGGTCCGGCCCGGCCGCGGCCGCAGCGCGTGCCGCTGCCGCCGCCCGGGCAGATCCCCGTGCTGCCGCCGCTGCCGCCCGAGGGGCTGGGGCACGAGCTGTACCAGGCGTTCGGGCCGCAGGGCGTGTTCCGGTACGACCAGCGGGCCGTGGCCCGGCAGGGCGTGCCGGACATCGTGGCGCAGACGCTCGTGTGGGCCGGGCTGCCGATGGACTTCGGCCCGTTCTTCTGGGGCCAGGCGCAGCCGGGCCGGCCGGTGCCGACGCTGGCGGAGCTGGCGGCGGAGCGGGGTGTGCAGGCGGCGTCCGACGCCGGTTCGTACCTCGTGATGGGCAACGACTTCGGCCGCCAGATGTGCGTCCAGTACGGCACCGCGCACATCGTCGCCGTGCCGCTGGAGGCGGCGCCCGGCGGGGGCAGCGCGCCGCCGCAGTTCGTGAACACGGGGCTGCCGGAGTTCGTGCGCTGCCTGGCGATGCTCGGCCACATGTGGCGGATGCGCTTCGGGCTCACGCCGGACCAGGCGGGGCGCTGGACGGTCGACTTCCAGTCGCAGCTCGTGGCGATCGACCCGGCGGCCCTCCAGGGCCCCGACCACTGGTGGTCGGTCGTGCTCGAACAGCTCTGGGACGGCCTGTTGTAACCCTGCGCGGGCAGTACGGAACGGCCTCACCGGCCCCGCCGGTGGGGCCGTTTCGTATGTTCTTCGACCGATGACCACCTGAAAGGAGTGGGTGTCAGGTTATGACCGATTAGCGAGAGTCCTGAAGGATGAGCGCCGACAGTCGACCGGGGACGAGAGGAGCTCGATCACATGGGCGCCGTGAAGACGTCGGCTCGGGGCTTCGACACCGTACGCGGTGGGCGCGGCTACCACCCCGACCAAGTGGACGCCGCGGTGACCCGCGTGGGCGAGGAGCGCGACTCCGCCTGGGAGCGGGCCGCCCGCCTCACCGTCCTGGAGCGCGAGCTGAGCCAGGAGCTGGAACGCCTCACCGGCGAGCTGGCGCAGGTCAAGGAGCAGACCTACGCGGAACTGGGCCCCCGCGCCCAGGAGATCCTGTACCTCGCCCAGGAGCAGGCCGCGGAGCTGCGCGGCACGGCGGCGGAGCAACTGCAGCGCGCGGAGGCCGAGACGCGCCGGTACGTCGAGGAGACCACCGCCGACACCCGCCGCGCCGCCAACGCCCTGCGCGAGGAGGCCGAGGCCCGGCTGCGCAGCGCGCTCGGCGGGGCCGAGCAGGAGGCGGCCGACCTGCTGGCCTCCGCGCACGCCGCGGTCGAGGACACCGCGGGCGAGGCGGCGGCGGCGCTGGCGGAGATGAAGCACCGCACGGCGGCGATGCTCGACGAGGCCAGCCTCGAACGCACGGCGGCGGCGCGGCGGCTGGACGAGGAGGTACGCGAGCGGCGGCAGGCCATCGACGCCGACCTCGCCACCCGTACCCGGGCCGCGGAGGCGCACCTCGCCGAGCAGCAGGCGGCGCACGCCGAGGCCGAGGCGTACGCGGCCCGCTGCCGCGACGAGGCGGAGGCGCAGGGTGCGGAGCTGGTGGCGGAGGCGGTGGCGCAGGCGGAGCAGATCGAACGCGACACGCAGCGCGCGCTCCGCGAGGCGGAGGGCCGCCGTGAGGAACTGGCGGCGCACATGGAACACGTACGCGCCACCCTCACGGCGATGACGGGCCGCGCCCCGGACTCCGACCCGGCCACCGGCACGGTCCCGGGCCCCTCGCCCCACGGGGACGACTAGATGACCGATTCCGAGGGGTTCAGTGGTCGTAGGCGGTCAGCGCGCGCACGATCGGTTGACCGGTGTGGTCGTTGTGCCAGCTCGCTGCGGTCAGTGCGAGGATGCGCTGCAGGACGCGGACGATGACGCCGCCGGGGGTGCAGCCGCGATGACGTTCGAGGTCGAGCCGGCCCTTGACTCGTTGACCGATTCGATGACCTGCCGTAACGGCTTGAACAGCGAGGCTCCGGCCCGCCCGGGTTCGCCTTGCGGGCCGGCCGCAACAGCCGGAAGCGCAGCTCCGTGAGCTGACGCTCGAAGGCGGCGCCGAAGTAGTGCTTGTCGCCGATCAGCGTCTGCCCGCTCCGTCCGGCCAGCAGGCCGGGTTCGGTCGACCGGCAGGCGTCCGGGAGGGCGGTTTCACGGCGACGGCTCAGCCGACGGGGGGCCGCGAGCGCCGGGGGTCCCCGCGGCGCAGCAGCAGATAGGCGACGAGCAGCAGAACGCTGGTGGCCGGCACCCAGGCGAACTGGTACCAGTAGAAGAACGGGACCCCCATCAGTTCCGGCCCTTCACGTGTGTACCAGGGGAGCCAGAGCAGGGCGACAGCCGGTGCCAGCAGACACGCGCCGGCCACGGTCAGCCGGAGCACGTTCCTCCCGCTCCCGGGAGCGCGCCGGTGTCCGTCCCGTGTCACGGCGCCCTCCTGTCGATCGCTGCGTCCGCCGGTGGTGGGACCGCGAGCCGGTCGCCCGTCAGCCTGTAGAAAAGATGCTTGTCCATACCATGAGGTTGAGGGGAGACTTCCAGAAGTTTTCCACGGGCTTCCTGTCCTCCGATAGGCATGGTCGCGCAACTCGAAAGCAACAAGACTACGCACACCCGCCTGGACGGTGATCGATGACCGAGGGTGCCATGCTCATCGCCTTCGCGTCGGTCATCGGCGGCACGTCGCTCCTGGCCCTGGCCGCGCGGAGGTTCCAGCGGTACGACACTCTGCCCTCGCTGGAGGGGTGGGCCCTGGCCGACCGCAGCCTGGGTCCGGTGTGGACCTGGCTGCTACTGGGCGGCACGGTGTTCACCGCGTACACCTTCGCCGCCGTACCGGGCCTGGTGTACGGCCAGGGTGCGTACGGGTTCTTCGCACTGCCCTACACGGTGATCGTCTGGCCGCTGGCCTTCCTGCTGCTCCCCCGGCTGTGGTCGGTGGCCCGGCGCCACGGCTACGTGACCGTGGCCGACTTCGTCCGTGGGCGCTACGGCTCGCCCCCGCTGGCCCTGGTGGTCGCCCTCACCGGGATCCTGGCGACCATGCCGTACCTGGCGCTCCAGCTTCTGGGCATTCGTGCGGTGCTGACAGCCGGCGGGCTGTATCCACGCGGAGCGGCCGGGGATCTGCTGATGGTCGCGCTGTTCGCGGGGCTGGCCGTGGCGACCTACCACCACGGGCTGCGGGCCCCGACCGTGATCTCAGCGATGAAAGGTGTGGCGATCTTCTGTTCGGTCTTCGCCGCCGTGGCGCTGGTGCTGTCCCGGCTGGGCGGGCCGGGTGCCGTGTTCGAGACCGCGGCACGGGAGCTGGCCGCACGCGGGGCCGCCGACGCCTCCTTGGCTCTCGCCGCCGATCAGCACGCAGCGTACGCCACTCTGGCGCTGGGCTCGGCGCTGGCACTGCTGATGTACCCGCATGTACTCACCGCGATCTTCGCCGCCTCCGGGCCGGACACCCTGCGCCGGGTGTCCATCGCGCTACCCGCCTGGACCGGGGTGCTCGGCCTGTTCGGGATGCTCGGCATCGCGGCGCTCGCCGCGGGTGTCGACGCCCCACGGGGTGCCGCCGAGAGCGCTGTCGGCCTGCTGGTGGATGACCTCATGCCCGCCGCCCTGGCCGGACTGGTCTTCGGAGCGATCACCGTGGGAGCGCTGGTACCGGCGGCGGTGATGTCGATCGCGGCGGCGACCTCCTTCGTCCGTAACGTCTACGTCGAGTACTTCCATCCGACCGCCACGCCCAAGCGCCAGGTGCGGATCGCCCGAGTGGTGTCGCTGACCGCCAAGGTGGGCGCAGTCGCCTTCGTGTTCGGGCTACGCGACCAGGACGCGATCAATCTCCAGCTACTGGGCGGGGTCTGGATCCTGCAGATCCTCCCCGCCGTCGCCATCGGGCTGTTCACCCGCTGGCTGCACCACCGTGCCCTGCTGGCGGGCTGGGCCGCAGGGATGTCCGCCGGTACGTACCTGGTCGTGCACGAGGGCTTCTCCCCCGTCGTCCCGTTCGACGTGGGCGGACACGAGCTGGAGGTCTACGCCGGCCTCGCTGCCCTCGTTCTCAACCTCGCGGTCGCCGTGACCGTCACCGCGGCCCTGGACCGTATCGGCACACCCCGTGGTACTGACACCACAGCGCTACCGTCCCGCCTGATCATCAGGCATCGCCCCGAAGGGGGAGCGAGCAGCTCATGAAACGGACCAGACCTGGCGCCCGCCCCGTCCCAGCGCAGTCGCGGCCCTCTGTACCTCCCACGCACGCCGGGGCGGGCGCCCCCGCGGACCGTACGGACCGGAACCCCGCAGACGGGGCTCAGCCCCTGACCGCCTCCGCGGACCTCGACCGCGAGGCCGCTATCGCGCGATTGTTCGACCTGCATTACACGCCGATGCTCCGCCTGGCCGCGCTGCTCGGCGCCGACGACCCGGAGAGCATCGTGGCCGAGGCTTACTACCAGATATACCGTAAATGGCGTAAAATACGCGCCACTGATTCTGCTGAGGCGTACCTTCGCTCGGTCGTCTGCAATCTGACCCGGATGCGGATCCGACATCTGCAGGCAGCGCGCAGGCACGTCGAAGTGCCGGTCGGCTCGGTGGCGTCCGCGGAGACCTCGGCGCTCCTCCACGATGACCAGCGGGCGCTGGTCTCCGCGTTGCAGCAGCTTCCCGCACGGCAGCGCGAGGCGCTGGTTCTGCGCCACTGGCTCGGCCTCAAAGAGGGGGAGATAGCGCAGACCATGGGCATCTCGTCCGGTTCGGTCAAGACACACACCGCCCGCGGCATAGCCGCCCTCACTCAGGCATTGGAGGCCCGGCGATGAGCAACTCCTCCCCTGGTACCGAGGAGCAGCTCCGGGATGCACTCGAAGCCTTCGCCGAGGGCGTACGGCCCACGCCCGGTGCCTATCGCGTGGCGCACGGCGACTGGCAGCGCAGAGAACGGCGGCGCCGTCTCGTCCTTGCGGTACTGATCGCCGTGGTCTTCACCCTTGCCACCCTGATCGGGCTGTGGGTGCTCAACCAAGCACCCTCAAGGCCCGGGGTGATCTTCGATGACGGGGTGTCCACCGGTAATGCGCAGCCCGCCGACCGGACCGATCCCCCTCACTGGAACTGCGGCTGCGTCTGAGCCCGGTCGGCGGGCAGGCGGACGGCGGCCGGCCGGTCGCTGATGTACCGGTCGACGGCCGGCGGGTGGCGGTGCGGGCATCGTATGCGGCGCCTGACGGGCCCTGGCATGGCCGAGGCGGAGTGCGACCACAACCGAGAAGTCCCTGGGAGCCGGGCGTCCGCTCGGGAACGCGGCTCGGAACGGCGGGGACACCCGAAGGCGGTCGATCGTCGCACGCAACCCGCAGAAGCCGGTTTCGTCCCGCAGTCGTATCGGTGCAGGGCGGAGCAGGTCTGCGAGAGCCACGTACCGCACCGGCGTCTGGTCCGCGACTACGGGCACCGCACACCTCCTTTCGCCTCGCGTCTGCTGGGCGATGACGCGTCACGGACCGCTGCCCGAAAACTCCAGGAAATCTCCTGTCAACCGAATCGGGGCCCGCGGCAACTCTTGAGCAGACCGCGGGGCCGGCTGCCTCGCGGCATCCGTGCGGGAGGTGAGCGCCAGTGGCAGACAGCGAGTGCGGACTCGCGCCGAGCCAGACGTCGGCCGACGGCTTCAGGTGCGTGTTGCCGTGGCAGGAGGACTCCGCCGCCGCGGCACGGCCGGCGCCCGGGCGCAGCACACCGCGTCCGGGCGCACCGCCACATTGCGCGGAAAAGGGGGCAGGTACCCGAATTCGCGTTCCGGTCACCGGCCTCCCTCGGGCGAGGAGGGCCATGCCCCACCGTCCCCGTTGTCTGACTGCCAGGTGCACATTCCGTGCGGGGCAGCGGCTCCATCTCCCAGAATCCAGAGGGCATCTCGTATGAATGCACTTCCGCTGCTGTTGATCGGCCTTGCGATGTTCGCGGGCGGATATGTCCTTTACTCGAAATTCCTGGGCAACCGGATCTTCAAGCTTGACGCGTCCTTCCAGACGCCCGCGCACGACCTGCGGGACGGCGTGGACTACGTCCCGACCAACAAGTTCGTGCTGTGGGGTCACCACTTCACCTCGGTCGCGGGCGCAGCGCCGATCGTCGGCCCGGCGGTCGCCGTGATCTGGGGCTGGCTGCCCGCGTTCCTGTGGGTCACGCTCGGCACGGTCTTCTTCGCGGGCATGCACGACCTGGGTGCCCTGTGGGCCTCGGCGCGCAACAAGGGCCGCTCGATGGGCGCGCTCTCCGGCCGCTACATCGGCCGCCGGGGCGCGAACCTCTTCCTCGTCGTGATCTTCCTGCTGCTCCTCATGGTGATCGCTGCCTTCGCGGTGGTCATCAAGAACCTGCTGATATCCACCCCGTCGGCAGTGATCCCCACCTGGGGCGCGGTCGCGGTGGCGCTGCTGGTCGGCCAAGCGGTCTACCGCTACAGGATGAGCCTCGGCCTGGTCACCGTGATCGGCGTCGCGGCGCTCTACGCCCTGATCCTCCTCGGTGACGCCGTCCCGGTGGAGCTGCCCGATCCGATCCTGGGCATGTCCCCGGCGACCTTCTGGATCGTCGCCCTCTTCGTCTACGCCGGCATAGCCTCCCTGTTGCCCGTGTGGGTGCTTCTCCAGCCGCGTGACTACATCAACGGTGTCCAGCTCTTCGTCGGGCTCGGCATCCTGTTCGCCTCGGTACTGCTGAGTGCCCCGTCGATCGTTGCCCCGGCCGTCAACGACGCCGTTCCCGCGGGCACCCCGGACCTCGTGCCGCTGCTCTTCGTCACCATCGCGTGCGGCGCGATCTCCGGCTTCCACGGCATGGTCTCCTCGGGCACCAGCTCGAAACAGCTCGACAAGGAGACCGACGCCCGCTTCGTCGGCTACTTCGGCGCGGTCGGTGAGGGAATGCTCGCGCTCGGCGCGATCATCACCGCCGTCGCGGGCTTCCGCACCCTGGCCGACTGGGAGGCCGTCTACAGCGCCTTCGGCGAGGGCGGCGTCGGGGCGTTCGTCGCGGGCGGTAGCGAGATCGTCAACAGCGGCCTGGGCCTGCCGGCCTCGCTGAGCTCGACTGTCCTGGCCACCATGGCGATCCTGTTCGCCGCCACCACCATGGACACCGGCGTACGCCTGCTGCGCTTCGTCGTCCAGGAGGCCGGCGAGGTCGTCAAGGTGAGGATCACCAACGGCGTCGGCACCCTCATCGCGCTCGGCGCCGGTATGGGACTGACCTTCAGCCAGGGCGCCGAGGGCGCCGGCGGCCTCCGTATCTGGCCGCTGTTCGGCACCAGCAACCAGCTTCTGGCCTCACTGACCCTCTCCATCGTCGCGGTCATGCTGATCCGCAAGCGGCGCAACCCGGCACCTGCGCTGGTGCCGCTCGCGGCCGTGTTCGTGATGTCGTTCTGGGCAGCGCTCGTACAGCTCGGCGACCTCTACGATGCCCGGGACTGGCTGCTGCTGGTCATCGACGTCGTCGTCATCGTCGCCGCCGTGTGGGTCGCCTTCGAGGCGGTCGTTGCGATGCGGCGGGCGGCCCAGGAGCCGCCGGAGGCCCCTGACGCCGATGTCAGGGAGAAAGCCGAGCTGAAGAAGTGACATCCCGCTGGGCCTCGCTCCGGGCCGGGCTGGAGGAGTTCTACGCCGGCCCCTACCGGCGTACCTTCGCCCGTGCCCGGCGCGAGGAGGACGACCTCTTCCGGATGGTCGTCCTCGCGGAGGCACTGGGCGTGCCCGACCCGGCTGCGTACTACACCGCCGAGCTGGTGCCCGCACTCTACGAGGACTTCCACGCCTGGCACCGCCGGATGGGCATGGACCGCTCGCCATTGGGGCACGTCGGATGCTGCTAGACCTCCTCTCCTCGCGCAGGGTCGTCTTCGTCGGCGGCAAGGGCGGGGTCGGCAAGACGTCCGTCGCCGCGGCGCTCGCCCTCGGCCGTGCCCGGGCGGGCGCCCGCGTGCTGCTGGTTTCCACCGACCCCGCTCACAACCTCGGCCACCTCTGGGAACGCCCCGTGGGCGACGAGCCCGTACGCCTCGCCTCCCGCGGGGACCTCGCCCACCGGGTGAGGGCCGGTACAGCGGGCCACGTCGACGGGCTGGAGATCGATCCGGAGCGCACGGTCGAGCAGCACCTGTCCGCGGTCGCCGAGACAATGCGGCGGCTGCTCCCCGAGCGGATCCATGCATCGGCCCGCCGGCACCTGGAGCTGGCCCGGCAGGCGCCCGGCACCCACGAGTCGGCGGTACTGGAGCGGATCGCCGAGGCGGTGGAGCTCGGGGAGGAGGCGTACGACCTGGTCGTCTTCGACACCGCCCCGTCCGGCCACACGCTGCGGCTGCTTGCGCTGCCCGAGCAACTCACCTCCTGGACGGAGACCCTGCTCGCCAACCGTGACCGGTCCGAACGGTTCGGTGCCGCAGTGCGCGGTCTCGGCGGCGGCGCGGAGACCGACCGCGATGCCGAGCTGCGCCGGATCCTCGTACGCCGACGCAACCGATTCTCCCGGCTGCGCGAAGTGGTGACGGACTCGGAGCAGACCGGATTCGTGGTCGTGCTGACCGCCGAGCTGCTCCCGATCGCCGAGACCATCGAGGTGTACCAGAAGCTCACCGGCCTCGGCATCGACGTGGCCGCACTCGTCGCCAACCGCCGTTCCCCCTCGGACGCCGATGAGCTGCTCGCCCGGCGCCGGAGGACGGAGGACGAGCACCTCGTCCGGCTGCGGCGGCAGCTCCCGGACGTACCGCTGCTCGACGTGCCGCTGCTGCCGGGAGATCTGGTGGGCGCGGAGGCGCTTGCGGCGCTTGCCGGCCGGCTCGGGCCCTCGTCTTCCGGGTTCTCCGCTTGATTCCGAACCGGCCGCGACCAAAATGCGAGGCCAGTGGAAAAACCAGTGACCTAAGGATCCCAGCTTCGTCGGGCCTCGGTTGGCGGGTTGACCGGGGCGGTGCGCCGGTGCGGTGCGACGGTCACGGCGTCGGCCGGGTCGGGCGAGCTGCGGCCCGGTGTGATGCTCGTGCGTTTGACGCGGAAGCTGGACATCTTGCGTTTGACGACGCGTGGGTTGGAGCGCCTGCGGCGGGTGGGTAGCAGGCGCACGGTGATCTCGCGGAGCCCGTCGGGGAGCGCGGCGGCCAGGTGCTCAGGGGGAATACGCCGCCTGCGCGGTGACCTGGCGGCGCATGAGGCGGGTGCTGCGGGTGAAGGAGAGCCGGTCGGGGGCAGGGCCTGCTGTCTCGGCGGCATCGTGCATCAGGGCGCGGGCAGACGCTGATCGGCGATGAGCACTATTCGGCCGCGCCTTCGAGCGTCAGCTCACGGAGCTGGGCATCCGGCTGTTGCGGCCAGCCCGCGAACGGGTCCACATCAGAGCCGGCTACCGCCCCGGCGCCCTCGATCACCCCTGACCGGCCGCGGGCCCCGTTCACCGCCGCCGGTACGCGGTGGCCAGCACCGAGACGGTGACCCGGCCCGGCGGAGATTCCTCCGTACGGGCCGGGTGGCGCGCGCTCGGCGTCATCGCGACCAGGTCCAGGGCCTCCGCCGCGGTCAGGCGGGCGGGGTAGTCGATCCGCTCGGTGGCGGCGGCCTCGAAGAAGGGGTCGAGCGCGCGGTGCAGCCGCTCCTCCTTCGCCGGGTCGACGGTGACCATCGCGGGCCGCCGGGCGCGCAGTTCGGCCAGGTGGCGCCCGGTGGGGCGGAGCACGACCAGCCGGCCGCCCGGCCGCAGCACGCGGTGGAACCCGGCCGGGTTGCGCGGAGCGAAGACGTTCAGGACGACATCGGCCGCGCCGTCGGCCAGCGGCAGGGGGCGGAAGAGGTCGGCGGCCACCGCGGCGGCCCGGTCGTGGGCGCGGGCGGCGGCGCGCAGCGCGCGTACGGAGGTGTCGAGGCCGATGCCGCGGGCGCCGGGCAGCCGGTCGAGCACGCCGGCGAGGTAGTGGCCCGTACCGCAGCCCGCGTCCACGACCGTGGCCCCTGGCCGGGAGACCGCCGCGGCGGCCAGCCGGGCGGCGGCCGCCCGCAGCGGTTCGTACGCGCCGGCGGCCAGGAACCGGCTCCGGGCGCGCACCATGTCCGCGTCGTCGCCGCTGGTGGCGCGGGCGCCGGTGAGCAGGCTGACGTAGCCGTGGCGGGCGAGGTCGAAGGTGTGGCCGGCCGGGCAGCGCAGGGAGCCGCCTCCGGGGTGCAGGCGGCGGGTGCGGCGGCACGTGGGGCAGCGCAGCACGTCGAGCGAGAGGGCGAGGGCAGGGGGAAGCGGTACGGGCACGGGGCGCTCCTGGGACGGGGGCGGACGGGGACCGTGCCTGCTGCGCGCGCGTCACGCACTGCCCGGAGGCGGGCGGCGAAGGGGCGCGGGTCACGCGGCAGGCACGCCGAGGAGGGCGACGCCGGCCGGCGTCGCCCTCAGTGCCTTCCGCTCAGAGGAAGCAGTGCGGACCGCTCGTGAATGCCACGCCACGAGTCTACGAGCCGCCCCCGCCGGGTCAGGAGACGCCGTCGGCGGAGGCCGCCGGGTCGCCTTGCCGGAACTCCCGGGGCGTCACCCCGTACGCCGCCCGGAAGTTGCGCGTGAACGCCGCCGCGTGGGTGTAGCCCCAGCGGGCCGCGATCCGGTGGACCGGTACCGCCGCGAGGACGGGGTCGGCCAGGTCGCGGCGGGCGTGGTCGAGGCGCTGACGGCGGATCCAGCCGGCGACCGTCTCGCGCCCTCCGGTGTGCGCGCGGAAGATCCGGTGCAGGTAGCTGACGGAGATGTGGTGGACGTCCGCCACTTGCTGCGGGGTCAGCTCCGGGTCCGCGAGCCGGTGGCGCATGTAGTCCACCACGCGTACCAGCAGGGCGTGCTGCCGGTGCTCCGGGTCCAACGCCGCTGCCGTCTTCGACTCCAACTGGTGGGCCAGGTAGGCGTGCACCAGAGCGTCAATGACCTACCCGTGCCCACCTGCCACCGTGGGTCGGGACACGAATCTGCGCGTGCGGTGACCGCTCGTGTCCTTTCTTGCATGCCTCTCATGCACGACCAGCACGGGAGACCGCGCGCGCCACCGCGCATTTTCGAAAGGCAACCCCCAGTGAACCGAACCCGCATGACCGTGCTCGCGCTCGCCAGCGCCGCCGCGCTCGCCCTCACGGGCTGCTCGGACGACGACTCCGACTCCTCCTCCGCGGACCTGGAGTCCGAGTCGTCCCAGGAGGCCGCGCCGGACCCGGCGGCCGCCGAGGAGGAGAGCCCGGCCGCCGCGCCGAAGGAGGTCGAGGTGACGCCGCCGGGCACGAGGCTGAAGATCGGCGAGCAGGCCGTCGTCCCCTACGACAGGGCGGGCGCCACCGGCCACATCGGGATCACCGTCACCGGGGTGTCGGACGTGGACAAGGCGGCCTTCGGCGCCGCGCTCGGGGAGAACGGCGACGCGGACATCACCCCGTTCTGCGTCGAGTTCACCGTCGAGAACGCGGACGGCAGCGACCTGGGCGGCTCGTACCCGCCGGACCTGATCGGCACCACCGCGGACGGCGGCGACCCGGGGGCCACGGTCTTCGGCGCGGACGTCGAGGGGTGCGCGGAGGGCCAGGCGCCCGACGAGTTCGCCGAGGCGGGGGCCTCGTACGAGACGAAGCGGCTCCAGGGCGCCGGTCCCGGCGCCAGCGTCGCGGGCGCCTCGTACGAGGAGGACGACTACGAGGACGCGCCGATCGACCCCGTAACCGCCGGACCCGCAGCAGAGGCCCGCAGCAGAGGCCGGCGACAGAAGCAGGGCCGGCGTCCCACCCCCGTGGGGCCGCCGGCCCGTCCGAGAGCCGCCCGCGGCGGCTCCGGAAGAGGGCCCGTCCCGGATACCGCCCGTACCGGGAACGGGCTCGGGGCCCGGCGAACGCCCACCAAGGCTCGCCGGGCCCCACCACCGCGTACCGCCGCTACTCGGTCGCGATGGCGTTCAGCACGTTCATCCGGCCCGCCCGGAACGCCGGGACCAGCGCCGCGAACAACCCGACGACCGCCGAGCCCGCGAACACCACCCCGATCGTCGGCCAGGGGATGTCGAGCACCTTCAGGCCCTCCAGCGCCAGCAGTTGCTGCGCCGCCGTGCCCCACGCCAGCCCGAGCCCGAGCCCGAGCAGTGCGCCGAAGAGGGCGATCACCACCGACTCCAGCCGGATCATCCGGCGCAGTTGCCTGCGCGACAGCCCGATCGCGCGCACCAGCCCGATCTCCCGGGTCCGCTCGACCACCGACAGGGCCAGGGTGTTGACGACCCCGAGGACCGCCACGATGATCGCCAGCGCCAGCAGCCCGTTGACGAGGTTGAGCATCTGGCCCACCTGGTCCTTGAGGGTCTGCTTGAAGTCGGTCTGGTCGCGCACCTGGTACTGCGGGTACGGGTCCATCAGCTCCTTCAGCGAGGCGTACGCGGCCTCCTCCTGGCCCTCCTTCGCCTTGCCGAACATGATGTCGTCGAACGGCAGGTCGCCCGCCTTGATGTAGTCCCGCGCCGTGGTCAGGTTCAGGTACGCCGCACCCGAGTCGAGCGTGGTCTCGGAGGAGGTGACGGCGCGCAGCGTCAGCTCGGCGGTGCCGCCGTCGGCGAAGTCGACGGTGAGGGTGTCGCCGAGCTTCAGCCCGTGGTCCTTGGCGAAGTCCTCGCCGAGGGACATGCTGTCCTTCTTGTAGGCGTCGGCCAGGTCGCCGCGCACGGTCTCGGTCCTGAGGTCCTGCGCGTACGTCGCGGAGGCGGCCGTCAGGCTGTACTCCTCGACCGTCTCGCCGTCCGGCAGTGTCAGGTCCGCGTCGAGCGCCTTGTAGTGCGTGACGTGCTCCATGTGCGGGGCGCCGTCGAGGACCTTGGCCGCCTCCGGGACGATCGGCTGGCCCATGTCGGCCTGGATGATGAAGTCCGCGCCCACCGACTTGTCCAGCTCCTCCGTCGCCGAGGCGACCATGGAGGACCCGACCACCGACAGGCAGGCGACCAGGGACAGGCCGATCATCAGCGCCGAGGCGGTCGCCCCGGTGCGCCGCGGGTTGCGCAGCGCGTTCCGCTCGGCCATGCGGCCCACCGGGCCGAAGATCCGCAGCACGCCGGCCGCGAGGGCCCGTACCAGCAGACCGGCCAGCACCGGCGCGAAGACGATGAAGCCCAGCAGGGACAGCAGCACGCCGCCCGCGAGGTACATGGCGCCGTCGGCGGCCTCCTCGACGCGGGTGGTGAGGAAGAGCAGCCCGCCGCCGCCCGCGGTGAGCAGCACGCCCAGCGCGGTCCGTACGGCACCCGCCTTGCGGTCGCCCGGGGTGCCGGCCTCGCGCAGCGCGGCCATCGGCGAGACCTTGCCCGCCCGGCGGGCCGGCAGCCACGCGGCGAGCACGGTGACGACGACGCCGAGGACGATGCCGACGACCGGCGTGGTGGCGTTGATCGTCAGGTCCGCGGTGTTCAGCTCCATGCCGACCGCGCCCATGAGCTTCATCAGCCCCACGGCGATGCCGATGCCCGCGCCGACGCCGAGGACCGAGCCGATCACGCCGAGGAGCAGCGCCTCGACGAGCACCGAGCGGTTGACCTGGCGGCGGCTGGACCCGATGGCCCGCAGCAGCCCCAGCTCGCGGGTGCGCTGGGCGACGAGCATCGAGAAGGTGTTGACGATGAGGAAGATGCCGACGAGGACGGCGATGCCGGCGAAGCCGAGCATGGCGTACTTCATGACGTCCATGAAGCTGCCGAGGTCGTTCTTGTTCTCCTCGACGACCTCGTCCTTCGTCTGCACCTTGAGGGGCTCGGCGGAGTCGGCCA
This sequence comes from Streptomyces sp. CNZ287, assembly GCF_007827615.1. Lineage (NCBI taxonomy): Bacteria > Bacillati > Actinomycetota > Actinomycetes > Kitasatosporales > Streptomycetaceae > Streptomyces > Streptomyces sp. CNZ287. The sequence continues at coordinate 12,494 of NZ_VISV01000012.1, read as the reverse complement.
CGGCCTTGCGGACCTCGGCCCGCAGCTCTTCGTTCGAGACGCCGGCCTCGGCGGTGAGGTTCACCGAGGAGAAGACGCCGGGCTTGCCGAGGAGCTTCTCCTGCGCGGTCGCGGTGTCGAAGTAGACGATCGTCGCGCCCGGGTTGGTGATCTTGAAGGTGGCGATGCCGACGACCTCGGAGGTGAACGAGCCGGGGGCGGCGATCGTACGGATCTCGTCGCCGATCTCCACGCCGTGCTTGTCGGCCGCGTCGGCGTCGATGACGACCTCGTTCGGCCCGCGCGGCTCGTGGCCCGAGGTGATCTCGGCGGTCTCCAGCTCCAGCCGGTCCCAGTTGGTGCCGATCGTGGGGGCGCCGGTGGTGGAGCCGAGGTTGTCGTTGTCGGCGTCCGCGACGGTGATGGCGTCGTTGGCCACCTCGCCGTCCGCGGCCTTGACGCCGTCGACCTTCTCGACCCGCTTCAGGTCCGCGGCCGGCATCGTCGGCTGCGGCTTGCGGCCCCACTCGCCGTCGTCGTTGTCGGCGGCCTTGGGGCTGACGCGGACGTCGGAGGCGGACGCCTTGAAGAGCCGGTCGAAGGTGGTGGTCATGGTGTCGGAGAAGACGAGCGTGCCGCACACGAACGCCACCGACAGCACGACGGCGACGGCGGAGAGCGCCATGCGTCCCTTATGGGAGAAGAAGTTGCGCATGGAGGTCTTGAAGACGGTCATCTCAGGCCACCGAGCCCTGCTGCGTGTCGAAGGCGGGGGTCCGGGGGTTTCCCCCGGAGAAGAGGCGCATCCGGTCGAGGACCTGCTCGGAGGTGGGGTTCCACATCTCGTCGACGATGCGGCCGTCGGCGAGGTACAGGACGCGGTCGGCGTAGCCGGCGGCGACCGGGTCGTGGGTGACCATCACGATGGTCTGGCCCAGCTCGTCCACCGAGCGGCGCAGGAAGCCGAGGACCTCGGCGCCGGCGCGGGAGTCGAGGTTGCCCGTCGGCTCGTCGCCGAAGATGATCTCCGGCCGGGAGGCGAGGGCCCGCGCCACCGCCACGCGCTGCTGCTGGCCGCCGGAGAGCTGGCTCGGGCGGTGCTTGAGCCGGTCGGCCAGGCCCACGGTGCCCACCACGCGCTCCAGCCACTCGCGGTCGGGCTTGCGGCCCGCGATGTCCATGGGCAGCGTGATGTTCTCCAGTGCGTTGAGGGTGGGCAGGAGGTTGAACGCCTGGAAGATGAAGCCCACGCGGTCGCGCCGCAGTTGGGTCAGCTTCTTGTCCTTCAGCCCGGTGATCTCGGTCTCGTCGATCCAGATGCGGCCCGCCGTGACCGTGTCGAGGCCGGCGAGGCAGTGCATGAGGGTCGACTTGCCGGACCCCGAGGGCCCCATGATGGCGGTGAACTGGCCCCGGGCGATGTCCACATCGACATTGTCGAGAGCGAGGACCCGCGTCTCCCCCGAGCCGTACGCCTTGGTCACCTGTCGCGCTCGTGCGGCGACGGCCGTGCGCGCCGCTACAGCCGTAGTCACAGTCGTGTCTCCTTCGTCTGCGGAACCGCCCTGCGGAACCTGTTCGCACCGCTGCCGCGGTGCTGCTTCGTCGTCTGTACGAGTCTCGTGAGCGGCGGCCGGGAAATCCCTGGTGCCTGGCGCCGTATCGGGTGTGGGGATATCCCCACCCCGCTCCTGGGGAAGGACCCCCCGCCCGGCCCGCCGTCTCCGCCGTCGACCCGCCTGACCAGGCTAGACAGCCGCGCGGGCGGTCTTGTCGGCCGGACGGAGGAGCCCGCCCCTGCTTTCCGGCAGGGGCGTGCCCTTAGGGGTGCGCGGGGCGGTACGGGCCGGAGGTCGGGGTTCCGCGGCGGCACCTGCGGCTTCGGGCTGAGGGCGCGGGGCGGTGGGCAGCGGTGCGGGGAGTACGGGGGTTCGGGGCCGGGGCGGGCGCGGGGGCGCCGGGTGGCGCGGCGCCGGCCGGCCGCCGCCGCAGGGGCGGTCCGGCCGCTCGGGGCGCGGGGTGTCGGTGGGGCGTCGTACGCTGGAGACCCCCGGGGCGTCCGCCGCCTCGGGCTGTTCGCGTTGCCCGCGGCGCCAGCCGCCTGCCCACACAGCCAGCACCCAGCCCCCGGAGCGGATGCCCCATGAGCCTGTACGGCCTGCTCGACGCCGTCGTCCGCGACCCCGCGCTCGCCGAGGCGGTGACCGCCGCGGAGGGCGGCGCGCGGCCGCAGGTCGACCTCGTCGGCCCGCCCGCCGCCCGCCCCTTCGCCCTCGCGGCGCTCGCCGCGCGTACCCGCCGCCCGGTGCTCGCCGTCACCGCCACCGGCCGCGAGGCCGAGGACCTGGCCGCCGCCCTGCGCTCGCTGATGCCGCCCGGCCGCGAGGACGCCGTGGTGGAGTACCCGGCGTGGGAGACCCTGCCGCACGAGCGGCTTTCGCCCCGCTCCGACACCGTCGGCCGCCGCCTCGCCGTGCTCCGCCGGCTCGCCCACCCGGACCCCGACGACGCGGCGGCGGGCCCTGTCTCCGTCGTCGTCGCGCCCGTACGCTCCGTGCTCCAGCCGCAGGTCAAGGGCCTCGGCGACCTCAAGCCGGTGGCGCTGCGCAGCGGCCGGTCCGCCGACCTGGAGGAGACGGTGCAGGCGCTGGGGGCGGCCGCGTACAGCCGGGTGGAGCTGGTCGAGAAGCGCGGCGAGTTCGCGGTGCGCGGCGGGATCCTCGACGTGTTCCCGCCCACCGAGGAGCATCCCCTGCGGGTGGAGTTCTGGGGCGACGACATCGAGGAGATCCGCTACTTCAAGGTCGCCGACCAGCGCTCCCTGGAGGTCGCCGAGCACGGCCTGTGGGCGCCGCCCTGCCGCGAGCTGCTGCTGACGGGCTCCGTCCGGGCCCGGGCCGCGGACCTCGCCGTACGGCACCCGCAGCTCGGCGAGATGCTGGGGAAGATCGCCGAGGGCATCGCGGTGGAGGGCATGGAGTCCCTGGCCCCGGTCCTCGTGGACGACATGGAGCTGCTGCTCGACGTGCTGCCCGCCGGCAGCATGGCGGTGTCCTGCGACCCGGAGCGGGTGCGGACCCGCGCCGCGGACCTGGTCGCCACCTCGCAGGAGTTCCTCCAGGCGTCCTGGGCCGCCTCCGCTGGGGGCGGCGAGGCGCCGATCGACCTGGAGCTGCTGGGCCGCGCCTCGCTGTGGGGCATCGCCGACGTCCGCGAGCACGCGCGCGAGCTGGGCATGATGTGGTGGTCGGTCAGCCCCTTCTCCGCCGACGCGGAGCTGGAGGACGACACATTGGAGCTGGGCCTGCACGCCCCCGAGGTCTACCGGGGCGACACCGCCCGCGCCCTCGCCGACACCAAGGGCTGGCTCGCCGACGGCTGGCGCGTGGTCTACCTCACCGAGGGCCACGGCCCCGCGCAGCGCACCACCGAGGTCCTCGGCGGCGAGGGCATCGCCGCCCGCCTCGACGCGGACCTCGCCCCCGACGCGCTCGCCCCGTCCGTCGTGCACGTCTCCTGCGGCGAGCTGGACCACGGCTTCGTCGCCCCCGGCCTGCGCCTCGCGGTGCTCACCGAGACCGACCTGTCCGGGCAGAAGGCCGCCGGCCGCGAGGGCGCGCGGATGCCCGCGCGGCGCCGCAAGCAGATCGACCCGCTGACCCTCCAGGCAGGCGACTACATCGTGCACGAGCAGCACGGCGTGGGGCGCTACCTGGAGATGGTGCAGCGTACGGTCCAGGGCGCCACCCGCGAGTACCTGCTGGTGGAGTACGCCCCCGCCAAGCGCGGCCAGCCCGGCGACCGGCTCTACATCCCCACCGACCAGCTCGACCAGGTCACCAAGTACGTCGGCGGCGAGGCCCCCACGCTGCACCGGCTGGGCGGCTCCGACTGGGCCAAGACCAAGTCCCGGGCGAAGAAGGCCGTCAAGGAGATCGCCGCCGACCTCATCAAGCTCTACTCGGCGCGCATGGCCGCCCCCGGCCACGCCTTCGCGGGGGACACCCCGTGGCAGCGCGAGCTGGAGGACGCGTTCCCGTACGTGGAGACGCCCGATCAGTTGTCCACCATCACCGAGGTGAAGGAGGACATGGAGAAGCCGATCCCCATGGACCGCCTCGTCTGCGGCGACGTGGGGTACGGCAAGACGGAGATCGCGGTGCGGGCGGCGTTCAAGGCGGTGCAGGACGGCAAGCAGGTCGCCGTCCTCGTACCGACGACGCTCCTGGTGCAGCAGCACATGGGCACGTTCTCCGAGCGGTACGCGCAGTTCCCCGTGGTGGTGCGCGCGCTGTCGCGGTTCCAGACGGACACCGAGGCCAGAGCCGTGCTCGACGGGCTGCGCGAGGGCTCGGTGGACATCGTCATCGGCACGCACCGGCTCTTCTCCTCCGACACCCGGTTCAAGGACCTGGGCCTGGTCATCGTCGACGAGGAGCAGCGCTTCGGCGTGGAGCACAAGGAGCAGTTGAAGAAGCTGCGCGCCAACGTCGACGTGCTGACGATGTCCGCCACCCCCATCCCGCGCACGCTGGAGATGGCGGTCACCGGCATCCGCGAGATGTCGACGATCACCACCCCGCCGGAGGAGCGGCACCCGGTGCTGACCTTCGTCGGCCCGTACGAGGAGAAGCAGATCGGCGCCGCCATCCGCCGCGAACTGCTCCGTGAGGGCCAGGTCTTCTACATCCACAACCGGGTGGAGTCCATCGACCGCGCCGCCGCCCGGCTGCGGCAGGCCGTGCCGGAGGCGCGGGTCGCCACGGCGCACGGGCAGATGTCGGAGTCGGCGCTGGAGCAGGTGGTGGTCGACTTCTGGGAGAAGAAGTTCGACGTGCTGGTCTCCACGACGATCGTGGAGAACGGCATCGACATCTCCAACGCCAACACCCTCATCGTCGAACGCGGCGACACCTTCGGCCTCTCGCAGCTCCACCAGTTGCGGGGCCGCGTCGGCCGCGGCCGGGAGCGGGGCTACGCGTACTTCCTGTACCCGCCGGAGAAGCCGCTGACGGAGACGGCGCACGAACGCCTCGCCACCATCGCGCAGCACACGGAGATGGGCGCCGGCATGTACGTCGCGATGAAGGACCTGGAGATCCGCGGCGCGGGCAACCTGCTGGGCGGCGAGCAGTCGGGCCACATCGCGGGCGTCGGCTTCGACCTGTACGTCCGGATGGTCGGCGAGGCCGTCGCCGACTACCGCGCGACGCTGGAGGGCGGCACGGAGGAGGCGCCGCCGCCGGAGGTGAAGATCGAACTGCCGGTCGACGCCCACGTCCCGCACGACTACGCCCCGGGCGAACGGCTGCGCCTGGCGGCGTACCGCGCGATCGCCTCGGTGACGTCGGAGGACGACATCCGCGCGGTCCGCGAGGAACTCACCGACCGCTACGGCCCCCTCCCGGAGCCGGTCGAGAACCTGCTGCTGGTCGCGGGCCTGCGCATGCTGGCCCGCTCCTGCGGCGTCGCGGACATCACCTTGCAGGGCACCCGTATCCGCTTCAGCCCGGTGTCGCTGCGGGAGTCGCAGGAACTACGGCTGAAGCGGCTGTACCCGGGCGCGGTGGTGAAGCCGGCGCTGAACCAGATCCTGGTGGACCGCCCGAAGCCGAAGCAGATGGGCGCCCAGCCGCTGAAGGGCCGCGAACTGCTGGCGTGGGTGGGCGAACTGCTGACGACGATCCTGGATTCGTAGGGACGGGAGCGGGGCGGGCGTCACCCCTGGAGAGGATTGCGCACCCGGATACCGGGAAACCGGCTGAAGTCACGGTCGGCGGACCACAGTTCCCGTACACCGTGCACGCGGCACAGCGCGGCGACGCGCCCGTCGTGCACCATCGGCCCGGCGACCTTGCCCTGCTCCAGCGCCTCGCGGAGCACGGGCCAGTACCCGGTGCCCTCGGCGAGGAGGACGGCGGTGGGGGACTCCAGCCAGGCGTCGATCTGGGTCAGCGCCTGCTCGGTGGTGCTCGGCGGCTGGTAGATGCGCGGGTGGGTGGCGACGGAGAAGAACTCGTGCAGACACGGCCACGGCAGCGCCCACGGGACCGACCCCTCGGCGAGCGCGCGCACTGCCACCGCGGCGGCGTCGTGGAACGGGCTGTCCGCGCGGTGGGCGTAGACGAGCACGTTGGTGTCGAGTGCGATCACGCCCGGTCCCCGTAGGCGAGGTCACGGATCTCGTCCCAGCTCGCCCCGCGCACGTCCCGCTGGAGCCCGTCGCCGGTCACGCTGGCGTCCCGCAGCGTGAAGGCGGCGCGGTCGGCCTCTTCCTCCAGGACGGCGCGCAGGCCCTGCTCGATGAGGGCCTTGAGCGTGGTCCCATTACGCCGGGCTGTCCGGCGCGCCTCGGTCAGCAGCGCGTCGGAGATGTCGACGGTGGTCTTCATATGGCTCACCATACCCATGGACCCATACTCCCATACGCGATGCCACTCCGTGTCGAACTATCACCCTGCGTATGCGTGTGCGCATCGCAGTGGACCGCACGCGGGATTCATCGCACCGCCACGCCGCCCGTCCGCTCCCTGCCCCCCGACTTCGGCCCCACCCGCCACGCCCCGTTTAACCTCGGCGGACCCCACCCGGGTCTCGCTACACTCCGCCGGATGGAGCCGATCCGCGTCACCAGCCTCGCCGAACGCCCGGAACTCCGCGCCCGGCTCTGGGAGATGGCGGATTCCTGGCCGGAGTTCATGACCCACGACCACGTCGCCAACGCCCTCCACGAGCGGATCGCCGAGGTCTTCCCCGAGCACGTCCACGTCGCCACCGACGAGTCCGGCGCGGTGGTCGCCCGCGCGTTCGCCGTACCGTTCGCGCTGCGTGGCCCGGGCCGGGACGGGGCGCTGCCGGGGCGGGGCTGGGACGAGGTGCTGGTCTGGGCGTTCCAGGACCGGCGGGACGGGGTGGAGCCCGACACCGTCAGCGCCATCGAGGTGGCCGTCGACGCGGGCCGGCAGGGCGGCGGGCTGTCGGCGGTCATGCTCGGCGCGATGCGCACCGCCGCCGCGGACCGCGGCTTCGCGGAGGTCGTCGCTCCCGTACGCCCCAGCGCGAAGCACCACGAACCGCACACCCCGATATCCGCGTACGCCACCCGCGTACGCGACGACGGCCTCCCGCACGACCCCTGGCTCCGCGTCCACATCCGCGCAGGCGCCACCCTGGCCGCCCCCGACCCGGTGGCCCCGGCCTCGATGGTCATCGCCGCCCCGCTCCCGCAGTGGCGGGAGTGGACGGGCCTCCCCTTCGACAAGGAGGGCTGGACAACGGTCCCGGGCGCCCTCACTCCGGTCCGCTGCGAACCGGCCCACAACTGGGCGGTCTACGTGGAACCCAACATCTGGGTCCGCCACCACCTGCGGTGACGACCTCCCCCGGACGGGTCGCCGCTGTCCGGTACGTCTAGGCGCCTGGTCCGGTTCCGCTACATTTTCCGTCGTCGCACAGGCCGCCACGGCAGACTTGGAGGGATGGACATGAGCGCTACCGAAACCGTCTGCCCGAGGACCCCGGAGGCCATACTCCACGCCCTGGAACGCAAGCCGGAGTGGCTTGAGTCCTTCCAGCAGGAGTGGATGGCCGCGGCCGCCGACTTCAGCGCGGACGCCCTGGCGGCCGTACTCGACAAGTGGCACCCGGCCGCGATCGCCTGCGCCACGCCCGGCCACCTCGACGAGGTCGAGGACATGGTGCGCCGTCTCGACGCCGGTGACGACGCCGACCTCGTCTTCTACGACGAGGACGGCCGGGCATGGAGCGCCGAGAACGAGTGTCGGCCCGACCGGGACCGGCGTTGATGGCCACGTACACGATCCGCTACGCCGAGCGCGCGCGAGCGGTCAAGGAATGCCTGCCTCCTCGGCAGAAGTCCTCGTTACAGGCGCTCGAAGAGAAGCTGGCAGGCAACCCCTTCGGGTGCGGAGCCAAGAGCAACCGCGACAGCAGTTGTCGGCGTTCTTCACCGGCGGCGTGATCACATATGTGGTGTCGAACCGGCACTTGATCATCAACGTCATCGACGTCACAGCCGCCTGAGCGCGCACCTACGAGCGCCCCACGCCCCTACCCGCCCCGTGCGCCGGTCAGCGGCCTGTGGTGCCGTCGATGTGTTCGCGGAGGATGTCCGCGTGGCCCGCGTGGCGGCCCGTTTCCTCGATCATGTGCGTCAGCGCCCACCGTACGCTCGGCGCCTTCCCGCCCCGCCGCGGTACTTGCGCGCCCAGGTCCGTGCAGTCGTCGAGCACCCGGTTCGCGCCCGCCACCGCCTCGCGGTAGTCCGCGACGATCTCCGCCACGGTCGACGCCGCCGGGGCCTCGAACGTCGACGGCCAGTCGGTGACCCGTTCGCCCAGGAAGGTCGCGCGCTCGACGTACGTGAGGTGGTGCAGCAGGCCCAGCAGGTTCGTACCCGACGGGACTCCCGCCGTCCGCACCTGCGGTTCCGGGGCGGACTCGACCTTCGCGGCGATCGACGTCCGCAGGTAGTCGAGGAAGCCGCGCAGCGTCTCGGCCTCCGTGGCTCCGGTACGGGGCGGCGGGGTGTCCCTGCGGCGGGATGCGGTGGCCATGGTGGCGCTCCTCTCAGCGGGCAGCGGGCAGCGGGCAGCGGGCTGCGGGTGTGCGCTCAGTGTCGGCGGGCGGCCCGCCGACCGCGAGGCTTTTTGCGGTTGTGGCAAGCTCGTCCGTGGACGGCGGATCGACGGCGGACGTGCTCGATGCGGTGGGCCCCCCGTCTGCGCACGCTCGCGGCCTGCGCGACCTGACGCTGCCGCCCGGCGGGGCCGCCGAGTTCGACGCCTCCGTGCCGCACTGGCTGGGCAGCGCCGACGGCGGGACGGTCGAGCTGCTGATCCTCTTCGACCTGCGGGGCGTACGTACCCACGTGCGCACCGACCCGAAGCGGCACCAGCCGTAGCGTCACGCACGGGCGTTGAACGAGATCCAGACGTCGGGCGGCACCTCCGGCCGATCCGCCACGGGCCTGCGTTCCTCGACCCAGGCATCGCCGGCGACCTCGGCGGCGACACGGCGCCAGAAGCAGCCCGCGGCGGGGTTGCCGTCCTGGAAGGCGACGCCCCACGGCCCCGGGTGGCGGGCCACGATCTGCCGCACGGCACGCAGCCCGACGCCCGATCTCCGTACCCCGCGCACCACGAAGAACGCGCTCAGCACGTGCGTCGGGCCGGACAGGACTTCCACGAGCGCAAGTCCGGCCGGACGCCCGCGCAGCGTCAGGAGGTAGGCGATCCAGCCGGGGCCGGTCAACGCCGTCCGGATCGTTCGGCTCTGGAATGTCCCGTCGGGGTCGGGCAGTTGGCCGCCGAACTCCGTCATGTCGTGACAGCACATCAGCCACAGTCTTTCCAGGACGGCCCGGTCGGCGGCAGCCGCGAGACGGACCCGTACGTCCTCCATGAAATGCCCCTGACTGTGCCGGCCGCGCCCCTTTGCGGAGCGCGGCCAGGTCTTTCACCTCACCAGATGCGCCATGCCTGCTTGGCCGTCACGTCCTGAAGACGCCGGATGAACTTGCGCATGCTCCTCACCTCCCGTCGTCGCTCGAAACGACCGCCTGAGCGGAGGACGCGGTGGTCGCCCGGCGGTCCAGCCGGAAGTCGGGCGGGGTGATGATCCCCTGCACCCGGGGCCGGGCCGAGCCGCCGTGCACGACGAGACGGGATCCGTGGGAGAGGGCGGCCACCAGGGCGGTCGCCACGTCGAGGGCGATCGAGCCGCCCGTGCACGCGCGCGGCCCGGCGCCGAAGGGCAGGTACGCCCCGCGGGCGGTGGCATGGGCCCAGCGGTCGGGCCGGAAGCGGCTCGCCTCCGGCCAGACGTCCTCGTTCCGGTGCAGGAGGTACACGCAGACCGCGACGGTCTCCCCGGGCGCCACCGCGGCGCCCGCCACCTCGTGGGGCAGCCGTACGGTACGGGTGAGCAGCCAGGCGACGGGCCAGAGGCGGAGGGCTTCGCGCACGGCCCGGTCCGGGCGTACGGCGGCGAGGTCGACCCCGGCGTGGGCGGCGAGCAGCAGCGCCCACGCGACGACATGGGCGACGGGGGCCACGCTGGTGCGGAACAACTGGACGTATGCGCCGGCGATCTCCAGCGCGTCGGTGTCCGCGGGCGTCGCCGTACGGACCGCCTCCAGCAGGTCCTTCGGCGCCGCGGGGAGTGCACCGGTGGCGCTATCCGCCCGCCGGCGTATCCGTACCTCTTCGGCCACCGCACGGTTCAGCCGCGCGCGCAGCAGGTGCTGCGGCACCCGGGCCAGGGGGTTGGACGAGCGGATCAGAACGTCGTGCCGGCGGACGCAGCGTGCCATGAGATGACGCAGCCGCGGGCTGCTGTCCGGGTGCAGCAGCACGTCGGCGAGGGCATCGTGCACCATCACGTGACCCGCGTGCGGCCACCTTGAATCCTCGCCCAACCCGGCGACGACCTGCGCGAACAGGTTCTCGCGGCCGGCTAGTCGGGCCCGCAGCACCCGCCGCGCCGCCCGCCCCACGGCCACCTGCGTCACGGGGTCGGCAAGCCGCCCACCGCGGGGCCGCAGAAACTCGGTGACCTCCTCGTACCGCCGGCCATTGTCCCGGAGCACCTGCACCGCGGTCTCGGGATCGGCGACGCACAACGCCCCGCCGGGTAATCGGAAGGGAGCCCCGTGGGCTCGGGCAGCCCTTTCGACGAAGCCGATCGGATCCCGGCGGAAACCACGCTCCGCAACCATGCCGCGGCACCCCCTCCCGGCCTTGGTGCATTGTCGCCTTCTTCCCAGCAGAAGGGAGGAGAAGAAGCAGGATCTGTCCGGAAAAAGCCGCAGCCGCTAGCCGGGCAGGTCGAGTTCGGCGCGGACCGTCTTGCCGACCGGCACCCGGTCCAGCACCTCCCACCGGTCGGCCAGTTCCTCGACGAGCAGCAGCCCGCGCCCGGATTCCCCCTCCGGTACGGGCATCGCGCCCACCTGCTCCGGCCCCGGCGGCCGCCGCTGCCCCAGGGCGTCGGAGACCTCGATCCGGACGACCTGCCCGAGGAGCGAGAGCCGCAGCTCGAAGTCCCGCCCGGGCACACGGCCGTGGGTCACGGCGTTCGCCGCCAACTCGGCGACGATGGCGGCGGCGTCCCAGACGGTGGCGGTCTGCGGAACACCCCAGGAGTGGAGCTGCACGATCGTGAGATGCCGCGCCAGCCGCGCCCCGAGCGGGGTGGAGCTGAAGCGCTGGCTGAACATACGTACGGTGACGGGCGGGGGTGCCGGGTGCGGCGTGGAGAGTGCGGTCATACCCCCGAATCTGGCCCGGGGAAGGGGTGGTTCGCCAGGTCAGACGCGCGTACGCGCCGGATGGTATGCGACGGCGGGATGGACGGTACCAGTCACCACCCGTAACCATGAGGGAGACGTACAGCCCTGTTCTTGCCGCCTTCGCCGCTGAGGAGAAGCCCGTGATGCCTGGTGAGACCGATATCCGCCCGTGGGGCCTGACCCGCATGCGCCCGTACCCGGCCGCCGCCGTGCTGCCCGCGGTCGCGGTCGTGCTGGATCCGGACACGCAGACCGGCCGGTGGATCGACGCGGACGGTACGCCGGTTCCGGCGACGGACCGGCACAGGCGCTCGGAGACGTCCAGGGAGACGTCCACCCTGACGAGCCTCGACGGCAACTCGGACCAGGGCAGCGACCAGGAAGGAGACACCGACTGATGCCGCCCGCGCCCTGCGGCGGTGCGGCGGTGGTGGTCGTCACCCGCCTCGACGACGCCAGCGCCGACGAGGTGATCGCGGAGTTGAACCGGCGGCACGTGCCGGTGGCTCGCCTGGACCCGGGCGACTTTCCCGGGCACGTGACCGTGAACGCCGAGTTCGGCAGTCACGGCCTGGCCGGCACGCTGTCCACCTCGAGCCGCCGGCTGGATCTGAGCCGCGTACGGTCCGTGTACTGGCGGCGCCCCCGCCCCAACTCCGCCCCCGGGACATGGCCGGGCAGGACGCCCGCTGGGCGGTCGCCCAGGCCCGGTACGGGCTCGGCGGAGTGCTGGCGGCTCTGCCCGCCACCCGCTACGTGAATCACCCGTGGGGAGCCGTCAGGGCCTTCGTGGATGCTGCCGGCGTGATGGGGCGGGCGGTGGCCGGGTGGGTGTCGTGCCGGGTGTTGCCCTCGGGTGGTCGCCTGCGCGGGTGCGTGCGGGGTGGCTCGGGGATGCGGTGATCCGCGCGGCCCGCTTGGCGCACTTGGCCCGCTTGCGGTTGGCTGGCTTGTCCCCGGTCCGTTCGTCACGGGTGTGTCGTCACGGGTGTGTCGTCACGGGTGTGTTCGTCACGGGTGTGTTCGTCACCGGTCCGCTTGTCCCCGGCCCGCTCGTGCCCTCACGCCCGCCCAAGGGTATGCGGCTGGTCTGACAGCGCGGGGGCGGTGGGGGCGGTGCGGGGGGTAGCGGGGCGGTGCGGTGGGCGTTGGGTGGGTACGTGGTGGTTGTGGGGAGCGGGTGCGGGGGGTCGGTGTCGGGCGG